>CAYXRB010000009.1:5908-42517 GCA_964467565.1 uncultured Pseudomonadales bacterium | reverse complement strand
GGTCACTCTCATGGGCGTATTCGGCTATATCACCAATACCGCGCCCGATATTAGCATAGGCCGCCTCTTACCTACAGCTTCATTAGGCATCTATCAAATGGCCTACCGCTTAAGTTTCTTACCCATTGACGAAATAACAGAGACCTTTAACAAAGTCGCTTTTCCCACCTACAGCAGGTTATTAACCGATCCCCCTCGTTTAAAGAGGGCTTTTTTAAAAACTGCCCTCACAATGTTTTCACTTGCTCTTCCAATAACTGCACTAATCTCAATTCTCGCCAAGCCCATTACTTTACTTTTATTAGGGCCTCAGTGGATCGACGCCATTGTACTCATGCGCACACTTCCCTGGGTTAGCCTTATAACCATTATTTCAACTCCTCTCAACCCTCTCTTTTTAGCGGTAAGGAAGCAAAAATATTTATCAGCCATCACATTCATCCAAAGCCTTATCTTGTACCCTACGTTATTCTATGTAATTTCAAATCAAGGTATAGCAGGTATTCCCACCGCTTTAGCCATCAGTTTTACCTTCACACTTCCGCTTCGCTGGTACTTAGGGCTAAAGACCCTGCGCTCAATAACTTAATCACACCCCGTAAACTGCCCCACATTACTCCTACATCTGCAGCCAATTGCACTGCCGGTAAAATAAAAATCGCCCCATTTCTCCATGCCGACCTCCAATATTTTAGTGGTGGGTAAAACAGATAAAACATCAGCAGGGGTGGGTAAACCACAAAAACTACATACCGCAACCAAACCGACGCAATTTTTATTAAATGAGGCCAATATAATGCACGCACATCTCCTTCTGCGTATCCCCTTATCGTCCCAATAAATGCTATTAAATCTTTTGGCATATACCAGTACACAAGAGCCTTTTTGGTTACTATCATCTTCACTCGCTTTTTTAACCGGTCTGCAAACACTAGATCTTCGCACGTATCCAAATATTCAGGATACATCATGGCCTTTTTCCATGCTGTTTTTGTCATTGCCAAACTTCTGGATGACGGCAAATAAGTATTAGTATTAAAACTTTTTGGCGATACTGCCAACATTAAACCAAAGCAGTATTCTAAGACAGAACGGGGGCTTACCAAATAAAATCCTGCTATCGCATCTGCCTCAGGATTCTTTTTCCACTTAAGAGCAAAAGCACTTAACCAATTCTTATCAGCTTCACACCCTGCATCAATTATGGCTAAATGTTCGTTTTGCGCTGCTTTTATTCCAATATTCCGTCCGCGTGAGCGATTCACGCCGTATTTTACAATCACCCTGACACGTATATTCACATGTTCTCTCTCCCAAGCTTCAATTAATTGAAGGGTTTCGTCAGTCGAACCCCCATCGACAATAATCACTTCATCCGGTTTCAATTCTTGACCAACTAGGGAGCTGAGTAAAGGTAATACACTTTCTTCTTCATTTAAAATCGTGGTAACCACCGAGAATTTCATAAAACTAACTATATTGTACGCTCTATCAATCAAAATTATTGCACTAATATTTATAGTGCTATTCCTCTTAATTTATTTGCCATAAAGTAAGATACTTATCTTCCAATGCCATCCACGTCTGCTTCATTGCCCATTCATATGCCTTTTCAATCTTCTCAGTTTCATCTTCCTCATGTAATTCATTCATTTTTTCAACCAAATCACTTGCCTTCTCCGCAATTATCATCGAATTTTTCATGGGGTGGCATTCAAGGTAATCTCGTTTAAGAGACGATGAGTATGTTGCTATGACCAATCTTTTAGTTTGCATCGCCGCCAGTATGGTTAAGTACTGCGATGTAAAAACAAATCGTGATTTACGTATTACCTCACTGGGCTTCAAAGTCAAACCATGAAAAGCCACGGGCAAACCGTACTTTTTTACGTATGTCTGTGCTTTATTTAAATCTTTACCCTCACCATATACGTCTAAAGTCAATTCTGGGTGTAAGTATCTTAACGCTCTAAGGTAGGTAAAAATTCCCGTATCAGCTTCGATTCTTCCTACAAAAACTGCCGACTGTTTTTGGGGTAGGGGAGCAGACTTCAAATCCTGTGCCCCGTATGTAATATACGTTGGCTTTGCCCAATACCACTTTTTAATAAACTCACCCACCACAATCGAACCATTTGTACTCAATTCAACAATTTTTCTGCTCAAAATCGCACCAAAGCGGGGCAAGCCTCTGGGTTCATACCCATGAAAAGTAATATAAAAAGGTGTAGACCTGTGAATCCATTTTATGGGTACATACCACCAACCAACATCATGCGCGTGCACCAACTCTGCCGATTCAAATTCTTTTCTATGTTGACACATCCATCGCCAAGTCTTCAATTTTGAACCAATATTGGAGTAGGGGACTCGTAAAATTTTTACTCCCTCATGGTATTCCTTTAGTTTTAACTCTTTACTGTATTGCTCAGTGATTAGAGTTATTGCAATACCTCTTTTTTTTAATCGACTACAAAGTCCTAAAACATGATTTTCTACCCCTCCCACATGCGGCCAATACAGCCGGGCCAACATCACAACTTTTCGCATACCAACACCAATACATTTGGTCTTCTCAATTTAATTACTCTATTAATCAGACTTCTGAACATAAAAGAAGTATTAAATGCATATAGGTAATGGACTTTTATAATTTTAAACTTATTTTTTTGCAACTCTCTAGAAATAATATTAGGTGTATATTTTCTATAATGCCCAACCGGGTGATTCTTAAGGGGCATTTGCTCATAAACTGGTACGCTGATAATTAATCGTCCTGAAGTTTTCAATACTTTATATATTTGTGCATAAGCAACAGTAATAATATTTTTATCCAAATGTTCTAAAACCTCAGATGCCACAACACAGTCAAAAGTATTTAACTGAAAAGGTAATTTGAGAATATTCGCTTTGAATGTATTAATTTTTTTAGAGATTCTCCTTATATTAGCAAGACCGATTTCAGTTATATCTAGACTATTCCAATGATATTTATCGGCTTCAATCTGTTCCTTAATTCTACTTTCCAAATATCCTTGCCCTGAGCCGATATTCAGAACGTTATTACAATCTCGCAATAACGATGCAATTAACTTAATTCTTTCACGCGTGGTTGGTGAGCACTCTCTATAATTACTGTGCACCAAGAGTCTATCCCATAGACTCGAACTGTTAATCTTTACCATATTCAGATTTTCAGCCTAGAAGTCTACTAATTCGGCTGTTGACTAGCTCATCAATTAAACGTTCTAATAATAACTAATTGTCCCAAAAGCATTTTAAAGCAAGATGAAACTAATCGTACAGGTCTTCTTTTTTATAATATTCCTACTAATCACTTCGGTAACTCGCGTTCATGCCAATTATGGGGATATCCTATTTCTCGATGATTTTTCTGACGGTAATGCTGACGGATGGCTACCAGTTCATGAAATAGGTCCAAATACAAATTCATCTTGGGAAGTGGTTGATGGAAAATATGGGTTAAAAGTCACTTCACCTTCTACGGTAGGAAACTCAATTGCTGGTGATTCAAATTGGACAAATATTCGATACGAGTTCGATATGCTTGCTCTGTCGGGTGTTGATAAAAATTTTATTTGGAGAGTGGTACCCACAAACGAGAGCTCATTAGGGTATTATTTTTATCAGTTACATGTTAGTGGCAATACTATATATTTAACTAAACATGCCCCTTCAAATGTTGGCCCACCAATTTTTTATCATTCTTTACCATATATTTTACTAAATAACATAACATATAACTGGAAATTAGATCTGATTGAAGGTAACTTTAAAATATATGTAAAAGAAGCAAATCAACAAGACTATACACTTGTATTTGACGTTACTGATTCCAATCTACCGGTACTGAATGGGGCTATAGGATTTCGGGTAGGTACGGGTGGTGGTGGAACAACTGAAGTATACTTCGACAATATCAAGGTCACCGACCTCACCCCTGATCCTACCCCCACACAATTTCCTTATTTTTCCCAACGCGATCCATTATGGAAAGATTCTAAATACGACCATTTAAACCGCACCATTGAACAAGTCGGTTGCGCTCTCACAAGCGCTGCCATGGTACTCAAAAGTTATGGCCTAGATAAAATACCGTGGGGTGACCAGCTTGTTGACCTGACACCACAAACGCTTAACGACTGGCTTAACGTGTATCCCTTCCCATACTGGCGTGAAGGCAGCGTGAATTGGAGCAGTATATCAACCTTGACCCAGGCTTTAAATGCAAGTAATTCAGCTTATCCCCAACTTGAACTGCAATTGGTCTCACCTACAGACACACCCAGCTATAATAATATTCTTGAAAATCTAAATCAGCCCATCATTACTGGTTTTACCTCTCCTTCAAGTTCCAGCGGAAGACACTTTGTCACTGCCTATAAAACGGAGGCAACTGATTCAGGAAGCTTATATCGAATCCATGACCCGTTTTATGGGGCTGATTCTGTTCTGGGTGTCCCAACCACTAATATTCAACGAGCTCTTCACTACTACCCAGCCGGTACAGATTTAAACTCAGGATCATTCAACTCGTTATTTCAAACATCATCGTTAATGTCAGAATCTCTGGTTAACCCTGATTTCAGCTATGTATGGTTAAATGCTGACCCTAATCTAAACATCACTATTACTAATCCTGATAATCAGTTAGCTACCACCCAACCTGTATCTACTAATATTCCGCTGTCTCAGCTAATTCTTGAAAAACCGCTCGTTGACGAAATTATTGGTGAGACGGTGGGCAATGCCTATTGGCAACTGGGGATTAAGTACCCGATTGGGGGTAACTATCAATTGCAACTTTCTGCGCCTGTTCCTGGGTACTACTCATTTGAAATATATATGTATAACGCGTCAGGTGAGCTGACAGCCCAAGAAAATTCGGTCTTTATAGGGTCCTCGCCGATTATTTTTAATCTAAACTATAATCCTAACAACACTACCCAACACATATCTAAACAGGTTTCTTTTGAAACACTAAAACAACTTATTCAAGATGTATACAACCAAGGATGGGTTAAAAACTTTGGCTTAAAAAACAGTTTATACACTCAAGTCGGGGTAATTGAAACTCAAGATTTGAAAAGGCCAGATAAGACCATAAGGTCATTAGATAGCCTTAATGAAAAAATCATTAAACTTGCAGGTGCAGGAGTTATTCATGCTTCCGCACAAGACCTTTTAAATCAAGAAATCCGTCTCCTTATCGACAGTCTAAACCAAATCTAATTACTTCTGTCACATAATTCCCTATAATAGGATCATAACGCCTTGTGCGATTGGTTATCGTATGCCCGCAGTATTTTCGGTCCCGTCAATTTTTAGAACTCTGTATAAAAACCACGTAACAGTAAATTTTAGTACATCTCGCCCAAAACCCGTATCCCGCTCCCTTATAATTTGGCTTTTCAGTAGTTATCAACGCTGCGTTTGGATACTGTTCTATGCAGCCCTTTTTACCTCAGTCGTTTTTGTGGCTACTCTCCTTCAAACCTCAGGATTCGCCGAAAAGATCATGATGGTTAGCAGACAAAGAGCTTCTTTTGTATATCGACAAGTTATAGCTCAAGATAACTCCTCAATACGTCTTACAGCGTCAACGGGGCTTACCGCCCTAATACGTTCTCCTCAAGACTTGTTAATCGGTGATACGGTTGATGGGTTACGCTATCATCAAATCGAAGACGCTAAAATTAGCCAGCAAGTTTTATATTCACCTCAAGAAATTTGGATGAATAAATCATTTTCTCGTTGGGGGGTATCGATCCCAACACCATCAAATGGTGAATACCACATTAATGTTCATGCAAAATATACGGGCACCTATCGTTTCCAGATAATCCTCACCGGCATAGATGGTATTACTCAAACCACTATGCCTCTAGAGGTATCCCTTGTCGGTGGACAATCACGTCAGTATACCTTGGCATTTCAAAAATATCCGGTTAGTAATTCTCGTCTGTATCAATAAAACTTATATCGTTTGTTATACTCCTAGTCATGGATACACGTCCCATTGGCATATTTGATTCAGGTGTGGGTGGCCTCACCGTTGCTAAAGAAATTTACTCACACTTGCCTCTAGAATCCACAATTTATATTGGTGATACCGCACGTGTTCCTTATGGCCCCCGTAGTCGTGAAACCGTCATCCGCTTTAGTCGACAACTGGTAAAATTTTTACTCAATCAAAACGTCAAGTTAATCGTAGTTGCTTGTTCAACAGTTTCTGCCCAAGCTTTAACCACTCTTCAAAAAGAGAATTCCATACCCATCATCGGTGTTATCGAACCTAGTGCTAAAACTACCGCCACTTCAACACGAAGTAAACATATAATCGTTATCGGTACCAAAGGTACTATCGAAAGTGAGGCCTTTGTTAAAGCCATAAACCGGCATAACCCTTCAATTACCATAGAACAACAAGCCTGTCCTTTGTTTGTACCGCTTATCGAAGAAGGGATTACCAAACATTCAATCCTTAACCCCATCATCGATCACTATCTAAACCGATTTAAAACAACTATGGCAGACCATTTAATACTGGGTTGCACTCACTATCCGTTGATTGCACATAACATAATCAGCTATCTTAATAATCCAAAAATTAGTGTGGTCAACCCCGCCATCGCTACTGCCAAGGCAACTAAAACGTTTCTTCTCAAACACGAACTTTCCTCCCCATCAAATACAAATCCGTGGCATACATACTACACTACCGATAATCCGAATTCATTCCGGTCTATTGCTCAAAAATTCTTAGGCAAACCAATTCACCACCAAACTCATTATGTAAATATTGATTCGTTTTAGTTCCTCGGAAACTTCCGCCGGTACATATTTACGATTAAATCAGCTGCGTCCTGTATCGATAAATAGGTCGTGTTTATAACCATGTCGTAATACTTACATCTGGCAATATCTCGGTTAAAGTATTGCCGTACAAAACGAGCTCGCTCATCAATTTCTTCCCTAATTATTTCCCTCGCCTTCGAATAGGGTATCTTTTCATATTGAACTGCCCTAGAAACACAAACCCGGTATGGTGCTGTTATTCGTATGTGTAAACCAAAAGCGTCTGGGGTAATAAAATTCCCTCCATGCTCTAAAATGACCGCTTTACCTTTATGGGCAATCCCTAACACAACTTTACACAGGTGCTTTATATAACGCTCTTCACTAATGTAATCCGGATTGAGTAAGTTATGAATAAAATCATCCATTAAAGACCGTTCTTTTTCATCAACAGCCGAAATAATTTCTTTGCGGGCTTTTGCAGATTTTGCTATCTCATCGATTAATTGTTTATCATAAAATTCAAACCGTAATTTCTTGGCTACTAATTCGGCTATAGGTTTCCCACCACTACCTGGATCTCTTGAAATGGTAACAAATGGACCAAAATTTACGTTTTTTAATCGTGAAACCTCCTGCATCCCGTCAACGATGTTCTTCTTCCCCATTATCTCTTCGACCCATTTTAGATACCAATCTGGCATACTAGATGTAGTATGTCGAAAATGATCTAAAACGCAATATGTATTAAATGGGTACTTCAATAATTCAAAGCCAGAAACAACTTTTAACTTTATACTTGGGAAAATAATTAAAAAGTACGCGTGACTTCAATATTTTGCTTCTTTTCTCAATCGCTCTAATTCAATAATTGTATCCGTGCAGTGAGTAACTGGAATATTATTAAATTGGAATTGGCGGTTACCATACACTTCAACCGTTTCTGACATAACACAATTATTTTCTGTCGTATGATTTAATCCCAATAAATGCCCCCATTCATGAATTAAAGTCGATCGCTCTACCCTCGCTCTAATGTCATCTCGTTCAGACAGATCATTAATCACATCTTCAAAAATGAAAATCGCTCGATCACTCAAAACCATTCCCGCATTAGTCGGCTCATCCGTCGAACGGGTCAAATAAAGTACGTGCATGTATCCCAAGTTTTTTTCTAAGTCACTGCTCCGGTTTTTTCTTTCTAATGCCATTAATTCTTGATACGAATATTCACGCTTGAATTCATCACCAATCGATTGAGCTAATACTACTTTCCCTTCTTTTTTTATGCTCTCGGTAATCATTTGTTCAATCCAGGTCTCGTAATCGTGGTTCGGCTCAATTCCTTCGAGCCAATCTACTTCAACCACAATTTCTTTCACTCTCGAACCGGCATAGGCATATCGATAATCCCCGGGTTGGTTTAGGAATAATAAATTTCTTGACCAATCCCTTCTTAGCAAAGCGGGGCGTAAATGATTCTTGATTAGATTATTTGGCTCTGCCAAATGTAAAGCGTAAATAAGAGTACCCAACCCCAAAAGCAGTACAAGTACAACCAGCTCAAGAAAAGTTTTCACCCAATCATTCTAACAATCTTTAGGTAGAATAATCACTTTTTTAAATTTAATTTTCTCTTCGTTATGACCCCGACTGGAATCGAACCGGTATTATTACCTTGAGAGGGTGTCGGTCAGTTCCATGCCTTTTGTTTCCGACGAGATCGATCGAACAAATCAGCTTATTCAAAACGTAAGTACGCAAAAAGAAATAACCTTCCGCTCGCCATAAGGCAAGAAACTCATAATCATGCCACTTCATTTAAATAAACTCAGTCAAAAAACCATCACCTGGGGTATTGAACCCACCAAAGCTCTCGGGGGAAATCCATCCGCTGATGAGATCGTTAATTACGTCGTGAGTAGAGTCAGGCCAGGCTCGATTAATCTCATCCATCCCTGGTAAGGTGAACAAAATAATGGCCGCGACGCCATCCCCGGCATTATCGACGGCCTAACCGAACAGGGCTACCGCTTCGTCACCATCAGCAAACTGCTGCAATACTAAATACGAGAGTGAAGACTTTACGTAAAAAAATTATAAAGTTAGAAGTTTTAAATATCTAGATGAGTACTTTTTAAGTGTTGGAAAAGAGTTGCGAGTATACTTAATATATGCGGCTAATGAGTCAAAAAAACCAATCATTCTTTTCACTCTATACGTTGATGTTTTTGCACCCAAATCGAGCGTTCGACTCGATTTTAAAGCATAATTACTTTTTGAGATATGGTCTTATTGCCCTTCTAATACCTGCAGTCGGTTATACTTTGTTTTATGCGATGGCATACTCCGCCGGTGGTGCCCCCTCGACTTTTAAGCCGTGGTTGGCGTTACCCATCGAAAAATATTTTTTCTACGATATCTTTTTAACCGTTCCTGGCTATTTTATTAGTTTTTTAGTGGCTGGTGGAGTTGTCCACTTAGTTTCAAAATTATTCAATGGTAAAGGTAGTTACGAAGCCACTTTGACAGTTTTGGGCTTTGGCATTGGCGTTGCAAGTTGGAGCGCAATGATCCATGACTTACCAGATGCGATCTTAGGTTTTGTTGGGATGATTGATATGAAAGCCTATGAACAAGCACTCAATTCACCTACCATTTGGCGAACTATTTGGATGATACTATATGGGGGTTACTTCATATGGTTCCCGATCTTATTTGCAAAAGGAATTAGTTTAAGCCAAAAAATTCCAATAATGAACGCAATACCTATTGCAATAACTGGGTTCATTTCCTTTCAAACCGTCTTGTTGATCTTCATTAGATGACCCATGCGAAGAAAAAATAACAGTTAGGACTAACAAGTAAAGTATTTTTGGTTTGGTGATCTCAATGTCTCTAAATTGGAACGCCTCTTATGGAGCTTTTTTATACTCCTACTCCAGGGCAGAGGAGATTAGATTTACCTTTTTTGATGGGTAGTGGGTAGTGAGTATAATTAAAATGGAGAGATTCTCTTTATTAGACTGACCAGTAGTAATAAGAAAAATTTATGTCTCATGATTTTAAACAATGAAAGAAACATTCATAAAGTGGAGAATTATATTCAGCTTAACTACACCCATATTTTATTTTTGCTTGCTAACCATTCTAGGTTTAATGTGGCAAGGATATAACCCAATAACTACCAGCATGAGTGAAATAGGTGCCATTGATTCTCCCTTTAAGATTATCATGAATTATTTTGGTTTCTCTTTATTAGGAGTATCAATAATATTTTTTGGACATGAATTCCAAACGTACTTTGAGAACAATATTGTAATCAGAATTGCTTCCGTCTTACTGCTACTTGGAGGCATGAGTATGTTTTTGGTTGGGTTTTTACCGTGTGATTCTAAATGCGTTGATGCAACACTTACAGGCAAGCTTCACTCACTTACCAGTACCATTGCTGCATTGCTCATTCCAACTGCAGCCATGCTCTCAGCAAAATCAATTTCAAAGAAGTGGAATAACTCGTGGGGTTATCTAACCTTTTCGCTTGGATTTTTTTCAATGATGGCAGGACCAATCATGTTTGTTGAATCGTTTCAAAAATACATGGGATTAGTGCAGAGACTGGGTATAGGTTTTTCTCTTGTATGGATTGTGATTATTTCAACTAAAATTTTAGTGAATCGTAAATAGAGATGGAGGAGTAATGGTCAATATTGTGTTGTGAGCCCGGATGGATTCGAACCATCGACCAATTGCTTAAGAGGCAACTGCTCTACCGCTGAGCTACGGGCCCATACCAACGCATTATTTTAATTCGTTCATATTTTATTTTCCAGAATACGCTTTATTAGTGAATAACTGGCTCGTGGCAGACAGAATATTAATAACAGCACCAACCTACCTGTAATGTGCGCCCAGAGGGACTTGAACCCCCAACCTTCTGTTCCGAAGACAGACGCTCTATCCAGTTGAGCTATGGGCGCATACAATCTGTTAAAGCGCGATCGATGGGAACCTTTAGGCATACCCAGCACTATTAGTTCCATCTACCTGTAATAACGTGGCCTTGTTCCAGAGTATATCACGCTAATTGTGACACAATGAATCATTATGCTAAAGTGGATATGCCATGAAAAATTTCCTCATCGTAGGTGGTTGGTTTTTAAGCACCCTTTTAACTATGGTAGTCTGTATGACTACCTTGCATTTTTTAAAAAATCCTCAACAAGCAAAATTTTTACGGGCTCTAAGTTCCAATCGCCAATCAGTTATCTTATCTCCCAATAGTGCCACAGTCTTAGGCATGTCGACAACCATCGAAGAAGGGGATGCCAGGCCTATATTAATTGCTCAGTTCCTAGAGTCAAATGCCTCGCCGTTGACCCCTTACGATTATTGGGGAGTGGTTCTCACCCAAATTGCCGATAAATATCAAATGGATTTCCGATTATTACCTGCCATAGCCATGCAAGAAAGTAATCTTTGTAAAAAAATCCCCCAGGGATCATTCAATTGCTTAGGCTTAGGTATTCATTCCAGAGGAACTTGGGAATTTCCATCATTCGAAAGTAACTTTGACAAAGCAGCCGAGATTTTAAGAAAAAATTATCTTAACCAAGGTCTTATAACACCCGATCAAATCCAAGATAAGTACACGCCCGGGAGCAATGGTTCATGGGAATTTGCGGTCAACCACTTTATGGAAGAACTTGAGACTGCCGATTTTTAATAATCATAAAAACCTATAGTCTACTGTCACCCGTTTTCCTTTTTCGCTTTCGTCGTATGAAGTAATCTGTCTAAATAGTGAAATTACTTCCCTTTAAAAATATAGTCTTGACAAACTTATAATGATGTTTATAATTCCCCCCTAGATCCAATGGTTTCCCTCACCGGGGTTACTGTTGGATTCTTTTTTTGCCCACAAATTTCTGGTCCGTTGTCACAAATCGTATACGAGCCTGGTACACATCCTATATGTCCTGCGGTATACTTTCACCATTGTTTATTTATTAAGTCTTCAACGCCATAAAAACACGCCAGGGTGGCGAAATGGTAGACGCGCACGGCTTAGGACCGTGTGGGGTAACCCGTGCAGGTTCAAGTCCTGTCCCTGGCACAATATTTAGGCTATAATGCTCTGTTATGAAATTTTCACTCAAATTACCATTAAAAGACATTACTGCGGCATACCAAGATGCAATCAAGACGGCGGCTAAGGATTTAACCGTAAAAGGTTTTCGCAAAGGTGCTGCACCGCTTAGTTTAGTCGAGGAACAGCTCGATAAGTCAAAACTCTACGAAAAGGCCATGATGAAGGTCTTTGCTCCTGCTTACAACAAATACGTCGACGAACACAAATTAAAACCCATCACCATGCCGCGGATTAATTTAAAATCCGCTAACGAAAATGAGGATTGGGAGCTTGAAGTTGAAATCGCTCAAAAACCTACGGTAGACCTAAACAATTACGAAGCCGAAGTAAAAGGGTTAAAGGCAAAGTCGGCCATTTGGACCCCAGATAAACCCAACGAACACGAGGGACACCAGCACCATGACCAGGAAAAACTCAATGAAATACTCGAGTTACTTTTAGTAACCTGCAAACTTGAAGTGCCCGAATTACTCGTCGAGGAAGAAACGAACCGCGCCCTAAGCCGTTTACTCGAGCAAGTTCAAAAATTAGGTCTCACTATCGAACAGTACGCCCAGTCCCTTGGCAAAACCGTAGAGGCACTACGGGATGACTACAAAAACACTTCCACCAAAAACGTCAAACTAGATTTCATTATCGAGGCTATCGCACAAAAGCACGATCTAATCGCATCCGATCAAGAATTAGCCGATTTTATCGAGAACATCGATGACCTAAAAACGAAACAAGAAGTCTCCCAGAGCAAATATGCCAAAGCTTCATTTAAAGATATGTTAACCCGCCAAAAAGTCATCGATCACTTGCAAGCCCTCTAATAACGATTACGAAATTTTATTGCAACTTTCAGATTCGTTTTATATAATACGCGCAAAAGCCTTGACGTGAGGCAGTTTTTATATGACAACCCTTGATCCCTTTGCCGTTAAACCGACAAAGAAGACAACCAACCGACAACCGCAAAACTTTGCCGAGGCGTTAAAAAGTATCGGCGGTTATACGCTAAAATCAGCTACTAAAGATTTAATCGGTGGTGTAGCTACTGATTTAGTCAGTGGCTTAACCGGTGGCGCAACCCAACCAGCAGACTACGCTCCGGGCAGGAATGAGTTTTTAAATGAGTGGATCCAACCAAAAGATAGCCAGATTGAACAAGACTTAATCCGTCGTTCGCGTCTAAAGGAACTCAACAGTACCCCCGTTTTCGATCGCAACCAAGAACAAATCAATCGTCAAATTAAAGAGCTTCAAGAGCAATTGGCCATGTTGGCAAAAGAGCTTTCAAACTTAGGCACCGGGGTCCAAAAAGCCATTGAAGAGCAAATCGTAAACCCTGGCACGTATCACGTTTCTTTTTTCGAAAAACTTAAAACCTTTATCATGACACTTCGTAAGCAAGTTCACGATTCGGCTAATTGGCTCGAAGTTTCTTACTCACGCCGAAGTGCTCAAAATCACTACTGGGGTAATGTTAAGAAAAGCGGTACCAAATTTATGCTCTCTCAAGAGCGGTATATGTCCACTTCCGCTGGTTAATCGATTATTCCTTGTGTAAAATAGAGCCTGTTTTGCGGACGATTAGCTCAGCTGGTAGAGCGTTTCATTGACATTGAAAAGGTCAGAGGTTCGAGCCCTCTATCGTCCACAGGTTTTTAAGAAGACAAATCAAAATTAAGCTCAGTTTGATAAAGCATATACTCACCATCAGGTGGTGCAAATTCATAATCCTTTACAGACACCTGCGTATTTACCCGGTTAATAGTACTCGCTATTATTGTCATAATGCCAGAAAATAATCTTCCACCCGCCACGGTTATATCCGAACACCCTGATGATCGAAGTGGCAAACTAAAAACCATTTACTCGGTATCTAGTTGGACCATATTTTGGCGCAACTTCTTAGCCGGCGCCTCACGTGCTTTAGGTTCTATTCTAATTTACTTAGTCTTTTTTGCGATCACTTCGTACTTAACCCTTCAATTTGTGTGGCCGCACGTTCAACCATTATTTCATGGATATACGCAATTTCTCCAGCTGTTTATCGGGCCAACTCAAAACCAATCCCAACAGCCTACCAGTAATGGTGCCAATAACGCACCCCGAGGTACGGGTTTTCCGTCGCTAAACATCACCTCGCAACAACTCGAGGAGTTATCACAAGACCCTCAGATTCAAGAGATCATCCAGCAAATGCAAAGCACGCCCCAGCCTTCACCTATAGTAAATTGACAACCTCTGCTATCATTAAACCAAGTTAATTAGTGCGTTTTTAAGCCGGCTACCAACCAGCTAGCACTAGGCAGGTAAGCCAATTACTTGAATTAAGGCCACTAATCAGTTGGATGGGACCGTTCTGAGCATTTCCAAGAACTCCAACGCTTTGAGTGGTTTTTTTGTTTTTATTAATAAAATTCTAAGGATCATATGAAAACCCCTAAAAAACAAGTTAAGCCCGATCTTAATTACCTGGCTCATTTGCGTCATTCCTGTTCTCATTTATTAGCTGCCGCTGTCATGGACTTGTGGCCAAATACCAAGCGCGCTATTGGCCCAGCCATTCAAGATGGCTTTTATTTTGACTTTGAGTTTGAAAATCCTGTTTCGGCTGCAGACTTTCCCAAAATCGAGCAAAAAATGCGCCAAATTGTTAGTAGCTGGGATGGTTTTGAAAAACATGAGCTCGATGCAAAAAAAGCAAAGGCTGAATACCCCAACAACTCTTATAAACACGAACTTATTGACGAATTCTCACAAGGCGGTAAAGAAAAAATTAGTTTTTATAAATCGGGAGATTACTGGGACCTGTGCAAAGGTGGTCATGTCGACAACCCTAAAGAAGACCTTAAATATTTCAAACTCTTGTCTATTGCGGGAGCCTATTGGCGAGGCGATGAAAAAAACCCTATGTTAACCCGCATTTATGGTACGGCTTTCCCAACCCAAGAAGAGTTAGACGATTACTTATGGAAGTTAGAAGAAGCCAAGCGCCGTGATCACAAAAAATTAGGCCCCGAGCTAGACTTATTCACATTCTCCGATTTAGTAGGCTCCGGTCTGGCCTTATGGACGCCAAAAGGCACTATTCTCAGAAATTTACTCGACGACTTTGTCTGGAAATTGCGCCAAGAAAGAGGTTATAGCAAAGTAGAAATTCCCCACATAACTAAAAAAGAATTGTACGAAACCAGCGGCCACTGGGACAAATTTAAAGATGAGCTCTTTAGAATAAACACCCGCGAAGGCCATGAGTTTGCCATGAAGCCGATGAATTGCCCCCACCACACCCAAATCTTTGCCCGCAAGGCCCATAGTTACCGAGAAATGCCTCAACGTTATGCCAATACCACCATGGTCTATAGAGACGAACAAACTGGCGAATTGTCTGGACTATCTCGTGTTAGGTCTATAACGCAAGACGATGCCCACGTTTTTTGCAGAAAAGCTCAGGCAAAATCAGAAATCATGAAAATTTGGGATATCATCGATGAATTCTACTCTGCTGCCGGTTTTACTACCTATGTTCGCTTATCTTTAAGCGACCCGTCTTACCCCGAAAAATATTTAGGAAGTCGTTCTGACTGGGATTTTGCCGAAAATCAGTTAAGGGAGGTGGCAAGCGAAAGAGGTGTAAAAGTTATCGAAGCCCAGGGTGAAGCGGCATTTTATGCCCCCAAACTCGATTTTATGGCCCGGGATTCACTTGGTAGAGAATGGCAAGTTGCCACAAATCAATTAGACGTGAACATGCCAAACCGGTTTGGTCTGTATTGCATCAATGAGAAAGGCGATCGTGAAGAAATATTCATGATACACGCAGCCATTATGGGTGCGATCGAAAGATATTTATCCATTTTAATAGAACATTTCGCGGGAGCTTTCCCAGTCTGGCTCTCACCAGTCCAAGTGGTAGTATTACCTATTAGTCAAGACCAAAGCGTTTATGCCAAGTTAGTTACCGAAAAACTGCAAGAGCAAGGTATCCGTATTGAACTCTGGGACCAAGCCGAAAGTATTGGTAAACGCATTCGCCTGGCCGAGAAACAAAAAATTCCCTACATGCTCATCGTTGGCAAAAAAGAAGTCGATGACCAAAAGGTCTCGGTGCGGGGCAGGGGAGAACTTGACTTAGGTACCCACACACTCGAAGCTTTCTCCCATAAAGCTCTGGAGATTATCAACTCCAAATCTTTAGACTTGTAACGTCAAGAATCCACGAGCATCGCCAAGCCCTTGAGGAGAAGCTGGATATCAGCTTTGTATTCATGGTACAATTCCCTCTTGAGAAGAGTCTCTTGTTTAAAAACCAAACAAAAGTCAATTTTCTCTGATCACTATATACTATTTGCCAAGTGCAAACCTATGAAACCACATTACGCTAAACGCGCTAAACCCAAAGCCCACTACCAGTTCAATCAATTTATTCGCGCCGACATGCTCCGTCTTGTCGATGATCAAGCCAAACAGATTGGGGTCATGAGCAAAAACGATGCCTTAAGGTTAGCTCAAGAAAAAGACCTCGATGTTGTCTTGGTTTCCCCACAAGCTAACCCGCCCGTTGCCAAACTTATTTCCTTGTCAAAATTCAAATATCAGCAACAGCAAAAAGAGTCATCAGACCGCAAGAGTGCCAAAAACGTTGATATTAAAGAAATTCGCTTCACCCCCTTTATTGCCCAAGGTGACTTTGACATTCGCATCAAGCGTGCCCGCGAATTCTTGCTCGAAGGTAACAAAGTCCGACTAAACGTTAAATTTACCGGTCGTCAGATTACCAGAAAAGACTTTGGTGACAAAGTTTTAAAAAATGCTATCATAGACCTTTCCGACATCTCGACAGTCGAACGGGAACCAGCCTTAAGTGGTAAAATCCTTACCACGCAATTACAGCCAAAAGGTAAAAAAATAATAAACACTCAACCAACAGACATTACTAATTAATCGTTATTTATTACACTTTAGCCTGCAAAGTATTTATGCCAAAACTTAAAACCAGAAAAATTGTCTTAAAACGCTTTAAGGTAACGGGGACTGGTAAAATACTCCGCCGTGCTCAAAATATGCGCCACCTGCGTCGTCGAAAATCTAAAAAACAAATCCGTGCGTATAACGTGCCCAAACAACTAACCGGCAAAATTGCCACCAAAATTACCAAAATGCTCGCCAACTAATTAAAATAATTTATCAATAATCAATATTTAGAATCGTAACTATGAGAGTCAAAACCGGGGTTACCCGCCATCGCAAGCATAAAAAAGTGTTAGACAGCGTTAAAGGCGCTCGCTTAAGCATTAGCAAGCATATTAAACCGGCCAAACAAGCCCTGCTACACGCTGGACAGTATGCCTTCGAAGGCCGAAAGAACCGCAAGCGGGACATGCGCCGTCTTTGGATCTTGCGCATTAATGCCGCCCTGGCTCAAGTAGATCAAGCACCTTCGTATTCGGTATTTATGAACCTTTTAAAAACCAATAACGTCGGCCTTAACCGAAAAATGTTGTCAGAACTTGCTATCAAAGACCCGGCTGCCTTCCAAAGTGTTGTTCAAACCGTTTACGGCAAATAACGCTTGACTCAACACCAATTAAACCTACAATACTTTTATGTCATTATCCGTTCTCAACAGCTTTTTCTTTACTCTGCAAGAGTAGGGGAGTTGTTGTAGCATGTTTACAAAGACTCCCCGAAGGGGAGTTTTTTTGTGGTGTAACCGTTTTTTCGATTGATTAAAAAAGAAAAAAATCGCTGTTACACCACAACCCTTCGAAATTCTGCTTTGCAGAAGGAGGGAGGGTAAGCACTAACCGAATCCATCTGTAAATTTAAGAGCGGATGAGGATTATACTCGACCAAAAGAAAGGAGGGTACAGTTGAAAAAATCAGTAACTCTTAATTAATAATTTTCTCAAAGGAAAAATATGAGCACATCAGTATGTGAAGGTGGAAGCCCATGGAAATGCAGTCCAGCTGAAGTAACAGCGGCCTTATATTTATCAGATCGTGGTTTACTTCCGATAGGTGACCCTGGAGTAAATGTTGTTGCTTTATACACATCACTTCTAAAAGGAAAAATTACAGCAGAAGAAGTAGCCGAACAGTATCAAGTAAATGGTCATTTACCTGAAGATAGTATTGCTTACCGCCCAATACGCTAGAATACATGTATGCCAACCAAGCTACTTTACCTGAACGATAGTTACCTTAAACAAGCTAAGGCAAAAGTCCGATCGGTCAAATCCGATGGTCAAAATACCGTTGTGGTTTTAAACCAAACCATTTTTTACCCCCAAGGTGGTGGGCAATTAGGCGACCAAGGCGAAATAGTCGGAGAGCAGGGGAATCTTAAAGTCAGCGAGGTTGCGTATAACAAAGGCGCCATACAGCACAAAGGCAAGCTCACTGGCTCGTTGTCAAAAGGCGACTTGGTATCTATAAAGCTTGATTGGGATCGCCGCTACCATCACATGCAATATCACACCGCCGGCCACCTGGTAGACGAAGCCGTTAAGCTCACCCTCCCCGAGTTTCACGGTATCCAAGCCTCTCACGGTATTAGCAGCCAATTCTACATTAAATACGAAGGCTTTCTAGACGAATCGTACCGCGATCACATTCAAGACCAACTCAACAAACTCATAGAACAGGACTTGCCGATTACTGCGCGCCTGGTGTCTAAAACAGAACTCGATAATGAAAACATTTTTTTGCCCTTTAAATTACCCGATAATAAACCGTTGCGGCTAATCCAAATTGGAGACCTCCCGCCTGTACCCGATGGCGGGACCCAACTACAATCGACCGGAGAATGCTGGCCAACCACCATTGCTGACTTTGAATACGACTCCGGGAATACGTTAATCCACTACCACACCCAAGCAAGATTGGAGACACAATTACAAACCCCCAAAAAACACGAGCAAACACAATCCCAAGAAATTTCTTTAAACAAATTTATAGATTCTTTAAGCGAATTAGAAAAAAGTTCGTTCAGTCTTGAACCATCCGAAGACAACCGCGCTAAGGTATTAGGGAAAAGCGGACAACTCAATAAAGTTGCTGGTCTTATTCGAAGCTTAAGCACTGAAGATAAAAAAGCTGCCGGTATAGAACTAAACAAGATTAAAACCAAACTCGAAAAACATTTTTCTCAAAAAACCAGAGATGTTCAAAAAGAATGGGTAGATGTCACCCAGCCCGGCACTCCACCGCCGGTAGGTCACCTTCATCTTATTTCCGAAGCCATCATCGAAATCGAATCAATTTTTAGCCGTTTAGGCTTTGTCCGCCGGCGTTACCCCGAAATCGAAACCGATTGGTACTACGCCGAAGGCTTAAACATCCCCAAAGATCATCCCGCCCGTGACGACCAGGAAACTTTTTATCTTAGCGCAGATTTAGTCCTCACCGCCCATACTTCCAACGGCCAGCTTCGGGAAATGGAATATATGAAAAAACCTCCTATTAAAATGATCAACATTGGGAAGACGTATCGCCGGCAGGCGAGCAACACCCACTCACCCATGTTCCATCAATTTGAAGGTTTGCTTATAGATGTGGACGTGAATATGACTCATTTAGTCGGGGTCTCAAATTTTTTCGCCAAGTCGTATTTCGGTCCCGATCGCGAAATCCGCCTACGCCCACACCACTTCCAATTTACCGAGCCATCATTCGAAGTCGATATTAATTGCCATATTTGTAAGGGCACCAGCAGTGTTGACGGTAAAAAATGTAAAGTCTGCAAAAGCGGTTGGCTCGAACTGGGAGGAGCTGGCATGGTCCACCCGATTGTGTTAAAGAATGGTGGCATTGACCCCGAAAAATACTCTGGCTTTGCCTTTGGCTGGGGCGTTGAGCGCGTTATCATGATGAAGCACAACGTTACCGATAATTTACGGCAACTCTATACCCAAGATTTACGCTTTTTGCAGCAATCATAATGTTTTAATTTTATGCATTAAAATTTAGATTTTGACATGTATGGATATAAAAATCCCTCACTCAGCTCTAACGCAATTTCTTAAGACTAGTGCCGCTCCCGAAAAAATTGCTAAAAGCCTTTCCTTATGCGGCCCCACGGTGGATAAGCTCGAAAAAATCTCTGATGATTGGATCTACCATATCGAAGTTATCACTAACCGCGTCGACACTGCCTCAGCCTATGGCATAGCCCGCGAAGCCCACGCCATTTTACCTGAGTTTGAATATAAAACCGAAATTATCAACGATCCCTTTAAGGAAACGACCACATCACTTGGTGTTCTTCCCAGCCATGACCCTGTCAAAGTTGTGATAAAAGATAAATCTCTAGTCCGCCGCTTTACCTGCATAAGTTTGACCAATATCACCATTAAACCGTCTCCCCAGCAAACCCAATCTTGGCTTAATTTAACCGATCAACGACCCATTGATAACGTCGTCGATATTTCTAATGAACTAACTCTTTTATACGGCCAACCGGTCCATGGCTGTGGCCTTGACTTAATCAAAAGAGCCACCATGATCGTCCGTGAGAGTAGGCAAGGGGAGAAGCTCATCACTCTAGACGGCAGGACCCATAACTTAAAAGGTGGCGACATTGTTATCGAAGATGGCCAGGGTAGGCTCATCGACTTGTGTGGCATTATGGGTGGCGGATTATCCGCAGTTAACTCAAACACAAAAAATATACTTCTGTTCGTCCAAACATATGATCCCAAACGAATTCGCCGCACTTCCCTTTACACGGGTGAAAGAACGCTCGCCGCCCAACTCTTTGAAAAACAACCGGATCCCGAAATGGTATTACCCACACTCATCGCAGGCGCTAGAATGCTCATGCAGCGGGCTAATGCTAAACCAACTTCAAAAATACTTGATATCTACCCGTCACCGTACAAACCTAAAGGTATTTCGTTTGAGCCTAATTGGGTAAAATCTTTTGCCGGTGTGAATCTGCCTGATGACAAAATAGTGTCAATCTTAAGCAGGCTTCACTTTTCACCCCAAATAGATTCCGATCAAATAGTCTGCACTATTCCCAGTCACAGACAACACGATATCAATATAAAAGAAGATATCGCCGAAGAAGTCATGCGCGTCTACGGTTACTTTCGTCTACCCTCTGAAATCCCCCCCACCACGCTCATTCACTCCACTACTGATCCGTTACTGCGCCATGAAACCACGGCGAGAATTTTTTTAAGTCATACCGGTTTTACCGAAATGTACAACCATGCCTTAATCGGTAAAACACTAGCCCAAAAGTCGGGGATCACCCTTAAAAATACCTTTAATCTAACCAATCCGCTATCCGATGAATACACCTCGATGCGCCAACTCCTTCTGCCAAGTTTACTCGAAAATCTTTCGTTTAATCGCGGCCTAACCTCACCGCCGCATCGATTGTTTGAACTGGCAAATACCTACACCTCCAACAGCAGCCATCAAAACCCTCTCGAAGTCTCAACTCTCGGTCTCGTTGGGCAAAGTCTTGAATACGACCAGTTTAAAGGCCATCTGGAATCACTATTTAAACATTTAAAGCTTACCGTCACTTTTTCACCCACCAAAGCAACACCCACACTTTTTGACCCCCGTGCAACCGCACAGCTATTTGTGGGATCCACACCTATTGGTTTCCTAGGTAGAATCAATGCAATAGTCCTCGAAAATTTCAAACTTGAAGGTCCAGTTTTTGGCAGTGAAATAAATTTTTCCCTCCTATCTCAAAATGTAATAGGTGTTCATCACTTTGATCCTATTCCGGTTAACCCTCCAGTTATTGAAGACCTCACTTTTACTCTGCCCGTTAAAACCTACATAGGTCCATTTATCCAAACCATCCTGTCAGCTCATGAACATATTTCATCCGTGGTCTTAAAAACACAATACCAGCAGAATTACACTCTTACCATAATCTACCGGGACCCCAACGTAATCAGTTCAACAAACCTTACCGATGAAACTGTTGCCCCTATCAGAAAAAAAATTGTCAATACTGCCCAGACTCAATTTAACGCACAGTTAGTTGGCCAGATTTAGAAATTTCTAAGGGGTAATTGAAGGAGAAGGGGTGATTATCTGGGTTGGGGTGGCAGCTGCAGTAGGTGTGGGAGAATTTCCGTTCCAATCCATACCCCCGGTTCCAATTCTAAAATCACCCGTTTCCGCGCTTTTACCATCTTTTCGAATCGCCCTTGCTCGTAGTGTATAGGTATTTCGGGGTAAATCGAGAGTTGTTTCATACGGACGTGCCGTTAAAGTTTCTCTTAAAGACCCGTTTACAAATATCTCTACTTTATCCATCTCACCCGAAGTCACTACTCGAATGCGGACCGGTATCGAGGTTTCCTGATAGGTGTTTTCATTCTTAGGATCGTCAAATCCCACAATAATCTCATTTTGGGTATCACATAGTTCTGTGGGTGGTTTATATTTTTCATCTCCCTGACCAGCCAACCACGCATCGATTCCTTTTTGCCAAGAAGGCGCTGTCCCAATCACGGTATCTTCTGTAAATACATAGTATTCCTTTTCTTCAAACTCGTTTCGTTGAATATCTACCGGTGTTGCCAGTTTATTTTGGCCTCTGCATAACTTTAGCTTGGCATGGATCGGGTCCGGCGTCGTCGGCAACGTACCTTTAATAACGTATTCTGTTCTTGACGCAAACCCGTCGTGCTCAGGGTATCCCGAAACCACATCTACTTTTCTTGCTTCAACATCTCCGGGTACAGGCCAATTTTTAATCGGGTATTTATCAATTGCCTTTAAGATAATCCGCCTCCAAATCGGCGACGCACCACTCACTCCCGAGGCCACATTTTTCATCGGTGAATTGTCATTATTCCCTACCCATACTCCCACCAGAACACTGCTTCCCCAACCGATTGTCCAGTTATCACGCCGATCATTAGTTGTTCCGGTTTTTACCGACACATTCCGATTACCCAAATTTAAATAACTATTCGGTCCAAAAGTTAGTAATCTGGCATTATTATCCATGAGTACATGGTTAACCAAAAAAGCTTCACTTTCTTTCATCACCCTTCTGCCTTCAACTTGTTTGTGTTCATACAGCAATTTACCTTCTTGGTCTTCTACTTTCAAAATTGAAACCGGCTCCACCACTTTCCCGCTATTGGCAAATGCACTGTAAGCAGTAGCCAAATCAAGCAATCGCACCTCGCCACCACCCAAAGTAACTGCTAAACCAAACCGGGCTAAGTTCTCCGGTGTAGGTTCCAGGGTCTTCAGTCCCATATCGTAAGCCACCTGCAACATATCCTTAACCCCCACGAGTGCCAACAGTTTTACAGCTGGAACATTCAAGGAGGACCCGAGGGCGAATCGTAATTGCACCGGTCCCCTGTACTGACCGTCGTAATTCTGGGGTGTGTAGGGTTCGCCGTCCCCACTCGGGAACTCCGTTGGTACATCCATTAACATGGTCGCAGGCGTATACCCTTTCATAAAACCGGTTAAATAGGTCACGGGTTTAATCGCCGATCCGGGTTGTCTTTCCGAAAGGGTCACGTTAACTTGACCGTCATAGTCATCAGCGAAAAAATCTTTACTGCCTACCATTGACAGGATCTCACCAGTCACCGGGTTAATGACCATCGCCGCCCCATTTCCAATTCCCAAATTTTCAGCCTTATCAATTTCTTCGGTTACTATCGTCTGGGCTTCTTGGTGTAATTCATAATCCAGTGTAGTCGTTACGCTCAAACCACCCTTTTCCACTAACGATTCACCATACATCTCTTCCAGAATATCTTTTACATATAATACAAAATGGGGAGCTTTAATACTGGTGTATCCGCCTGAAAACTGCACACTAGACAGTGAGGCCGCTGCCGACGCTTCCTGCTCCGGAGTTATGTGTCCGTCTTCCCTCATTCTTCTTAGCACGTTCTCTGTTCTGCCAATATATGCAGTCGGGTTTTTGCCAAAAGGCGTATACACCGAAGGTAATTGTGGCATGCCCGCCAAAATTGCGCTTTCTATCAAATCTAATTCTGAGACGTCTTTTCCAAAATACGTTTGCGCTGCTGTCGACACCCCCCATGCGGTGCCGCCGTATGGTGCTTCATTTAGATACATTTGTAGAATTTCGTCCTTGCTGTATTTACTTTCAATTTGCACCGCCAATATAAATTCTTTTATCTTTCTGGGTAACGTTTTTTCTTGAGTTAAGAGCACATTTTTTACTAATTGTTGGGTTAGTGTCGATCCACCTACTAAACGTCTTTGGGTAATTATTGTCCACAAAGATCGTAACCATCCTTTTAAATCAAAACCGGTATGTGAGTAAAAATTTTTATCTTCAATCGCCAGAGTCGCTTGTTCTAAATAGGTTGGTACCTGCTCCAATGTAACGTTGGTCCTTTGCTGGTCGGCGAATACTTCGTACAGTAACTCACCCTCTCTATCTAAAATTTTTGTGGAAAATCCTTCCCGTCGAACAATCTTATCTGGCTGAGGTAAATCTCGGGCATACCAAGCAAATAGTGCGGCCGTCATCAATGTACCGGCGACCACCATAACCAAACCAGCCAATGCCAGATTCCGCCATAGTTTTGCCCGGCCCAGTTGGCTTGCCCAAAACCCACGGGTATTTCCTCTCGTTCTATAAGCCCGCCATTTTCTCTTCAATCGATTAAATCCCGACATCAGCTTATTGTACCAGCCCTTTCCACCCTCTAGATTTTTATTATAGTAGTAGAATTCTTGGTTTTGTACTCCGCTTTCACCGTTTTCTGTTGGTTCACTCGATTTAAATTCGTCTCTCATAAGTTTTAGCATACCATTGCAAGTATAATAATTCCTGTCTTAGTCATTAAGTTGAGTTGTATGAAACTCGTCGTCCAGTATGTCAGCAGTGCCAGTGTTATGGTTAATGAAACTAAGGTCGCAGGTATTGGCCAGGGTTTATGTGTTCTCGTGGGTTTCGCCCGAAGTGATACCCCCGCCTCCACCAAAACAGTGTGTCAACGATTAGTGACACTCCGAATTATCCCAGATGATTTAGGCAAGCTTAATCACAATCTTTTACAAAGTCGAAGCTCAGTTTTGGTTATCCCAAACTTCACCCTCCTAGGATCGACCGATGGGGCTTTAAGACCGGAATTTAGTAATGCCGCCAAAGCCAATTACGCAAATTCCTTATTTGATCTCTTTATAACTCAGTTAAATGATGCTTTAGGCACAGAAAAGGTCGCGTCTGGCATTTTTGCCTCCCACATGCACCTTACCCTTAATTTAAATGGGCCTGTAACCTATATTCTGGAAGGATAACATGAAAACTTGGCAAAAATTAAAAAAAAGTCCACACTTAATTCCGCAATATTTAATCCGCGAACAAGTACTTGACGGTATTCGTACGTATTTCAAAAATGCTCATTTTCATGAATGTAGTACCCCCATACTCGTTCCCATCCCTAGTTGTGAACCAAATCTAGAATTTTTTGAATCAACCCTTAAAACCCATACAGGCCAGTCACGCCGGGCTTTTTTAATCAGTAGTCCTGAATATTCGCTCAAAAAATTGTTAGCTGCCGGTCTGGGCAATATATTCGAAATTACCAAAGTCTTTAGGAATGAAGAAAATGCGAGTCGTTCTCATAACCATGAGTTCACCATGCTCGAGTGGTACCGTATCCACGCTGATTACACTCATATAATGGCTGATTTTGAAGATCTCTTTCTCTTCTTGCTCAATTCCATCCAACCCCACTGCGATCCACAGCAATTCACCTACCAAAAAGAGGTCTATGACGTATCTAAACCATGGCTACGCCTATCTATTGCCCAAGCTTTTCAACAGTATGCCAATATCAACCTAGAATCCTTACTTGAAGAAACTAAGCTTAGGGTCATACACCGTAACAAGGGATACCAGCAAGACGACCAAACCACATGGGAGCAAATGTTTTATCAAATCCTATTCAATGAGATAGAACCCGCCCTCCAGGAACTTAAAAAGCCAGTCATACTGTACGACTATCCTGTATCCCAAGCCTCCTTATCTCAAAAAAAAGCCTCTGATCCTCGTCTTGCCCAACGTTTTGAAGTGTTATTAGCAGGCCTTGAGCTGGGTAACGCTTTTACCGAACTCAACGACTGGCAAGAACAGGAAACACGCTTAAAAAAAGACTTAGAAGAGCGAAAACAACTTGGCAAAATCGAGTTTCCAATGGACCAAGACTTTATATTAGCACTTAAAGAAGGGGTCCCCCCGGCAGCGGGTATTGCTGTGGGTGTCGACCGGCTAATCATGCTCCTCGCCGATGTCCCTTCCATTTCCGATACGTTATTCTTTCCGGTAGCCGAACTGTTTAATCTAGAGTAAAATACGTCGTCGCGTTATTTTATTGGAATTTAATATCGATAATTTAGATTATTTGGGTCTTAAGTTTAAAATTTTAATTAGTATGGCATCAATCAAAGCGGGCAATATAAGTAAGGGCATTTTTATTATGTTTAAAAATGCCCCTCATTACGTCACCAAAACAGAATTTATGAACCCGGGTAAGGGCGCAGCCATCATGCGTGTGCGGCTACGTCATGTCCGCACGGGTAGCGTTGCCGATTTTACCTATAAAACCTCTGAACAAGTTGAACAAGCCGAAGTCGATAAAAAAGAAATGCAGTATCTCTACCGTGACAGCGATGATTTGGTGTTCATGGATCCCAGGAGTTATGACCAGGTGAACGTACCCGTTTCGTTATTTGATGGCAAAGAAGGGTATTTAGTCCCCGAAACTACCTGTAGTATTCTCTTTTATGACGATGCTGTGATCGGTGTTAGCTTACCTCCCCACGTTACCCTAAGTGTCATTCAAAGCCCCGATGCCGTAGCCGGCAACCGGGTCAACGCTCCTAAAAAAGAAGTCACACTCGAAACCGGCATCAGAGTCCAGGCACCCTTATTTATCAAAGTGGGTGAAAAAGTCGTTCTCGATACCAATACCGGTGAATACCTATCTCGCGCCTCACTCGTTTTTTTCTGCGTATCTCAGCCCCCTTGGGGTATAATGTGGCTATTATGGTATTCTCAAATGATTTACTCTCACGCCGGGTCGAAAAAATCCTTCCTTCTAAAACAGGTTTAGAAGATCAGATTGCCAAAAAAGGGAAACTCAAAGTTTATCAAGGTTTTGATCCCACAGGCACCCGTCTTCATTTGGGTCACAGCATTGGTCTGCGACAGCTTATGGCGTTTGCTCAAGCCGGTCATGAGGTCATATTTCTTTTTGGCACTGGCACCGTGTTGGTCGGCGATCCATCACAGCGTGATACAGGGCGGACCCTCATCACCCAATCCGAAATCGACGAAAATATTAAAGATTGGCAAAACCAAGTCAAACCTATTGTCGATTTTTCAAAAATTACCATTAAACGTAATCATGAATGGCTCTCCCCGCTAACATTAAAAGAAATAGTTGGCATCGCTTCTCATATCTCGGCAGTCCAACTTTTTAAACGCGAATCATTCACTAGAAGAATCAAACGGGGTGATACGGTGTGGTACCACGAAACCATGTACCCGCTTTTACAAGGTTATGATTCAGTGGTTATGGACGTGGATTTAGAAATCGGCGGCACCGATCAAGAATTTAACATGCTCATTGGGCGGGAATTACAGCACAAAATAAATCATCACGACAAGTTCGTCATGACTCTCCCCATGATTATGGGGACAGACGGCAAAACTATGAGCAAGACTAGTGGAAATTGTGTCTGGCTAAATGATGAGCCAAATGACATGTATAGAAAACTTATGGGTATCGGTGATAATCAAATCATCGACTATCTTACTCTTGTCACCAACCTCCCCATGTCACAAGTAAATCAAATCGCTGCAAATCTAAAATCAAACGACCTCCATCCTCTCGAGGCAAAAAAGATTCTGGCCTCAGCCGTTGTGACTGAGTTGCACTCACATCAGGCAGCCCAAGCAGCTCAAGCCTTCTTTACTACCGCGCATCAAGACAGGAATGTTCAAAGCCTAAACCTCACGGAAAAAGATCAAATCACACTTTCACAAAAAGAAGTATCGTTACTCGATATTTTGAAAATTGCAAATTTAGGTATCTCTATTTCTCAAGTTAAACGCACCATCGAACAGGGTGGGGTAGAGTATAACGGTAAAAAAATTGATACTCCTCAAGCTATCTTCACGCCCAAAAACGGTGATACTATTAAGTTTGGCAAGAATACTTTTAAACGCGTTAAAATAGGGTAATCTATGCAGTTAACTAAAAAACAGAAACGTCTTTTCAAAATCATTATCTTCATCGCCACACTTGCCCTTATCCTCAGTAGTGTCGGGTCAGCCTTCCTCTATATCTAAACGAGTACACCTGTATCCTCATGGATCATCTTTCTTCACCGGTCGCCTCCTTACCCTTTGTCGGTCCAATCTATGCCAATCGCCTCAAAAACCTAAATATTTTTACCATTAACGATTTACTCCATCATTATCCCTTCCGTTATGATGACCTGTCTGCCTCGGGCACCATTACTCAACTAAACGAGGGAGAGATAGTCTCCATCACCGGTCAAATACTCAGCATCAAAAATGTCTACACCAGAAATGGCAAAGTCGTTCAAAAAGCCCTTTTTACCGACAGTACCGGGAGTATAGAGCTTACTTGGTTTAATCAACCGTATTTGGTGAATAGCTTCAAAAAGAATCCTCACCTTACGATTGCGGGTACTGTCAAACGTTATGGCAACAAACTCACCCTCACCTCACCTCGGTTCGAGTATGCAAAATCCCCATCTATACCCAATGAACGATCCCATATTCATACTGCCAGGTTAGTGCCGGTGTACCATGAAACATACGGGGTGTCGTCCAAATGGCTGCGATCCCGTATCTCTACTCTCTTAAAAACCATAAACCCTCAAACGGAGTGGCTCCCAGCTCATATTATTCAAAACCAAAAACTCATCTCTTTAAAAGATGCCCTTAATTACATTCACTTTCCACCCAATTGGGAATCTATAAATAAAGCCAACCACCGCCTAAGCTTTGACGAACTTCTTACCCAGCAACTGGCTTCGCTCATCAGAAAAAGGATGTTTCAGTCAGCTTCCGCTCCGGTCCTCCCTGTTACCAACACCCAAGTTCAAGCCTTTGTGCAATCACTGCCGTTTACCCTCACTCCTGCTCAACACCGGGTCCTTTTGGATATCATTAAAGATTGCAGTAAATCTACCCCGGCCAACCGCCTCATTCAAGGTGACGTTGGTTCTGGCAAAACCGTCCTTGCTGCTTTTGCCGCCTATTGCGCCGCCGTAAACAGTCGTAAAACCATCATTATGGCTCCCACCCAGGTTCTGGCCCAACAACACTACAGTACTATTAAATCCTTCCGCGATCCATTCAACATAAATGTTAGCCTTTATACCGGTTCCGTTAAATCAAAAGATAAAACCTCCGTTACCATCGGTACCCATGCCCTGCTTTATCAAAAATTGGTGCAAAATGTTGGTGTGGTGATCATCGATGAACAGCACCGTTTTGGTGTAGCTCAGCGTACTCAACTCCTGCAACAATCACCCTCTCCCCATCTACTCTCGCTAACCGCCACTCCCATACCCCGCACCGTCGCCCTCACTCTTTACGCCGAAATCGACCTATCGGTAATCGACGAATTGCCTCCAGGCAGGATTCCCGTTAAAACCTGGGTCATCGATCCCAAGAAACGAGCCGATGCGTACCACTGGATTAAAAGCCAAATCGTTTCCAATCATCAACAAGCGTATGTTGTCTGCCCTTTAATCGAAGAATCTACAACTCCCATGCTTGATGAGGTCAAAGCCGTCAAAGCTCATTTTGAGTCCCTCAAAAAAGGCATTTTTTCCGATTTAAAACTTGGGCTTCTCCATGGCCAGTTAAAAAGCCGTGAAAAAGAACAAATTATAACAGCCTTTAATCAGCACCATCTCGATGTCTTAGTTTCCACGCCCGTCATCGAAGTGGGTATCGATGTAAGGAACGCGGCCTTCATGGTCATCGAGGGTGCCCAGCGATTTGGTTTAGCTTCTTTGCATCAGTTACGCGGACGGGTCGGTAGGGGAGAACAACAAAGTTACTGTCTGCTTTTACCAACCAAAAAAACTCAAAGTGCACGCCTTAAGGCTTTAGAAACAACCCAGTCCGGTGCTACCCTTGCGGAATTGGACCTCAAACTCAGGGGGCCGGGTGAACTCTACGGCATCCAACAATCAGGTTACCTTAATTTAAAAATCGCCTCCCTAAGCGACACCAAGCTCATCGAAGCTACCCAAAAACAAGCCCAGCAATTGCTGAAAGGTGCACCCGATTTGCACGCCTACCCCGCCGTTTTAAACAAAATAAAAACTCTCCTTGAAAAAATATCCCTTCCTCACTAAAATACGCCAGCTACGTCTACCTACCCACTGTATAAATGCCTAACATGGTAGGTAAAGGTTTGGTCGTTGTTCAATAATCAGTAATCATTAATAATTTAACTATGCCAGCAGTACCAAAACATAAACGCTCGTCTCACCGTCAGGGTAAAATTCGCAAGAGTTTAGCCTTAAAAATGGTTAAGCTTGTTAAATGTGCCAGTTGTGGTGCTTCCAAACGACCCCATCATGTCTGCAGCCAGTGCGGTAATTAAAGTAGTCTATCAGTCGCTTCCATCAGTATGAAAACTGCCACCGATCCTCGACACGTTGCCCGTTCTCATAACATGAAGGCGCTTTTTTCCTACGCGTTCAACACCAGCCCGCAATCATCCATCGCCCCTATAATCCAAAATTTAGCGCATATTGACCATCTCATCACCACCGCTGCCCCGGAATGGCCTATAAACCAGATTAATCGTATTGATTTAGCCGTTCTACGCCTAGCCGTCTATGAACTCGAACAGCATCAAACACCGTATAAAGTCGTTATTGACGAAGCCGTGGAACTTGCGAAAGAATATGGCAGTGAAAACTCAGGAAAATTTATTAACGGCGTTTTAGGCGCAATTGTCAATCAGATCGATCATGAATAACACCCAAAGTTCATTTACCATCATTCAACCCACCATCGCCGAAATATTTGGCCTAGAAACCCATGAGGTTACCCCCCGCTCCAGTTTTCATCTCGATTTCAATGCCTCCCCCGACGACATGCACCGGCTTAGGGAACAACTCGATGAACTCCTCGATACCTCACTCCCAGAACTTACACCCACTTACCCCGAAACAGTGAACGATTTACTTATCATCATCGAAGACTCGTTACTATGACCCTTATCAAGAGTCTCCCCATTAAAAACCCCGATTTACTCGAAGAAGCTCTCACCCATCGCTCCTATTTAAATGAAAATCAAACGGTTAAAACTCACAACGAACGTCTCGAATTCTTAGGCGATGCTGTCTTGGAGTTAGTCGTTTCCGAATTTCTCTACCATAAATTCCCCGACAAACCCGAAGGTGAACTCACCGCCTATCGGGCAGCTTTAGTCCGTACCACTACCCTTGCCAGTTTGGCCTTAAAGCTTAAGCTGGGTGAGCATTTAAGGTTGTCCAAGGGCGAAGAATTCACCGGTGGCCGCACCAACATCTCGCTCTTAGCCAACACTTTCGAAGCGGTTATCGGCGCTATCTATCTGGACACCGGGTACGACACCGCCAAAAAATTTATCGAAAAACATTTGTTGCCTCAAATCGATGAAATTATTAAACAAAAACTTTTTAAGGACTATAAGAGTACTCTCCAGGAAGCGGTCCAATCACAGGGTTCTTTAAGCCCTGAGTACCAAGTAGTATCAGAGTCAGGGCCTGATCATGATAAAAACTTTACCATCCGCGTCCTGGTCAACAACTCAGAAGTCGCCCAAGGACAGGGTAAGAGTAAACAGGCAGCCCAACAGGCAGCCGCCCAACGTGCTCTTGAGATATTAAAGCTCTCTTGATACAATTCCCTACGTTCGCGCATGTCAAAAATTACTGACTAAGACTATTAAAATAATCCTATGCTTAAAATCAAACTCTTTCGTATTGGCAAAAATGACGAAGCTCGGTATCGCATCGTCGTCACCGAAGCCCGCTCAAAAATTACCGGGGAATATACTGCCTCTTTAGGTTGGTACAACCCGGCCAACAACACAATAAAAATTGATAAAGACGCATATACCAATTGGTTAAAGAAAGGAGCCCAACCTACCCCAACTGTAAAAAGCTTAGTTACCAAATACTCATAATCAATAAGGGTTACTTACCTATGAACGACTTATTAATGCTCATTTTAAAAAACATCACTACCCACCCCGAAGACATCAATGTCTCGGAGTCCATGGATGGCGACAAAAAAGTCTTTACCATCAAAGTACATGATGAAGACATGGGCCGGGTTATTGGTAAAGACGGCAAAGTAATCCGCGCCATCCGCAGCATTGCCCATGTGGCGGGTATCAGGGCAGGGGAACACTTCATTATCCGCTTAGAAGACGGTGAAAATCCTCCGGTAAAGTCAGAAGAAACCGTCACCGAAAGTCAGCCTGAAACCACTGAATCACCAGATTCAAAAGCCGATGATTTAATTGCCGGGTCGATTGATATGGATGCTGGTGAAAAAGCCGAAGAATAATTCGATTAACATTTAAGCTTTAAATCCTCGCGTTTGCGGGGATTTTTATTGCCTTAAGAAAGAGGGAACGAATACTAAACGTCGCCATCCACACGAGCTGTAGAAATTATCAAAAATTAAATAAGCTTAAAAAGCAAAGACATTTTCATCCGGAGCCTGGTCGAGTAGAGTCTCTGTGGTTACATCTGTCGTGTATAAAGTGTAAACAGACAACCTCTGCAAATAATCCAGCTCTGCTGGTGTTAAATCACTAATCGGATCCGAAGGTTTACCCAAAGTTGTGGGGGGTGGGGCATAATACACCTTCACCAGTAATGTCGCTTCTAAATCGGTTGAGTCGTTGCCCAACGGGGTAATTTCGGCACTTTCCAATTGCATCAAGGGTAACGTCGTTTCATACAACCGCATCATCGCCACTAAAGCATCATACGAACCCTCAACCACAAACGAAACCGGCATTACCCCTACACCCGAATCTGCAGTTTCCACTTTTGCTGATTCGGTAGCCAACGAACCCGGGCTAAAATCATATTCCATCAACCTAACATCTGCTGCTTCGGCTATGCCCGCAAGCGCCATCAAAGTCAGCGCTACCGGCTTTTCATTAGGCAGCGCCCGCGTAGCCTCATCGTAATATGCCCCCAGCTGTGTCTCCGACAAAGACTCAAGCTGAGTCCTTTTCTGGGTCAATCGCTCCAACCGTTCTTCATCGGTTTTCAAAACCTCTCGGCTTTCTATTAATGAGTTCAGTTGGGGGAGCAGCACCAGCATAAAACTTATTACTATGACACCCACCACAACCAAGGGGAACAACCACAACATTCTGTTTTGCATTAAGGTTTTTAAGTCTGGTGCTTTGTTCTTGGCAGTGGACATAATTTATTTTGGTAGTGTTACAAACCAATTTATCCCGTACGTGCCGTTACTATTCCGCGACACCCCCTCGAGCGTCACTGAATCGATTAACTCATTACCGGGTAAACTCTTTATATACCCGTAAAAATTCTGCAAGGTTTGGTAGTCAAACGCTTCTGCAGTCAGACTCAAGTCATCAAATTCTTCTACCGCAATACCAACCCCAGAGTAGGTAACATTTTCCGGAGTGGTTACCATCACATACTCAAATAGTTTTCGCCCATCCCACTCTTTTCCCACCAAACCTGCCATATACCCTAATTTTTGCTTCACTAAAAAGAGCATCTCTTCTCTAGTTTTAAGTTGTGCTATCTTTAATTCTTCGTTTTTTATCCCATCAAGCACTGATTTGTGTTTTAGCTGCACTCCTCCGTTTATCACCACCACCACCACTAAAAGGCCCAAATAAACAGCCAATAATACTCCAAATATGAACTGGACTTTGGCAGCCATCAAACGAGCTTGGACCACACTCTGTTTGCGGGCTGAAACCAAGTTTAATGACGTTCCCACTCGATTCGACATACCATCTATTCCGTCCGACTTGCTAAACCGATGCTTGGTACGTATAACGCCATTGCATCGGGTTGTTTGCTCAAACGTTGTAAATTCCACTGCTCTAAAGCCCCGGCCACCTGCACCTCAATACCCAAGGCCTCGGTTAAAAAAGTAGTTAAGCCCGGCAAGTAAGCCCCGCCGCCGGTTAAAGTCATGCTATTTACCGATACCCCCGGGAATCCGACTTGGTTAAATTGCATTGCCTTTTTTATTTCGCCGACAATTAAATTTAGTACCGGTACCAAAACCTGGCGCAACTTACCCTCTAACTGGTTAGCGTCTAAGCCATATGCCCGCTTGTATTCTTCGGCTTGTGCCGGTTGCAATCCCAGGCTTTTTCTACCGCCCGGATTAAAGACACACCGCCGGTATGGATGGTGTAGGTAAAGGCCATTTCCCCGTTATTCACAATTAACACATCGGTTGACAGCGCTCCCATGTGTACCACCACTTGGCTACCCAGTTCCAAAGTCGAGTGCAATGCCCGGTAAACCGCCAGCAAATTAGTCTCCAAGCCAAACAATTCTAAACCGGCTGTCTGGAACAATAGTACCAAGCGTTCTACCACGTCTTTCTTTGCCCCCACCAACAACACCCGCATCTTTTCTCCCACGGCATCTTTTTTGGGCTTAAACAAGATTTCGTACTCTAAGTTAATCTCCGAAAGTGGTACCGGAATGTGCTGTTCCGCCTCCCAGTGGATCGACGAGGCAAGTTCGGCGTCCGACAGCAGTGGCAGTGAAATCACACTCGAGTACGCTAAAGACTCCGGAATCGTTGCGCTAATTTGCTTACCTTTAGCCTTATTTTCATAAGCCAAACTTTTGATTGCATCGGCTAATTTCTGAAAATCACCGTCATCTGCGGGCAAAAATTGCCCCACCGGATTATACACTTGCGCCAAATTCTGTAATTCCACTGTGGCGCCATTACTCTTGGCTACCGCCAATTTTATGGCGTACGAACCAATATCAATTCCAACATGGTCACTCATAGGGCAGGTTTCCTTTTATTTTAAGAACACATCTGTCAATTATTGATAACGAAACAAATAACCAGGGTTTTTTATTTCGTTAAGTCTCCTCCAGAAAACAATACATAATCAAATATCGACGGTAATGATCCGGCCAGCCGGTTGACTTGCACCGCCCGTGTCGTCCCATCATTCGGGTTGGTAAAACTAGTATTCACCACATCAACCTGAGGAGGTAAATCAGCCCCAGTAACCGAAACATTAGCTGGACCATATAACACTTTGATTCTTGCCATACGCTCTGTAGCTAAAGGTATTGATCCTGTAGTATACGTATTTGTTGATCCATCGAGAGCAACATTAGTCGAACCATCACTTCTAACGCTACTACAATCTTCCGGACCGTAAAAAAGTCTTCGTACATTTGCGGCATCACTTATTAATGCCACTACAATAGCTGGGTTATCATCACAAGAGCCGGTATTATCCCAAGTCACCTGTAGATCAGTAGCAACATTTCCCAAATCCACCTGAATCGTATGTCCTTCAAACACGGTCATATCCGTAATTTCATTTTTTGCCGTCACGTTGTAATTTACACTTTCAGACCCCACGGTAACTGTTCCAACGCCGCTATACGTACCAATATCAGCAATAATTTTCTCCGCTCCGCCTTCAGCCAAATCCAGTGCCCGCGTCGACTGTTCTTCTTGCCTCGACAGTTTTAGTTCCGAAACGCTTCTTGATGCCACCGACACACCTACCGTGGTCATGACCACCATTATTAGCAGCACGATTATGCCTACTTGGCCTGAATCAGACCGCAACCTATGTTTTGTTCTCATATATTTATTAAACGCCATCGCGCCAACCCCGTCAATTAGCTGCTGGTGTTGCGCAAAACTACCCTCGAATTAAAGGTTTCTGTCGTTTGGAGGTCACCAGCTGCCCTCATTACAAACTCGATCGTGACCATGTCACCCTGGTTGAAGCCCGTTCCTTCGGTGCAGTTAAATGTTAAACTGGTCACAATTACGTTATCACTTGTAATAAGCCGGGTTGGTCCCGTTGATCCATTCGTCCGTATTCTCAAGCGTGTCCCGTCTCGATTATAAATTGATGAGGGAGCCGATGGCGCGTCCGATAATTCGGTGACTGTTAATTCATCTGCCGCTGTACAATCAGCATTACTTCCAGACCTGATAAGTCGTTCCATAGTCGACATGGCATAATCACCCTCTTCTTTTATTCGCGCCAACGAATTCGCCTTACCCCCGCTTGTTAATGTTGTTAAAAACAAACCCACCATAGTAGTCACTAAAACTGCTAGCAACACCACTACTACCATCAATTCTACTAAGCTGTACCCTTGAATATTTCTTTTCATATATTTCCTAATACCGAAACCAACTCAACCATTTGGTCTTTCCCAGCCGAAAACCAAGACACTGTCACCTTATAATGAGTACTATATTCAGCATTGCAACTTTTACTAGTAAAATTAATATATACAGAATAATTTGTCTTAGATCGAGTAATCGTTCCATTAGCTGCAGGACAAGGTTGTGATAATCGGTTACCAGTAGCAAAAATATT
>CAYXRB010000009.1:3155-5898 GCA_964467565.1 uncultured Pseudomonadales bacterium | reverse complement strand
GCATAAGTGGTACTATCGATTGCTGCTAAAAAAGTTGGGCTAGCGCAATAATTCACACTAGTATTTATTTCATCACAAAACGTATTCCAGTTTATTGAGTTTCTTAAGTTACTAAATTGCTCCACAACCTCTTGTGCCAAGCGTGTTCCAATCACGCGTTCTTTAGACAATCTATTATTTAAAACTGCCTTAGACACCGCTGCCACCAACACCGTTAAGGCAACCATCACAATCCCGGCTGCCACTACTATCTCAACTATCGCCTGGCCTCTGATTTTCCAATTCCTCATGGTCATAGCTCCATTACGGTTACCCCGCCCCCAGTGGTCACTGTTACTTCATACATCTGGTTTACATCAGGATGTTTTATCAGAACACTATCCGCAACACTCACACCACGACCCAAAACCCTAAAACTAACCCTAAACTCACTCGAAGTCTCAAAAACCACTCCGTTATATAAACTACTAAGATTAATTGATCCTACCCCTATGTTGCTAACAGTTGTATCAGGCTTTTGACAAACAGCAGTAATTTGAGCCGCGCTTATATAAGGTGGAGTATCCGAAATTGGTACATTCACATCAAAAGCTAATAAGGTATCGTCTTTTACGCACGATCTCACATCACCCGCATCAGCCCGCTTTTGCACCCCGCGCAGTTGATTAGCAAAATAAATCGCCGCCTCCGAAACCCGTTTGCGCGCTTCAAATCTAGCGTACGCGGCAAAACCCATTCCGGTTAACACGCTGATTATGGCCGCTGCCACCAACACTTCTATTAAGGTAAAACCGCTTTTTTTATGCTGGGCAGTATGCATAAACTAAGTATACACGGAAATCACCAAGCCGAATCAAGATGTACAACAAATTATGTGCGATTATTGAGTATTGCAGCTATGGCATAATTACGCCAGAAGAAATTGTCCCACCTTCTCCAACGGCAACATCTATGTAGTGCGTAGCGTTGGGGCTATTAACTTGTAACGATAAGGCTGCTGTAGGAGAAATCCCCCTGCCCAATGGTAAAAATGCAAAATTATCGACATCAGCAAATGTAGCCCCGTTTTTTAGTTCTAGTGAATCTATCAAAACCGGAGCATCGCACAGAGCATATATTTGAGCCGACGTTGTCGAGGCAGATTCAACTTTTACCTGGTAACCATCAAAAGCTCCCGTACATCCCGTTGGGGACTCTCCGGCATCGGCTTTCTTTTGCACTACCCGCAGTTGGGTTACTAATTCATCTGCTGCTTGCCGTACCCGTTGCCGGTCATTACTCCGGGCATAAGCTGCCATACCACCGCCAACCAAAACAGCGATAATTGCCGCCGCCACCACCAACTCAATTATGGTGTAGCCAAAAGTACTTTGTAATTTCATGCCAATCAAGGGTTCGTAACACCGTAATTACCCGCACATCCAGACGGAACAGCACCACAGGATCCAGGGCTAGTTCCTTCAAAAGTGGCACACAACATATACTCTGTATTAGTCGCATTAGTACAGTACGTATACCCGGTTGGTGCCGGGGCAGGTGGGGTAGGTATAGCCCCGAGGTAACTTCCAGCTTTCAATGTGGGAGCTACATCAGTTCCAAAATCGGCCGCCGCAGGATATGTGGAATTATCAGTCCGATACATCTCTAGCGCCGCCCGCACCTGCTCTAAATCGGCAGCCCGCCGGGAATTGCGTGCCCGCTGATTTGCCGACCTATAACTCGCCATGCCCACGGCAGCCAACACCGCGATGATTGCCATCACCACCAATAATTCGATTAAAGTAAACCCCTTGTTCTGTTTCATACAGTTCCTTTTATTTCATTAATTTAGTTACTTTTATACCTAGTTGTCTTCAGCTCATTGCTGGCTTAATACACAAAAACTCGTGTTGGGCGAAGCCGTGGTCATAACGCAAGGATCACTTGTGCAATCACATGAGCCACAATTAGCCTTGCCTTCTGGCAATTCTAGAGTTGCCGACACACAAAAGGATGTATTCGCCGGTGATATTGCGCACGTATAATTGCCAGTGGGGCTTTGAGGCATAGCATTACTAGAAAAAAACGGCTGCAAATTTGCTGCGTTTGCACAGGGAGTTCCTGCAAACCCGGGCTCATACGTCCCACCCCCAGGGAATCTACCATAGTATTGTTCCTGGGCAGCCGCGATTGCCTTTAATTCTGAAATCCGTTCTGTATCCCGCCCCCGTTTTACCGAAGTTATATATGCCCCACCCCCAAGGGTAGCCAACACTGCAATGATAACCGCCACAATCATTAATTCAATTAACGTAAAACCGGCAATCTTTTTATTCATAGGCTCAGTATGCGGTGATCAACGCCATTGTGTCAAATTAACGTCGTACCCGAATATTCACACTATTGAGCCGGCCATCGTTTAAGGCCACTCCCCACTCATCCCAGGCAAATAAACTTGCCGCGTACACGCATTCACTGGTTTCACACCCATAGGCATGCTCAACAATATCTTGTGCCTTTACCAATGCCTTTTGGGTACCATCACCAAAATCTATATACCCGTTAATGTTTATTTCCGGCATCCCGGCAATGTCGTAGCCAAAAGCCACTGTCTGCCCCAAAGACAGCACCACTTCGCGGGTATTAGGGTCGAGTAGGGGATTGGTATTAAAATACACCAAGGCCGGCCGGGTCCGGCACACCCCAAAGCAATTGGTACTGCAATTCGTAGCCCTTAAATACGCGCTGCTACTGCCAACCTGGA
>CAYXRB010000009.1:0-3140 GCA_964467565.1 uncultured Pseudomonadales bacterium | reverse complement strand
TACTCACCCCCCGCCACCAAGTCTTTACTGCTCCGTTTACTGTCCCCACCGCCAATCTCGTCTTGGTTGCCTCAAGCACCACCACACTGTCGGTCACGCCCAATCCGCGGTCATCAGCCTTTAGCGCCATCATTCCCGAACCGCTTTTTTTTACCACCCCTCCCCACAAAACCGAAGATTTAAGCTCCAATGTATCCCCGCGCAGGGTGTTACAAACCAGTTCGATTTTGTAGGTGCTGCTGTTAACAAACCGCAATTGATACCCTTTAACCAAATCATTTTCCGGCAAACCCTTATCCGTATTTATAATGTCCGCTTGCCAGGCTTTAAAACAGTATTCCTTGTGCTCGTTGGTCGCAATCTTCGCGATCCGCACCACTCTGGCCATATCATTCTGCACTCCGTACACGGCAATCAATAACCGGCCCCAATCCCAACCCAAATAGCCTGTCACCACCAGTAATCCCAAACCCACAAAAAGGGACAAAAAAATCGTTACAAACCGCATACCTTTATCATGACAGAACTTTATATAAAAATCTAAACTCTAAAGCCTAAAAACTAAACAATTCATGAATATAAAATACAGCTCAATCAGCTTCGGTTACGCTCAAGAATAGCCCCAAAGATTTTCATCAGTTCAATCGATTCCACAATTAGGTCCTTTTGTTCTTTTGAATTTATTACAGCCGGTTGGGTTAGCTTTAACCACAACCTCGATTCCTTAGTCTCTTTCTTGGCAATTTTTACTCTAAGAATGAAGTCTTTCTTTGACAGTGATTCATTTGCCTCTAGGTAATTTGCTGCTTGAGAACCGGAGGATCGAATGAGCTGTTTTCCATACTCAAAATTAGAAATTGATTGTGGCAATAGATGTACATAATCCCTGCATCTCTTGGCGAAGAGAAAACTTCGCTCTTCAAGGTCCGCAAAGGGATTACTTGACGAAGATGGCAATCGTTTACTCCAAGCCATAGTAAAGTAAAAATATTTGGTTTTATATTTGTTTGTTTAGATTTTAGGCTTTACATTTTAGGTTTTAAGAAAGTGCTCATTCTCTTTTTTTGTGGCGGCTACTAAAAACGGCCCAAAGGCAATCCGTTCTTTAAACTTCTTTGCCCTAATTAAGATCAACATCGACCCCACCACCGCCCCGATCACAAATGCTAAAAACATACCCACTAGCGCTCTTGGCCACCCCAACAAGATGCCCATGGCCAGCGCGTACTTCACGTCGCCAAAACCCATCCCCCTGCCTTTAGTGCCCCACCACAAAGCCCAAATAAACAGCATTAACCCCACGCCCGTAATAATCGCCAACCCAAAATCCCGCCACTCCATTGCCCCGGTTGTCACCAGGTACACCCGGTATAAAAATGCCAACAGCATTAAGCCAAAATTGGCGTAGTCGGGAATAATTTGGTACAGCCAGTCGGCTACAAAAATTACCAAAAGCAGTATGCCCACCAACAACCAAAAAACCGGTTGGACTAATGTGTGCGGCGATTGGGACAGCTGGAAAAAAGCAAAACCAATAGCGTACCACCACACAAACAATATCCCGCTCATAAACTCAATTATTGGGTGCTGTATCGAGATTGGTTTTTTACAGTTTCGGCACTTACCGCCTAAAATTACATACGAGAGTAGGGGAATATTGTCATACCAAGCAATCTTTTTTTTGCAGGTATCGCACCTAGATCTGCCTTTTACAAAATCTTCTCCCTGCACCGTGCGGTAAATCAGCACATTCAAAAAACTCCCCACCACCAAGCCCAATACAAAGAGCACCAGAGCAATGGCAATCATGTATCTATCTTAACTCAACCACTAAACCCTAAGTAGGGGCGTTTCGCGAACTACTGTTACCAAAATTCTACCTTCTAAAACCCGTGTTCCAATACGCTTTTCAAGGCATAAAAAAGGGGAGTGAAACCTCCCCTTTTTAGTTCTGCTTGAATCTAACTTATTGCACACATACAACACATGCATTTGCAGTCCAAGCGGGATCTTCAGCAACATACGCTGGAGCAGGGTCTGTACATGTACCTGCCCCAAGAGGCAGAGCATCAGTAGAAGTATTTGACAATGGACCGATACCACCAGCTTGACCTGATCTACTTTCTGGATGGAAGCAGACAGCAACAGCACCGTTAGCATCATGCCCAACAAACAACTGACCACGGGCAACAGATTGCTTATCTTCAAAAACGTCTTTTAACTCCCCACTACCCAAAAGTTGGTCCAGGGTATCCTCAAATTCAGTACCAGTTTGCGTACCCAAACTAACCATATCAAATGCGGCTGCTGTACAAGGATCTCCCGCATCATAGTTACGCTCATCTGGGTAACAGTTGTAGGAAGCGTAGTAGCGTGTCATGGCGTTATACATTTCACGAGCATCAGACAATCTGCCTGTATCTCTAGATTTCTTTAGCTGTTCGATTGGGTCCAAGGCTGCCAATACGGCCACAGCCAAAATACCAATAACCGCTATCACTATTAAAAGCTCGACAAGGGTAAAACCACCTTGTTTGTTAAGTATCTTTTTTAACATATTCCACCTCCTCTCCCTGTGTAAGAAGGTCTGTAATAGTATCTCTGCCATAATCAGCATAACCGTATTTCATTCACAATTGCAAGAGGTACCGGTTACTTAGTAAAGAGCATTCCAACATATTTTCCAAACAATTAACTAAAATAAATCGGTAATTTGGTACAGCGGCATAATAATCGCCAACACAATAAAACCCACCACCACCCCAAGCACTACCATAATAATCGGCTCAATCGCCGTGGTTAAGTTTTTAATCAAATTCTCAGCCTCGCTCTGAAAATAGTGCGCCACCTTGTTTAACACTTTTTCCAGCTCCCCGGTTTCTTCTCCCACCGAAATCATTTGCGGTAAAATGGGTGGGAACACTTGTTGCTTGGCCAGCATCGCGGCCAGGGGCATACCTTTTTCTACCCCTTTAGCTGCAGTTTTCACCGCGTCTTCAAACACCGCATTGTCGGTGGTGTCGGCCACGATTCCCAAGCCCTCAAGGATTGATACACCAGCACCCACGAGTAAGCCTAAGGTACGCGAGAAATTAGCCAATATGATTTTTGTGCGCAACGGTCCAATTATTGGCGCCTTT
>CAYXRB010000008.1:22071-54653 GCA_964467565.1 uncultured Pseudomonadales bacterium | reverse complement strand
GGTCCAGGGGGTGGTGCCATCGGGGGCAATGTGGGCCCAATAATCATTTTGAAACATATGGGTAGCTTTGGCGGCGGCGGCTTGGGAGAGAGTGCCGGAATGAGTTAAGGCATTCAAACCCTGCTTGGCCCGTTCGACGTTGGTAAGGTCAATGACTTCGGAGGCGGAAATGGAGCTGGCATACCCCAAAACATATCCGCCTGGAAGTTTGGGGACGTACCCTAATACGGTGATCCATAACTGTAAAAAAACAAACACAAAACCCAGCATGAGCAAACCGGTGGGTTGTAAGATTCGGGGACGGTGATTATTGGTGTAATGCGGCGTGAATAAATGCCGCAAAGTATGGGTCATTACACCCATTCAAACATAACTGGGTTGTAATATCCAGCCATGGGATTGCCAAATTACTCATCGCCATCAGAAGATTCACCTGAAGGTGACATGTCGATGGTGCCTTTATACGCTTTGGGGTGCGGGTCGACCTCTTGAGGAGTTTTAATTTGGTGAGGGCTTTTAGATGTTGCGGGTGGGTCGGTGTCAGGTGAGGGGTTTTGGGAATTAGTGTCCGTAGGTAAGGGTAGGTACGGTTGAGGTTGGTTAAGTTTAAGAAAAATAAAACCACCCGCGGCAGTTAGGGCGATAAAGACGAGCGCAATTAACAAACCCTTAGTGAGGCCGCCTGAACCGCTAAAGAAAGCGGTAAAGCCGCCAATTTGGTGATTATCTTTAGGTGTGGGGGTGGGAGTAGATACGGAGGTAGTGGGAAAAGCGGTGGGAGATGAAAAGATGGTGGGTTGGAGAGTGGGTGAAACCCGTGGAGTAGGTGAGGGGGACAAGCGGAGCGTAGGGGTGGGAGTTTTGGTAGGCGTGGGCGTGGGAGTGGCGGTGGGCGGGGCTGTAAAGGTGACAACGATTACCGGCCGCCAATCGACAGTGCCGCTTTGGCGGGAAGAGAATGAGTGAAGGCAATCGTCTGAGGCGTGCATGACCAGGCCATGATTGGGGTAGGTGCCGCCCAACCATTCCTGGACTAATTCGGTGATATTCCATTGGTAAACTCCCGAATTTTGGACAAATTCAGTGGCGTAGACTTTAATAGTGCTTTCATAGCCTAATTCAAGGTAACCGGCATTTTCGTTCCAGCTGCTGGGTTGACGCTGGACTTGAACATAACAGCTGGTGGCACCCGCTTGCTCTACATACATTTTGAGGGTGGCTTTGGTAATGGCAGCCCCAGAAGGCAGGGCGCTTAAGTCAAATTGTTGGAAAAGGTAGCTGCGGTAGTCGTTGGTGAACTCAAGTTTGAGCGTCGTTTCTTGCCCTTGATTACCCGTAACACCGGGGAGTATGTAGGTGTCTTTAGTTGAGGGTGCGTTGAGTTCGGCTGCAACCACCTTAGAAGGAAGGAAAAAGGAGGCTAGGATAATTACTACGGCTGAAAAATATTTCATTAAGTCTGGTGTTTAACTGGATATGAGCTTAGTATACTCACAAGTTGTTGGATTAATCCAATCTTGGGTGAGCCAGACAATATATCGATAGTTGGTTATTAGCTATGGCGTTTTGGTTGCTTGATCCAGATATAGATTGCGGTGAAGAGAATGCCTAATATCCAACCATAGATAACCGCCAAAAACGGATTATTGAGCGTTTTTACCCCCCAATACCATAACAGGGTGCCGGGGATAACACCGATGGTTGATGCCAAGAGATAGGTGCCAAAACCGATACGGGTAAGGCCGGCAGCATACGAAATGAAGTCGTGCATAACCCCCTGAAAGAGACGCAAGAAAAATACCTCATCATGCCGTATTGGGCAGTCAACCCATCAATTTTGGCGATTGCCTGGTGCCCGACTAATTGAGTGACCGCTCCCCTACCCCAGCGCCGGGCTATGAAAAAATTGGTGGTAAAACTGATCCAGGCTGCTATAGAAGAATAGATGACCGCCTTTTCGCCGAAGAGCGCGTACCCGATAAGCAGAATGGGTGAACCACTTAAAGGGGCAAGGATGTATGAAATAAGGTTTAGAGCAATAAAAACAAGCGGGGCAAACGGACCAGTTTGAGCAATAAATGATTTAACGGCTGTTTGCGGAATGGCAAAGGAAAAAAGGAACAGGATTAAAAAGATTGTTATCCAGACGATAATTGTTTTGGGTTTTAGGGGAATGTTTTTAAACAACTGTTTCATGGGTTAAAACCTGGGGCAATTCTTGATTGATGACTTGGTTGAGGGCGGCTTTAATGCCGGGCTCGGAATGGTGGTGGCCGTTACCGGGAACGATAGTCAGACGGGAATGAGGCAGTGCGCGATGGAGCTCTAGGGCTTGGGTGAGCGGGCAGATAAAATCGAGCCGGCCATGGGTGATAAACGTGGGGAGGTGATTAATTGCCGGTGTATTGGCCAGGATTTGATTATTGGATAAAAAGCCATGATTTACGACATAGTGCATATATATAGTATTACTGCGGACCAGTTCGGGAGACATGTCTGATTCGGAGAGTAATTGCGGCTGGGTGTTGGCACTCATTAGTTGCCCGTCCCAATTTTCGCAATAGAGGGCAGCTAATTGACGACGGTTTTGATCGTCACTGACGATGGCTTGATAGAGGTCATGAACAATATTTGCTTTATTTAGCCCCAGCCTTTTCAATATTCGTTTACGCTCGGCAAAAAGATCGGGAAAGAGCGGGGCTAACTCTACTCCGTTAATAAGCCAGTTGATGTCTTGATCTCGACATAAAAAGATGCCGTTGAGGACTAAGGCTCGAACGGATTGGGGATGGGTCTGGGCATATACCAATGCCAAGGTACTACCCCAACTACCACCCCTTACAACCCAGTGATAGACGCCCAGATGAGTGCGGAGTTTTTCGATATCAGCGACGAGGTGTTGGGTAGTGTTGTGTTGGAGGGAACCGGTTGGCGTGCTTTGACCGCAACCGCGCTGGTCGAATTGAATGAGGTAGAACCGGTCGTGGTCGATAAAGTCAACGTGGGCAGGCTTACTGTAGGAACCCGGCCCACCGTGAAGGGTGAGAAGCGGGAGACCGTGAGGGTTGCCGCGCGTAGACCAATAAATTGAGTGCCCGTTGCCGACGTCTAGAAAACCTTCCTGTATTGTCATTGGTTTATTATATCGGTAATACATACTATATTGCTGTTAGCGGGATAATTTAGGATTATGAGTTATAGATAAATTTTCCAGAGAAGCCCTAATAAATAGTGGTGATACTAGATATTTATTCAAGAAAAAACTATATGATCACTGACCATGACAAGGTATTAGATATTCGCACGATGTCATCAACTTCTGGATTTACTGTGAAGAAGAAAGACGATGAGAGTATATTATTTTATCCTCAATTTTTTAATCAAAAATTTACTTTGGTTCAAAAGAAAATTTTGAATAGTAATAAATTACTGGCCAAGGTACTGAAGTCACTCACGGTCCGGGTTGTTACAGATATTGACGAAGCTGAATCGTTGTGGAAATCTTTTACCCCAAATGAGTCATTTTTTGATAGGTGGGAATTTCGATACGCTTTTTGGTACGCCCACCGTTATCCGGTTCACTTTATTACGTTAAATAGTGGCAGTGAAACGGTGGCGGTACTCCCATTATGGTTGAATACAGATTGTGATTGGTACACTTGGTTTGGGAGTAATTGGCAGGAAGATAATACTTTTTTTGTAGCCGACCCGATTTTTATTCCTTTATTGCTGGCTGCGGCCCCCAAACCAATAGAGCTGTGTTGCATTCTGCCCAGCGCTACCAAGCCAGTGTCTAAACTTGTGTCACTCACCCCTGACTATCCAAAATACGTGTTAGATTTAGGAGATTCAGAAAACTTTACCCAATTTATAAGCCGTTACGCCAAAAAGCGGCGCTATAATTTTAGGCGTGACGTTAATAAAATTGAAGCCCTAAAGCCAAAAATAATCTTTAATGATTACACGCATTTTGACGATTTAATTAATTTAATTACCAGGCGAAAGAAGTCGATTGGCGAAGAAGAGATTTATTGGAGTGATAAAAGAAAAGTAGAAACATTCAAATACTTTATTCAACGTTACAAAAACAATGAAAGTTTTAGTATTAGAATGGCATCGGCATTGGTGGGCGGTAAAGTTGCCGCAACAGACTTAATTGTGACTCACAAAGGAGTATATACCGCATTGGTTGGTGGTAATGATTTACAAAATTTTAGCGGAATCGGGACGTATATGAATTACCTTAACATCATCGATGCGATAAATTTGGGCATTAGAACTATTGATTTTTTGCAGGATGATTTTGGCTGGAAAGGGCACTGGTGCAAGTCTTTGCCCTTAGACACGCTGTATGTTGAAGTATAAAAGTTGGATGCACCAATTCAGAGAGCCATTGGGTGCGGATTAAATAATGGATTTTCTAATTTAGCCAAGAGAGGATGATAAAAGCAGGCATTGTTTTACTCATAACAAAGGAGCGATTTAGAATTTTCCGTCTAGGTACTCTGGATCTAATTTATCTGGGTTTATAGATTCATCATAATTGATTAAAAGCTCCGAACCTTTTTTGATATCGGTGAGCGCGATTATGTTCATTACTTTGTTTTTAAAATCATTTATATACTGGCAGTTAGGTTGAAACGCATGATTCATTAACATGCAGTAGCCTAAAACAATACAGCTCTGATTATCATCCCATTCAAAGTAGTAGCGCCGGATAATTGTTTTTTCGATATATTTATCTTGCTCAATCGGGAAGATCACCACGGGGCAGCTTTCAATGAGCGATTTAGCTTTAATGTCTTTGGTGGCGATCAATCCGCGTATACCTTTAAAATTGGGAGAAATGCCCACTTTAAATGGTAGATTCATATTGAAATTTGATAATTAGGCGAAACGCCGTTGGTATGGAGTAAATCTTGCTTGTTACGTTGCAGAATATTCAACAAGATCGTGGTAAATCGATGGCCGTTCACTTTGGCGGCGTAGGCGACAGCGGTCTCGGGCCCCAATGCCGGGTTAGCATTTGAATCGATGATGTAATAGTTGTCATATTTATCGAGCATTATATCGAACCTACCTAAATCGTCCATCTTGGTAACTTCAAAGGCGGTCCGTAAATCTTCTTTAATAGACCTGATTAAACTATTATTGCCGCGCGTAAACGGTTTATAGGTCACCGGTTCTTCATGTCCTAAATCAGTCGCCCATTTGGTATCAAAGGTAAGGAGTTTGAAACCCGTCTTGGGCGCGTCATACGTCCGCTCACTCAAAAATACTTTTACAGTCTTGTTGGCTTCCAGGACGACACCGGTAAGCTCAACTGCATTTTCAATAAACTCTTCGACTAACGCTGGCTGTTTGTAGATCCCGATGAGATATCTGAGGCGTTCCCTTAATTCCCGGTCATTGGTCACGACCGAATCCTGGTCAATTCCGACGCTGCCGTGTTCCTCGTTGAGCTTGACGATTAAGGGGTAGCGAATATCGTACTCGAGCGGTTGTTTTGGGTTTCGAAACAGTTGGTATTGAGGGGTAGGAATTTCCCAGGCCTCTAAAAGCGCTTTGGTTAGATACTTATTATTGCTCAACGCCAAGCCCAAGGTACCGGCCCCCACATACGGAATGCGCAATAATTCAAAAATTCCAGGAATTCCTGAGGCAATTTGCCCTGACCCGCGAATTGAATCGACAAAATTAATACATAAATCGGGTTTAATTTTTGAAAGGGTATCGGTAATTTTTGTATTGGCAACAATAACTTGGGTGGGTACTCCCATGCCGATGAGAATTTTTGCTACCTGTTCGCTGCGGGCGATACATTCTAAGTCGGCAATGTATGCTTCTTGGGTGGGGAAATCCTGCCGACGCACATCGGTACGAACAATGACTACCCTAGAAAACTGAATTGAGTCTTTAATCTGGGAAGTATCAACCAAGCCGTCTACTTTGCGAGGATTTACAACAGCAGGTTCAGGATTAAGCGGCTGTACCATTAGGTTTAAATTGTAGCATAATTAATAAAAATGCAATTTAAAAAATTACCGGTTCTCTTCTGGATTTTTATAATTTTTAGCCACTTTACCAAGGAACATTATTGAGGATGAATAAAAAAATATTATAAGTGATGATTATATTTGGTAGATGATTTAGTACAGTATAGACAGTGAATGTATCATTCCCTTTATGCCTGCTGGTGTGTGTTATGATGCCTCTATGCTGCCTCTGGTGCATCGATTTTTAACTTACATTGGCGGTGGTTTTGAGGAAGTTGGGTTGGGAATTTTGGTGGCAGCGATCGTGATTGTGGCTGGGGGGCGGGTACTTGCCCAAGCGTTGTACGGTAAACGGCATCATTATACCGATAAGCAGTTTAGCCCGATTGCTTGGACAATGAAGGGCATTTTTCTGGTATGGGGATTGAGTACGCTTGCGGCAGGGTTAATGGTGTCATTAGTAGCTCGATACGTTTGGTTGGGGCAAGGCCTTGGGGCACTATTGAGTATTTCCGGTTTGGAAGGTATGCCTGCATTGATTATCTTGGTGCTTTTATTAAGCGTGTTGCCGGTAGCGGTGGGTGTTTTTGTCTTACAGCGCAGTTTACCCCCTATACGACCTACTGACCGATTACTAAAACTGAGCATGATACTGTGGCCAACTATTTGGGCAAGTGCAGGCTATTTTTTAGTGTTTTTAGGATTTATGTTTTTGACAATTCCCTTCCCTTTTGGGTGCCAACACCGTGAGTATTTGTTCCATGAATTTAACGGACACCTTAAGAACGTGTGCATGAGCTATAACACCACCAGAATGGTTGATGATTGCCCACGGAATGAAACGCAATTGGCAGCTTTTAACCCTAGGGCATTTTCCCAAGTTAAAGCATGCGTTTCGAGCACATTTGATTTTGATGAACTGACAAAGAAATACACATGGATTACTCGATGGCCTCGAAACCGTGTGTACGTGTCGGACCCGCGACTGCCTGATGGGTATGGTGTTTATTCCGCTAAAGTTGGTGAGAATAAAGAGGGACTGACGGTATACCCTCCGGCTATTGATGGGGCATGGGCGAGCTTACCTTGGTAATAACTATTCGTCGCGGACGTCGATGATTTGGTAGCCTTTTTCTAAAACCTCAAGGTATTGGAAGTCGTTGAGAAGGATGATTTTATGTTGGGTGGAATATGACGGTATCATTTTTGATTCAAAATAGCGGTCCTTGAAAAGCTGGCTGCCCCAGTGAGGCAAAATAACTACATCGACCAAGCCGATGCCTTTAGGGTCTATTGCTGATTTAGCCCAAGTTTCTGCTTCGACCATGCGGACAGGGGAAATATCAGGTCCAGCAATAATTGAACCGGCGCTGGAGCCAATGTAGAGCATGCCTTGGAGGACTAGGTCTTCAACTAATTCTTTGGATTTGGTTTCTTGAAGCTGGTGGAGTAAATAAAAGGTGTCGCCTCCAGAAAAGTAGAGGCCAGTTACCGATTCGAAATCTTTTTGAATGTGATCTGATGTTTTGCCGGTTAAGGTGTAGTCGCGCAAGGGAAAGCCGGCTTCTAACAGCGCGTTTCGATCTTCTTCAAGCCACTGCTTGTCACCTTCCTCTACATCTGCTGCGGTGGTGATAAAAAGTAATTCGTACTCCTTGGGGAGCTTCGGAAGTTTGCGGGCAACGCTATGTGCAACTTCACTCACCGATGAGGCTAAATAAATTTGCGGTTTCATATTTTATTAAAATATTTATTTTTTCCTGCACTTCGGGAGTGTTTCCCGGAATGCACTCCCGATGTGCATGATGACTAGTATCTGAATATGCTAAAAATATTACTTTTCCAGACTTTGCCATAAAGCAATCGAGCCGTAGGATTTGTAGGGTGACCACTTAGTAATAATTGGCTCGACTATAGCTTTACTAGGGTTGCTGAGGTTATAGAGTTTTTCTAAACCACGTTTTAGGCCAAGATCACCATACGAGAATATGTCTTCCCGGCCTAAGACAAACAGCAAAAACATTTCGGCAGTCCAACGCCCGACTCCTTTAATTTGCGTTACATGCGAGACCACTTCTTCATCCGACCATTCGTGCAGCTTAGCCGCATTAATTTGGTTATCGACAAAAGCCTGGGCAATATTTTTGACATAGGATACTTTGGCCCAGCTTAAGCCAACATCGCGCATGGCTTGGTTGGATAAGGCTAAAACCGAGCCAGGTTGAGGAGCCCCCGACGGCAATAAGTCAAAAAAGCGTTTGCTGATGGTGCTGGCCGCTTTTCCTGATAACTGTTGGCCGATGATTTCACGGCAGAGTGCAGCAAAGTAACCGTCGGTAGTCGTAGGAGTCGGTTTAAGCCAATGGGTAAAATCCAAATCTTTTATAACGGAATAAATAACGGGATCGCTTTTTTTATAAAAATTTCTAATCGAAGTGTAGTTCATACCTTGTTTTAGGCGGTAAAAAGATTAAATAGGCTGATGCTTATTAGGGTTGAGCCGATGATGGCGTGGCTAAGAATGAGCGAAAAAATATTGCGGTATTTTAAATAATGTTTAGCCCACCAGACTCCTGCAATAAAAGTGCCGACCATTAAAAGCTTATTACTAAACGGTACATGGATGAGCGAAAAAAAGGTGGCGGAAAAAAGGATAAGAAATTTTTCGTTATGTGTAATGAGTTCCAAGCGTCTAAGATAAAAACCGCGGAAGATTAGTTCTTGGAGTGGAACCGATACTAAAGGATAGGAGATAAACAGAACCCATGGATTCCAGCGAATAGAATCGGCTGCAATTTCATCAATTTTAAAGACTGATGGATTAACGGAAGCAGCAATGAGAATTAAAACGCTTATGCCGATAGATACAGGTAGAATGTTGATGATGGCAGACCTCAAATTGAGTCGAGTGATGCCAATTTCTTGGGGAGAAAACGAAATCGTTCGGGAGATGAGGTAAAGATAGAGCAATCCCAGAAACATGGCAATTATACGAAATTGGTACAGATGGGGGTAAAACTGCAGTGCCACTAAAGGAATAATAACCAAAAAGAGAGTTTCAAAAACCAAAAATTTTACGCTTGAATATGTGTGCTTAAAATTCATACGGCCAAAGCCTCGATAAGAATACGACCTAACAGATGGATTTCGTCTATTGTTTCAGTACCAACAGCAATACGGAAGAAGGGCTTAACATGGGAGGTATGGAGCGCGGGAACATAGACCCGAGTGATATCGAAACCAAAGCTGGTGCCGGCAGCAAGATAAAGTTTTTGTTTTCTGGCTAAAGCTAGAATGTGTTTTAAGAACTGTTGGTAGTGCTTAGGGATATCGAAACGATCGTTAAAGTTGAGTGTTATCAACGGTCCATTAAAACCTGAACTGCGAGGCCGATTTACGCTTGCGATTTTTGATTTGGGGTTGTTTTGAATTTGTTTTTGGATTAACTGGGCTAACAGATTGGCATTTCGGTTAAGGCGATTGAGTCGATTAAATAACCGGGTACGATTGAAGGGTGGAAGCATAGACAAACACACATCGGGCATAATGGTGCCTGAGTGCATGCGTGCGTCGAAAAGACCGCCTGCATCCATAGGCAAGCCCCAACAAAGACCGCCAATTGTTCTGTCGAGGCCATATTGATAGTACTTATTAAAACTTTCGAACACCAATAGCTTAGTGTGGCGATCGAATGACTTAAGGGAATTGAGAGGGTTAAACGCTGGGCCTAAGACTGTGTTATTTCTGTCTTAAAATTTTTTAGCGATTTAATTATTTGTACAAGATCGGCTCTGACTAAGTTATGGGTGTTGGAAAGGGAATCGACAAAGACAGCGCTGGGATTGGTTTTACTTATCTGTGATGGCAAATCCGGCTCTTCTACTTTTATAACTTGAACCGGTAAAACGCGAGTAATAACTTCAGCGTTTTGAAAGTAAGAATTGGTGCCTAACAACACCGGTCGATTGATTTTCTTTTCGCGCAATAAAAACACAAGGATGGTTGTAAGGGCAGCCATACCTGAGCTGGTGAAGTATGGTATTACTGGCAAGCCTCTCCAGGTATCTAAGAAAACTCTAGAAAATTGCTTTTGGAGTGTGTTGCCATCGATTAATTGGTCACGGGTATAATCGGTTATGTTGCCTTTGATTTTATTGACTTGGTCACCTGCTTGAGAAAGCACTGTGTGGTTATAACTGGGTGATTGCCAACGCTCCCCTACCCTACGGGCAGCGACGAGGGCGATGTGAGATCGAAGTTTTTGTTTTAGATAGTGTTTGTTTTGAACCGTTAAGTTGACATTTTTTGTATAGTGATTGATGCCAAAACTTTGGGCAAGCCAGTTTAATTCTTCAAAATCCTGCTTTAAATCTATTTGTGATTGGTCCATAGAGCCTCGATAGCGTTAGCAAAAGCTTGGGGGGAATTTCCATTGAATTCTAAATATAAATAGGGCTCGATTAGCTCAAGTTCCATAAGTAACGGGCCGCTTAAGGTAACAACAACATCGACCCTTGCATATAAAACCTTGTGGGGAATTTTTTCGAGAACTTGCTTACCCCAATTAATAAGCGTGTTTTCGGCTTTGAATACAGATTCTTTACCACCATGCTCATGGTTAACGCGATAATCGTTTTTGGCGGGCGTTTTCTTAACCGCGTGGCTAAAGCTCTGATTAAAATAGATAAGAGAAATTTCACCGTTGGTTGTGACATGGTGGATCAACGGCTGGATTAATACCTTCCCCTGCCCCAATAGCTTTTTAATGTTATTAATAAACTGACCATGGGTTGTGTTGAGAGTGCTCATCACCCCGTGCCCCGATGCGCCATACTCCGGCTTGGCAACGGCGTGAGCGTGGGCGGAAAGGAGCTGGTTAACGAGTGCGTGGTAATCACTTTGGGCATTGATAATGTGTGTGGGCACAACGTTGACCCCAAGGTTTTTTAAATCGAGAAGGTACTTTTTATTGAGATTCCACCTGATAGTCTGGAGGGGGTTTTGGATATGTATTTTTTGTTGATTGAGGTAACCAAGCCATTTAATAAACTCATCGATTTTTTTATGGTAATTCCAGCATGATCGGAAAACCAGGTGATCATAGTCGAATGACTGTGCATTTTGACTATCCCAAATATGCGGGACAACAGAGTGACCTTTGGCCTTTAACAGCATGGCTGTCCGATCATCACTACTATTTATATTCGGATTAGCCGAATCGGTAACGAACGCTATTTTCATGCTTTAAAATATTTCTTGCCTTTAAGTTTTGAAGGTAATAAATCTTCATCGGTATACTGTTCATAACCCTTACCATACCCGAGGTTTTTCATAAGCTTTGTGGGAGCGTTGCGTAAATTTAGCGGGATGGGCAGATTGCCATACGCTTGAACGTCGGCTTGGGCAGCCCGTAAGCCGTTATAGGCACGGCGGTCTTTTTTGCACTGTGATAGATACACCACACCATGAGCCAAGTTAATAGCACACTCCGGGTAGCCAATGGTCTCACAGGCTCTAAAGACATCGTTGGCAACTACCAAGGCTGTGGGCCCCGCAACCCCAATATCTTCGGAGGCAAATATGACCATACGGCGGGCAATAAAAAGCGGGTCCTCGCCGCTGTCAACCATGCGGGCTAAGTAATATAAAGCCGCGTCGGGGTTGGAAGCGCGCATACTTTTTATAAAGGCACTAATGGTGTTGTAGTGTTCTTCACCGGCTTTATCGTAGCGGATATACGAACTTTGAAGGGCATTACGGACATTTTCACTAGTAATTTTTAGTTTTCGCTTTTTAGGATTTAAAGACCTCTCAAGTTCTGCAGTTGTTTCGAGTAAATTGAGAGCTTTTCTGGCGTCGCCATTAGCATATTGGACAATAAAATCGATTGCATCTAAAGCTAGTTCGATATATCGATACGTTAAACTAGTGGATTTAAGATAATTAACACCCTGGTTAACAATGGTTTTTAATTCATCCTCAGTAAGTTCCCGCAAAACATACACATGGGCTCGGGATAAAAGTGGAGAGATGACTTCGAAGCTAGGGTTCTCAGTAGTGGCACCGATGAGGACGATGGTACCGTTCTCGACATATGGTAGAAGGTAATCTTGTTGGGCTTTATTAAAGCGGTGGATTTCATCTAAAAAGAGCACGGTTTTTTGACTTTTGGGATACAGAGGTTGAGAGTTAGCAGCTTGGGCTGAATGAATGACTTGTTTGACATCGGCTTTGCCCGCGGAAACTGCGGATAGGTGAAAGAATTTGGCATCGATGGCATTGGCTAATATTTTGGCTAATGTTGTTTTACCCACACCAGGTGGTCCCCAAAACACCAGTGACTGAAGTCGGCCGGACTGCACCATGAGTCGAATGGGTTTACCCTTGCCCACTAAGTGACTTTGGCCTACGTAATCATCAAGATTTATAGGCCTTAGGGCGTCGGCTAACGGCTAATTCGGCTATTCTTCGGGTAGTCTGGCACAGACTTGATCAAATTACAAGATTGGGTATGATACTTTTAGACTCATGAAGCTTAAAATATTTAAACAGACGGGTTTGTTGGTCTTCCATTTGCTGAGCTTAGGGCTATTTTTAATCCTGTTTAATTGGTATTAGCAGCAACACTCATTTTATATTACTCAGTAAAAATTACCTAAGTACCATTCATATATCTGGTCACTTGTTAATCTACTACAATATATCGATATATCGATTCATCGAACTAGGTAACTTGATGGGTAATTTGGGTATAATTGATTAAGTTTATGAAGTTGCTCTACGTAACATTAAGTAATGCTGACGAAGCCAGAACGATTGGAAGGAAAATATTGGAAAGCAGTTTAGCAAACTGCGTTAATTTTTTCCCAATAACGTGTATTTATAAAAATGAAGGTGAAATTACCGAAGAACCGAAAGTGGTGCTGATTATAAAAACGGTTGAGACGAATTTTGAGGCTATAGAGTCATTAATATAACGTGAAATCGACTATGATAATTTTATTGGCCAGCTAAAAGTAGAGAAGGTGAATTCAAATTTTGAAGCTTGGCTAATGAACGTGGTGAAAAACACATGACCCCTACAGATTTGCACGATTTTTTTGTTTTGGCTGAGAAATTAAAAACGACTTACCGACATAGTGTGACTAGTGACAATTCACGCACCGAAAGCGTCGCAGAACATGTGTGGTTGGCATCCGTTATGGCAATGCTCATCCACCCGTATTTGAAAGTAAAAGTGGATTTAGTAAAACTGTTAAAAATGCTTCTGATCCATGATTTGGGAGAAGCAGTAATCGGCGATATCCCGGCACATATCAAAGATGGAGCGAACTACAAACCACTCAAGAGCGAGCGGGATGGTTTGCTTATGTTGACTCAGCCGCTTTCTGATGAATTGCGAGAGGAAATTATGATGTTATTCGATGAATTTGAAGCTCGACAAACCCCTACAGCCCAAGTTGCAAAGGCGATTGATAGATTTGAAGCCTTGATGCAACATAACCTAGTGGATATAAAAAATTGGGACCAAGGCGACTACAACGTGCAGCCCTACTACCATGATAAAGATTTTAATTTTGACCCGTATATTCGAAAGCTGAAGGATTATGTGGATGAGGTGAGCATGCAAAAAATTGCAGATGCAAAGGCTTTAGACCGGATTGATAAGAAATATATCGAAAAATGGAAAACAAACTTGAGTAGAAAATGAAAAATTTCTTTGATTTTTTAAACAGATTTCAACGTATGCAGTATAAGGTTGAGTACGATAGTATCCTTAACTTGCCCTTTGCTTCAATAGCTTTTACTCAAAGCAACCCCTCACCCTTTGCAAATTACGCCCTTGTTAATCGAAAGTTAACCAGTAAAGAGATTCAAAATATTGAATCAGAATTCGCTAAAATTGAACGAAGACCTTGTATTTATTTTGTTAATGATCCTCAGCTTGAAATGTTTGAGAACATTATCACCTATGGTTATGAAAAAAAATGGGAAGATAGTTGGATGTTTTACGAAGATAAACCGGTGGATTTACACAGCCAAGTGAAGAAAATTAAAGAAATAAATACACCAGAAATGCTTGAGCTTTTTTTAAACACATTTGACTCTTGCTATCAAAAAGATGATCCACAAAATCCTTATGGTGAAGTGAAAGACTATATTATTAATTGTCGAAAAGCGTGGCTAAAGTTTTGGGGAACTACACGCTTGAAATACTTTTTGGTATATGAGGATAACGTGCCTGTAGCTACGAGTATATTAGATAGTTTTGAAGGGATGGGTTATATATCTGGCGTGGGTTCACTTGTGCGTGCGAGAGGTAAAGGGTATGGCAAGCTTGCAACTCTTTATGCGGTTGATCAATCCATTCGACTTAAAAACACTGAACATGTATTAGCTACTGAAGAGGGAACGTACCCAAATGAATTTTATAAAAGGATAGGTTTTACTACGCGGTTCACCGCGCTTGGACTTGTAAAAAAATGAGTGGATGAAGCACACTCCTTAAGCTGTTTGTTTGTGACGGTTTTGGGAAACTGTTCTTAAAAAAACAAGGACCACACCCAGAATTACAAAAAAGATGATGCTTGCTTCTATAGGAGTTGTAAGCAGTAATAAACCATTTGGAGTTAGAAAATTAAACGCAAGAATAAGGGGGATTGTTAGAGAAAAATAAAGCCAGGAGCGGATGGAGGTGTAGACCCAGGGCCAAAAACTCATACACAAGCCTATGAAAAGTGCTAAGCCGAGGAAAGTAAAAAGGGTGTATGTGTGCTGGAACGATGCTGAGGCAATGATGGTGCTGACAATAATGATTGTGAGCGGAACGGCTTTGGGTATGAGAATAAAACGTTCCTTGACATATTTGACCACAAGGCCATAAGTGGTAGCGGTTACGGCAATGATAGCGGCAAGGTATACAATAGTAGGCATATGACGGTAGATTTAAGTGAATTGTACGCTTTTATAACTCGGGCTGCACACAAAACGTATGCAGGGGGAGGTAAGTATGAACTTAAGCCAGAACGGGACGGATTTCATGAGTTGGTATACACCGAGGGTGATTGGTATTACCGGGATAGCTATTCTGGGTGGTATCAATCATGGGGTTCGGAAGTGGTGCGCTATAAAGAAGTGCCAATTTGGTCGAGTAACTATGGCGGGGGTATGAAAGTCTTTAGCCGGGAATTGACAGATAAAACCTTTACTTTTTTAAAACAAGCTTTGAGTGTGGATAACAAGGGTTTTGCATCATTGCGAGGTCCGGAGAATTTGAGACTGGGTTCTTGGGAGTATTCATATACCCAAGAAGGCGGGGTTGATTTTTTTGACGGATATGAAGAAATTAAACACCAACAAAAAGTGGTGTTTTCACATCGAATCATTGGTGGGGTATTTATTAATAAATAATTTTATTGTCTCCGGGCTACGGTTGAGTCACTGAAGGTAAAATACATTTTAAGTGTAGCCGCAGCACCTTAAGGGAATTCTGAATTTGAAAGTCTGGTAAATTTGCACCTAAATGATTCATAAAATATTCAGATTACCCGCTTTATACTTAAGAAGCAAAAAGACTATCGGATGATTTAAGACGTTATGTTTTTGCCTATGTGGAACTGACTAACACGAGTTTTCGTGGGCGAAGGTGTGATGGATTAAATGATTATAAACGCATGTATTTAAGGAGTAGTGACACGTTTAACCCGAGGTTAACTATTATTAAAGTTGCATTTTAATTGAGGACTGATCCAGATTTGGGGATTGACAGGTTATGGGACATATTTGTTAGAGTGAGCCAATCACAACCAGAAAGGGGGTGAGAAATATTTTAAAATTCCTGCCCAGGTTTGTGTTTTTTTTGAGCGTGATTTTCGGGACTCTGTTTGTGGTGGTGACGAGTTGGGAAGTAAAAAAAGTTTTTTCTGCCGCTTCTCATATAGTAATTTCGGAGATCCAGATTGCGGGAGACAGCGCCACCAATCCTTCTTTGGATGAGTTTGTAGAGCTATACAATCCAACCAGCGCGGACATAAATTTGTCTGAATGGAGGCTGACAAAGAAAACGCAGAATGGAACCGAGCAAGATTTAGTAACCACTATTTCCGGTACGATTAAGGCACATGGTTACTTTTTAGTAGCCCATGCTAACTACAACGACACCCCTGCCCCCGACATGGTTTATACCACTAACAATTCGGTATCGCCGGATAACACCGTACTTTTATACGGACCTGACAAAACGACGATCATTGATTTTGTAGGATTAGGACTGGCTGTAAACAGAGAAAACTTAGCAACAAGTAATCCTGCCAGTAATAGAAGTGTAGAGAGAAAAGCGTTAGAAACGTCCACGGCAGATACTATGGCTGTGGGTGGAAGTGACTCGTTGAAAGGGAATGGTTATGATTCGGATAATAACAGTTTAGACTTCGTGTCGCGGTTTACCCCACAACCTCAGAACAGCGGATCGGCTATAGAAATTGAATCAAATGAAGTGCCAACTCTGACCCCCACGCTTGGACTGTCGCCCACTTCTTCGCCGACCCCAACCCAAGAACCAACCGCTACGCCAACAACCTCACCGACGGTGACACCAACCCAGTCGGTAACCGCTACACCAACCCCCACAGCAACCCCAACAGAGACGGTAACTCCAACACCAACGCTGATACCAACAGGGACCCCAACATTTACACCCACGTTAACGCCAACTGTAACACCGACTGAGACGATAACGCCGACCTTAACCCCGACTGTAACTCCAAGCCCGACGACGACTTTGACCCCAACGGTAACGACAACACCGACGGTGACACCGACGGGTGACCCCAGTACTACACCGACGACTACGCCCAGCACGACCCCCTCGGCATCACCGACTCAAGAAGTGACACCTACCAGTCAGCCTATGCCAACGCTATCCCCAACACCGACGGTTACGCCCGGTGGATCATTCCGCTTCTTTTCTCTCACTTGCCGACGTGTATACTTTGCGATTCCATTCTTTAATCGCGTAATCATGTTCCCCCATATTGCATGTAGCGTGAATTAAACGATAATCAATTAATTAAACGCCTGCGATACATTATCGTGGGCGTTTTTTACTACTATATTAGTATGAATCAGCTGATTGGGATTGATGAAGTCGGACGGGGTTGCCTGGCGGGCCCAGTCGTAGCCGCGGCTGTTTGCTGGAATGATCAGGTTTTAATAGAGGGGATCAAGGATTCAAAGCTATTGACGGCCGGAAATAGACGACGGATGGCTACATTGATTCATAAATACTATCTGGTGGGGATTGGAGTAATTGGAGAACAAGCAATTGATGAGCGAGGAATTGTTCGCGCCACATTTGAAGCCATGCATTCAGCAGTCCTAGCTCTACCCTACTCACACTTACCCGTCTTAGTAGATGGGCCATTAATTCCGAAACGATTATTTGGCATAGCTAGGGGGGTAACGGCATTGGTTGATGGCGATGATAAAATTCCGGCGATCTCGGCTGCCAGTATTGTGGCAAAAGTATACCGAGATTCATTGATGGAAAAATTAGCGATTGAATTTCCTATATATAACTGGGTGTCGAACAAAGGTTACCCAACACCCCTTCACAAAGACATGATTAAATTACACGGTTTAACGAAATACCACAGAAAAAGTTTTTGCAGTTTTTTAGATAAGGTTTAATCATTTAAACTAATAGAAGCTTAAATTAATACGACTTTAAAGGCCAACACCGTCTATAATATTTGGTATGCCAAAACGAAAAGCTTACACACTCAAATCAGCTAAAGCAAAAGACGGATCTCTGGCAATTGAGCTGGATAATAAAAGTAAGTTTTTTTTGGAACGTGGGAGTAAGCCGGTGGCGCCAAGGGTTTTTACCTTTAGATGGTGGTATACCCTGATTCTTGTAGGCTTATTTTTACTGGGTGTGGTTGGTTCATTTTTATTCCGAGCAATACAACAATTTGAAAGTGCAGCCCAGACGAACGTTTGGGGAGTGGCCGGGGTTGTTTGGGCAGGGTTGCGGCAACCTTATTTTCAGAATCACGACCGGTTAACAATTTTGTTATTGGGGGTGGATGCGGTCCCAAATCGCCAAGACACCTCAATTCTGACTGACACCATGATAATTCTCTCAATCGAACCTGACGCCAGAATTAAAAGCGTGTCATTACCAAGAGACTTGTACATTCCAGAACTGGCCACAAAAATTAATTCCCTCTATGAAACAGGCCTTTTAACCGGTGAACCATTAAGTTCTAACCCGGTTAAATCAGTGATCAGTTCAATAACTGGCGTTGAGATTGATTATGTCATGGTGGTTAAATTAACCACGGTCAAAGACTTGATAGATGCTACGGGTGGGATTCCGATTACCGTAGTAAAAAGTTTTGAAGACGAACAATATCCTAAAGACGATGTGGATTGAACTTCGACTGATCCGGCGGTTTTATATGAAACAGTGAGGTTTTCCGCCGGCCCGACGGTGATGGATGGTGACACTGCTTTGAAATTTATTCGATCAAGACATAGTGCTGATCTTGAGGAAGGGAATGATGATGCCCGGATACGAAGACAGCAACTGGTACTGACCTCACTGATGAATCAATTAATGGAAAAAGGGACACACTTTAATCCCACGTTTTGGGGAAAATTATATTTAATTTGGAAAACTCAGGTAGAAACTGATATACCCGATTCGGTTTTGGTTGGTGTCGGCCGGTCGTTAATCGGAAAAGAAGTAACGCACTTCCAGACTCAGATACCAACACAAGAAGGTCCCGAGGGTTTACTGGAAAATCCACCCCTGACTAAATATGGCGCTTGGGTGTATGAAGCCCGAGACCCGACCTGGGAAGAATTGCATGCGTGGTTTACAGCGACGTTATTAGAATAAGCAAAGGGTTTTAATGACAACGGATTTGATATTGCCCTTAATTCCGATTTTGCTACTGTTGATGATTTTTTGGTTAAAGCGATTGATCCAGCGATTCTTGTTTGCGACGGTTTTGTTGCTGGGCGGTTCACAACGTTTAGCTCTTACCCTCTACAGTTTGATATTTGTAACCGGGGTACTTATTCATGAACTTGCCCATTTCTTTATGGCGGCACTTCTGGGGGTGAGGTCCGGGTCAATAACCTTTTTTCCGGATATATGGGGAGCTTCGAGCGGGAGAGTGCGTTTGGGTTCGGTACAGGTAGAAAAGACCGACTTTATTCGAATGAGCTTAGTGGGAGCGGCACCAATGATCATTGGCTTAACCATTATCTCGGCTTTAAGTATAGTTTTCTTTGACCGATTGGGCATACCCATTCTTGACTCGCTGCCCCAGTTTTTTTCTGCACTTAGTGATTCTTTTGATTGGGTCCAATTGGTTTTGTTGTACTTGATAATCAGCGTGAGTAATACGTTGTTTGTCTCTAAAGAAGATACTCGTGCTTGGCCGGCATTGATAGTGTTCTTTAGCTTATTAATTATTTTTATGGTGGTGGTGGGAGTAGCCGGACCATTTTTTACTGGCATATGGAACATGATTTCGGGGAGGATGAAACAAATAAGCACGATACTTGTTTTTGTGGCTGTGGTAGATGCTTGCCTAGCGCTTTGTTTAGGCTTATTTGTAAAGGTTATTGGGAAAATGTTGAAAAGAAGAATCGTGTACAGCGGCGTTTAGATATAGGCTACAATACAGGAGCTTATAAGAGATAGCTTTTAAATAAATATGAGACTTTTAGTTACCGGCGGTGCCGGCTTTATCGGGGCAAATTTTATTGTTTACTGGTTAGAAAACCATCCGGATGATGAAATTGTGAATTTGGACCTGCTCACGTATGCCGGCAATTTGGAAAATTTATTACAGGTAGCAGATTCGCCTAATTACCGCTTTATTAAGGGTAATATTTTAGACGCACCGACGGTTGAATCAGCTATGAAAGGGGTCGACACAGTGGTGCACTTGGCTGCCGAGACGCATGTTGATCGGTCAATAATGGGGCCTGAGGAGTTTGTGAAGACAAATGTGGAAGGAACATTGGTGTTGCTGGAGGCAGCCAGAAATGCCGGGATAAAACGCTTTCACCATATTAGTACTGACGAAGTATTTGGGTCATTAAAGCTTGAAACAACGGATAAATTTACGGTTAATACCCCGTATGACCCGTCTAGCCCATACTCTGCAAGTAAAGCCGGAAGTGACCACTTGGTGCGGGCATACCACCGAACCTATGGTTTACCGATAACAATATCGAATTGTTCCAATAACTTTGGCCCTTATCAGTTTCCGGAAAAATTAATCCCTTTGACAATTACCAATACGATTGAAGGTAAAAAAATCCCCATTTATGGAAAAGGGGACCAAGTCCGGGATTGGTTATTCGTTGACGACCACTGTAGAGCGATTGATTTAATATTGCAAAAAGGACAGGAAGGAAAAACGTATTTGGTAGGGGGCTTAACCCAGGATATTAGCAATGTGGAGGTGGTGAAAAAGATACTGCGAATACTTAACGCACCCGATGAAATGATCGAATATGTGACTGATAGGCCTGGCCATGATGAGCGATACTCCATAGACTGGAGCCTGACTGAATCTGAATTGGGTTATGCACCGCAGTCGAGTTTTGATGAGTACTTGAGAAAAACAGTGGAGTGGTATGTGACTCATCAAGATTGGTGGAAGCGGGTAAAGTCGGGCGAATATCAACATTACTACGAGGAGCAGTATGGTAATAGATAGGGCTGCGTTGCTGGTGACCGGATTGTCGGGTTTAGTGGGGAGCCGGTTTAAACAACTGTATGGCAGTGAGTTTGAAATGCAGAATTTAGATTTGTCTGAAGGTGTCGATATTACGAATGCCAAGCAGGTTGAAAAAATTTTTGCGAGTTCAAAGGCTAACAGTGTGGTGCATTTAGCAGCTTTTACGAATGTCTCGGCTGCCCATGAACAAAATGGCGATATTACGGGTTTGTGCTACAAAATTAATGTAGAAGGCACAAAAATTATCGCGAGGGCTGCTCAAAAATATCACAAATACCTGGTGCATATCTCAACAGACTATGTCTTTGACGGAACAAAAAATGAGCCGTATACAGAAAATGATGTACCTCACCCAATAGAGTGGTATGGCATGACTAAATTAATGGCTGAAGACGTGGTTTCCAAAACCTTGACCGATTTTGTGATTTTTCGTTTAGCCTTTCCTTATCAAGCAAAGCCAATGCGGCCGGATTTTTTGGCACAGATGATGGATAAAATGAACGCCGGGACTTTACCACCATTATTTACCGATCATGTATTAACACCAACTTTTGTGGATGATGTAGCCCACGTCCTGGCTAAGGCGTTATTGAATCGGCCACAAGGTATTTATCATATGGTTGGATCGAGTTCACATAGTGATTACGAAATTGGGAACTTTGTCAAAGATATTATGGGGATCAACGCTGAGATTGTGGCCGGTACATTGAACGAGTATTTAATTACTCATCCGCGCCCCTACCAAAGAACAATGCGAGTAAGTAATGCCAAACTAAAAAGAGATTTAGATGTACCGATGCATTCCTTTGCTGATGGTTTACAGGTTGTAAAAGCCCAAATTGACGGTTAAGACAAATATTTTTATATACGTTTGAGGTCAGCATCCAGATGAGTACTTGATTTACTTTTGAGAATTGCGTATAAAACGAGAATACTTGAATGTATGCAGGACCCAAAATACGATTCACTACTGTATGAGCTAGCGCAAGGCGATCTGCGGACAAATTCTCAGGTGAATAGGATTGTTGCCAGGATAGAAAATAATCACGAGGCGTTTGGGCAAGTTTTTAACGGATTATATCTGTATGACAAGGCGTTACGAATGCGCTGCGCCGATGCGCTAGAAAAGGCTGCCCGTAATAACCCTGCCTTGCTTCAACCTTATAAAAAACAAATATTACACGATGTAGCTTTGATAAAACAAAAGGAAGTGCAGTGGCATGTAGCACAAATGCTTGGTTACCTTAGATTAACTCAAGATGAAGTGGTCCAGGCAGCGGCAATATTGGAAAAATTTTTTAAGACTTCAAAATCAAACATTGTTCGGGTGAATGCGCTACAAACATTATCAGAATTAGCCCGGATCAATTTGCAGATTAAACCAACCGTAGATGCTTTGACGGAAGAGGCATTGCATTCGGGCATACCCTCATTGATAGCACGAGCAAAGAAACTTAGTTTAGGATTTTTGATCAATTAATCGGTAGGATGTTTATTGAAGGAGAGGGAGAAGTTTATCTATAGGTAACGCCTTGGCTACTTGGCCTTGATAACCGACCATATCTTGGGCACACAGCATGGAATTGAGGTAGGCTTCTTCAACAGCTTCAATCAAGGCCTCGAAAGCAATATCTAAGGACGCTTCATTGTATTTTGTTAGGGTATTAACGCTTTCTTCGAGTCGATTGTGCAAAACATTCCCGGTCGAGAAGGCAATGACAAAATCGCCACTACCTGAATAGGAAACATAACCGAGGCGGGCAAACCCTAATACCGCGTGTCGACAGAATCGCTGTAGTTGGTGACTAATGAGGGGCGCGTCGGTGGCGACGATTAAGATGGAAGAATTGGTTTGAGTTAGGGGAGTTTGTGATACTCGATTAGTGAGGGTCCCTTGTTCACCTAAAAGTCGTGATACTTCTAATCCAGCCAGGCGAAGATAGCGATGATTACCGGCTTCGCTGTTCATGTTGTTATTGACTAAAACACCAATATGATACTTGTTGCCCATAACGTGAATGATCCGGGAAGAGGTACCAATACCCCCTTTAAAACCAAACGTGGTCATGCCAGTTCCCGCCCCGACATTGCCCTGTAAAACTTTCCCAGAAGAGGCTGACTCAAGGGCTTCAACGACGTGTGAATAGTTGATGCTTAAGGTATTAATATCGTTTAAGGTACCATCCCAACATTCACCCACAACCGGCAAGGCTAATTGACGATGGTAGTAGCGAATGAGAGACTGGCAAACTTTGGGTAATGCCAAGGTATTGGTAAGTAGGATGGGACTGATTAAGCGTGCTTCTTCGTTAATATAGGCAAGGCCACTGACTTCACCGTTTCCATTAAAGGCAAAGCTGGCGGCAGGATATCGGCTTTTTACGATATCGGGTGGGATGACTGCAGTTACACCGGTACGGATTGAATCACCTTGAATGAGCGTGGTATGACCGACTTTTACCCCGGGAACATCGGTGATGGCGTTAGATTTACCACGGGCATAGTAAAAATATTTATCGTAAAACTGGAGTTGTTGCAGGGTTTTGCGCATAGTTATTTTTTTGAACTTTGCTCCTGGCGCCACTTTAAAATTGCGGCATGGTTACCTGATAATAAAACCGGAGGTACTTTCCAGCCCTTATAGTCTTCGGGACGGGTGTAGTGGGGATATTCAATATAGCCCGTAGTGGAGTGTGATTCTTCGACGATTGATTGAGCATCACCCAAAACCCCGGGTAAGAGGCGGGTAATCGAATCGAGCATAACCATAGTGGGAAGTTCACCTCCGGTTAAAATGTAGTCACCGATGGAAATTTCCTCATCGATGCAATGTTTTACTACCCGATGATCAACCCCCTCATAATGACCGGCAATAAAGATGAGGTGCTGTTTTTTTGACAATTCACGGGCTTTAACCTGGTTAAAGGTTTTGCCTTTTGCAGAGGTGAGAATGATGTAGGGATTGGATTTTTTAGGGCGCGATTTTAAGTCGACAAGGGCTTTTTCGATTGGTTCGACCATCATCACCATACCCGGTCCCCCGCCATACGGCCGGTCATCAACGGTACGATGCGGATCGTTGGTCCAATTTCTGAGATCGTGAATACTGATTGAGATTAGACCTATTGATTGAGCCCGCTTGATGATGCTCTCGTTCAACGGGCTATGAAACATGAGTGGAAATATGGTTAGAATATCGATGTGCATAGAAGATAAACCCCATCAATTATATCTTAAGTTGTGCTACACTAAAGCGCGTATATCCAACTTTGCTAGGGATTAACTCTATGAAAGTGGCAGTGATTGGCACCGGATTCGTAGGGGTGGTAACCAGCGCGGTGTTGGCATCGGCCGGGAATGAAGTTTGGGGATTGGATATTGACGAAATTAAAGTGAAGTCCTTGTCCCAGGGGATAGTGCCATTTTATGAACCGGGGCTGGAAAATTTACTCAAAAATAATGTGGTTGAGGGGAGATTACATTTTACTTCTAGTTACCAAGACGCAATTACCGATGCCGAAGTAATTATGGTGGCAGTGGGGACACCTTCGGCCAAGGACGGAACCGCAGATTTAACTTATGTGTTTGCCGCCGCAGAAGCACTTGCGCCATTTCTTGCCCGGAAGGCAATAGTGGCAATAAAAAGCACTGTGCCCCCAGGTACAAATGATTTAGTAAGGGAAAAAATTGAAGCCGTCAGTAAACAGGAGTTTGTAGTTGTTTCATTGCCTGAATTCTTAAAAGAAGGTTCGGCAGTACAAGATACGCTAAAACCAGATAGAGTGGTGATAGGAGCCAATGAAAAGTGGGCGGTAAAAAAATTATTGGACCTGCACGCTCACTTAGGAGGTCATAGGGTTGTGGTAAGCCCTGAAAGTGCCCAGATGGCTAAATATTCGGCGAATGCATACTTGGCTCAGCGGATCACTTTTATTAATCAAATTGCAAACTTGTGCGAAAAAAATGACGCACGAATCAGTGAAGTGATAGAAGCAATCGGATTTGATACGCGGATTGGCAGCCACTACTGGTACCCAGGAGGCATATGCAAAAAGCGTGGGTGAAGGAAACGGATTACTGGTAAAAATAGATGAATTAAATGAAGAACGCATAAAAAAGAAAATGAAGGAGTACTCAGATGCCGTGGGTGGTTTTTCTGGAAAGCAGGTAGCGGTCTTGGGATTATCTTTTAAACCGAATACAAACGATATGCGCTATGCACCGAGTCTAGAAGTAATCCCATTTTTAACAAAAAACGGGGCAAAAGTAATGGCTTATGATCCAAAAGCAATGGATGAGGCGATCCTGCATTTTCCGGGAATTAGTTTGGCCCAGGACCCGTACCAAGCATGTAGCGGAGCAGAAGTAATAATTTTATTGATAGAATGGGAAGAACTGACCCAGTTGGACCTTCATAAATTAAAAGATATTTCGAAGCAAGATTGCGTATTTATTGATACCAGAAACCAATATTCGCAAAAAAGGATGACTGATGCAGGCTTTACATACATCGGCATCGGCAATGGGTGACAACTATGGCTAAACGGGTGTTTATCACGGGAATATCGGGTTTTGCCGGTAGTTACTTGGCTAAGCATTTAACCCTAACCGGGGGTTATGAAGTGTTCGGGTCGGTGTACGGGTCTACTTTTGTACCCGAAGTCGACGAAAAAAACCTATTCCCGGTAAATTTGATGGATATTGCTGAAACTAAAAAAATTATTGCCCAAGTTAAGCCGCACTGGTTGTTCCATTTGGCGGCATTAACATCACCGGCTGAGAGTTTTGAAAATCCAGCCGCACATATGAGCAATAACATAACCGCTCAGGTTCATGTACTTGAGGCTTTAAGAGAAGTTCAGGGAATTGAACGAGTAATGGTGACTGGTTCGGCAGAAGAATACGGTTTTGTGAGCAAAGAGGAAAATCCCTTGACCGAAATGACCCCATTGCGCCCTGCCAGTCCGTACGCGGTGTCGAAAATTGCCCAAGACTTTATGGGTTACCAGTACTTTAAAAGTTACGGTTTGCCCATAATCAGGGTACGGCCGTTTAACCATACGGGCCCGGGCCAATCACCGGCGTTTGTGATTAGCAGTTTTGCCAAGCAAATTGCTGAAATAGAAGCACAGGGAATTGATGGCATATTACAGGTGGGTAATTTAGAAAGTGTACGAGATTTTACGGCTGTAGAAGATATGGTTAGAGCGTACGAGTTGGTGATGCAAAAAGGACTACCCGGGGATGTCTACAATCTGGGCAGTGGGGAGGGCACACAAATTCAGACAATAGTTGACTTGTTGGTTGGGATGGCAAAAGTGCGTATAGAAACCCGGGTGGATCCGTCAAGACTGCGGCCCTCGGATACGCCAGTGCTGATTTGTGACGCGGGTAAGTTTAAACAATTAACCGGCTGGAGACTTAAAAAAAGCTTGGAATCAACCTTAAAGGACGTGCTAGACTATTGGAGGCAACACTTACCCACACCTGCAAATTGAGTAGGATGTTAAAGGAGTTTATGTCAAAAAAGGCACTGATTACCGGTGTTACCGGCCAAGATGGTTCGTACCTCGCCGAATTCCTCTTAGACAAAGGTTATGAAGTTCACGGAATAACCCGAAGAACTTCTACCCCAAATTATGACCGAATAAAAGGGATAGAAGACAAGATCGTGCTGCACGCGGGCGATTTGCTCGACCAACACTCTTTAACGAGTGTGATAAAGGAAGTACAGCCCGATGAAGTCTATAATTTGGCCGCCCAGAGTTTTGTACCGACGAGTTGGCAGCAACCGGTTTTAACGGGTGAATTTACGGCGCTTGGGGTAACCCGGATGTTGGAAGCGATTGTGTTGGCGTGCCCTACCGCCCGTTTCTATCAGGCCAGCAGCAGTGAAATGTTTGGGAAAGTCCAGGAAACACCCCAAAGTGAAAAAACGCCTTTTTACCCCCGCTCACCATATGGCGTGGCTAAAGTCTATGGCCATTGGATTACGGTAAATTACCGTGAGTCGCATAACATTTTTGCGGTGTCGGGTATTTTATTTAACCATGAATCACCCCGACGCGGTTTGGAGTTTGTTAGCCGCAAAGTGTCCCATGCCGTCGCCAAAATTAAACTTAATAAGTTAAAAGTGTTGAAATTGGGAAATTTAGAGGCCAAGCGCGACTGGGGGTATGCGCCTGATTATGTAGAGGCAATGTGGATGATGTTGCAGCAAGAAAAACCTGAGGATTTTGTGATTGGTACCGGAAAAACTTGGTCGGTAAAACAACTGGTGGAAACAGCTTTTGCAGCGGCAAAGCTGGATTGGCAAAAACATGTGGAAATTGACTCCACTTTCTTAAGACCAGCTGAGGTGGACTTATTGGTTGCCGACCCGAGTAAAGCAAAAAAGGTGTTGGAATGGGAACCAAAGACCAGTTTTGAGGAGATGATAAAGATCATGGTCGATGCTGATTTAGAACGTGAAAGTTCGGGTAATGACGCATAAGAGGGTAATTATTATTATCCCCACGTTTAATGAAGCCGGGAATGTAGACCGGTTGATTGAGTTATTACACCATGCCTATTTTCCACAGCTTAGAGCCACTTATGACATGCAGGTATTGGTAGTGGATGATACATCTCCGGACGGAACCGCCGAATTAGTTGAAAAACTGAAGAAAAAATATGAATTTGTACACTTACTGATTAATACGCAAAAGTTAGGGTTAGGGAATGCTTATCGCAAAGGGATGAAATATGCGCTGGATGAACTTAAGGCAGATATAATCTTCCAGTTTGACGCCGACCTCTCACACGACCCTTCAAAAATTAAACCGATGCTGAAAAAAATTGAAGAGGGCAATGATTTAGTACTAGGATCACGATATCTTAAAGGCGGGGGAATTCCCACGAATTGGGGAATTCATCGGAAATTTTTAAGTGTCTTGGGTAATTTGGTAATCCGGATCGTGATAACACGATTCGATATTCATGACTGGACAACAGGTTATAGGGCTATTAGAGCTGACGTGGTGCGGGCGATTTTGCCGATGCTCGACGCTTCAACCTTTATGGGATACACATTCCAGGTAGGTTTTTTACATAAGGCGGTGAGAAAAGGATATAGGATTTCTGAGGTACCTTTTAAGTTTAAAGATCGAACACATGGTAAATCCAAACTTGGAACAGAATATATTAAAAACACTCTCTACTATATTCTACGAGTTAGGGCTGGCGAAATGTACCGGGCCAGGTTATTTCGCTTTGTAATGGTGGGAATATTTGGAGCCATGGTCCAACTAACTAGCTTGCATTTATTCAGGAAATTCTTTCCTTACCAAATAGCCTACTTTTTCTCGGTGGAAATGGCAGTGATATCGAATTTTATATGGAGTAACCTGTGGACGTTTGCTGACAGAGCACTGCAAATGGCGGAAATTCCGTTTAAATTTGTACTATTCAATTTAAGTTCGGCCGGATCAATACTTATACAGCAAGTTTTGGCATATTTTGGTGAAACATATATTGGTTTGATACCACTGGAATTACCCTTGATACCAATTCCTTTAGATACCGGTTTTGTCTTTGCGGTTGTGGGTATACTCTTGGGCATGTTTTGGAATTTTGCCGCTTATAACTGGTTTATTTGGCGTAAGCGTAGTTAAATTTTATAGTGTATTTCTCGGGTTTAAACTTAGTACAGTACAATGGATTTGAGCTTTCTATGCTGACCTTATTAAGAGGGAAACACCTCAAGCCGACTATACAGGGGTTATTAATAATTTTGGTCGTGTTGTTAGGGTCTTTTTTGCGGCTATACAGATTAGAAGAGACGATGATGTTCCAGGGTGACCAAGGACGCGATGCAATTGTAGTGAAGCGAATTATAAAAGATTTTGACTTCACCTTGTTGGGTCCGGTTACCAGCGTAGGGAACATGTACCTAGGCCCTTTGTACTATTACTTTATGGCCCCTTGGCTGTGGTTAACTTACCCCAACCCGGTTGGGCCAGCATATGGCATAGCTTTGGTAATGTGTCTTTCTTTACCGACATTTTATTTTATGGCAAAAAAAATGGCAGGAAAAAATGTAGCCTTATTAGGGACGTTAATCTTAGCCATAACACCCGAAGCCGTCTATTATTCTCGTTTCTCGTGGAACCCAAATTTATCACCCGTGGCAGGTATGTTGTTGCTTTATTGTTTATTTAAAGCCGTGGCTGAAAAACGATATCGGTTTTTGACGGCTGCATTTATGGCTTTTGCCCTGCTGCTGCAGTTGCACTATTTTAATTTGATTTTTTTACTACCGTTAATTGCGGTAATCGGCTATATTTTCTTTTCACATCGTGAGGAACGGAGAAAAATTTTAAATTATTCGACGATGGGTATGGGAGTTTTGATAGTGAGCTTTCTCCCCTTATTTATATTTAATATTCGACATGGTGGCTTAATTGCACGAGGATTTGTTGAATTTTTTTCTGGCACTCAGGCGCCATTGGCTGGGGGTTCAAGAATCATTAGTTCAATCAAGCACCTGGATGGTCGATTAATGCTGGTAATGGCCGAAGTTTTTAGTATCCCCGAGGGTGAGTGGCAGAGAGGGTTGGCCTACTTAGGGTTAGTGTTGGGTTTAATTGGATTATTGAGTCTACAGCATACCCAATATCGAAAGCAGAGAATTGCACTGACAATTACCGGGTTAATGTTGGGAGCAACTATAGCCGGAGCTGCGATTTACACTTCTTCGGTTTTTATCCATTACATACTGGCAGCACTTCCTTTAGCTTCACTCTGGTGGGGTTTTGTACTAGCACGGCTTTTTAACACACGGCCGGGAGTACTTTTATTACCACTGCTATTACTATTTTATCTAATGGTTGTTGCGCCAGAATGGCAGACTTTTAAACCGGGAAGCCCTCCTCCCAATTACTATAGGATGGTGACCGACAACATACTGGCACAACTTAAACCAAATTCAAAATATAACTTGGCATTGCTGGCATCTAATCGAGATTATAAAGGTATGAATTATCGATATTTTTTAGAAGTTAGTGATCATCCACCCCAAAATATTGATTCGTATAAAAATTTGGACCAGCTCATTGTGATCGATGAGCTGCAGGTAAATGATGTTTTAGAAGCACAATTGTATGAAATCCAAACACCTAATTTGCGAAAGATTCAGAATCAATTTGAGCTTCCGGGCCCAGTCCTCGTGTATGTTTTAGAACATGACGAAGCTGAGCAGAATAGTAGAGTACAATAATTTATATATGTCAGATCTATTTTTATCCGTCATCGTTCCGGCTTTTAATGAACAAGAAAACATTGGTAGGGGCGTGCTTGAAGTGGTTTACACATACCTAAAAAATCAAGACTACTCTTGGGAATTGGTACTGGTAGATGACGGGTCGACAGACGAAACGCTTCCGCAACTAAAAGATTTTGCCGCAGCAAAAGACGGCGTCGTAGTGTTATCTGAACCGCACCGAGGCAAAGCGGGGACGGTAATTGCAGGGATGACTCAAGCGCAGGGATTGAACCGGCTTTACGCTGATTTGGACCAATCGACACCAATTGAGAGCGTTGAAAAGCTTTTAAAATATAGGGAAAACGGGTTTGATATTTGCATTGGATCGAGAGAAGTTGCCGGAGCTAGCAGGGAGAAAGAACCTGTTTACCGACACTTAATGGGACGAGTGTTTAATGTAGTGGTGCAACTTTTTGCAGTTAGGGGATTAAAAGATACACAGTGCGGTTTTAAACTTTTTTCCAAAGAAGCGGTCGAAGCAGTTTTTCCCTTTTTGGTTGTGACAACCGGAGCGAAGAGAGATGCATTTACCGGGGCGTTCGACGTAGAGTTACTCTATTTAGCAAGAAAAAAGGGGTTAAAGATAGCAGAGGTGCCTGTGCGATGGAAGCACATGCAAACGGTACGGGTAAGCCCACTTAAAGATTCGGTGAGAATGTTTCTTGAGGTTATAAGGATACGATGGGCAGATTTGACCGGCCGCTATGAGCATTTATAAATGGCCTTATGCCATTTTTTTACTTGGGGTTATTTTGTATACGATTTGGTCTTTCACCCAAGTTGAACCAAACCTGGTTTTATCGAATCGGGAGTGGTTATGGCAACTTCAACAAAAGGCATGGGAAATAGGATTTAATAATCGAAGGTTATCGACCAGTTTATTTGTAGTCATACTTAGTCTGCTTTCGCTTGGATATACCGGCATATTGCTGCGTTTGAATAAAAAGCGTGAAACATATATACATGCATGGCGTTGGTGGTTGGTGGCGGTGGTAATTTTGTTATTCTCTTACCCAGCATTGTCACACGACATTTTTAATTATGCCTTCAATGCGAAAATGGTGTGGAAATATAAAGCCAGTCCCCATGTCCAAGTGGCCCAAGAATTTGCGGCTGACCCATGGCTAGCCTACATGCATAATATTCACACTCCAGCACCTTATGCATACGGCTGGACAATCATTTCACTTATTCCCTCGGTGATTGCGGGTGAGCAAATTAAAACGGCCATAGTAGTTTTTAGGTTTTTTATTATTGGTTGGTTATTAGTAACCATCTATTCATGGCTAAAAGTTACTAAATCAAATCAAATTTGGATTATTGCTGTGGCATTGCATCCACTGATCTTAATTGAAACCGTCAGCTCGATTCATAACGATATAGTGATGATGGGGTTGGTTGCACTAGCGATAGTGGCCGGTGTGAATGCAAAAAAGACGGGTAAGAAGCGATGGGTATTTTTGAGCTTATTGCTCTATTTTGGAAGCGTCAGCATTAAGTACGCGACCATAACGTTGGTTGGAGTGATGGTTTTATATCTATTAAGAAATCGTATACCGGTAATTAGAAGAGTTAGTTGGGGGGCATGGGCCACTTTGGCCATGATAGTACCACTACTTTTACCCCAAGGAAAATATTTCTTACCATGGTATGCAGTATGGCCTCTTACTCTTATACCGTTAATTAAGGAGCAGATTTTACGCTTGATGGTTATATTACTCGGACTTACCGCTCTTCTATCATATATTCCCTTCCTTTATTTGGGTGAATATTCCCCCTTGGTGCTGCAATTGCGGACGCTAATCATTTTTATACCAGTACTCAGTTTTTTAGTAACCCATTTATGGTTTTGGTGGGTTGGGAACAAAGAATATGTACATTCGTAAAAATGAAAAGTGGGTATTGGGAGGGTTACTTCTCCTGTTTTTACTAAGTAGGGTGACGGTGTTGTTGAATCCACCATATCGAATTTCGGCCGAAAAGGGTGAAGGTGGTGGGTATTCGGACGTTAAGCAGGACTACGAGCGGTATGCCAATATGTGGAAGTACGGTTTAACTCCGTACAGAGAACATTTATACGAATACCCACCGGTTACTATACCCCTATTACTTCTGCCATTAGAATTAGATTTGGCCGGTTTGGGTTATTATTATCTAAATTATCGCCTACTCATTTTTTTAATTGAAAGTACGGCTTTTAGCTTTTTCCTATTCTATACGTTAAAAAAATCACGGTTTAATATTGGATCAGTTCTGGCATTTTTGTTTTATATAGGTTGCGGAGTGGTGGCAAAAGATTACTGGTATGAAGGTTTAGACTTGGTTTTTATTTTGGCTTTTATATGTGGTGTTCTAGCTCGGCATCTAATACCAAACAGACAATTTTTAGGTGCATATATTCAGTGGTTGGGTTTTTGGTTGTCGGTGGGTATTAAATATATGACTGCCCCTTTGTTACTACCATTATTGGCTTTACATAAGAAAAATCTAAAGTCGGAAATAATTGCTTGCGGATTAGCT
>CAYXRB010000008.1:13303-22061 GCA_964467565.1 uncultured Pseudomonadales bacterium | reverse complement strand
GGGATGGTTACCGTTAATTCTCTACCGTAGCTCTTTAGCGGTGATGTTTGTTTTTCATGCAGAACGACCGCTTAAATACGGTGCACTGGGAACAACAATTATTAGGACAGTAAATGATTTTACCGGTACCGAGGAACTTTCATCCATTGCCCCCCATTTTCCTTGGGTTGGACCATGGTCGAGCCTGGTAGAAACAGGGGTCAAATTCACATTCCCTATACTTATGGGTTTAATAGTATTATGGCTAACCTGGAAATCATGGCAGAGAGGTAATACCTATGTAGGTTTTAACCGCAAAAAGGTAACGTTTGTATTGGTAAGTACGCTGAGTTACTTCATGGTATTGTTTCTGTCTGGCAAAATATTTTCCAGTCCATTTCATATATGGTATGTGCCACTTTTGACGCTTTTGGGAGTATTGAATAAAAGGCCACCTTATTGGCTTTGGTTGCTGGCAATAGTAATGCTGGTTTTGGACACAACACCCTGGATTAAAGTATCGACTCAACCATTATTAGGCCCGGTAAGCTTAGACCGTATAAGAGATTGGAGCCGCTTTGCCCCAATGGTATTTATGCTGGTATGGTCATTAAGACGTACAAGGTTTAATGGATATTCCGGCATTAAAACTGAGCGAAAAATCTAAAGAAAGATGTTTGGTAATAGCTTGGGTTGGCTTTAAAATGAATGGTATGACGAAAACTTCTTGGTTAATGGGGTTGAGTGTTGTTTTTTATTTGGCCACCCGATTAGCAAACTTAACACTATTGCCAATTTTTGCCGATGAAGCAATCTACATTAGGTGGTCACAACAAATGTCTAGAGACGGGAGTTTAGCTTTTTTGCCTCTCTATGATGGTAAGACTCCATTGTTTATGTGGTTACTGGTACATAGCGGTTTGATAGATCCCTTATGGTCAGGGCGCTTCACATCGGTGGTGGTTGGTATGTTGACGATGTGGGCCATAAAAGAAATAACTAAGATTGCCGGGGGGGGGAAGTTAGCTCAGTGGACCAGTGTAGGGCTTTACTTAATTATACCTGCAACCATTTTTCATGACCGGATGGCCTTAATAGATGGTTTATTCGTTTCATTAATTGCAATTTTTATTGTGAGCTTATTGACAACTTTAAAGACAAATTCGTGGTGGTGGGCTCTCGCTAGTGGAATGTTGTGGGGATTGGTGTTGTTAACAAAATTGCCCGGATTATTTTTAATACCGGTAATTGTACTACTCCCTTTTCTATGGGGATTTATTTCTGCAAAAAAATTAACTCTGTCGATTTGGTTTAAGTTAGCGACGCTGTTGGTAGTAGGTTTTGGACTATTTTCGATTACCAGATTCTCGGAATGGTTTCCTTTTCTATTCCAACGCGGAAATGATTTTAGATACTCTATGAGTGAGCTTTTAGGGGGAGAATTTGTTAGCATTTTGGGTAAACTACCCCGCTATGCAGATTGGTTAGTCCGATATTTTGGTCTGGGCACCCTGGGATTACCTATTTTGGCTTCGTATCTGATTAAAAAACAGGATGGGAAAAACGTGTTAAGAAGTATGATTTTTCTATTGTTGGGTATTTTGCTGTTATTGCCATTTGTTTTGGCCGGGAGAATTGTGTATTCACGATATTTTTTACCCTCGCTGGTGTTTATTATTCCCGCAGCGGCTCTCGCGGCGGAGGAATTAAAAAATAATGGATGGGGCCGATTACTGCCAAGTGTGGGGCTATTGATTGGAGTTCAAGGCCTACTGTTTATGGCGCCGGCACTAGTGGACCCGGCACGAATTCCACTGGCAAAAGAGGATGAAGTCCAATACTTAACCTCTTGGTCATCGGGGCATGGTGTGAAAGAAGTGGTAGATTACCTGCAAGCTATTAGTGACCATGAGAAGGTAGTGGTAGCAAGTGAGGGATTTTTTGGCACACTCCCCGATGGGCTATTTGTGTACCTTGACGGTACTGACGTGCTTAAAACCGTAGAAATTTATGGGGTCGGTCAGCCCATAAGTGGCATACCCCATTCTTTACGAGAGAAAACCGTAGACGGTAAAACTGGGTACATCCTGGCAAATGAACATCGAATCAGTTTTGATTATAGTGGTGAGTGTCAGACTGTACTTAAAACAGAACGGCCTTTAGATGGTCCCCCACTACTTTTATTAAAGTGCATATGAAACTACCACAGGTTCAGGTGCTTTTTATTATCGGCTTGATTTGCTTAGTGCCAAGCATTTTGCCATATACCCAAAAAGGTTTTTTTCATTTGCACGATTTTACCCACGTCACACGCTTGAGTGAATTAGACAGAGCACTCACAGAAGGTCACTTCCCTCCTTTATGGTCAAAAAATTTAGGCTTCGGATATGGTCTGCCTCAATTTATTTTTTATGGCCCTTTAGCCTACTATTTTGCAGAAATATTTAAGATTATAGGATTTGGGTATCTTGAGGCAATTAAACTAATGGTAATCAGTGCTTTCATAAGCGGCTATGCAATATTTTTTGCTATTGGCAGACGTTTAGGCGGGTCTAGTTGGGGAGGATTATTAAGCGGCTTAGTTTTTACTTACGCTCCCTATAGGGCTGTAGATGCGTATGTTAGAGGAGCATTTGGGGAGATGTGGGCAATGACCTTAATCGGAATCGTTTTGTATGCGGCCTTGCTCTATGCCGAAAAAATGAATGCTCGACGGTTAGTATGGTTAGGAATATCTTTGGCGTTGATTCCGCTGGCACATAACTTAACCGCGATTATTAGCTTTCCCTTTCTCTTTTTGATTATTTTTGGGCTTGTAATTGTTACAAAAGAGCCTTTATTTAAAAAAGTGCTCGGGATTGTTGGACCTTTCCTATTAGCCATGTTGCTTAGCGCATACTACATTCTACCGGCATGGTTTGAAAAGGGCTTTACCCGAGTCGATGATTTAACCCAAGGTTTTAGCAATTACCGTTACCATTTTCTGTACTGGCGACAATACCTGGATAGTTATTTCGACTACGGGGCTTCGATATTGGGACCAGATGACGAGATTTCTTTTTATGTGGGATTATTACTTTTAGCCTTAGCCTTATTGGGAGCTCTGATAGTAATGATTGATAAAAAGTTGCGGAGAAATTACGGACTATTTGTAGGTATAGTTAGTGTGAGTATCGCGGTAGCGTTATGGTTGGGGACGCTTAAGTCACAGCCTTTATGGGATAGATTAGCATTATTAGCCTATATTCAATTCCCGTGGCGTTTTTTAGTACTGGTGGTCCCTTTATTGGCGGTATTATCGGGTTTTATTTCCAGATACAAAGTATTAGCGGGGAAGGGACCCGTTACGGTGGTCGTGGTAGTTAGCCTAATTGGAATTCTTGGTCACTATACTAGATTTTTTCGACCATTAAATTTTTTATCAAATCCTTCGGACCTTTACTATAGTGACGAATTAAAAATTCAAAGTCATATGAGTAGTATTATTCCAGATTTTATGCCCAAATATGGTACTGCCGTACCGTTATCATCCCCCCCAGCAGCACGATTCGAGTGGGCAACTACCGGTGAAAAAATTAGTCCAGAATTGGACAGGACCCATGAATTTATATTACGTTTGGACCAGTTAAATGACTATAGGCTTAAAATTAATATTGCCTATTTTCCCGGGTGGGTTGTGTATATTGATGGAAAACGGGCTGAGCCGGAAATCGACCCGATTGACGGAACACTTCTGGTTGATCTTAGTCAGTACCGTGATGGAGTGGTGGTGAGTGGCGCGTTTATGGAAACCCCACTGCGTAAATTAGCTAATACTTTAACCCTCACAAGCTTGGCGGGATGTATTTATTTAATTGGAAAAAACCTGAGCGCGCATGACACAAAAAGTTGATGAAGTCATCGGCAGAAAATCTGTTTTAGGGGTAATGAGTTATACCCTCAGAACTTTATTTTTGTACGTAATTGCAGTGGTGGCAACCGGCTTACTTTCATATTATTTGACTCCGTCTGAATTTGGGGTCTACTATGTAGTGTTGTCGGTAATCGGAATTTTTACCTTTTTTTCTGATATTGGTCTGGCGGCAAGTCTGATACAACAAAAGGCAGAGCCTTCGGTTAACCAGCTACGAGCGGTGTTTAGTGTGCAGCTTGTCTTATCTTTACTCATATTTCTGATAAGCATTGTTTTAAGACCTTTATGGGTTGTATGGGGGTTGAATCAACAAGGGTTGTATTTGCTTTGGGCTTTGAGTTTTTCGTTTATATTAGCGGCGCTTAAAACCGTTCCATCTATACTGCTTGAAAGAAAATTAGATTTTGGCAGACTGGTGATCCCTCAAATGGTAGAGCAGATTATTTTTTATGGTTTAGCTGTGGTTATGGCTGTTAAGGGTTTTGGAATATTTAGTTTTACTTTGGCCGTAATTGCGCGAAGTATTGCCGGCTTGTTTACCATTTACCTGATTCAACGTTGGCCGGTTGGGTGGCATATATCATTAAAGACACTTTCGGAATTATTGCCGTATGGCATTAAATTTCAGGCTAACGATTTGCTGGCTCGATTAAAAGATGATTTGTATGTGGTTGTGGTGGCAAAATTTTTAGGTGTTCATGAAATGGGTTTATTGGGATGGGCAAAGAGATGGTCGATGTTCCCCTACCAATTTGCTGTTAATTCGGTGGTGTCTGTTACTTTTCCAACTATGGCGCGAATTCAAGACGAACCCGTTCGAATTGGACGCGGTTTAGAAAAAGCTTGGTTTTACATAAGCTTATTAGTGTTCCCAATACTGATGGGAATGTGGCAAATGGCTTATCCATTACTGGGGCTAATTCCCAGACTTGAGCAATGGAATGATGCGTTACTCCCATTGGGTTTGTTTAGTTTAAACATTGCCTTCGCTGCTTTAGCAAATCCTGCGATATCGGTACTTAATGCAACAGGAAAAATTAGTTTTACCTTAAAATTAATGTTAGTGATGGTTTTGGTGACTTGGTTAACAACACCATTGGCATTACGGTATATGAACTACACCGGCGTTGCTTTAACAGCGGTGATAAGTGCTGGTTTTAGTTTGTATGCTATAGTCGAGCTTAAAAGAAATGTTGACTTTGGTTTTATGAGGAATATTCAAACAGCAACGATATCGAGTATACTGATGGGTATTTTCCTTTTTACTGGACGGAACTGGTGGAGTAGGTCATTGGGGTGGTTAGGAATAGGTATTTTGCTGGGAATGAGTATCTACCTTGGTTTTGTATGGATTATTGATCGACAAAAAGTGATTAGAGAAACACAATGGCTTTTAGGTAAGGTTAAGAAACACTCTTCTTAATTGATATTACAATTAGCGCGGATCAAATCTATGCCATCGACTTTATAAAACCAGTGGTTTAGGTTTAGAGGATCGTAATAGGCTAAATATCCAGATTCTGGAAGGTAATTTAAAAAATTTAATTGTCGATTTTCGCCTGGTGCTTCGTCAATTACCTGTAATAACTTGCCATTAAAATCTGCAACTAATCTAGTGGAGGGATCTGCCTCACCTGTCGAGTAAATCACAATTTTTTTCCTATGATCGTATACGACCCACCCCAAGTCTGGAATTCCTGCCGGATTATTAGCACTTGGAGCCGGAACCTCAAATGTTTTATCTGAAAGATTATCAGTAAAGGTGAAATTGCATCCGTGATCACAATTTACTTGTAGTGTAACCTCGGGGTTATCAAATATTGATACGGGTGTTTTTGATAAGTTCAGTGGTTTAAGAACTCTTAACTCCTCACAGACTTTTTGATCATTTACTTTCTGAATATAGGCAAATTTTAACCAATTAGCAGGAGTTAACCACCAGCTTTTGGGAAAGGGCACGGTTGGGCCTGCGTAGACTAATTGGGTTAGTATGGAGGATAAAAAGAAAAAGACGATTAATGCAAAAGCGGCTAAATGGATTAGAATGGATTTATCAAGCTTCATATAACAATTGTACGGTATGTTTATATTTAGGACTATTAGACTTAGCTTTAACAAATATGCCTTTTGGCTATTAATTTTATTGGGTACTTATTTGCGACTTTACAAAGCTGATGAGTTTCCGATATATCAAAATGACGATGGACTGTTTTATGTTTGGGCGGGAAATAGTGTCTTGGATGATCTTAAACATCCTACTTCGCTAACAATTTTTGAGAGCAATACTAATGCTTTAGTGTGGAGGTCCCAAGTTAACAACCATGTTCCTCATGAGCGTTTCGGGTATCGATTAAGTGATCCTTGGTTTGATGCGCCATTATTGGGAACTATTCTTATTGCACTCCCTGCAAGATTAGTGGGTTACACTGAGTTTGGTCAAATTCCTCATATCTTGGTGAGATCGTCTGCACTTTTAGCATCAGTGACTAGTTTAGTTTTAGTCTATTGGTTGGCATTACGCTTATGGGACCAAAAAGTTGCATACTTTAGCTTGTCAGTTTTTACAGTGTGGCCTTTGGCAGTTTTTTCTTCAAGACAAAGTTATTTGGAAAATATCATGATTCCTTTTGCATTATTTGGAGCGCTGGTGCTATGGAACAATAGGGGAAAATGGCAGGGATGGTTACTGGGTTTAGTTTCGAGTGCGTGCATATTAATTAAATTTAGCGGAGTAATGGTAGCGTTGTGGGTTGGTTATTGGCTTTATAAACAAGGACAAAAAGTGCCAATAAAACAGGCTATAACCATACTTACCATTTCATTATTATTGTATACGGCTTACGGACTTTGGTCTGGCGGAGAGACATTTTTGCGCACTTTATCCAAACAAAGTGGCAGGGGTATGCATGTGGGGAGTTGGACGTATCTGGTGATGAAACCTGAGGTGCAAGGTGTTATTGATGACGGATGGTGGATATTAAGTTTATTTGCATCCGTGTGGTTAATTACCAAGAGAAATGATAAAAGGTCGAAATTTATTAGTAGTTTTATCTTTTCCTGGTGGTTAATTGTTTTTTTAATGTCGGGAATTGAAAATACCTCTCCCTGGTATAAGAACGTGGCTTTACCGTTTATGGCTATAGCGCTAGGTAGGTTCCTTGCTTTCTGGTGGGAAACAAGAAACGCATATATTACACTTTTAATTTTGCTGTTTGGACTAACCGGTTGGAGTTTGGCCGGTTATACTATTCCTTCGATTTACTTGCGCTTGGGTACGCTGCTCCTAATAAGTGTTGTTGGAGTTTATATTGTAAATGATAAAAGAAAGGAAATATATTTAGCAAAAAAATTAATAATGCTATTGGTTTTTCTGCTGAGTATGATTGGAAATATCCAGGCAGTCCGATTGTACCCTGCATTAAAGTGCGCGGATGGAACCTGTATTAACCCAGAGAAAATAGTCTTACCCAGTAATTTACACTAAATTATGAAATTACAATATAGATCAAATAAAGGGTCATGGCTACGAATAATTTTAAGTGTGGTGATGATGCTGGTGGTCATTTTTCCAATTACTCAATCATATTTTACTTCATTCAGGTTTGTGGACGAAGACGAGTACATGGTGAATGGGTATTTGATGAACAAGGGCTATACTTTGTTTACTGATATCTCGACCAATCATCAACCTGTTACCTATATTTTATCTAGCTTAGTCCAAAAAACGGCGAACCCACCCAACACGTTAATGCTGCTAAAGCGTCATCGGGAGGCACAGTGGGCTTGGAATACGATTTGGGCTGTATTAGTAGTGTATGCGTTTGGCATGGCATTTTTACCAGCACTTTTAATATTTGAAGTAACAAAATTTTTTATGCTTGGTAATCATTTTCTTGCAGAGTCATTTGCCGCATACCCCTTAGCATTTGCGTTTTTGAGCTTTTTGCGGTTATTGGTTGAGCCCAAAAAAAGAATTTTATGGTTTGTGGTTGGCCTTAGCTTGGCACTGTGTGTATTTTTACTGTTGCCATTAGTAGTACCGGTACTTTTAATGGGTACTCTGTTTTTAAGGCACTCGTGGAGAAACAAACAAAAACTATCAAGGCTTATTCTGGGTGGGTTAATGGTAATTGTAGGGGTGTTTATTTTTGTGAGACCGGCAGATTATTGGCACGAAACGATTGTAAATAATTGGATGTATGCCTTACCACATTTAAAAGAAACAAGTGGCCTCGTAGACTATGTCAAAATGTTTTTGTACGGCTTTTGGTCGGTGTCATTTCCAAACAACTTATTGGGCTTATGGTTAAAACTAACAGCGGTTGTTTGGTTCGTTAGCGGCTTCGTGTTGGTAATCAAGAAAAGGTGGAAGATTTTCGGAGTGTGGGGAGCAGCAGCACTGGTATGGGGATTAACCAATATGCGGGTGTTCCACCCTGATGTGTATTTCTATGAGGCCTTTCATTTAACACAATGGTGGTTGGTGGGATTGGTGGGGGCAACTTGGTTAGTTGATTCTTGGAAGGAATACATTTCCAGGAAATGGCTTATGGTATTTATTGCATTTATAACAGTTATCAGCATGTCACTGCTTTTTAGACGAGATTCACCGATTATAGAAAGAAAGGACCCGCAAACTGAGCATTATGTTCAGTTTACCCCTTTGGAACGATCGAGCCAGGTTATTAATGTTTTTGCCAAAGAGAATGACACATTGATGGTTTTTCCGATGGAAGTGTTGATTTATTGGATGACCGACACGGTGCCTGCAACACGGCAAGTGACCCACTATGAATGGCAATACTATCCCCCAAGAAACCGGGCTGAGTTCGATCAAACTCTGGAGAAAAGCTTACCGTTATTTGT
>CAYXRB010000008.1:0-13265 GCA_964467565.1 uncultured Pseudomonadales bacterium | reverse complement strand
ACGAATGAAGCCGGTGGTGGATGCGCATTACCAAATATTGTTGAGATTTCCGGAAACATACGTTCGGAATGACGTACTGCTTGAAGCAACTGAGGAGCAATGGCAGAACTATGGTGAACTACCGTTTGAAGTGGAGCCAAAGGCGGAGGTGTTGAAGAGAATATCGGGAAAAATGACCTCCACCGATTAGAATGACAGTGGTTAGGGATAGTAGAGTAATAATGTTTGATACATTGCGTATTTTAGTGTTTTCGTATTTGACAAGAACATTCGCTTTACCTTGAGGAAGAGTGAAAGTAATTAAGCCCTTGTAGTTAACATCTTGGAATTCAATAGGAACGGGTGAACCGTTTACATAGATTTTCCATCCGGGGAAATAGAAGGTGTAGTCAACAAATCTTGAGGGAGTAGTAGATTCGATTGCGTAAAAACGGTGGCTATTGGAGACTGATTGGTTGACTATGCGAGCTTGACCATCAATATTCTCAAGCTGAGATTTCCTGGGGGGGTAATTTTCTGACCGGTCTGACCAGATTGGGTTTAGATTGACCGTGTGCAGGTTGTACGGTGTTTGGGTAATAAGATGAGGTGAAAGATCGACATAATTTTTCCCATATGACTGATTTAATCTATAAATGGTGAAAAATATGAGGATGACTATAATTGCCGGTCTGAATCTACGCCACCGACTAAATACCATAGCCAGAATGATTGGTGGGACTAATATGAGAAGGGTAAGAAAGCGGTAGGGGAATTGAATTTGCTGCAGTGGCTGAAAAAAATCATAAATTGCTTGGGAAGATCGGGTAGTCAGTAAAATAAGTATGACTGAGGTTGTTAAGAGCATGATACTTTTTTTTATTAATTTGGAGTTTTTAGAAAGGATTAATGAAATTATTCCGAAAAAAATAATTAAGGTTTCAAACAAGCCAAAACCGATCCATAAACCCCTCGGACCGGGGTGAAAAGGTTTAAGAAAATATGGCCATATTTCTTGAGTGTACGATTGAAGCGTTAAAAATGAATCCGTGACCAGATTATGGGTAAGCTGACTTTGGTGAAAGTATTTGATTTCAAAAACCAAGGGTAAAAGATAATAGGCGGCAATTCCCACACCGAAGATGAAGATAGTGAATGTGGCGGTGGTATTAATCCATAAAATTTTGCCATATTTGGCATAACTGATAATTGAATAAAAAATGAATAAGGTAGGAAGACTGATTAAGAGGAGCATGGGATGGCTTAAAGCCAACAGCGCAAGGCTCACAGTCGACAATACCCACCACCTGGTAGTTGGGGTATTAATCCATCGTTGAAGAGTGTAAAAACTGGTAATGATAAAAGCACTAGCGAATATTTCGGGTAGAGCCCCCCTAAGATACACATTTTGAATGCGGTAGGCTGTAAAAGTATATAGACCAGTACCGACCAAGGCATTTGGCCATGAGAAATTATAGTTAAGCCAAACATAGAGAAAGAAATTACCAAAAATAATACTTAACACAATTAAGATGGTGTAGCTGGTAATGGGATTATGTGTAAAGAAGGTGAGGAATGCGCCTGCGTATGCCGGTAATTGATGCGCGAATAAGGGAAGTGGTAAACCATAATTAGCAAAATCATTCGTCCAACGGACAGGAAATTCATGCTTTTGTAAAACAGAGTAAAATTGGGCTATAGTAGCGATGTGGACTGGTGCGTCGTAGGTAATAGGTAGGCCTGAGTGGGTGAGCAAATCCAAACAAAGTAGTATGCCTAAAATAAAAGAAGCAAAAAAACCGAAGAACAATTTCATATTTCTATTATATCTAGGCTTTGGTGGATTACTGTTGGGGATTTTTTTACTTTTATCCCCATTCGGTCAAAGATTAGTATTAGACCGAGGCATGGGGACGCTTAGGCAATATTTGGCAGAGGTTGAGATAAATAAGGAAACGTTTAATATCCAGCAGTGGTGGAGGTTGCGAGAACAAGTCGATGAAGGTGCTTGGTCTTTAAATGAAAGGGCTGTTACCTTTGCTACCACCTATAAAATATATGCGCTGCCAGATGGTAAAACAACACTATTTTCGTATGAAACTGACCGAATTAGAGCGACTGAATCGGTAATCCACAAGGATCAAACAAAAAGCTATCTAGAAAATATTACCGGTATCAAGGCGTCTATACATACTGATAATCTGATAATCGATACATTTAACAATGGGGACAAAAGGGTGGTGTATGTGGGGGAAATTGATGAGATGAAAGAAGTTGTGGGTTTTTTTGATTATACTGGTGAAGAAATGGAGCTGTTAGAGGGCTTAGTATGGTTGAGCGAAACATGGCTGCAAACAGAAACATAAAAATTGATTTGAAAATACTAATCATCTTTTTATTTTTCTTGCTTACTCGTGTATATATTTGGCTGACTCCCCCACCGCAATTTACGGAAATTATTTATAGCTATATGCCGTATGCCCATTTGTGGGCGAGCGGAGTAAAACCCTATCTGGAACAATGGTATGAGTATCCCCCTTTAACTATCCCACTTTTTTATATTCCTCATCTGATCGATACGGCAACAAATAATTTTAATTGGCATATCCGTTATTTACCGGCATATAAAGGAATCTTAACGGCAGTAGATGTAAGTATTTTTTTGTTGGTATATTTGACTTTAAGAAAGCAGAAAATCAAAGACTCAGTCATAACCATCTGCTTACTTTACTACAGCATTGCCACAGCTAAAGCTCACCACTTTATCTATGACTCAATGGATCTTGCTTTTGATTTCGGCCGTTGGAATGACAGTATGGTCTGGTTGGAAAGGATCATTTTTAGGCTGGTTGGGCTATTTTGCGGCCACAGCCTTGAAATACGTGAATGCGCCTTTGGGACTTATTTATGCAGTATTGGAAAGAAAGCAGTGGAAGCGTGTATTAATATCGGGGACCCTAACCCTTCTTATAGTGTGGGGGTGGGCACTGGTTTACTACCGATCCTCTTTGCGAGTATCGCTTGTGTACCACTCACAGCGTGGATTACAGGTAGAGAGCGTGCCGGCCCAAATTGCCGCGACGATAAACGCAGTAACGAAAACTGAAGAATATAAAGAAGTTTTTAAGAATTACGATATAACCGGGCCTGTAAGTACCAATGTGAAGCAGATTTTTGATGTCCTCTTGATAGCGGTTATGGGATCACTGGGACTTTGGATGATTAATAGAGCGTGGTTTAGTGATGAGATAGAAAAAAGTAAGTTACGAATTGGGTTTACATTACTTTATGTGTTCGCTTTCATGTTCCTGGCTAAAGTTTTATCAACGCCTTTTTTGTTATGGCATATTCCACTCCTAGCAGTTTATCCTTTTAGATCAGAATGGAAACGATATTTATCGTTTATATTCTCATTTGTCATGCTATTTATATCGATGACAAAGGTGCCAAATTTGCCGGTAGGAATTTTTTCCATTCACTTATTTATTGGTTGGATACGCAGCGTGCTTATTATGGTTTTATGGCTTATACTTTTGGCTGAGGTAGGCATTAAACGTTCAAAGTCACACTCATAAAAAATATGGAAGACACCCTGTCGGTCATCATGCCGGTTTATAATGAAGCGTCTACCCTGACGAGAATTGTTGAAGCCGTTTTAGCTGTTCCTAATGTGACAGAGTTGATCGTAGTAGATGATAATTCCAAAGACTCAAGCTTTTCGCTTGTTAAAAAAATGCAATCAAAAAGGATTTCATTAATTAGGCACAACCGCAATAAAGGGAAAGGAGCTGCAATTCAAACAGGCTTAGCGGCAGCACGGGGTAAGTATATCCTCATTCAGGATGCGGACTTAGAATATGATCCGCGTGATATTCCGACCCTGTTGCAACCGGTGCTGGAAGAAAAAGCTACAGTGGTCTACGGTTCACGTTTTTTAGGTCCACATACCCAAATGTTTTATTGGCATTTTCTGGGTAATAGGTTCCTGAATTGGGTGGTCAATATTTTATTCAATTCCACATTAACTGATATGGAAACATGTTACAAACTCATGCCCCGAAGCATAATGAATGATTTAAACTTAAAGGAAAATGACTTTAGAATTGAGCCTGAAATTACGTGTAAATTGTTAAAGAGAGGCGAAAAAATATACGAAGTACCGATTAGTTATGCGGGAAGAACTTATGAGGAAGGGAAAAAGATTTCTTGGCCAGATGGAATTTGGGCATTACTGACTATATTCAAGGTACGATTTACATGAAAACTGCATGGAGTATTGAACCAATTTTGCAAAAGTGGCGAATTCAAGCTGTGTGGCCAAGGTTACCAAAAAAAGGGGTGCACGTAGATGTTGGCTGTGATGATCCTCCGGTTCTCTTGAAAAAACTCGAGCCGTATATAGAAAAAGGGGTTGGACTTGATATCGTGGTGAAAGATAAGCAGCTGCGAAAATTGCAGATTTTACATCAAGATTTACAGAAAAAGATTAACTTGCCATCTGGATTTGCCGATAGTGTCACTATGCTGGCGGTTTTAGAGCACGTTAAATACCCAGCAGAAATCGTGACAGAAATATATAGAATATTAAAACCTGGTGGGGTGTTTTTGTTTACCGTACCCTCACCAAGACTTAAATATATCCTCCCCCTGCTGGGTAATTTGGGGTTTGTGCGCAAAGAAATGATTGACCAGCATGAAAATTACTTTACACTTGTGCGATTAGAAAAAATGCTGGCTAAATCTGGTTATGTTAATGTTAAAGTTCGGCATTTTGCCCTTGGCTTTAACACGGTGGGTGTGGCTTACAAAAAAGGATGAAACAAAACGATTTGAGGATTACCAAAACTGAAGTTCTGTCAATTTTAGTTTTGGGGTTGATGTTGATTTCGTTGCGTTTTTTGCCGTTTTTTTGGGGGCAGACTTTATTTTACGGCGATAATTATTCCTTATTAGTGCCAGGAAAAATATTTAGCGCTCAGTGGCTTAGGCAAGGGATTGTGCCTTTGTGGAATCCGTTCATTTTGAGTGGAATTTCTTGGGTGGGCGATATTTCTCAAAGTTTGTTTTATCCAACCACACTGCTGTTTGTGTTGTTTGAAGCGGCTGATGCACTTAACTTAAGTGTAATCTTTAGCTTATGGTGGACTTGGGTTGGTATGTATCTTTTGGCTAGACGTTTAGGGTCTGATACGTGGGGTAGTTTTGCGGCGGCGATATTGTGGACGTTTTCGACGGTAGTGACTGGGAGTATTAATAATTTGGCCACATTGCAGTCGATAGTTTTTTTTCCGTGGATTGCCTGGGCTCCTTTAAGCAGTAAGTGGGTTAGTACAGGGATTTTGGTTTCGAGTGGGTTGATTACCGGTCAAGTGATTGCAGGGTATCCCCAGCATGTGGTATTGTCGGTGTTTTTTTCGATTTTCCTATCCGTAGTAGTGCTCAGACCTAAGTTGAGTATACAAAGAATAAGCGGTCTATGGCTTTTCACATTACTACTGACGTTGGGACTAAGTGCGTTTGTGTGGCTGCCGTTTACAGAAACACTGCTCGCCTCAACCAGAATGAGTCAAAGCGTGGAACAGGCACAACTTGGCTCACTAAATCCGGCCATGATGATAAAGCTGGCACTTCCCTATTTTTTTGATATGCCTGCCTGGGGCGTGCGTTGGGGAGCAGCCTGGAGTGGTCAACCGAATGTGTTTATGTATTTTGGTATTGTCGGATTTGTTGGATTATTGACACTTATTGCAAGAAAACAGTGGCAGACTCGAATTGATAGGTTTTTATGGGTCAGTGTTTTGGTGACTTTTGTGTTGGCGTTTGGAAATAATTTACCCGGGTATGGTTTGATTCAAGCCTTGGTGCCAATTTTGCGAGTGAGCCGATACCCAAGCTTGACATTAATCCTAACAACCTTGTGCATCATATTGCTATTAGCCCGCTCGAGTAATGAGTGGTTCCGATTGCTTAAAAAGCCCTTTTGGAAAAGGATTGGGTTTACGCTGGTGCTATCAAGTATTGGAGTGTTGGTAGTGTGGACGGTTATGCCAGAGAGTGCATGGAATTTGTTAGACCAATTACTGGCAGGCAGACTGGGTGCCAGTGCATTCCATACTTTGGAGCGAGATGTACTTATTCTGCGGATGATCGCGGTTAATGTGCTGATTAATGGCGTTTTGTTTTTATTGTTATTGTGGTGCTTTTATAAAAAAAGACTTGCGGCTGCTTTAGTGGTGCTTTTTGCAGATATGGTGGCTAATACACAGGGAATGTTGATGTATACGAATGCGAGTGTGTATTCTAGAGCAGAAATTTCCCAGTCAGAGGTTGCTCAAATGATCCAGTCCTTTATTAGTCCTAATTATCGAATGTTGACTCGAAATTTTAATCAACCGTATACCGATTTTGGCATGTACTGGGAAGCGCAAGTAATTCAAAAACCATTTTCTGATTCATTTATCACACTAGCGGAGAAGCAAGACAGAGAGGTTTTGCGACGATTGAGAAATGGCGGCACCCCTGATTGGAATATGGTGATGGGTTGGCCGATGGTACACGGCTATACAACACTTTTACCATACGATTATGCCTCGCGTTTTGAAATTAATGAGGAGACTCGAATAAATTTTTTACCTACACTCAACTTAGATAACTCTTTGCTGGATGAGTGGGCGGTGAATTATTACATAGTAGATGAGTGGTTTGAAATAAAAGAGTCCTTGGATGGCTTAGAACCCGTAGCAGAGGCTGATGAAATAAGAATATACGAACGACCGAACGCGCTGCCTCGGGTGCGCTGGCTTGAAGGCGAAGGGGAACTAGCGCTAGCGGCTGAGAACCCAAATGAGGTAGTTTTGCAGGTTGAGGCACAAAGGCCTGGGACGCTTGTCATGGCAGATAGATATGAATCAGGTTGGAGGGCTTACACGAATAATCAGACTTTGGAACTTAAGGATTTCGAGGGCATGCGAGTTATGAACGTGCCTGAAGGGCTTTATACTGTTCAGTTACGCTATGAACCATGGCTATTCCATTTTGGACTATTGGTTAGCGGTGCTTCACTACTCGTAGGGTTTATGGGTGCGTTACAATATTGTCATGCGCGAAAAAATCGGAATAGTCGTAGTTAATTACCAAGGGATTAGAGATACCCTTCTGTGTTTGGATTCGCTGAAAAAGATTGAAGAGAAATCTACAGTGGCGGTGGTGAATGTGGAATCGGAAGATGAGGAGGAGCTTTTAAAAAAACATCCACTAAAGGTTGAAGTATTCGCATCGGATAATCGAGGATTTTCTGCTGCTAATAATTTGGGCATCAAAAGATTGATAGAGCAGGGATGTTCGACCATAGTATTGCTTAACAACGACACAGTTGTAGATGCCAATTTCTTAAAACCGTTACTTAGGCGGCTAGATGAACCACAGGTAGGGATGGTATCTCCGCTGATATATTTTGCTAAGGGTAGGGAGTACCACTACGAAAGTTACAAGGATAGTGAACGAGGAAAAGTAGTTTGGTATGCCGGTGGTGTGTTGGATATGGATAACGTGCTGGCATGGCATTGGGGTGTGAATGAAGTAGACCATGGCCAATTTTCTAATTTTACAGAAACTGATTTCGCAACGGGGTGCTGCTTGGCGATAAGGGCCGATGTGATTGAAAAAATTGGGTTACTTGATGAGAAATTTTTTTTGTACATGGAAGACGTGGATTGGTCGGTACGTGCAAAGAAAGCAGGTTATAAAATTGGCTGTGAGCCAAGGTCAATAATTTGGCATGTGAATGCAGGGTCAACCGGTGGTTCTGGGTCGGAAATACAACAGTATTACCAAACTAAATCGAGATTACTAATTGCCAAAAAATATGCACGAATAAAAACTAGGTTGGCACTGTGGCGAGAGGGTGCGAGTAAGCGGGCATCTTCTAAGGCTGTTGGACAAGCTTATCGGGATGTAATACTGGGTAGGTATGGCAAAAAAAAAGTACACTAAGGCAGTTGACCTTACAGTGGTCATGTTGGCTCGAAATGCGGAAGAGACGATTGAACCTGCCTTAGTTTCTGTGGATTTTGCTAAGGAAATAATTGTGATTGATGATGAGTCTATTGATTCAACCGTAGATATCGCTTTAAAACATTCGGCACGAATTCTTACGCTGAGTGGGAGTTTTGCCCAAAAACGGACTAAGGTACTCAAAAACGTACAGACTGCTTGGGTGTTTTATTTAGATGCCGATGAAGTTGTAAATGATGAATTAGGCGAATCGATCAAGTCTGTGGTGGGTGAAAATATTATTGGAACCTACGCCGTCACCCGACATAACTTTTTTTTGGGCAAACAAATGTACAACGATACAGTTGAACGGTTATTTGCCAAAACGGTGTTGAGGGGTTGGAAAGGAAAGGTGCACGAATCAGCGATAACAACGGCGCGTGAGACAAAATTGCTTACAGGTTATCTAAAACACAATACCCATCGAAATATAACTGATATGTTAGCAAAAACGAATGAGTGGTCGGAGATTGAAGCGGAATTACGATTACGTGCTAATCATCCTCCAGTAGCATGGTGGCGAATTTTACGGATAGCGCTGTCTGAGGCATGGATTCAGTTTGGACAAAAACAAGTATGGCGATACGGAAGAGAAGGCTTTTTTGAGGGATACTTTCAAATTGTGGACAAAGTAATTGTGTATACGAAACTGTGGGCTTTGCAGAATGTTAAAGAAAAGTCGTTACAAGGTACATCCCATTAATTTCGGTATAAGCCCCCGGGGGCGGGTCGGGATAGTAGAGATGAATCCGCTTATTGGAATGAGGAAACGGTGTCTGTTTGAGCAGATATTCAATGCCGTAATGGGTCCCAAAAAGCATGTTAACATCAACTGAAATCGGCTCTGTTTTGTTTTGAAGTGCTAAATGGTCGATAATTGAAAGTGTGTTTCCAATGGATAAGGCTGTACGTTCGTTGATTTTTTCCCAACTGATTGCAATTTGAATTACAATGATAGAAAACATGAGGAGAATAAGGGAACGGGTGATGCTTAAATGGGAAATTAGGCTGGCACAGAGGGTAAAACAGGCAGGAATAATGACGAGAAAATAATATTCTGGTTTAGAGTTTTGATAGATCGAGAATATAAAAATAGTGGCAAGTAACCAGATAACTGAATTGCGAAGAAATGAATTTTTATTATTTAGGTTTGTGATATAGGCAGTAATAATTAGGATTAAAGCTAAGAAAATACTGGCCACTGACCCATGATAGTGACTCATTAGCTTACCAAATGTTTCAAGAGTAATCCGAGTTGTATCAAGAAAACTAAAAAATAATGACCGAGATGTTTCGGTTTGGGAGTTTAGCAAATTGATTAAACCATAGGAATTGAGCCAGCGGTTGCGAATATCAAAAATAACGGTGGGGGTGAGGGTGAGGAAATAACCGACGAGTATAGAAATGGTAATAAATAATTTTGAAGAGGAACGAAGTAAAAGGATGGGGAGAGCAATAAGCGGCATTAGGAGTAGGGTGAAATGGGCTTGATAGCTTAAGAATGACCCGGTCGTGATAATGAACGCGTCTGTAAAGTTTAATTTTGTGCGCTTGAGCAGAGGAAAAAAGAAGAGGGGAGCGCTTAAGAGAGAAAAATTCGGATTCCAGACTGTGCGGTCTAAATTGATGAGGAACGGGCTGGTGGCCCACAAGGAAAGGGGTACAAAAGAGGCAATCAACCCGTTGTTTTTAAGATAACGCTGACCTAGAAAAGCTAATGTAAGGGCTGTAGTGGTGAGAATAACGGCGTTGGTTATAACAAGACTATACGGGTGATTTACAAGTTGAAGCGAGAAGGCAGCAACGTAATAAATGAGAGGCCCGGTGAACATGGCAGCCGGTCCGGTACGAGGACCGATAAGAGTTAAATTACCAGATTTTATTGCTTGTGCATTTTCTAAAATTTGCACTTGATCAAACCCAAAACTGTACCCTTGATAGTTATAAAGGCGAAAGAACAGACCAATGCATACAAGAATTGTGCTGATAAGCAATTTTTGGTGTGTGTTAACAAACTGGAGCATATGGATATTGTACTCGAATAAAAGCTGATGGAATGGGTTTGAATATGGGATAATAAAGAAAGCATGAAAACGATCGGCATTTTTAACCCTTATTGGGACAGCTTAGGTGGTGGCGAGCGGTACACGCTATTTTTTGCTCTTAGTGCCTTAAGGAATGGGTATGCGGTTGAGATTTTTTGGCATGATATGAACTTGTTGACTGCCTTAGAAAAACGATACGGCGTTTCTACTGAAGGGCTTAAGGTGAATATTAAGGGCTGGCAAACGCTGACACAAGGTATGGGGTGGAGTAAACGGCGTCTGCTTAAACAGCTGGAGTCAGTATTTTGGGTTTCTGATGGGAGCCGGCCTTGGCTTTGGACAAAGAAAAATTACATTCACTTTCAAGTACCATTCAAAAATTTGCCCTTAACACTTTTAGATCGCATTAAAATTTCTGGGTATACTGCAGCTATTGTTAATTCACAATTTACCCAGACGGTCATTAAAGAGTGGTATCCAGGTAACACTTTTTTGGTTTATCCCCCCGCTCACACATTTAGAGTACTAAAAAAGGAAAACTTAATTTTATCTGTGGGAAGATTTGATCAAACGATGCAGGCTAAGAGGCAGGATGTTTTGATAGATGCTTTTAAAGATTTGACTATGCCAGGTTACAGATTAGTTTTAGCTGGTGGCGTATTGCATGGTGTTGATGAAGTGAAAAGGCTTAGGGAAAAGGCTAAAGGGTCGGCGGTGGAAATTATTACTAATCCGAGTTTTGAAAAACTAAGTGAATTATATGGAAGGGCAAAGATATATTGGCATGCAGCTGGCTATAGCGCTGAAGGAAATGTAGAGCCGGATAAAGTAGAGCATTTTGGGATAACGACCGTAGAGGCAATGTCTGCCGGAGCAGTACCATTAGCGTATGAAGCTGGTGGCCAAAAGGAAATAATTACCCATGGAGACAATGGTTTTTTGTGGAAATCTACGAAAGAATTATTAGACTTAACTGAAAAGTTATTATCGCACCAGGATTTATATGACAGACTTGCCTATAAGGCTTGTAACACTCATACGCGGTTTAACGAGGAGGCGTTCTTTCATGCAACCGCCAAGTTACTCAGTTAGCGTAGTGATCCCTACATACAACGGAAGAAGTTTGCTGGAGAAACATTTACCGGCTGTATTGCTGGCGTGTAAAAAGTGTGAAGTGATTGTGGTTGATGATGCTTCGACTGATGATACAGGGGATTGGCTAACCAAAAACTATCCCCAAATACGTTTAATTACTTTACAAACGAATTTGCGGTTTGCTAGGGCTTGTAATATTGGGGTTAAGAAAGCTCGTGGGGAGCTTATTTTACTTCTGAATAATGACGTATCGCCTAAACATGATTTTTTGTCTCCCCTACTCTCACACTTTGACGATCCTAATATTTTTGCCGTGGGTTGTTTAGAAGTTAATGAAAAAGGGGAAATGAGTGGGAGATCGGAGGCCCATTTTGAGCGGGGTACTATTCGTCACTTTAAAGCACCTGACCAATCTCGATCAAATACATTGTGGGTAAGTGGTGGCAGTGGAATTTTTAGAAAGTTACTTTGGGTTAAGTTGAATGGTTTTGATGAACTGTTTACGCCAGCTTATGACGAGGACAGAGATTTATGCTATAGAGCACTTAAACGTGGATATCAAGTTCTTTTTGAACCTAAGAGTGTGGTTGAACACAGACACGAATCGACGAACCAAAAGGTATTTAATAGCTTAATGCTTGAAAGCGCTAAGCACAAAAATGCACTTTTATTTTTATGGAAAAATATATCATCTAAAAACTATTTTAGACAACACCTGCTATGGCTACCCTACCATATTCTGTTTACATCGATACGGACAAAAGGGACATATTTGGTAGGTTTGATATGGGCGCTCTTTTATGTGCCAAAAGTGTATAGATTGCGAAGAACTGAAATTAGAAATACTACCGTTACTGATGAAACTCTAATACCCTCACCTAATTGAGCTTAATGTAGTATGGGTCGACCGAATAGAGTGTAGCTAAATCGGATTGGACGTAGCAAGTAATCGCCGGTTCATGGCACCAGGTTGGAGGCAGATAATACGCTTTGCTGATGTAGTACCCAATGTTATTTTCCATGGTGAAGCGTTGGAATTGTTCGACTGACGGTGATAGATATAGTTTCTTAATTTGATCGTACCTTGGTTCGGCTTCGTCTATACCATGATCGCGAAGGATACCAGCCAGTCCGGCTAGATACAGCGGTTTTTGAGTAAAGTGGGTAATAAACACCGAAGATTGTTTAAAAGAGCCTTCTGGGTCTAAGGCAATCTTGCCGGTATCAGGCAGATTTTTAAGGATCGTGTAGGTTTGGATTTCAGACGGTTCAAAGGTGTGAAATTGAGCACCTTTGACAAGGCTTAAATTAGCAAGTGTGTCATAAAACCCTCTGAATGAGATTGCGACAACAATGACACATGAGATAAGTATGGCGAGTGGGCGGAAAGGTATTTTTTGAGTAAGCACGCTTATATTTAAGGCCGCATATATGACTAAATAATATTGTGCGTTTATAAGAAATTGGGTTGTGTTGAGACCACCATTATATTGTGAACTAAATAGGCCCAAGATAAATTGCACTAGTAAACCGGCGATTAGATATAAATGGAGAGGAACGGGTAAGGCGTGAAGCGTCTTTTTAAACGGAATCAGTGAGATGAGTTGAAGGCCAAACACGAAAACAAAATATAGAAAAATAAAAAGAGCCTCATATAATATGATTTTGGGAAAATTTGAGTGAGCGATAAATACCTGTCTTCTTAATTCAAGAACTCGAAAGCCAATTTGGGGATTTTCAATAAAATGACGAACGGTATAGGGCGGATGAAACCACAAGCCGTTGCCACTTTGTCCATTTACGGGGAGGTAGACTGCGAGCGCGATAAGGGCGGTAATGAGAGCAGATATACATATTTTAAGATCCATTTGCCGGTAAAGTTGGTACAAAACAACCAGCGAGAGACCTGAGGCGGCTGCGATGAAAGTATAGGTTTTGAACCCGGTCAAAACACCGGTGAGTAGAACAAGCGCAAGAGCAATTTTAAGTCGTGGTTTTTTTAGATGAAGTGAAAGAGCAATTAGGCTATAAATAAAGAGGGTAATGGCGAATGCCCTTGGTGCGGCTGACATCAGCTTTGTCATATCATCGAGA
>CAYXRB010000007.1:49884-55749 GCA_964467565.1 uncultured Pseudomonadales bacterium | reverse complement strand
CAATTATCGTTACCATTGCTATGGTAGGGGTAGTAACGGTAATGATGGTACCACCACTACCATCATTACCGTTACTACCCCTACCATAGCAATGGTTACGATAATTGGGTAAATAAGCGCCCCTTTAGCCTTAACGTTAAACTCATGCGCTTTTTCTTCATTCTCGGCCAACCTGGTCAACACTTCGTCTAATTTTCCCGCTAGTTCACCCACCCGCACCAACGATACATATACTTTATTAAATACCGTTGGATGTTTAGCCATAGCGTCGCCAATCGAAGCACCACCTTGAATGTCGTGTGAAATTTCCCCCAAAATCTTGGCCATTGCCGGTTTGCTCTGAAACCGCAGCAACTCTAACGCGTCAGACAAGGGCAAGCCCGAATTGATCATGGTTGCCAACTGTTGGGTAAATTGCACCAAGTCCGTACTCTTTATCCGATTAATCCCTTCTAAAAAATTTCCAAACTGAGCTTTACTTTCGGCTGTTATGTTAATTACCACCATTTGCCGCGAGCGCAGTATCGCCACCGCCTGGCGCTCATCGCGTGCCTCTACCTTACCTTTAAAGGATTTGCCCGCGTGGTCTTTTGCAACGTAATTAAATATCACCATAAGATTAGGCGTTGGGTAGTAGGTAGTAGATTTTTAAATAGTGTCTAAACACCTAAAAAAATTCTAACCAACAGCTATCTACCCATAGTTAATATCTGTTTTATTTATCAATTAAGTTATTGAGTTTATTATTGTGTCAATATTTATTATTGATTGTATCTTGGACCTTTTGAGTTTATTGCTGCTTTATAAACTCCTTTAGGCCTTAGTTTTAAAATTTTTGGCTTTAATTTCTTTATCTGTTTTTACTGTTTTACGAGCCTCTGCAAGTCTTCTGGCCGCAATGAATAGCGCGTCGCCACTTCCATATCCAGGTCGCCATTCTTAACCCAATAGGCCAAACTGGCTTCCAGGCTCATCATGCCCAACTCGCCAGAAGTTTGGATCACGTTGTCCAGTTGGTGCGTCTTGCCTTCACGAATAATGTTGCGCACGGCCGGCGTTGCCAGCAAGATTTCTACTGCCGGTAACCGTCCACCCGATTTTGCCGGCACCAATCGCTGGGCCATGATTGCTTCCAGGGTATTAGACAGTTGCATGCGCACTTGGGCTTGCTGGTGATCAGGGAACACGTCAATAATCCGGTCTACCGTTTGGGCTGCCGAATTGGTGTGTAGCGTTGCAAACACCAAATGCCCGGTTTCTGCCACCGTTAAGGCAGACGCGATCGTTTCGTAGTCTCTCATTTCACCCACCAGCACCACGTTGGGGTCTTCGCGCAAGGCCGAACGCAGCGCCACTTGCCATGAATGGGTGTCGGAATGCAACTCGCGCTGCGACAACAAGCTATTTTTAGATTGATACAAAAACTCAATTGGGTCTTCAATTGTTAATATGTGCTCACTTCTGGTGTCGTTTATAATTTCAATCAGTGCTGCCAGCGTTGAAGATTTTCCGTGCCCGGTAGGGCCGGTTACCAACACTAAACCTTGTTGTAGCGAAGAAAATTGCCGTACCACGTTGGGCAGGTGCAAATCCTCTAGACTTGGAATTTTGGTGGGGATCAACCGCAATGCCGCCGACAGTGCCCCGCGTTGAAAATACACATTCACCCGAAAACGTCCCAATTCGTTAAATTGAAACGAAAAGTCTAGTTCTTTGTTAGCCAAAAGTAGTTCACGCTGCCTCTCGGAGAGAATACTAAAAATCAATTGCTCTGCCGTAGTTTGGTCTAAAACATTCGATCCTTCTATCGGCGTTAAGCGTCCATCTATCCGCACCATGGGCGGCGCGCCTACTACCAAATGCAAATCAGACGCATTTAAATGGAACACCAACTGCATCATTTCTTGTATATTCATAAACTCCTTAGGTTTTAGATTTTAGGTGTTAGTAACTAGGTTTTTTTAAGACTATAGTCTTTGGTATTTATGCTTTGTTTAGACTTTAAATTTTTTTAGATTTTTAAATTATTTTTATACTATTGCTTGGATCTTGGTTTTTGAGTTGAGTGGTAGTATGTTTTGGTTTTAAATTTTAGGCTTAAGTTTTTTATATCTCCGCAACTCTCAGCACCTCCTCTATAGTTGTAATCCTCTCTAATGCCTTTATATACCCGTCTTGCTTCATCAGTATCATTCCCTCAGTTAGCGCTTGCTTTTCAATCTCTATTGCCGGCTGGCGCTCTAATATCAGTCTGCCTACTTTTTCGGTAATTGGCAAGACCTCGTATATACCGATTCGTCCCAGATATCCCGTATCATTGCATTCCGTGCACCCTGCTCCCTTTGCCAGTTTCAACACGTCCTCAGTCATCTTCTTTTGTTGTAAAAATGCCTCAAACAAACGCCCCAACACCTTTTTCAAATCATCAATCACCGCCGGCAAGGGCACGTATTCTTCAATACAGCTTGGACAAATTTTCCGTACCACGCGTTGGGCCATAATGCACGTCATCGACGAAGCCAATAAAAACGGCTCGGCGTGCATGTCTAACAAACGCGGCAACGCTCCCGCTGCCGAATTGGTGTGCAGCGTCGAAAAGACCAAGTGCCCAGTCAGTGATGCCTGAATGGCTAAATCTGCCGTTTCTTCATCCCGAATTTCACCCACCATAATCACGTTCGGGTCTTGGCGCAAAAATGCCCTCAAACCCGACGCAAATGTTAATCCGGCCTTGGGATTTATTTGTACTTGGTTCACCCCGGGTATTTCATACTCCACCGGGTCTTCTAGTGTCACAATGTTTACCTTAGGCGTATTAATCTTAGTTAAAATCGAATAGAGGGTCGTGGTTTTTCCCGAACCGGTCGGGCCGGTAATCAATACAATCCCGTGTGGCACTATCGCCGCTTGCTCCAGGTTCCTCAAGGCCATTCCTCGTACCCCCAATTCCTGCAAGGTTGCCGCTTTCGACGCTTTCTTTAATAGACGCATCACGATCTTTTCACCATTCACCGTCGGCAGCGTCGAAATACGCAAATCTACATCGCCATCGCCACTGGTAAAACTAAACCGGCCGTCCTGAGGCACCCGTTTCTCATCAATTTTTAAATCGGCTAATATTTTAATTCTCGACACTACCGCGTCATGTATTCCCTTGGGTAACACCAATTTTTCGTGCAAAATACCGTCAATGCGGTACCGTACCCGGGTTTTGTCCTCTTGCGGTTCCAAATGGATGTCCGAAGCACCCGATTTGATTGCAAACGTTAAAAACGTTTCCACAATTTTTGCTATAGGCGCTTCTCGGATAACTTCACCCAATTGGCGCACGTCCACCACCTTCTTGCGATCTACCGACGTATCCCGTAGCGCTGCCGTCACCTCAGACGATAAGCTTTGCGAATACCGCTCGTTTAATGCCAACTCCAAATCGGCTTTGGTTGCCAAAAAGGGCACCACCCGCATTCCCGTTTTCTTTTCTACAAAATCAATTGCCCGCAGGTCCAGAGGGTTTGCCATCGCCACCGACAAGGTGTTCTGTGCCTTATTTATCTCAAAAGGCAACATCATGTATCGCTGGGCTACGCCTTCGGGCAACAAATTTAACGCCTCCGGAGCCACTCCCAGTTCAGCCACTTTTATGTAAGAAATATTAAAATATTCAGCCTTGGCTTGTGCCAATTGTTCCTCATTAACCAATCCTTTATCCAGTAAGTACTCATCCAACTCTTTACCGGTGGTGGCACACTCCGCTTGCGACTGCGATAGGATCTCAGCTGATAACCATCCTTTGTTTACTAGAATTTGTCCAAGTGACCCGCTGGGAGTACTATTTACCTGCCCCACTACACCAGGGGGTGGGGGAGTAATTCCCGAAACAAAAACCGGTTGTGGGGCAGGAGCAACCATATATTTTTTACACTACTCAGTACATCTCACGTACCTATGTTTCCTTGAGTAAATAGGTAAAAATAGTGGGATATATTCGAGTCATCTTTATCAAGTTTCTCACCTATGAGTATATCTGACAAACCAAAGTATGCACAAGCAAGACTCTGGAGGTTATAAAGTGCGAGTCAATCAAAATGAAGCTTAAATCTCCTGGTGTAAATCGAGTACTTGCGGTAACCTACAACCATGTTCCCGGTTTTGTTAATCACCACTCTTGCTGCCCCCCAAGCCGTCAAGGCTGCCTCACTTGGTTTACCTGGCTCCACTCAAATCGAATATATCGATCCCCCTCAAGGTACCCTGGGAATTACTCAGATTCGCGATCTCATCAACTCATTGCACCGGCCGCTACTCAATCCCAATGTCAAAACGGTTGTCGTCTCAAAACTCGAAACTGCAACAACTCAAGCTCAAAACGCGCTCTTAAAAACCCTCGAAGAGCCTCCACCCAACTGCATTCTCATCCTTATTAGTAGTAGTGTCCAACCACTGCTACCCACCCTACGGTCCCGTTGTCGGGTCATTCACCTCTCCCACAATCCACCCCCACAAACTCTCACGCCCGAAATCGTCGAAATAGCCGATCAGCTTACTCAACTTTCAGCGCCTCAACGAATCCAGGCTGCCACAAAATTTTCAAAAAACGCACTCAGTGTCAAAAACACCCTTCAACAACTCGCGATCATGCTTCATCAACAATTAATGACCAAACCCTCAAACGCCACCCACCAACATAATTCACGCCTAATCCTGGTTGCCTTAAAAAACCTCGTTTCAAATGCCCACCCCGCCCTCACTTTAGAGCACGTCTTTCTCCACTGGCAATAAACCATCCTAAGTTAGTTACTTTTTAATCCAATAATAACCTCTTTACTAAGTCATTTAGCCTTTAGATTATAGATTTAGACTCAAACATTTTGCCAAAATTGATTGTTAACACTCTGTTGCGCCCAAAGTCCTTCAAGTATTAATTCTTGACATTTGGCTTTTAGCCTTATTTATTGTATTCTCGGTAAGGCTTTTACATTGAAGCTGTGATTTTTAACCGCTATCATTCATAATACTTGATATAACCCATTATTTAGATCAATTAACCCATTTATGGCTACAAACACCAAGTATTCCGCCGAAAACATCAAAGTCCTCGAAGGCCTTGAGCCTGTCCGTAAACGTCCGGGAATGTATATCGGCTCAACCGATGTCAGAGGTCTTCACGAATTGGTGAAGGAAATTATCGATAATTCGGTCGACGAAGCCATCGCCGGCTACTGTAAGAATGTCTCTATTTTCCTTCATCAAGACGGTTCGGTTTCGGTTCACGACGACGGTCGTGGCATTCCGGTCGACATGCACCCGTCCGGAGTTTCTGCCCTCGAAGTTGCCATGACCAAGCTGCACGCTGGGGGTAAATTTGACGAAACCGCCTACCAAGCTTCCGGGGGATTACACGGTGTCGGGGCGAGTGCCGTCAACGCGCTCTCCGAATGGATGCGGGTTGAATCTCGCCAAGACGGAGTCGTGTACGCCCAGGAGTATAAAGTTGGTACCCCTCAATTTCCGGTCAAAAGCTTAGACATCACGCAAGATAAGGACTCCCTTTCCAAAACCTTTGTACCGCACTTAAAGACCGGTACTTCCACACGCTTTAAACCAGATCCAACAATTTTTAAACAAACCTCCCAATTCTCGTTCAAATCCATCGTCAATAAAGTGCGGGAACGTGCCTATCTGGTGGCGGGTATCACCTTCCACATCTTCGACGAAATCTCCGATCGCGAACTGCACTTTTATTTTGAAGGGGGCATCAAATCATTGGTCCAACACGTCAATAAGAACAAAAAAGTCCTGCATGCCCCAATAGCCTTCACCGGCGAAGCCACCATTAACGACATCACCATTGGCGTCGAAGTGGCC
>CAYXRB010000007.1:48282-49874 GCA_964467565.1 uncultured Pseudomonadales bacterium | reverse complement strand
TGCAGTATAACGATTCGTTCTCCGAACATATCTTAAGTTTTGCCAACGTCATTAATACCTATGACGGTGGAACCCACCTTACCGGCTTTCGCATGGCGCTTAACAAATCACTTAAAGACTATGTCCTAAAAGCCGAAATCGTCAAATCTGAATCCGACGTGTTTACCTCAGATGATCTCAAGGAAGGTTTAACCGCCATCGTGTTTATTAAAATGCCTGCTAATGAAATCCAATTTGAAAGCCAAACCAAAGCCAAGCTCAATAACTCAGAAGCCCAGTCGGCTGTCTACCAGGTCGTCAAAGAAGGTCTTGACGTTTATTTGGAAGAACACCCTCAGCAAGCCAAAACCATCGCCGGCAAAGTCATGCTTGCTGCTCGTGCCCGCCTTGCCGCTAGGGCTGCCAAAGACGCCGTTATCAGAAAAGGTGCTCTCGAAGGTAGCACCTTACCCGGCAAACTAGCCGACTGTCAGTCTAAAATTCCTCAGGATTCGGAAATCTTCATTGTCGAAGGTGATTCGGCTGGTGGGTCAGCCAAACAAGGACGCAATCGCCAGTACCAGGCTATATTCCCATTGCGGGGGAAAATATTAAATACCGAACGAGCACGTCTTGATAAACTCATCGCTTTTGAAGAGTTAAAAAATCTCATCATTGCTCTGGGTACTGGCATCGGCGACACCTTTGACATCAACCGTATTCGCTATCACCGCGTCATTTTAATGAACGATGCCGACGTCGATGGCGAACATATCACCACTCTCTCACTCACTTTTTTCTACCGACATTTAAAACAAATCATCGATGCCGGTTTTCTGTATATCGCCATGCCACCGTTGTATAAACTCTCCGTTGGTAAATCTACCCACTATGCGTACTCCGACGAAGAACGGGACGAAAAAATAAAAGAGCTCAAACAAAATTATCCCAGTGCCAAAGGGGTCGACATTCAACGGTATAAGGGTTTGGGCGAAATGAATCCCGAGCAGCTGTGGTCGACCACCATGAACCCGCAAACCAGACTTTTAAAACAAGTTAACATTCACGACGCCCAGGCAGCCGACGATACTTTTAGCACCTTAATGGGCGATGAGGTCGCTCCCAGAAGAAAGTTTATTCAAACCCATGCAAAAATGGCCACGTTAGACATATAATTTCCTTGGGTGTACAAAATAGTTCTTGCCCCATGTAACTTAGCTTAATGAAAGGATTAAGATCAGAAAACTATATGAGTAATACCTATCAGGTCGTTATCGAAATTCCTCAAAACACCTCCGTTAAATATGAATTCGATGAAAAACTCGGACGTATGGTCTTAGACCGAATTCTACCTACCGCCATGGTGTATCCGGTTTCGTACGGGTATGTCCTTGATACGCTGGGTAAAGACGGCGATCCGCTCGATGCCATAGTCTTTTTATCCAAAGCCCCCTTGCCGGGAACCGTGGTTAAATGCAAACCCATCGGGGTTATGGATATGGAAGATGAAGCCGGCCATGACGCCAAAATTGTCTTCGTTCCCCTTGAAAAAGTTGACTTTGAATTTGGCCAATGGCAAAGTCTGGAGGACATCCCACCACATCGAAAAAATC
>CAYXRB010000007.1:41922-48270 GCA_964467565.1 uncultured Pseudomonadales bacterium | reverse complement strand
TACAAAGACCTGGAAAAAGAAAAGTGGGTAAAAATCGCTGGTTGGCAAGACGCAAGCAGCGCTATTCAAATGCTCAACGACAGCAGAGTGGGGGAGACGCCTTCTCAATAATCCAAACACCCCACCCACTACCCTTGCCTCGGGTACCCCCTCGGTGTATCCTCAAGTGATGTAAAAAAATGATGTTCTAACAGTCTTTATCAAATAATATGAACCAACCTCCTCAAGACCAGCTATCAAATCCTCCCATTAACGGTGACATCGAAGCTCCCTCTGAAGCCCTCGTCGATACCAAGTATGGCAAAGTCAAACCCATCAACATTGTTGGTGAAATGCAACGCTCGTACCTTGATTACGCCATGAGCGTTATTGTCGCCCGCGCGCTTCCCGACGTTCGCGACGGTTTAAAACCCGTCCATCGGCGCATTCTTTATGCCATGAAAGACATGGGTATTACTCATTCCGCTTCGTATAAAAAATCGGCACGTATTGTTGGAGAAGTCTTGGGTAAATACCACCCTCACGGCGACAGTGCGGTCTATGACGCCCTAGTGCGTTTGGCCCAGGATTTTTCAATGCGCTATCCTTTAGTCGACGGGCAGGGAAACTTTGGTTCCATCGACGGCGACTCTCCGGCTGCCATGCGGTATACCGAAGCACGTTTAAGTTCACTGACGCAAGAACTTTTGGCTGATATCGATAAAAAAACCGTCAACTTCATCGACAACTTCGACGGTTCGCAACAAGAACCAACCGTGTTACCCGCAAATTTACCCAATCTGCTTTTAATGGGCAGTGAAGGCATTGCGGTAGGAATGGCCACCAAAATCCCCCCGCACAATTTATCTGAAGTTGTCGAAGCGGTTAAAAAATTAGTCAAAAAGGGTGCTTCCCCGCGTGAAACCACCCCCGAAGAGCTCCTCAAACAAAACAGCAACATCGCCCTAATTGACCCCCACTCGCTTATCGGCAAATTTAATTCAACCGCTACCATCGATGACCTACTCGAACATATCCAGGGCCCTGATTTCCCCACCGCCGGTATTATGTACGACTGGAACGCCATCAAAGAAGTCTATTTCACCGGTAAAGGCCGTGTTGTTGTCCGGGGAAAAGCCGACATCGAAGAAGATACTGGTGGTCGAATGCGCATTACCATCACCCAGCTACCGTATCAAGTCAATAAAGCCAAACTTGTTGCCAAAATTGCCGACTTAGTTAAAAACAAAAAAATCATCGGCATCTCCGACCTGCGTGACGAATCAGACCGAAAAGGGATGAGCGTGGTCGCCAGGCCTAAAGCTATTCTCAACAACCTTTACGACCTCACCGAGCTTCAATCCACCTTTCCGGCCAACATGGTCGCGCTCAATTCCGACGGCACCCCCCAACTCATGAATTTAAAGACTATTCTGGTCGAATACGTCCGGCACCGCCAGCTGGTGGTTGCTCGTCGAAGCCAGTTTGAATTGTTAGCCGCCCAAGACAGGGCCCACATTCTTGAGGGTTTACTCATCGCCTTAAACAACCTTGACGACGTCATCGAAACAATTCGCCGCTCCCCAGACGCTGACGTTGCCCGGCAACGCTTAATGACCAAGTTTAAGTTGAGCGAAAAACAAGCCGTTGCCATTCTCGATATGCAACTGCGGCGTTTGGCCGCCCTTGAGCGCAAGAAAATCGAAGACGAGTACGCCGCCATTAAATCGCGTATCGATTACCTGACCGGCTTGCTGCAAGACCCTCAAAAAATGCTCGACGTTATCATCGAAGAAATTGATACTCTGACTCAAAAATACAGCGACGAGAGACGGACCAGGCTCGTGAAAGGTAAAATTGGCGAATTTTCCGAAGAAGATTTGGTCCCCTCCGAAGACATGGTCATTACTCTTACTCAGTCTGGTTACATTAAACGCCAACCACCCAGTACCTACCGTTCCCAACACCGCGGCGGGGTCGGTGTCACCGGTATGACCACTAAAGAGGACGATGCCGTCAGGTACATCCTTACTGCCAACACTCACGATCACCTTCTGGTATTCACCAACAAAGGAAAGGTTTTTAAATTAAAAGTTCACGAACTCCCCAGCGGCTCCCGTCAGGCAAAAGGGCAGGCGATTATTAACCTCATCAACATCGAACAAGACGAAAGAATTCAAAGTATTATTCCTGTATCCAGTAAACTTGAAGAAATAAAAGATAAATTTATTACTCTCGCCACTAAACAGGGCATAGTTAAGAAAACCGCTGTCCAGCAGTTTCAAAATATTCGCACCACTGGCATTATTGCCATTATATTAAACGATGGTGACGAACTGGTCTGGGGTGATATCACCAGTGGTCAACGCGACGTACTGCTCATTACCCATCAAGGAAAATCCATTCGTTTTCCCGAAGCCCAAATCAAATCAACCGCTCGCGACACCAAGGGCGTTAAAGGTATAAGTTTGAGTGCGTCTGACTTTGTGGTCGCTGTCGAGGCCATTGAACCAAAGGTTAATCGTCCCGAAGATAAACGTTTTAAGTTCTTCCGTGACTTACTGGTCATTACCGAAAAAGGTATGGGCAAGCGTACCCCCTTCGAAGAATATCCCAATCAAAACCGGGCAGGGCAGGGGGTAAAGGTAATGAATATCACCCCCAAAACCGGTAATCTGGCCGCCGCTTTTGCCGTCGATCAAAGTATTGACGAAATCTTTATTACCACCCGTCTTGCTCAAATCATCAAATTACCCCTTAAGAACATCCCCGAACTCAAACGGCCTACCCAAGGCGTTATCTTGATGCGTTTTGCCAAATCTGGCGATGGCGTCGTCGCCGCCACCGCCGTGAGCAAATCATCCGACGAAGAAGTCAAGGCGATCTCTTAATTTGTACTTGTAGTTCTCTCTAGGCTTTGTTAACTTGTAACCTAGTTTCATTATTTCTATACCTATCTGCCCATGTTTAATCTAACGCTCAAAAGTCCCCTCGATCAATCTACCTCAGACACCACTCCCGTCACCAATCCCAACCCAACTACACCACCTCAGGTACCCCTATCATCTACTGCCTCAACCACCTCAGTACTTGTTGAGAATGCCTCCGACTTTACTACACCCACACAAGCAGATCCATCAGTTTTGCAAAATTCTCCCGCCCCGCCCCCCTCAACACCTGCCGAACCAGACCCGGCCGAAAAAACCCTCGAAGAAATTGCTGCCAGCCTCACCCCGTCCAACCCCCCAGAAACTGAATCACCACCCATTAACCCTCCTTCTTCTGCCACTCCCACCTCCAACCCCACTCCAGCTCCCGAAATCATAACTAACCCAGCAGACATTAAATCAGTCGAAATGGTACCACCAAACCAAGACGAGACTCCCTCTGTTCCGGTCGACAATCCTCCATCTGAACTAAAACCTCAAGAATCTACAGACCCATCGTCCCCCGACCCGATTAAAGCGCTGGCCTTTCTTATGGCAGAAAAAGAAATCATTTCCCAAAACCAGGTCAAAGACGTCATCGCCCACCTCACTCTACCAGAAGTCAAGAACCTGCTTGGTGAAACGGGCGGTACAAACTCTTCGCCAGAAATTCCAGTCAATTACAATGGCACCACTATCACCATTCCCCTAACCGAAATTATTAACTTCTTGTCAGGAAAAATTCCAGTAATTTCAGTTAATAAGGCAAATTAATCTCAAGATAATTTGACTCATTATCTAAAATTAACTATTATACTGTCATGTTCCGACAGTATCGTGTGTTAAACGAAATCTTCTTATCCCAGCAAGCCCTGCTACACAATTACCACTACTTTCAAAAAGTCAACCCAAGCACCCAAATCGCACCGGTCCTAAAGGCTAATGCCTACGGTCATGGGCTAAAATCGATTGCCGCCGTTTTCGACAAATTAACGTCGTCACCCTACTTTTGTGTTGATTCTTTATTCGAAGCCTACGAACTACAAAAACAGAAAATTAAAACACCACTTCTTATCATTGGGTACACTTTTCCTCAAAACTATCGTACGCACAAACGCCTGCCGTTTACCTTTTCCGTCTTTGATCTTAACACCCTTGCAGCCCTTAATAAGTATCAACCTGGGGCAAAAGTCCACCTTAAAATCGATACCGGACTAACTCGACTAGGGATTCAACCTGATAACATAAATGATTTTATTAAAATTTGTTTAAAATACCCAAAACTTCAGTTCGAAGGCATCTACACCCACCTCTCACACGCCGATGATCCCGCCAAAATTACTTTCACCCGCCAGCAGGTAAAACTTTTTAAACGATGTGTCAATCATTTTAGAAATTCAGGTTATTCGTTCAAGTGGGTCCACGTTGCCAACACGGCGGGCACAACCCAGGTTCAGGACCCCGAGTTTAATCTTGCCCGCATTGGTCTTGGCCTTTATGGTCTTTCTCCCTTTAGCGCCCACAGCAAACACGGAACCAGCCAGAGAAAGGCTTTAAAACCAGCCCTGACTCTTATCAGTCATATAGCTCACAGTAAAAAGGTTACCCCGGGCACAAGTGTGGGTTATGGGGGTACTCATAAAGCTCTTCACTCCCAAACAATCGGCATTCTTCCTTTAGGCTATAACGAAGGTTTAAACCGGCAACTGTCCAATCAAGCGGTGGTACTCGACGAATCAAATATCCACTGTCCTGTTGTCGGTAATATTTCCATGAACATGACCGCCATTAAAATTCCCAAAACATCCAGAGCCAAAGTAGGGGATCGCATTACCGTTATTTCCAATAATCCCAGTCACCCCAATTCGGTGTATGCTTTTTCCAATCTCTTAAAAACCATACCATACACTGTTGTTACAGCCCTACACTCATCTATACGCAGAACTATAGTATGAATCATCATAGCGTGGCCGTCTTCTATGGCGGGCAAAGCACCGAACACGAAATTTCTATCATAACCGCGCTTCAGGTTATGAGTGCTCTATCAGAAGCGGGTCACACCGTTCACCCCGTCTATATCTCCAAAGCGGGAGTCTGGTATTTGGGCAACTCAGCTTTTTTGAATCCTCAATCATATACAAATCTTAACTCACTTGCCTCAACTGGAACTCAGGTATTTTTAGGCACAGTTGGGGAAAAACAAGGGCTCTGTACCACCAATCGGTTTGGGCAGATCAAACTTGCAACCCAATTCGACGTTGCCTTTCCCATTTTTCACGGTAAATACGGTGAAGACGGCACTATTCAAGGCCTACTCAAGCTTAAAAACATACCCGTTGCCGGATGCACGTTATTAGCCAGTAGTGTCGGCATCGACAAGTTTGTGAGCAAACGCATCGCCCAGTCTCTAAGTATTTCCACCGTACCCGATCTGCTTATCACCAAAAGCCAATGGCTTGATTCAAGTCAAAACACGGTTAAATCTGTAAATAGCAATCTTGGCAATAAAGTCATCATTAAACCCTCTATGTTAGGCTCAAGCATTGGCATCAGCACGTGCACTTCGCAAAATGAGTTACACGAAAAGCTTGAGGTGGCTTTTACCATGGACAGCCGTGTCCTGGTAGAAAAATTACTCGACAATCCTACCGAAGTCCAAATTTCTATAATGGGAAATGACCCGTACGAGTTGTCAGTCACCGAACAACCACTTAAATCACAAGATTTATTAAGCTATGAAGACAAGTATGTTAAAGGACAAGGCAAACAACAGCCTGTTAAGGGCATGGCTTCTGCCCAACGCCTTGTACCAGCACCCATCCCGGATAAACAAACCCGTTTGATCGAAGAATACGCTACGACGTTCTATCGGTCCATTGGGGGTCAAGGTTTAGCTCGTGTCGATTTTTTAATCAATAAAGATACAGTCTACTTTAATGAAATTAACACCATACCCGGTTCACTAGCCTTCTACTTATGGGAAAAAACCAATAAACCCTTTCCACAACTCGTCGACGAATTGGTCCAATTAGCTTTAAAAGCCCACGAACAGGAATCGAGTTTAGTCCGAACCTTCGAAACCAATGTCTTAGCCAATATTGGTCAAACTCTCGGCTCTAAAACCTAACTATAGTGTTCAGGCAGATCGTTCTCTAGCACTACCCAGTCAGCTTTTTTAGAAACATCACCAATCACCTTCCAATAATCATCATACGTGTTCGGTATATAGGTTACCTTTACTACATACTTGCTCTGGCGCAAACCCTTTTCTATCGCCAGTGTTTTTACGCTGTTACCCACCAAAAAGACTTCATCAAACACTTTAGCCATGCGTTGTCCCAACTGCACATGGTACAACTCTTCCTTAACCCCAAGTTCCACCACTCCCGGGGTAAGCCCTATTTTTTTGCCCTTAGTCGTTTCTAAATCATCCATCAAGCTC
>CAYXRB010000007.1:38200-41884 GCA_964467565.1 uncultured Pseudomonadales bacterium | reverse complement strand
AAAATTGCTTGAGTAAGTATTATCCAAAAGAGTTGCCCTATTAAGTTTTGATAATTGCAGTCGATGGGGTATAGGCAACGCTTGAGATAGTGCCCGTGTAATTGTCTCCACTGGCACTTGTAACAGTAGTGCTAACGCTGCCGCTAACGCACTATTTATAACTGATGCCGTCCCAAATAGAGGAGTACTAATCTTTATACGCTTGCCCGAATGCTTTAACACAAACTCGGACCCCTTCTCCGTAAAGGTGATTTTTTCGATCACAAAATCAGCAGAATCATCAATTTTACTTACCTTCCAGACCAGTGTTTCTAACCCGGTTGCCACCAAATAGTCTTGCAGCGGTTTACTATCCCAGTTCACCACCGTTTGCTTTTTCTTAAAGAATCTCACCAACTCAGTCTTCGTCTGAGCAATAGTTTCAACAGTTCCAAATCGCTCCAAATGTTGTGGTCCTACACTCGTCAATATCCCCCAGTCTGGCGCAACCAACTCACACAGCTTTCGAATATCCCCGGGGTAATACGCTCCCATCTCGGCAATAAAATAGCGGTGTTTAGAGCTTATTTCGTTGGCTAAAGTCCTATGTATCCCTCCAACGGTGTTAAAGTTATCGGGAGTTGTTAAGGTGTATCCATGTCGGTCTAATATCGCAAACAACATCTCCTTTACGCTTGTCTTCCCGTACGATCCGGTAATACCCACCTTAATCAGGTCTTTCTGACCTTCCAACAGTCGCTGACTTGCTTTCTTTCGCTTTTCAACTACCCACCAATCCAGAGGGAGCGCTGACAATCCCCCCAACACTAACGGTAATGCGGGCAAGAGTACTGTGGCTACCAAAAACAAGCCTCCTGAGTAATAGGAAACGTTCAATAACCCCACCAACAAGACAAGCCATAGCAAAAACCCCAGCCCAACTACTAATCTCAACCGCGCTGTCCACATAATATTCTTTTTGGTAAATTCTAGGCTAGTTAGTGGGTGTTCCCACCACCATCGCATCCAGCGCCTCAAAGAATAGTCTTCAAGCTGATAAATAAGCAGTGCCGTTTTAAATCGATTAAATGGATTCATACATCTGCAAAAAATGTTGAATATGCCGGAATAATTTTTCCGGCTCTTCTACATATAAGTTATGCCCAGCTCTGTAAATGATTTTAAGCCTTCCCTTAGGAACCATATGAGCGAGTTTCATCGGTTGCCCCAACGTTTCTTTGTCCCGCTCACCCCAAACACTAAGGGTTGGTACAGTAATCGAGTGGAGTAGGGGAGTCGTATTAAAACGAATAAATCGCCGTAAAATCTTTTTCTGCTCCTCCGAAGCAACACCGTGATCAGTGGTTGTAGACAGCGTATTAACTACAATCTTAGGTAAATAGGGCTTAAATAGCGAAAGGCTTCGAGCTAATTTAATCGATAAAGGCAAGACTTTTTCTTCATATCTTTCTAAAGCAGGCGCCGCCAGCACCAAACATTCAGGCTTTATCAGCTTTTTCGCCACCGCATATGCCGCAATCTGCCCACCAGTCGAATGCCCCACCAAAATAGGGGAGTGTATCTTTAATTTTTTCAAAAACCCGCTTACCCAGTCACCGTATTGAGGAATAGACAGCGACCCCATCAGCGGCTGTGAATGTCCAAACGCTGGCAAATCAGGGATAACCACACGATAATCACTAAAACGCTTGGAAAACGGCACCCACCAACTCGCCTCATGGCCCCACCCATGAAGTATTACCATCACTGGTTTAAGCGTGTAATTCAAATCTTCGTAATGTACCAGCCGGCCGCCAACCACAGTTTCCATCTCATAATTATAAACTCCATATTAAATTTCGGGTCAAAAGGTTGGCATAGACCCAACCACGCCAATTGTTTTAAGGTAAAAACTTCATTTTTACTAGTTCAATGAATCGATACATTAGACTATTAAAAGCAAATCAGTTGCAAATTATTCCCCGATACGTTATTAAGAATTATGGCTGTACGTCTACAAAAACTGTCTCTTAATGATAAAAATAATCGAACGGTTTATTATCTTCTTCAGGCCATTCCCGCTAAAGAAAATGGCTTCACGAACAACGCCAACGGTCTCACTTGGAAAGAATTTCATGAGTGGGTGGTAGATCAAGAAAAAACTTCCCGTGGGATCGATGTCCCTCCCGATCGAGTGCCTCAAACCTACTTTTGGCTCTACGACGACGTTAAATGCATCGGACTTGGCAAAATCCGCCATCAACTTAACGATAGGCTCAGGAATCACGGTGGCCACATCGGGTACGCCATACACCCGAAACTTAGAGGTCAAGGTCATGGCACTACGTTACTTAAACTTTTACTAATAGAGGCCGCCAAAATCGGCATCACCCAAGCGCTCATCACCTGCTCGGTCAACAACATTCCCTCACAGAAAATCATTACCAAAAATGGCGGGGTATTAAACTCCAAAACTGACACCACCCGCCGCTATCTAATTAAAATAAGCTAATTTAACTAGTCGTTCCCACTGTGGTATTTGTCGTGAACCTCCTTAAGACGCGGATTAGTTACATGAGTGTATATCTGAGTCGTCGCCACATTTTTATGCCCCAGCATTTCCTGCACCTCTCGCAAACCAGCCCCCTTCGACAACGAATCAGTAGCGAATGTGTGTCGAAGTCCATGAGGAGTGATCGGAATAGGTAAGCGAGCTTTAATTCGATACTTTTCTACCATTCGTTGTACACTTCGCACCGTTATCCGCATATCTTCACCCGTAGCCGTTACCTCTACCTGGCCCCGCGAATACCGAATAAACACCGGACGCCAACTATCTTCACGCGTATCCAGGTAGCGGGATAGCCAACCTACAGCCCGGGTCGACAAAAACACCACTCGGGTTTTACGCCCCTTTCCCATCACCCCAAACTCTCTTCGGTTCAAATCTACTTGCTCCCGATTTAATGACACGAGCTCCGACACCCGTAAACCCGTCGAAAACAAAACTTCCAACATCGCTCGGTCTCGCAAACCGACTTTAGATGATAAACGGGGTTGATTTAACATCCTTTCTAGTTGGTCTATGGTTAAAAACTTTAAACTCCGGCTTTCGGATTTCGGCAGGTCAATCTTTTCGGGCGCTAATACTTTTAAATCATGTTTTATCATCCACTTAAACCAACTTCGTAAAGCGATTACGTGGTAACTTTGTGTTGTTTTGCTCATAGTTTTGCCATGCTGATCAGGCAAACGCGATAAAAATACCCTATATTTAGTTATCATGTCCAAATCAATTTTTTCCGTACTGGCCAATGGGTCAAAGCGCTTATACCAGTCGACAAAGCGTCGTAAATAATGGTGGTAATTTCTGATGGTATATTGACTTACCTGGCGCTCCACCTCAAGGTGCTCTAAATAGTCAATCAGCAGCTGTTCCAACGTCTTATTACTCATAGTAGGGTAGAGTAGTGATGTTTAAAATTATATTTCAAATCATTAATAAATATTATTATGCACTTATAAATAGATAGTATTATTTATATATGGTTATCAATCGGGGAGTGTCGCACATTTAAAAATACCATGCGTGCCACGATTAAGTCAACATTGTACGACACAAAAGAAGGGCATTCTATAACGCCTAATACAAAAAAAGTACTAATAATAACCCAGCGGCAATTCGATACAACCCAAAAGGGATAA
>CAYXRB010000007.1:32148-38190 GCA_964467565.1 uncultured Pseudomonadales bacterium | reverse complement strand
CCTTCAAAACTATTAAAGCAGTGACAAAAGCAACCACCACACCCAATAGTAGCATCGCCAATCCCGATGATTGGGCAAGCAGCACTTCACGTTCTTTAAACAAATCATACGCCGCTGCCACGCCCAAAGTTGGCAAGGCCAATAAAAAAGAGTATTTTGCCGCTTCGATTCTTTTATAGCCTAGTATAAGCAGCGCAAAAATCACCGCCCCAGCCCTAGAAACTCCGGGCACAACCGCCAAAGCTTGGGCAAAACCAACGCTTAGGGCAACGGGTATAGATAACTCTCTCAAAGAATAATTTCGTTCGAGTCTTTGGGCTAACCACGTTTCGTAAGTAATAAATATAATTCCCACGCCTATAAAGGCTGTGAGCATTAAAGGCGTGCTCTCAAAAAAAGTCCCCGTGATGATTTCTTTTCCTAAGAATCCAACAACTGCCGTTGGAATAAACGACCAAAAAAGCATTTTCCATAGCCAGGTGTTATGCACCAACTCTTTGCCGTAAAGCCAGATTACAGCCAAAATAGCACCAGCTTGAATTACCACCGTAAAAAGCTTAAAAAAATCGGTTTGTTCCAGATTAAGCAGGTTTCCGGTGAACAGTATGTGGAACGTTGAGCTAACCGGTAAAAATTCGGTCAACCCCTCAATAATTCCCAAAATTATCGCTTGCCACCATGTCATACCACTCAATCATAGCCCATCTGGGAAAGTTCAGAAAGTAGGGGAGAGGGAAAAATTTTTAGCTACAAATAATTTTCACAATTAACCGTGAAAATTGTTTGCGGCATGCCGAGTATTTATTTGAATTAGTGTTCTAATAGATAAATGATTAAATAATGGTTCTACATACTTCAATCGTTTATAAATTCATTGCCCTCATAAGTAATGGGTAAATATAATTTGCATGAAGGAAAGAAAATGCAAAGAGCTTAAAATAATCAGGATCTCATGGGTCTTGGACTGGCAGTTTAGGCGACATAAAGAATTAATCCAGTCAGATGATGAGCGACAATTCCGTTACCATTTTTTAAATTTGTTAGTAATGCCTCAAAAATTTAATCACTAATGCGATGAGTGTAATAAATATTCTTAAAGAACGAACGTCCAACTCACACGATCAGGTAAATAGAGGTAAAGACTATCAAAAACAAGAATTTTCATTGACTACGAGTGTTGCAATGGCGTCAAAAAATACCAGGCTAAAACGAGGCTCTCAAATGCCTCAAAAACGGTTTTTTATAAGGGTATTGGTATAGTTGGTCGTCTATATTTAAATTGATATATCAATTAATACAATAAATTTGGTAAAACTAAAATCAATGCCTCAATAATAGTCACAGGTTTCGGGTTTATCTACAAACCTGAATGTTTTGATGATTCGTAATTCTCGGAGGATTGACTATTTTCAGAAAATATTCAATATCAACTTTATCGCAATTTAAAGATTTATAAAAAATAAGTGATTTCTACAATAAGGAGCCTCCCCCGGCTAATTATCATTTGTATAGTCGCAAATGTATTATTGTGCGTCTTATTAAAATAAAGAAAGATCCACGATGGGGAATAAATAATACCGTCATACTATTCTGTTCCGCTTTAATCTTTTATTCATACATCAATACTTCAAGTATTAGACATATTGTTCTATGCCCTTTTAACAATAAGTCTCATACACTCTAGATAAGCTCTGCCCACCCCTTAGCAGTCTCATTACTTGGTCATTAATTAACTATATCATTCTCTATCATTATGCCTGATTTCGTTTGTGCTAACCAGGGATAGGGCGATTTATCCACAATCAAGGGATCATGGTTGTATCCCCGGGTCAAACACACTTAGCCTGGAATCTAAATTTGTTCTTATTCCCTACTATGTATCCGTGAAAATAATGTAAGAAATTCATGAAAACATGCAAATATATTATAGGATATATTATTATAGGCCTTTTATGTCCTGCTCCCCTCCTCTTTGCATGCCAACTATTCAATCCACCTAATTTCATTCTGATTGTAATTCGATGAGGTTATTTCCAAGGCATCACCACCAATGTGGCAATTATTACAAATACTCCTACGCTTAAGTATTCATAGATGGTTCTAGAAAAAAGTCGCTGATCGAGTGCGTGTTGCAATAACCCGAGCACTATATACACTACCGTTGCCAAAAAAAGTGAGGCGATCCACACCGTTGCCGGTAAAAATGAAAGAGTCACCCCTATCATCCCCAACATTATCGACAGACCCATACTCATGAACAAAATGTTTTTGCCTAAAGTTTTCTTAAGCGTTACCGACCACAAACCTTGTAATAGCACTGGAAAACTAATAAGCGCCACCCCCACACCATTGAGCCACCAATGCAGTTTGACAGAAAAAATGGTGTTATAAAAAAGAACAAGTGTAACTACCGACATTAAAAAACCCACTGCATTCGCTGCCCGGAGTAACTGAATCGTCCGGATAGCTGCTACGGAATAAATATTTTCTGTCAAAAAAAGAGCGTACATTCCCAAGCCAAATAACACCAGGATCATTATTTGGGCGACTACCCCCGAAGGTAACAAAAAATAAAATAGTCCAGTACCAGTGGCGTAAAGGGCTGGTAGCAAAAGTATCGTTATCCACTCCACCCCCTTCAAATCTTCCCATAATGCCCAAGCCGAAGTTGCATAGGCAATAAAAAAGAATCCGAATACTGCTACAAAGCGAAAATCAAGTGAAACCCACTGTAATGAAAACAGACATAAAGACAAGACAATTGAAGCTAAAATAAACTTTTTACGTTTAGTCATGCAATCTCTATACAGTCATATTTGATACGACCTTCTCTACATCTTCATTGCTCTCTAAAAGTTCGGTAACGATTTCATTTTTACTTCTTATTTCATTATCCGTTACCGGCATTGGTATGGTAACCGTAACCTCTCCCGAAGCAGACACCGAAAACATATACCCACTCGATCCTGGGCCACCCAGTGACCCTCCATGCTTCTCTAAAACACTCCGCACTTCAGATCCTGTTCGATTTCTATTATCAGTTACCGTAAACACCATATAACCCACACCACCAGGTCCGTATCCCTCATAAACAACTTCTTCGATACTTTTACCGGCGTCTCCTTTACCCAAACCCCTATCAATCGCCCGTTGCACGTTTTCTTTAGGCATGTTCGCCTGTTTTGCTTTTTCCAAGGCTAAACGTAAAGACGGATTAGAATTAGCGTCTCCGCTCTTCCCTTCTTTGACCGCTACCCTGATTTGCCTACTAATTTCTCCAAAAACTTTGCCTTTTTTACTATCCTCTGCCGCTTTCTTATGTTTAATCGTGCTCCATTTTGAGTGTCCCGACATACTTGCGTCCTCATACAATACCCCATGATTATAACACTCACCCTAAAAAACCATTATCTATATACTATGCCAGTAAAAAACAATTTTAATTTGATATAAAGGATAATATTATGGTTTTATTCAGTCAAGTTAATAAGTAATTTGTTTTGACACCTCACTTTTAATTACTTCCAAACATACGTTTTAGCATTTGGCTAAAATCAAAAATATCTACTCTCCCATTGCTGTTAAAATCGACTACCCCAATACCGTTAAAATTTACAATAACTCGCCACCAATCAAGAAAATCAATATTATTGTCACCATCCAGGTCATAAACAACACCTGTGTTTGCCACTGATTTAATTTCAACCGCTGCCACAGCCCAATCCACATTCGTAGTACCAGACACCCCAAATGTGCCGTTCACGTTAACTTGTTGCGCAGTTTCTGGCGGCATATCAACAACAACCAACCCCGCCTTGTCTCCCGCGCTCCCACCAATACTAAACTCTGTACGTTCAACAAAACCACTTCCAGGATTATGCGCTACTCCCCGATCCCCGACTGCCGCAAAAACAACAGAACTCGCACCCACAACTGCTGGGCTTGGGGCTGATTGTGCTGGTAGCAGTAAACTATACGTTGGGCTATCTATCCCGCCCGAACAACCGCCATTTGTACCCACGGTATTGGCCGTATTTACCGCACCAATAGGTTGTGTTGCTGTATTTGTATATAAAGTAACGGCAATAACGGCATTAACCGGTGCTGATTCATAAGTTGCGGTCACAGTCCCAGCTGTGCTCGGCGAACCATATGCAGAAAATAGTGCAACGCCTGCTTGTCCCCTACCCCCACACTGTTCCGCAATTTTTGTCCAATTTAAACCCATGCCGGTAACATTCTCAACTTGCTTGTATCCTTTACTGGAAACCGCGGCAACATACAACGCGTTTACCATTGCCGGGACCGGGGCAGAGGTGCTAACAGTTAAAAGGTCTGTGGACCCCCCAGTCACGGTCGTCTGGTACAGCGGTTTACTACTTTGGCCGCTCGTGGGTGTTGGTATCTGGTTGCCCAATGTTGGTGTGGGGGTTGTTGTTACCGTTGGGATCAGGGTCAAAATCGGCGTTGGGGTTTTGCTAGGGGTGGGAGTAAGTTGTGCTGTAGGGCTTGGCCCTGTACTTGGGCTTACACTTCCCGTTTTATTGATTTCAAAACTATCTATCACCTGGCCATTAACAGTCTTAAAATATCCGGTCGCTTTGTTAGGGTTGCCGCCAGCATTAAAGGTAATAAAAAGCGCCCCGTAAGTCGCTCCCTGGTCACTGGTATACGCTTTAGCCCAAATATAATTACACCCCGCCTCGCCCCCATAAGGGTACGTAGTTGGTAAACACCGGTCTTGGTTTCGTATGCTGTTTCCGCTCAAGCCCGATACAAAAACAAACGTTTTTCCGGGGCCAACCAAAAGATTATTGGGGTTTTGTGGTACACTGCTGCCGTCTAAAGGGTGTTGGGTCGTATCAACCGCAAGCGTATCAATATCGGTTAGGGTTTTAGTCCGCTGGTAAGAATGCTCGTGGGCTGTGGCAATCAGGGCTCCATGAATCCGGCAATTCTCATACACATTCCAGCCCATTTCGTCCCCCTTACCTCCCAGCTGCATATTTTTTTGGTTTTTATGCCACGAACATACCTTCCATATATTGGTATTGTTGCTTAATTGATTATTTATATACGGTGCATAAATATTATTTCCGGCACTCGCACTATCTTCTCCCACAAATACCATCTTTAGGCCCTTGTAAGTAACCGCATACATCTGATCATTCAGGTTAGGGTCATCGGGGGTTACACCAATCGATTGCATTCTTTGTTTTAAAAAAGTTGCATAGCAGCCGTCAGCATCACTGCAGCCGTCATTCCAGCTATTCACATCATGATTGCCCACGGACGCAAAATAGGGAAAGGTGCCACCTAATACTGTATCAACCTTTGCAAAAAAACCATCCGGATCAAACGCATAGTCAAAATCACCTTGATGCAATACCGCCTGGGCCCCTTCATTCTTAATAAGGTTTAAAACATTTGTAAAGTTTGTGCCATAACCTGTGTCCCCTATAAACGCTACCTTTAGGTTCGGATCAGTCGGTACCTGAGCATATAACCGTGGCGGGTTAAACACTGATACAAAAAAAATACTTATCAGTAACCACAATACCTGTTTCATATTAATGTAGGGGTACTTCTGCAATGACCTCGGTTTTATCCCCATCACGCTCAATCGTGAGGTACACTGCCACTTCACCTTTATTAGCTATTAAAAACTGTTCTGATTCGATGCTCAGATTTTCAGGCACGTCGTTTAAAACCCAACCTTCTGATGGTAAGCGTTCTAGGTACCATTTTAAAACCGCCGACACCGGCTCTGGCATTTCCCATTTAGCCTCGTAGCCAATTCTATCGCCGTCGTGCTTCACGTATGAATTTTCAATCTGGGCAGTTGGATAAACCGGAAATTCCGGAAATTCTTTGACTAACTCACCCTGCTGGCTTTGTAAAGAAACAGTCTTATTCACCTCGCTTGTACCTGTTCTAAACCACAACACCCAGGCTAAAATGACAAGAATCAATAATCCAATTAGTAACACGAGCCACAAAGTTGCATTTTTCATGAGTAGAGGTACCGTTTCCGTTTACTCG
>CAYXRB010000007.1:28901-32138 GCA_964467565.1 uncultured Pseudomonadales bacterium | reverse complement strand
AATTTAAAATGGAATACTTCCACGAGATACTCTATGATTAGTAAAAAGATAATTTCTTTGGCACGCGAGGTACATATTATTAGTCTTGTCTTTATTATTGCCATTGCTGCTCACACTTCGTACCTAAGCAACGATTTTACTTGGCTCGACCATGGTGACATTACCGCCAAACGCGCCATTCTCCCGCTAACCCACATCTGGCGCGCACCGATCACCCGCTTTGGTACTACCGCATTCTTTCGCCCCATGGTTACTTTGTTGCACAGTTTCGATCATGCAGTCTATAATCAAAATTCGTTTGGATTTCATCTTACTAATGTCCTGTTGCACGCCTTCACCACGGTTGTCGTTTTTTACTTCCTTCGTTTGTATTTTGAGCTAAATAATCTTTTAAGCGGCCTTGGTGCCATTATATTTGCCGTCCACCCGCTTTCTTGGTTACCTGTAGGTGCTATATCCTACCGCCAGGAAATTGCGCTAGTCCTATTTTTGTTGCTTTCATTAATCCTGCATTTACAACTGTTAGTGCGGCCATCACCTAAATTAACCGCTGTCGCAGGAATTGCCTTGGCCTGTGCTCTCTGGTCAAAAGAAACCGCCCTTCTAATGTTTCCCCTGTTGTTTGGTTTATATGTATGGTCCAAACGCCGGCAATTAATCCAACACCGCATGAGCCTATTTGCCATTCTAATTATCGACATTATCATCGGTCTGCTCTATGTGGCCATGCGCTATTATGCAGTACCCGAAGGTTGGCGCACCCTTCCCATATCCTTACCCCCAGAACAGGCCATTGCCACCCGATTCACTGCCATTACCCGTCTATTAATAACTTTAGTCTCCCCCACTCTGCCGTCCCTTTCCGATGCCACGCCCATTTCCACCTTTGCCCACTCAACGGCCTGGCTTGGGTTAGTAATAGTTGGCCTACTGCTTATCATTATGTGTAAAAAAGGTATCGTAAGTTTACCCGGCCGTGCTCTCACATTTTTACTAATTACGCTTATTCCCGCTTTTAATTTAGTTCCGCTGCCTCGGTTTAGCTCACCCCATTATGGCTATGTCTCTGTTGTAGCAGTAAGCGCCCTAATATCTATGTTTTTAAAAACGGCCATAAAAAAAACTAGGGTTCGCGTTCTTGCCACCTTTATGTTAGCGGTGTGGCTAATGTGGATGTCGGTCACGACTTTTCTTGGTGGTTACCGGTTCCGCAACGATATTACTTTGTTTTCCCCAGAAGTTTCTCAAGACCCGCATTTTCGTGAAGGCTTATTTTATCTAGGCAATCAAGCTTTAGCTGCCGGTAACTACTCGGTTGCAGCCACACAGTATGAACAAGCCCGTAATCCTAATCCCCACTTTATTGCCTATGCCGATCAAGAAGCGCTTTATATCAATTTAAGCATTGCCTACATTCACAGCAACCGGTCCACCGAGGCTATCTCATTGCTGCAAACGCTCCTTAACCATAACCCGAATAACCTGGATGCAGCGTATAACCTGGCCCGGCTCTATTATAACCTGGGACAAAGCGATAATTCCGAAGCTATCATTAATAAATACTTAAAACCCGTAGTCATCTCCCCCAGACCTTGACATACAATCACCTAATCAGTAAGCTTGAAGCCATACTTTTTAAAGTAAAAAATGGCTGTTAGTAAGATCCTCCTCGATCAGGCAATTAAAGCAAGCTTAACCCAAGATTGGTTAAAAGCCATCGAAATTAACAACCTACTTCTCGAAAACCATCCGCAAGACATCGCCACTCTCAACCGGTTAGCCAAAGCTTATAAAGAGGCCGGCCAAATTGACCAAGCCATTGCCATTTACGAAAAGTCTCTCCAAATAGATCGGTTTAACGACATTGCGCGCAAAAATATTCAGATCCTTAAAAGCAATGGACATGTATTTTCTCCAACTAAGAAGATTATTGATACAAATTTTTTGGAAATACCAGGTAAAACCAAAACCTACTCACTTCTGCGCGTGGGCGACTCTCATCTAATTAGCACTCTTCAACCGGGCGAAGTGGTCTGTATTGTCCCTAAACAACATTCTGCCTTGATTACTACCCAATCCGGCCAAAAAGTGGGTGTATTACCCGATGATGTTTCTTTTACCTTAAAACGTCGCCTAGAAAACGGTACTCATTTTCAAGCAAGTATTAAGTCGCTTAACTACCCCAAAGTGAGTGTCTTCATTCGTGAAATGTAAGACCTACCATCTTGATTGTGATTTTTCTCCCGTATAAATGACCACTTCGGAACGCTCAAAAAATTCGTCCCCTATCACTTTCGTCATCATTTCCGGAAAAAGGTCACCTAAAAACGGTCCATAAGTTAGTTCTAACTGTGATTCCCGCCATAAAATGGTGTCTGTCAGGCCATCAACACTCTCTCCCGATCTTACACCCACCACATCAAATCCATTGTTGGTAACCATCCGGGCAACCTGTGCCCCCAATCCCGGAACCAGAGTCGTATTGATCACAGTTACACTCACCCCTTTTCCCGATTCTAGTCTCGTGATCAAGCCTTCAGTTTTAAGGTACGCATCCCAACGTTCTGTCGACCATTGCTCAACACTCTGGCCGTCAACATCAATAATCTGATTGATAAATAGTGTATAAGGGAGTAATTGCTTTTTAAATGAGCCACTTGATAAAGCTTGGTCTATCATCCAAATTTTCCACCAATTTAATCTTTGGTTTACCGCTGCCTCAAATAGATTGGTCCTCACCAAATTATGAAGCTCCTCAGACCCCTCCACTAAAGAGTCAGAATTACTATATAAAACAGTGTTAATTTTCCATCCCAATGCTTTCTGGAATGTGTCTTTAATCAATGTGTGACGCTGTTTCCAAGAATCATCTTCTTTTGACGCAAGCGACCCGATTCGTCCTTCACCTCTGCCGCTGGCTAAGGGCAACAGTAAGTCTTTAGGAAGCTTAAGCCAAATCACCCGCTTGGCTACAAAATCCACCGAAACCACCACCACGGGTGACTGTTCAATCCCCGTTTCATTCGGTAATAGCACCAGTCGCTCATAAGAATTTTTGTCACTACTATATCGTATATAGGCATATACCAAACTAGCGCCAAACACTACGAGTAAAAGGATTACAAACGAAAGAATCCCTCTGAATAATGTATGCGCTATGGTTAAATGGGCAACACTAAAAAGCCGCCTTCCTTTAAGCGGATGTGTACTCCTCATTAGCTCATGCTAAACTGAGTA
>CAYXRB010000007.1:27829-28891 GCA_964467565.1 uncultured Pseudomonadales bacterium | reverse complement strand
CGCCCTAAAACGCAACCTTAAAACCCCGTTATGTCCCATTTATCAATATTTCAGCTCGAAGCCTATTTGCGGTGTGCACCATGGTATAGATATTATGAATCGTTGCCAAACGGTAATAGGTCAATTCTTTAGCTTTAAATAAGTGGTGAAGGTATGATCGTGTATAACCTTGGCTGCACGTGTAACAACCACATCCCTCACCTAAAGTTGTTTTATCTGCCTTCCATCGCTTTTTTTCTATTGAATAATTCCCTCCGTCGTACTCTGATTCAAAAAACGCTTTTATATGAGTCCCAATCCGACGAGTTACCAACCTACCTTCATAAATCTGACCACATCGTGCCAGCCGTGTGGGGGCTACACAATCCATCATGTCTACCCCTGACATAAACACCTCTACCATTTGGATTGGATTAACACCCACCCCCATAGCGTAAAGTGGTACATCTCCAGGAAGCGTCTCGCGCACCCACTCTAACGTCTCTATTGTTTCGGCTGCATCTTGGCCAATACTTTCGCCACCTAATGCCACACCCGGCAAGCCTTGAGCGCTGACAAATTCTGCCGACAAGGTTCTCAGTTTTCTAAATCGGCCTCCTTGTACAATGCCAAATAAAGCTTGGGGTATATTTCCTTCCTCTTTTAATGCTTCCAATTCTTTCCATTTCTGCACACATCGGAGCAACCATCGATGGGTTCTTTCCATAGATTCCATAGCGTATTTTTCACCCAAATTTGGCGCTGCTTCGTCAAAAGCCATCATAATGTCAGATCCTAATGCGGTTTGAATCTCAATTGCCTGTTCTGGGGTTAGGCGCCTTTTTGACCCATCAATGTGCGAGTAAAATGTCACCCCCTCATCGTCAATCTTGCTTAAAGCTTCTCCGCCTTTTTTTTTAAAATGTCCCAAAGAAGACACTTGATAACCTCCGGAATCAGTCAGAATTGGACCATACCATCGCATAAATTCATGTAATCCACCCATTTCTTGTATCAACTTCTCCCCAGGGCGTAAGTGCAGGTGGTACGTATTTCCTAAAATCACTTGAGCATCTATTAATT
>CAYXRB010000007.1:10872-27819 GCA_964467565.1 uncultured Pseudomonadales bacterium | reverse complement strand
TAGGTCATCACTGGTTAAGCTTTTCACGCTCCCCTGGGTACCCACGGGCATGAATACGGGTGTCCTGATTACTCCATGAGGAGTGGTAAACTCACCCGCCCTGAGTTTCCCATTTTCGCCACTTTTGGTAAATTCGAACATTTATTCACTCCCCTACCCGTTCCAACTGCTTCATCGCTAACTCCAGATCGTGACTAAGGGGGGCCTCAACCCTCACAGTAATTCTGGTCTTTGGGTGTAAGACTGTAATATGCAAAGCGTGTAAAAAATGTCTGGCACACCAAGCTCTGTCTTTAGCGGCGTGCTTGGTTCCATAAGTAACATCGGCTACGATCGGATGTTTTATGTGAGCTAAATGTACCCGTAGTTGGTGTGTTCTTCCGGTTTTGGGATACAGCCTTACTAGAGTATACGTTGATTTGGTCGTATCAACATAGTAACCATCCACAGCATAATCTGTTTCTGCCATCTTTCCCCCTGGTCTCACTCTAAACCGTTTTCTATCTTTTGGATCACGCGCCAAAGGTAAACGGATCGAACCTTCTTTAGGTTCCATCCGACCCCTCACTAAGGCCAAATATGTTTTAATTACTTTTCTCTCTTTGAATTGGTGCAACAATTCTTTCAAGGTCGCAGGATTTTTAGCTACCACTAAACAACCACTCGTGTCCTTATCAAGTCTATGGGCGATTCCGGATCTCGACAAAAAAACCCTGGATTCTTCATTTTCCTCCTCAAATTCTAAATTCTTAATCGCATAATTTTTCTCAACCCAGTCCTGGACCGTTGAACCCACCACCGAATCGGCGTTATTCACCACCATTCCCGGTGGTTTATTTATAATTAACAAATCACTGTCTTCGTATAAACGCACCAACTCTTCATTTTTCATTGCGCGTATTGTACTCCTCCCAAACCATCAATCCTGCCCCAATTATTAGGTATAAATCTGCCAAATTTCCCGATATTCCAATCACAGGGTACGTGATGAAGTCCCTCACTGCCCCAAACCAAAATCTGTCAATGGTGTTTCCCCATGCTCCCGCCAAAAGTATAGTTAATCCCCATTTCCTTGGTAAACACATCCACAATAGTAAAAAAAACAGGCTCAAAACTAAACTCAATAAGGGTAGATAGCTTCCCGAACCCATGCTAAAACTAATACCCTGGTTGTAAAAAACCAATCTCCTGCTCTCAAAAAATTCTTTCGACAGTAAATCGATTATTATCAAAAATAATAAAAGTAGCCCCCGCCTCATTCTTCTATTGTGACGTGATTTTTTTCGCATTCCACGCACAGCCGTACTGCCGGGTCAATCCGCAATCGCTTTTCCAAAATTTCTTTACCACAACCCTCACAAATGCCAAATGTACCGTCGTTAATCTTTTCTAAAGCCCTGCTAATCCGACGCAATGAGTCATCAATTTCTGCCTTCATTGCCACCACCCGTTCATGGCCAAACTGCTCTGCTGCTTCGGCGTCAACAGCTGCATTGTCAGTTGTCCTCTCGGGGTCAGCAAATGGATCTTCAGATTGTAAAACCGCCAAGCGCTTCTTTAAGACGTCTTGTTTTTCGATTAAAAGCTTGTGGTAATTATCATACTGCCGTGCATGCATAAGCCCATCCTATCACGTTTACACAAATCTTATACCATTTGACTGATACGTAATTCATTTACTTAATTTTTTGGAATTAGTGGGGTTAATCCAAACCAGTCTTTAGCCATTTTACGCAAACTCATACCGGCACGAAATAATAGTACCACCGTCCCCAAACCCATCATCGCCAAATAAGCTAATGGCAATACCGGTACCGACACAAAATAGAGTGATTGTGGTCTAAAATTACTCCCGGCAAAACCAATGAACCCGTATAGTATTAAATACATAGACACCATAAACCCACTGCTCGCCTGACTTTTCTGCCCTTTGTACCAACCAAATGTCCTATATTTACTCTCCATTTTCCACAACCATATAAATAATACCAGTGACGCTGTCATATCCCAAAGCTGTACCGGTAAACGTCGTTCATAATAATTAACAAACTTGACACCAATTGGCCAGCGGGTAGCCAATCCAGCTCTGCTCCCGTTCAAAAAATCTGCCAATCCAAAAAATGCCTGCAAAAGCAGCAAGCCTACAACGATCACATCCAGCAACTGAAAATAATCCCACTTTTTTTTATTACTCTGCCACCATAAACCCAAGCCTAATCCTACCAACCCGCTCAATTCACCAAACCCTGGTATTCCCACTACATTGATTGCCTGCCATGGTTGGTTCTGAAAAAGATTCCAATTAGTCAACACAAACCCGATGCGTGAAGCCAAGACACTGATCAGTAGTGACATGAACAAAACGTCAAATAACTGGTCCTCGGGTAATCGCAGTTCCCTACCCCTTTTAAAAATTACGAACCCTGCCAGAATTATGGCGATAAACACCACTACCCCATGGGTATATAAGGTTAACGGTCCTAAGCGAAACAGTATTGGCAACATAGTCAAGCGCCCAAAAAAATAACGTCCTCAGCAAAGTTGTAATGCGTTGTGCCTGGGGTGGGAGTCGAACCCACATGAGGGGTGAACCTCACAGGTTTTTGAGACCTGCGCGTCTACCATTCCGCCACCCAGGCATGATTATATTACTTTCCTAACTCACTAATTCTATTACATCAGTAGCAGGAAATCGCGCCCTCCAAAGCTTAAGCCACGGAGGGTCTACCATTCCGCCACCCAGGCATTTTATCTACCTAACCTGATGCGTAGTTCCTGCATCTCAAATTTTAATAATTGGATGCTTTCTAATCCGCTGTCTCCTCCACAGCAGTCACAGAATAATATTACCAGGAAAAAGATTGTTGCGGTCATCATTCTTGCTGCAGGTATAGACAACGGTTCTCATATGGCTAAAATCAAAGCCGACGCCGGATGGTTTTTCCTCTTTATTTTTAGTATCGGCTTAGCTAGTTTTTTTATCTTTGGTTTTGCCCCAACCTTTTAAAATTTGCCAAATTTTTCATACCATCCCAACATTGAATAGCTGCGCTTGGGTCGAGGCCGGATAAGAAAACTGGTCCTTTTTATGAAGGCTGATGTGGTTAATTTAAGCAGGTTTACTCTGTGCAAAATTCCTAGCGTTTTCGCTCAATTCCGTAAAATTTTATTCGTTCCCCTCTAAAGTGTAAGTCAATCGTTCTGAGCGGGCCATTCCGGTGTTTTGCTAAAGAAAGCTTCATTCTCGATAAATCCTCCTCATCTTCACGCCATAAAAACATCACCACGTCGGCATCTTGTTCAATCGCCCCGGATTCCCTCAAATCGGCCAGTTGCGGTTGCTTCGATCCCCTGTGTTCCACCGCGCGCGAAAGTTGCGAGAGTGATAACACTGGCACCTTCAATTCACGGGCCAGGTTTTTCAAACCCTGGGAAATTTCTGCCACTTCAGTGACCCGATTTTCCAATCCCCGTCCGCGGATAAGTTGCAAATAATCAACCACGATCAGCTTCAACCCTTTCTCCGCCATCAATCGGCGGGCTTTAGTTCTCATTTCCAAAATTGAAACACCCGGTGTATCGTCAATGTACAATGGTGCGTCAGCCAATACTCCCATGGCGTCCGACAACCGGGTAAATTCCTCTTCTCCAAGCCTCCCGGTTTTTAATTTCCACGCATCAATATCTGCCTGCGAAACCAATAACCTATCGACTAATTCTTCCTGGCTCATTTCTAACGAAAAAAACCCTACCGGCATTTGCTTCTCAACTGCGACTTGTTGGGCAATATTAAGGGAAAAAGCCGTTTTACCCATTCCTGGCCGCGCTGCCAGTATCAGCAAGTTCGAAGGTTGCATCCCCGCCAAGGCATCGTCCAAATCATAAAATCCGGTCGGCACTCCTCGAATCCCACCCGCTGTTTTATGAAGTTCATCCAATCGGTCAAAACTTTCAGCCAATACGTCCTTTATGGGCACAAATACTTTGGATAAGTTGTGCTGTGACAAACCAAACACGGCTTGTTCAGCATCATCCATTACCTCTTGCACGCTCTTTCCTTCATCAAATGCCCAATCAGTCAATTTTCCCGACAACGACACCAGTTCGCGTTTTACATAATAGTTTTTTACCAGTTTGCCATAGTGTTCGGTATGAGCCGAAGTGGGCACTTTTTCCACTAGCTGTGCCAAATACTCGCCTCCACCCAAGGCCTTTAATACCTTCATTCTTTTAAGTTGCTCTGCTACCGTCACTACATCGATCGGCTCGCGTTGTTCATAAAGCGTGAGCATAGCTTCAAAAATATTGGCATGGTGTTCCGAATAAAAATGGAATGGCCGTAAAAATTGAGCCACTTCAACAATCGCCTGCCTATCAATAAGAATCGAACCTAAAACCGATATTTCGGCCTCTGCTGAATGGGGTGGAACCCTAACTTTGTTCATAACTACCTTGTGGAGTAAACCGTAATCGAAATGGCATAATTAATTCCCAAGGCAGAAATTGTAATGATCAGCCAGGCTAATAGTCTATTAGTGCTGGGGTGATAGTACCACCACCTCAGTTTCCTCTCCCAACGACTCTGCCGACGAGATGGTCAAACTCTCTTTTGCTTCTAACTGATCTATACCCATCGCCTTTAAAAACACATCCAAGCCAGTTAAACTGTCATAGGTGCTGGAATGCTCTTGAGTTTTGTAATGCATCGGCACTACTATCGAGGGTGAAGTTTGGGTGATTACTTCAACCGCTTGCTCCGCCGTTATGGTGTACCCGCCTCCCACCGGCACTAATAACACATCTACTATCCCCAAATTCTCTTTCAAATCGTCGGGTAACACATGGCCCAAATCACCCAAATGCACCACTCGAATGCCGTCAACCAAAATTGAGTAAATCGTATTCTTACCCCGTTCAGACCCCTCGGTACCATCGTGGTAACTACCCCACCCGAATACCCCCACATTAAGCACTTCATATTCACCTGGTGCGGCAATTACATAAGGCTGCTCGCGGCGGGTTGTTCCACTCACTATGGCTGCGTTATTATGGTCAGAATGTTGGTGCGACACCGTCACAATATCGGCGGAAAGTTTTGGCAAAGAAAACCCTACCGACGGATCATAAGGATCGGTTATCACACTCACCCCTTTACCCCTAAATTTAAAACAGCTATGGCCAATGTAGGTAATGTCCATACTCTATTCCCTTTTGTACTGTTAGTCGTATAATGACCCCACATTTTTGTGGTTTAGAATAAACTCGTTAAAAAAGCCTCGCGCTCATTGTAAACACTGTCCCCTTCATTGACAACGTCTATACCATTGAGTACAGTCACTACGCAAGCAAACATGAAAAAAGAAGTAATCATCGCAATAATCATCGGATTCAGTTTGGGCTTGGTTATTACCTTTGGAATTCACACAGCCCGAAGGAATCGAAACGGTAACGCTCAAGACACTTTTACCAATCCCTTACCTAGCGATGGCAACCCTCAGGTACAAAGCCAAAACGATATACCGCTTAACCATCAAATTGAGTTAGCTTCCCCGCTACCCAATAGCGTCGTCGACGAAAACCCCGTGCAAATGGTTGGCACGACTACCCCGCTATCGTTAGTTGCCATCTTAAACGGTACCATTTCCACCTCTACAGCCGCCGACGCCACCGGGCATTTTAGCGCGCAGCTCGATTTAACCCCAGGCATAAACAACGTCTCCCTTATCAGTTACTCCCCCACCTTCGAAGCTGCTTCAATTAGTGCTATCCTGGTGTACACCCCCATCGGTTTAAACTCCGCCACCAGCACGAACTCGGGAACAACTCAATAATATGAAAATCACCATAAGCCTTTTCTTAATCGCTATCCTTATCTGCGTACCCGGTTTCTTTTCACTTCCAATAGCTTCTGCCCAAACAGCCTCTCCATCTGCTAACCTCGACGTCATCACTCAAAATGTTAAAAAAAGATTGCAAGCCATTGCCCAAGTACGCGGTAGTGTTTTAGACACTCCCCAACACATCGTCTACACTGGCATGCTTCTCGATCGTTCTAACAATATTCTGACCATTCGCCATAATAATCAAAATTTATTGGCTTCCACTTCTGCATCCACTAGCATGATCCGAGTCCCGGGTTCTACCAGGATCAACCTTGACGATTTAGTGCTCGAAGAAAACATCGCCACCATTGGGCAAGTCAATGAAGATAGAGTCATGATCTCGAAGCAAGTCATCGTCCAAGCCAAAGCGCCTGCCTCACCCATACATCAAACAATAGTCGGCAACTTAGTCACCTACGACAGCCGGCGCTTTGTATTAACCATCCAACCTCCCCAAAGCCAGCAACCGCTGATCATAGATTTAAACACAAAAACAAAAATATTTGCTCTTGAATCCGATAGTACTCGCACCCCTGTTGCCCGCACTAATGCTATGGCCACCCCCTCAAAATTACTGGTCATTTATTCGCCACCTGCTCCCGACGAGGACATTACCGCCACCGAGATCCTCATTTCCCCACTTTAGTATGACCCCGCGTCGCCTCATTCGGTTTCAGCAACTGTTGAGTGCCCACCACTTTTCCGCCGCCGTTATCAGTAAACGCGAAAATATTCAGTACCTCACCTCCCTTCATCAACTTCATCCCACCAATCGAGAAGCTGTTTTGTTCGTTACACCTCAAAAAGTCCTTCTCTACCATTCGTTGTTTCTTAAACCCCCCACTATCAATGGGCTCGAATCCCAAATCATGGACAAACGCCACTCGATCGACATAATTTTAAATTATATGGTTCCTAAAAGTGCCAAGGCTGATCAAATCGCTATCGAAGCCCATGATCTAAAAGTCGCTGAGCTCGAAAAATTTAAAACAATCCTTCCTAAAGCGCAATTTATACCCTTAAATTCAACTCTCCAACTCGAAACAGCTCGTCAAATTAAGTCCGCCTCCGAAATCGATTCTATTCTTCAAGCCTGCCAAATCACAAACGTAACCATGACATGGATTATTAAGAAACTGCGCCAATCAACTAAACCATTAACCGAGATTCAGGTGGCCCGTAGTATCGAAAACCATATGTATGATTTAGGTGCTCATGGCCTGGCCTTTCCCACCGTCGTTGCCTTTAATGCCCATTCCGCCTCGCCTCACCACCAAGTTGGCCACTCCAAATTGACTAAAAACTCGGTTGTGTTACTTGACTTTGGCTGCCAGGTTAATGGGTACGCCAGCGACATGACCCGTACCTTTTGCCTTGGCACTCCCCCACCCCGCTTTAAACACGTCGAAACAACGGTCCTTGCTGCCTACTCTGCAGCCATCAATACAATCTCAAAACACTTCCGCTGTAAAGAATTGACTCAGACTCCAATCGTCCCTAAACGTTTACATCAGCCCGCTAATGTTAAACCTGATGTTACAAGCACTCAATCTTCAAAGTATCATATGAACAATACTACTCTAACTGCCGCTTCTGTCGATCAAGCTGCCCGATCGGTCATAGAAGAGGCCGGCTTTGGCGACCAATTTATCCACACCACCGGCCATAGCCTCGGGTTAGAAATCCACGAACAACCGTCGATCTCATCGATAAATCAACAAGAGCTCAAACCCGGTATGGTCCTTACCATCGAACCCGGGATCTATTTTCAAGGCAAATTCGGTTACCGTCACGAAAACACCATTTTATTGGTATAATCAACTCATCAAAATATGACAACACACGAAACCGTTTCAGCCAACACTTCTCCTTCGGATCCTGATCAAGCAGAAGTAACCCAAACACCAAGTGTTCAAACTGGTGAAACCTCCCCAAGCTTATATGAAATAATGACTAATCAGGAATCTACAGCAGCTCAAGTACTAGCAGCTCATATGCTAGCTTCTGGTATTAATCCGTTTATAAGATAATACCCGCAACTATACCAAAGGGAGTCATATGGAACTATTTATCTTCTTACTTCCCATTATCATCCTCATCCTCTCGTTCTTAAAACAGGTTAACCAATACGAGCGCGGTGTGGTCTACACCATGGGCCGCTTTACCGGTTTGTACGATCCGGGCTGGCACATAATTTGGCCTATCTTCCAACGCATGCACAAAGTCGACATTCGCACTAAAGCCGTAGACGTGCAAAAGCAAGACGCTATCACCAAAGATAACATAAGCTGCAAACTAAACGCCGTTATTTACTACAGGATATCCGATGCCGGCAAAGCCGTCAACGAAGTTGAAGATTTTTATTATGCCGTCTTACAACTAGCCCAAACTACCATGCGACGTATTGCTGGCGAAGTCACTCTCGATGAGTTGTTAAGCGAACGCGAAAAAATTGCCCAACAAATTCTGGGAGTGGTTGACCAAGCCTCGTCTCCTTGGGGTATTGATGTATCCGCCGTTGAATTAAAAGACATCGAACTTCCCGAAACCATGGTCCGCACCATGGCCAAACAAGCCGAAGCCGAACGCGAGCGCCGTGCGGTCATTATTAATTCCGAAGGTGAAGTCAAAGCCGCCGAAAACCTAGCCAAAGCCGCCCAGGTTCTGGCCACCTCACCCGGCGCTCTCCACCTGCGTACTTTAAATTCCATCAATGACATCAGCTCTGATCAATCCAACACCATCGTCTTTGTCACACCGCTCGAAGTCTTAAAAGCCATCGAGGGTTTTGCTAAAAAGTAAGCCTTGCTTCTCATGCAGCAGTCTTCCGATCCAATGTCACTGGACCAAACTGTCCAGTCGATTTTAATCAACAATTTCGGGCTAAAACCGACTGAATCATTTTTATTAGTCACCGACCCCCAGACTCAATCAGTGGCCCAAATCTGGCTAGATGTGGCTAAAAACTTGGCATCAAAAACTACTCTTTCCCTGGTAGAAAACATGACTGATAACGCGCAAGAGCCACTCCCATTAATCGCCAATCAAATGTCCCATCACGACGTTGCCATTTTACACACCCAATTTTCACTCTCCCACACCCATGCCCGCTTTCGCGCTTCCCGCACGGGCACCCGTAGTGCTTCTCTTCCAGGAGTCACCCAAGAAATTGTAGAAAGAACGTTAAATGCAGATTACCTTGCCATTAAAGACCGCTCCATTGTGCTGGCCAACCGCCTCACCTTAAAAAGCACTGTCCATATCACCACAAAAGCCGGGACTGATATCACCTTAAGCATAAAGGGTCGTGATGGTTTAGCCGATACCGGCATCTTTATTAACCCCGGGGACTTTGGCAACCTTCCAGCCGGAGAAGCATTTATAGCTCCTCTGGAAGAGGAAACGAATGGGACCATTGTTTTCGACGGCACCTTTGGAAACGATCGGTACGTCGAGCCAATGCGGCTAGAAATCGAAAAAGGCATGGTCACACGCATTGTTGGTGGTGAATCAGCTAGTAAACTACGTGATTCTCTAGCCAAACTCCACCCCCACGCCGGCATGGTTGGTGAATTAGGCATTGGCACCAACCCCACTGCTAATCCGCGGGGCAAGCTTATCGAAGCCGAAAAAGCCTTAGGCACCATTCACATCGCCCTAGGCAACAACTCCACCTTTGGTGGCACCATCAACGTCCCCTTCCACTCAGACGGCGTTGTCTTAAACCCAACCGTCACCATCGACGACCACCTTCTCCTCGAGAATGGCCAACTTTCATTTGACAAACAACACACTGAACCTTAATATAACCAACAACTATGGCGCTTACTAATCGCTTCAACCATCATCATCACACCCACGCACACGCGGAGGTTGTGGCTTTGTGCGCCCACAATTTGATTAAAAATTATTAATTAAAAACTAAAATTTTAAATTAGACCTCCGTCACAGGAGGTTTTTTTATAGCCGAATCCAAAATCTCTGTTACACTATCAATCAGCACAACAGTAAAGCCCATGTCCTGAGCAAAGTCGAAAGACCTGTCCTGAGCAAAGTCGAAGGAGAAATATATGTCTGATCAATTACTCCAACCACCCAAAGGTTTTCGCGATTTTTTGCCCGCTCAAAAGCGAGTCCGCGACTTTGTGCAAACCCAAATTAAAAAAACCTTTGAACGTTTTGGCTTTGAACCGTTAGAAACCCCAACCCTCGAATATGCTTCACTCCTGCTAGGTAAATACGGCACCGAAGCCGACAAGCTGGTCTTTAAATTTTCAGATCGTGGCGGTCGTGAAGTTGCCCTGCGCTACGATCAAACGGTACCCACTGCTCGAGTTTTAGCCCAGTATCAAAACGAACTCTCAAAATATTTTAGGCGGTTTCAAATTCAAAATACCTTCCGGGCTGAAAAACCCCAAAAAGGCCGCTACCGTGAATTCACCCAATGCGACGCCGACATCTTTGGCTCTACCGATCCAGTCGCCGATGCCGAAATTATTGCCGTTTTTTACCAAATCTTTGCCGATCTAAATCTGCCCGATTGTGTTCTAAGGCTCAATGACCGCGCTACTTTAATTTCTACCATAACTCCCTATGCTTCCGACTCAATTTCGGTCTATTCCATTATCCAATCCCTTGATAAGTTAGACAAACTCCAGCGTAGTCAAATTATCGATGAATTGGTGAGCAAGGGGTTATCACCAGATTCTGCCGCTAACATAATCAATTCGCTCGACACCCTAAAGCCTTCACAAAACCTTCAGGATATTATTAGTTATGCAAAATCACTTGGAGTCCCCGAAAGAAATATTCAATTCACACCTTCTCTCGCTCGTGGCCTTGATTATTACACCGGCCTTATTTTTGAAGGCACTATTCCTTCATACTCCGGAGGTTCCGTTGGTGGTGGTGGTCGATACGACAATTTAATAAAACAGCTCTCTGGAATCAACATTCCCGCCGTCGGTTTTGGCCTCGGTTTTGACCGCACCGTCGAAGCCTTAACTGAACTGAACAAACTCCCCCCGCAAACCTCTAGCTCAAAAGCCTTAGTCGCCCTCTTCGATCCCAACACAGTTTCTCAATCACTCGTGGCAGCTAAAACTCTGCGCGAAAATGATATTTCTACCCAGCTTTATCCGGTCGTCGACAAGCTAGGCAAACAATTCGCCTATGCCGATAAGCTTAAAATCCCATTCGTTCTCCTCATCGGTTCCGACGAAGCAGCCAAAAGCGTTGTCACCCTTAAAAACATGAGCACAGGTGAACAGACCACCGACCCCATAGAGAAAATCGTGACTATTCTTAAATCGTAAATCCTGAATCTTGAATCGGTCTCCCCCACTCTGTCATGATATATAGATGGATAAAAAACGCCTGGTTGCCTACGCCGCCATCCTCACCAATGTTGTCATTTGGGGTGCCGCTCTCCCCGTTGTCAAAACCGGTCTTAATACCGCTACACCCTACCAATTCCTCCTTGTTCGCTATGTCATTGCCTGTGTTATCCTCATCCCCACTCTCTGGTTTACCTGGCCTAAAAACCTTACGCTAAAAACCTTGTTAAGCATCACCGGTATCGAAGCGGTTCAAGTAGGATTAAGTCTTTCATTGCTTTATCAGGGCTTGGCCAACACCTCGGCTTTAACCGCTGCTTTTATTGGCTCCACCGCTCCTATCTTCGTAATCCTTGGCGGCATTTTCTTATTAAAGGAAAAAGAAGAAAAACGCGAATGGCTCGGTTTACTCTTTTCTATCACCGGAACTGCAATCATTATCATAGGGTCGGTCGCATCCACGGCTTCTGGCAATAGCTCTGCAATGGGTATTTTCTTTTTGGGTTTGTATTTACTTGCCGATATGGCCTATTTACTGCTGGCAAAAAAACACTACCGCACCACTAATAAACTCTTCATTACTGCCATCTCAAGCATCGTCGGGCTGGTTATTGCTGCTTTTACCGCCAACCTATTCCCCCATCCTCCTCTTGCCCAAGTTTTACTAGATCCTGGCTTTATTTCCGCCGCCATGTATATGGGGATATTAGGCACTCCCATTGCTGTCTCGGCTTTGCTCTATGGGCAATCAAAAATAGAAGCCTCCGAAACCGCCTTATTCACCTATCTCCAACCCCTAGTTTATATTCCCTTGGGTGTTTTATGGCTTAAAGAATCCATTACCGTACCCCAAATTATCGGACTCCTGTTAATTTTTTGTGGCGTCATCCTCGCCGAATTCCGTACTAAATTCACTCGAAGTAAATTTCTCTCATCTTGATGTTCGCGCTTTATCTGATAAAATTTCAAACTAAAATATAAATGTCTGATAATCCCGAGCGTTTTCATAATGATGTGCTACGAGAAATCGGCATTCCTAATGCCGTTTCTTTTGTTAGCCTGATGGAGAACCTTGACCCAATCCAAGCTGGTCATTTAAGACGATTATTATTTTATAAAATACGAGACAATGAAGAGCTTAAAAAAGCAGTTGAACTAACCTCTAGTTTAAGTATCCTTCATGACCAATTAGTTGTGCCTGGTTTGTCTATTTATTTCTCTTCCCAGGGTAAAGACATACCGGTAGCAATTCACCATGTTAGTTATGGCAGATTCAGATGGAGTAATATCGAACAGGTTATTAAAGCAATGTACCCTGACGTGGCCCGACCAATAATTGATTTGCTTGCCCACCTACCATCAGAAGTAGAATAATAACTTCGACCATAATACATCTGATTCAATGTGTTCGACCAAAAGCTTATTTTTATATGGTTCAGGTAGATACTGATGGAGCTGATGAATCACTTTGCAAAGCAAAATATGCTTGTAGCCTTGATAATAGCTTAAGTGTTTGACTTGGCGGCACAGTTTCCGTAGCCGGTTGATCTTCTATAAATGCACAAAAAGCACCATTACAGCAAAAGGAATAAATACAACTTCTCGGCATATCTGCTACTAAACCTAAAGATTCAGCTGAACTTAGTGCCCTATTATATAACAGACATTCCATAACCCTCCATAAAATTTTTGGGTATATAAAGCTCATGCTACTACTGCCAAGTTTTCTTACAACTCTTGCCCCCAAGGCTAAAATTCTGTACAATACCCAAGTTATAATTGGAAATATTGCTGTACTTTATGAAAACCAACATCCATCCTACTTGGCATAATCAAGCTACCGTTACCTGTTCGTGTGGTAACACCTTTACCACGGGTTCAACCTTAGATACCATCAAAGTCGATATCTGCAGCAATTGCCATCCGTTCTACACCGGCGAAATGCGCTTTGTCGATACTCAAGGCCGAGTCGAAAAATTCCAGGCAAAAATGAAGCAAGCCCAAGCCTACCAATCGCAAGCTAAAGGCAAAAAACAGGCTCAGTCTAAACGCGAGTCTCAAAAAAGCCTAAAAGATATGCTCCAAGAATTAAAATCTAAAAACTCCCCTGCCAAGGATTCAAAAGAAGTTTCTCCTAAAAAAGCCTAGCAATTCTCTCTCACTAAGGGCCGCAAACATCGCGGCGTTTTTCGTTTCCGTTTATCCGTAATACTCTATACTTAATACAAAATATATGGACCTTACTACTCAACTTAAAGCGCAAATTTCCGATCTTGATAGCCAGATCGCGCAAACCAAAGTGCTGGCTGACTCAGACCCTTCGATGGCCACCCTGGTTACCGAGGAATTGACGAGCCTTGAACAGCAGAAAGCAGCCCTCGAAACGTCATTAATTGCCCTCACCGACCCCACCAAGCTCCAAAACCAAACTCAAGATGACAACGCCAATAGCATGGAATCGAGTAATGCTATTTTAGAAATCAGGGCTGGTACCGGCGGCGAAGAAGCCAAATTGTTTGCCGAAGACCTCATGCGCATGTATGTGCGTTTTGCCGAAACCAAAAAAATTAAAATTGAACCCTTAGACGAAGGGGTGGTAAAACTCAAGGGTTCTGGTGCCTTTAGCCTTTTTAAGTTCGAGAGCGGCGTTCATCGTGTTCAGCGCGTGCCGGTTACCGAAAGTTCTGGCCGCATCCACACCAGTACCGCCAGCGTTGCCGTACTGCCCGAAGTTCCCCCGGCCCAAATCTCAATTAGAGACGAAGATTTGGTCTGGAAATTCACCCGTGCCGGAGGCCATGGTGGTCAAAATGTCAACAAAGTTAACACCGCCGTCATGTTAACACATTCCCCCTCGGGCATCGTGGTCCATTGCCGGCAAGAACGTTACCAGCAGCAAAATAAAGTCATTGCCCTTGAATTACTACGCAGCCGTCTGTGGGAAATAGAAGAAGAAAAACGCCTATCCCAAGTCGGTGGTGCCCGGTCGGTTATCGGCAGGGCCATGCGCGCCGAAAAAATTCGAACCTATAACTATCCCGAAAACCGCGTCACCGATCATCGCCTTCCCAAAACCTGGAAGTCTTTAAATACCATTATGGAAGGTGATCTTAATCCTATTATTGAAGCATTAACAATTGCCCAAGCTGACCAAGAAAAACCTCCCGCAAACTCGTCAGAAGTTGACTAATTACTCTTCCCCACTCGCTTTCATCGTTACATTTACCGTCATCGATTCGCCTTCCCGATTTAATTCCGCCTGGACCTGTTGGCCTATTTTTAAGGAATTAATTATCTGTGCCAAGCCCCCATCGGCATCGCGTACGTCTTGCCCATTCAATTTTGTCACAATATCCCCCACCTCAATCCCGGCGTCATCAGCCGATGACCCTTCAACTACTTCTACAATGTACGCTCCCTCTGGCACATCGTTCATAAGCGCTGTTTCCCTTGGAATCATACGGTAACGGACCCCTAAAAACGGCCGTTCAAATTGACCTGTTTGGTTAAAATTCTCCAAACTATCCTTCACGACGTTTATGGGTATGGCAAAGCCAATATTTTGCCCTTCTGCCGATACTGCGACGTTCACCCCAATCACTTGACCCGCGCTATTCAGCAGTGGCCCACCCGAATTACCTGGGTTTATGGCCGCGTCGGTTTGAATCACGTTGTCGAGCCGCTCGGCAAAACCGCCATATACATCACCGGCAGTAATGCCCCTACCCAAGCCCGATATAACGCCGGTGGTCACGGTATGCCGAAACTCGCCTAAAGCAGTCCCGATTGCAATCGCAAACTGTCCCACTCTCAAAGAATCCGAGTCACCGATCTCAATTTGAGGTAATTGAGCGTTAACCTTCAAAATGGCTAAGTCATTCGCGGGGTCTCGATAAATATTTTGCACTTCATACTCGTCATCGTCTTTAGTAATAATCTTATATGTTGCCTCAGTCTCCGATACCACGTGTTTATTCGTTACAATCAATCCCTGCTCCCCATCCACTACAAAGCCGCTGCCGATGTCCTGCGTCACTTGTTGGGGTTCACCTTGCCTGCCCCCGCCAAACGGCGAATCAAATAACCCAAAAGGGTCAATAAAAAAGGGTTGGGCTTGTCTTCTGGTTGTTGTAATCGAAACTGTCACCACCGAAGGCGACGCTTTCTCCGAAGCGTCAATAACTACGTTCTCTTCAATAACCACCTCTTGTACCGATCCATTTAACGGCTGGTTTTGGGAAATCCTGGCCGGAAGCAGCCGATTCAAAAAACGCAGATACCCTGCCCTATCGGCAATAGCCCCGCCGATTACCGAAACACCCACTACTGCCATCACCATCATGCCTAACAAAAAGCTTAAGCCTGCATTCGTCCGTTTGTTTGTTTCATTCATATAAGTCATTATAAATATTTTTCTTAATTTTTGCTGAAACAAACCTTGCTTATTCCGACCTCAACTCCTGGATTGCCCCCATTAACTGATTATCCATAAGCGCCGCCCCCACCGATGCAGTTAGCGTTTCATCCAATTCAATTTCTACACTCGGCTCAATGCCTTCGTCATGGATCCAGTCACCATTCGGTAGTAACCATCTAGAGGTCGTTACATGTAACCCCGCGTTCCCGTCTAGGTCCAGAGCTTCTTGCACCGTTCCCTTACCAAAGCTATTTTCCCCCACCAGTGGGGTATTGAGTCTGTCTCGTAAAGCTCCGGCTAATATTTCTGCCGCCGAAGCACTGCCGCCATTCATCAACACTACCATCTTAATACCCAACACACGGGCCCGACGCTCTACTGTGTAATCTTGGGATTGATTCCTGCCCTGTTGCCGCACGACTACACCTTCGGGAATAAAATCGCTCGCAATCGACACTGCCGAATTCAAGTATCCCCCCGGATTATTGCGCACATCCAACACCATCCCATCAAAACTTCCTTTACGGCTAATTAGTTCACGCACGATCGCGTCCCACTCTTGTTGAGTGTTATCGCCAAAACGGCGCAGTTTCACCCAAGCAATCCTGCCCGTGTCATTTTTAACCCATGAATTCTCTTCATTATCGCCCCATTCCAGCGTCACCGATTCCACGGTGATTGTGTCACGTACTATCGTCACCTCAAACTCTCCTTTGTCCTCACGGTATAACGACAAAGTTACCGCCGTACCTTTTTTACCCCGAATCAGGCTCACCGCTTCCGGTAAGCTTAAACCCGCACTACTTTGGTCAATCCCCTTCCCTTCGTCCTTGATATGTAAAATTAAATCCCCTGCTTGCACCCCTTGGCGGATCGCCGGATGATCTTCTAATGGTGTCATCACCGCCAAAGTCTCATTCTTATACCCCAGCTGTATACCAATACCGTCAAATTCTCCGCTCAAATCTTCTTTGGCTTGCTGGTTTTCACTAGGGGCTAAAAACACGGTGTAGGGGTCCCCCAAAGCCGCCGTCATTCCCGCAATCGCCCCGTATACCATTTGTTGTGGGTCAATTTTATCCGGGTCTACGTAATCGGCTTCTAATGTATCCCAGACTTCCCAAAAAAGCCTAAAATCCAGATCCTCACGCGACAATTTCACCGGTGGTCCCAATCCGGCTACGCGCTTTCCCAGCAAGGCGCCTCCCCGCAATTCATAGCCGATGCCAATGCCGATCACTAAAATCGTTAGCAGTAACAAGATTGTTCGTACCGTTTTAAGCATGAGCCGCAATCCTCCAATTCGCACAAA
>CAYXRB010000007.1:631-10862 GCA_964467565.1 uncultured Pseudomonadales bacterium | reverse complement strand
CGTTGTGGTTCTACTTGTGGGTGGTGTTTTTCGTTCATAAGCCATGGAAATTAACCTGCAAATCCCAAGTCTACCACACCTGCTCGATCCCCCTCCACAAGCAAAAACTAATAATTTGCTGATAGGCTGATTCTCTGATATATCGATTACGCTGATACTCTGATTCCGCTGCAACCTAGTGCACTACCGATACGTACGGTACCAAGGCCATATGCCGCGCTCGCTTCACCGCCACAGCCAAATGCCGCTGGTGCAACGCGCGTTTATTTTTTGCACTCTTCTTCTTTCAATCATATAAGGTGTGTATCCTTAAGTTTTTTTACAGTAATTTGGTTAAAATGGGATATCATCGGCATCCACCTCTTCGGTAGCGCTCTCTTCGACCTTAGAGGTAGTCTTTTTCGCCGCTGGTTTAGTTGCAGGGGCAGAAACCGTATCATCCCCCATTACCCCTCCAGAAGCAGTCTCATCTTGAATTCCGCTGGCATCTGACTGCGATCCTGAAGCGTCCCCAGTAGGTCCCGGACCATAACTCCCGTAGTCTTCATAACCGCCTTCGTCATATTCGCTTTTACCTTTGGGTTGGCCCAAGGCTATCATGCTATCAATTACTACTTCGGTAATTTCCCGTTCATTACCGTCTTGACCGGTAAAGCGGCGGGTTTGCAAGCGGCCTTCAACGTACACTTTGCGGCCTTTATACAAAAGTTGTGAGCAAATTTCTGCTCATTTTGCCCAGGCTACGATCCGGTGAAACTCTGTTTCCTCTTGCCTATCGCCGCCATCAGATGGTACCCAGGAGCGGTTAGTAGCCAATCCAAAAGTACACACGGCAGTACCCTGTGGCGTATACCGCAACTCTGGGTCCCTGGTTAAATTACCAATTAACATTACGCGATTTAAACTTCGAGCCGACATACTCGTATCCTTTATTTACAAATTATTCACTCTTGCCATGGTGTGCTGGTTTGGTCAGCAAACTTCGCATCACCGCTTTTTCTAATAATACATTTTTTACCAATTTTTTTGCTTGGTCTTTGCTAATTTCCAACGTAAACACCGTATACCAAGCCGAATCACGCTTCTTTAATGCAAAAGCCATTTGCTTTTCTCCCCACACTTCTTCCTTTACCACCGCCCCTTTTAACTTATCCACCACTTTCTTAATTTCTTCCAATGCTTTCTTGTTTTCGGCTTCATCTGGAACATCCAGGGCCACCATTAGTTCATATTCTGCCATACAACTCTCTCGTTATCCCGCTTGTCACGTTATAAGCGCTATCTTCGGGAAGTATACAAATAATATTTCAGATCTGGGAGCATTCTCGAATTCCAAGCTAAACTTGACTTAAAAACTTCTCCCAACTCGCACTCGAGTATATCATTCCCCCACTCTCGAGGCAATATTGAAAATACTTACGTCCCAATCCTAAACTCAACGACATCTCCATCCTTCACCACATAATCTCTTCCCTCACTTCTCACCCTCCCCAACTCCCTGCCTTTTTTCCACCCACCCACTTCTATAAACTCAGTCCAACCAATTACATCGGCTTTTATAAAATGTTGCATAAAGTCGGTATGAATGACTCCACTTGCCTGCAAAGCTGTCTGGCCACTCTTTATTGTCCAAGCCCTCACCTCTTTTTCCCCGGCTGTCAAAAAGCTTATTAATCCCAAAGTGGCATATGCTTTCTTAATCAGCCTCTCCAAACCGCTTTGGGTCATCCCTAAAGTTGCTAAATATTCAGTTTGCTCTATCGGCCGCAAATTCGCCAGTTCTGCCTCAATTTTCGCCGACACAATCACCACTTCACTCTCGCTCACCTTCATCAACTGGGCATACTGTTGTGCCAGTGCTTCCTCGCTCATGGCGCTAAGCTCCGCCTCATCCACATTTATCACGTAAATCACAGGCTTCATGGTGATCAATTGCAACTCGGTCACAGCCTCCAATTCCTCGTCGGTCAGACTTACCTCCGTAGCTCGTTTGCTTTCATTTAACCCCGCTTCTAATTTCTGAATCCCCTCCCATCGCATTCGCTGCACGTGTGTTGTGTTCCCTTTAGGTTCCACCTGTTTACCCAATGTTTCCAAATCCGCCAATATTAGTTCGGTAAAAATTGTCTGCATATCTATCTCGGGCTTGCCTGTACCGGTCAACACCACATCAGCTGAACCAAAGGCCCGCACCACCAAAGCAATAATCTTAGTCTCCCGAATGTGAGACAAAAACTTATTTCCCAATCCTTCACCTTCGGCCGCCCCCTTGACCAAGCCGGCGATATCGGTAAATGTAACCGTTGCCGGCACCAATGGCGGCAAGTTAGTGTAAGTAAGTCCTTCTTTGCCCGTTGGCATTGGTTCCACATGCATCCGCGATTGCGCTACCGTTTCGGCCAGTTTCTGCAATCGCGTATCCGGCACGGGCACGATCCCCACGTTCGGTTCAATCGTAGCAAACGGGTAATTCGCCACCAGCGCCTGCTGCTTTTTGAGCAAAGCGTTAAACAGCGTGCTCTTCCCCACATTCGGCAGCCCAACAATCCCGACTGATAAGGACATCTTGATTCTTTAAGCCTTGAGCAACAAGCGGAATCCGCCCGTTTACAAGTGCCTTATTCCTTTATCAAATTAATAGGGATAAATTATAACTCAAGTACGACTTGAACGACTACGCAATATAAATTTTATATCGCGGATTAGTTTCACCTCTGTTGGGTATCGGATTCCTGAAAAATCGGGTGGGTAGGGGTCAGTGCGCCGTTAAAACTTGACATGGTGGGTTTTAACATACGGTGCGCGGGTTTTCTTAATCTGTCCCCGCTCATTTCTCTCAATTATTCTTCCGGCTTTCCGTAACGGCGGTAGTATGTTGAAGGTGAAAGGGACAAATTGTGTGTTTGTGTCCTCCCAGTTTCCTACTGATATGTTCATACCCAATATTTTAATAGACTATACTTGCTTTCTGTATAATCAATAGCATGAAGGTCTCGATTATCACCCATCCCAACTCAAGAAAACCACGGATTGAGAAAGACCTTTTAGGAAGTCTTCATATCTATGTGAGTGAACCTCCTCTTGAAGGAAGAGCAAATAAGGCTGTACTTAACGCTTTAGCCGATTACTTCAAAGTTAAAAGAGGTAACGTTGTCATGCTATCAGGACACAAATCAAAAATAAAGCTGTTTGAGATATCTGAAGTGAAATTCTAAATATGTATTTTTTCGTTGATTGTGCCTACACTTAAACTCATTCTCCTCCAAACAAATTTTCTAGCAGGTCTAAATTATACCAACCAATTAAACAAATAACCCATGATAATTATACCCATAATGGTAATCCCCATAAACATTCCCAGTAATTGCAGCTTCATCACCTTTTTTAGAATTAATGCTTGAGGTATCGAAACTGTCACAATCGAAGTCATAAAAGCCAAAGCAGTTCCTAAAGGTACCCCTTTACTTGTCAATGCTTCTACGACTGGTATAACGCTAACAGAATTTGCATACAAGGGTGCACCAAGAAGAACCGCTATGGGCACCACCCACCACTCACGAACGGAAAGATAGCGGACAGCAAGCTCATCAGGAACAAATCCATGAATTAAAGCCCCAATTGCTACACCCAATACTACATAGGGAAAGACTTCTTTAGTTATCCGCATCCCATCCTCAAACCAAAATTGGGCAAGCTTAGAAAACGGAATTTTCCGTTCGTTATATTCTGCCTCGACTTCTCTCTTTGATTTGAACTTCAATAGTTCAGGCACTAAAAAGCGCTCCATTTTCATGCGCGAAATCAAGAAACCGCCTACAATACTGATTAAAATTCCTACAATGTTATAAATAACAGTGATTTTCATCCCAAACATGGCAGGAAATAAAATCAAAGAAGCTTCATTAACCAACGGTGAACTAATCAAGAAAGCCAAAGTAACCCCAAGTGGAATACCAGCACCCAAAAAACCAATAAACAAAGGGATCGATGAGCATGAACAGAAAGGGGTCACGATCCCCAATAGTGCCGCAAAGAGATAATCCAAACCTAACCAACGTCTTTTAGTAAGCATTTCTCGCACTGCTTCCATGGGAAAGTAGTAACGGGTAATTGCCATCACATAGTTAATCACAATTAATAGCAGACCTATTTTTATCGTGTCATATATAAAAAAGTTAACAGCACTGCCCAAATAGGAATTCTCGTTTAAATTAAGCCACCCATAGGTAGCCATATCAGAAAAAAGTTGAATTGGTCTAAAAATATCCATACAAGCTGCTAAGAAGCTTCGCGAATGATGCGTTTAACTTTCTCAATATCAGGGGTGAAACCCACCATCGCAATTGTGTCGTTGATTGCCAACACTGGGCTGGACATTGAACCAAGCTCAATGATTTTTTGAATTCCATCTTTTCCCGTTAGATACTCTACTTTGTCGCCGCTCTTCAATTCTTCAACTGCCTTTTGCGTGATTTCATACAATTTTTTGCATGTTGGGCAACCAGAACCAAAAATTTGAATTTTCACACCACCACCTCCTAATGAGCAATCTTAAATATCAAATCAGTAATTCTTTTTCCCTCATCAGTCAATGAGTAATAGACCCTAAGTCCTCGCTTTTCATCTTTCACGACATCTATTGCTCTTAAGTCTTTAAGGTGATGTGAAGTAAGGCTTTGTGATAAATCTAAGTGCTCCAAAAGTTCGCAGACACAATGTTCCCCTTGGCGCAAAATGCACAAAATCTTTAGTCTGCTTTCCTCCGCGACTATTTTTAAAATCGAAGCTAGTGAATTCACTTGATTTGATTCGCTGGTTAATGGTGTACAACAACTATATGAACCCATATTCATATTATATGAACTTCCATTACAAAAAACTAGAAGAGCCAAAACTTAGATTATTTGGACAGGGAAAGTTATTTCCGGCAAAAAAGGTCTTTAACAATTATTATTCACGTACACCTTGTTTTAAAAACTAGATGCATGAAGGGCTATAAAGGTGTTTTCGTCGTTGATCGCGACATCAGAAATGGTCTTATTTACCAATCAAACTCAACAAATTCAAGGAGTTGCAATCAAACACTACTCAACTCAATATTTATCAAATTAGCGGGTAAAATCCATTACATTTTTTCTAGTTTTCTCTTCCTCTATTAAAGTCCTATCCACGTTTCTCTTTCCAAATCGATACCAAGTAGTTTTATCCGCACCCTCTGGTTCGTCTTCATAAACAAACAGCAACTGTTGCGCTTCAAACTCTTTAAAAAATTCGTCCCATGTAATATATCCCTTACCTGCTTTCTCGGGTAATATTTCTTCATCTTCGCTCCCTTTAAAATCCAACCGCAACCCAACTTTATCTGCACCCGCATCAATGTGGTCTATCTTCGCCGGCCTTGCCCCCACTTTCTGGCTCCAATGTCTTATTTCATCATGGTTTACTGTTTGTTTTTGCATTTACCTATTACACGATAAAAATAATTAAGCTACATCAAGATAATGTATGAGAATTATTTCTTAACGTAACTTCTGGATAAAAAAATTAACTGTCCGCTCCATTGCCAAGTTAAAGCTGACCCCCTCAATATTATGCCCGCCGTTTTGGTATTCATATAACTCATGCTCAATCGCAGTCCCATCTAACACCTTCATTAAATCTCTGCCATACCCCACATTTACCACACTATCATCAGCTGCATGGTGTAAATTTATTGCGCCCATCACACCTTCTAAATAATTTTGTGGGCTCACCTGCTTCCAAAACTCGTCATCTGGGTTATACGTCCCGTGCAACTCACGCAACAATGTCCTCCTTCTCGTTATGGCCGAATCCTGCTGCGGTGGCCGGTAACTGTTATCATCCACCCCGTACTTTACAAAATCATCGTACGTGTATCCAGCACCCGCCCACACTACCACTGCCGGAATGTTTTGCTCTGCCACCATAGCCCTAAAAGTCACATTCCCTGCCATGCTATGGCCCCATAAACCCACGCCGTTTGGGTTAACAAAATCTGTCTTTTGCAAAGCCGCCCGGGCATTCAATACATCAATCACGTAGTCACTCGAGTAATACGCTCCGCCCGGTTGTCCCTCGCTTTGATCATGGCCCCGCAAATCAATCTTAAATACCACCAATCCGTTACGCGCCAAAAAGTCCACGTGGTCCTCATACCGCTGTGTGGTTTTATAAATACTGGGCGCTATGTAACCGTGCACAAACACAATCGCCGGCCAGCCTTCTGCCGGTTTCTGCCCGGCTGGAATGGTTAATAAACCAAAAATTGTTAGCCCGTCGGAATCATAGCTTGTTACATAAGACTGGTAACTGCCGGCTTTTGTATAAGGTTTTAGATCCCCCAAACTGCTCTCATAGTATCTTTCCCTCAGATACGGGATTGTTAAATCATAAAACGGATCGGGAGTGGGGGTAGGCTGCTGTACCACGTCTTGAATGCCTTGCACTTCTCCCCCACCCCTCCCTTCTTCAAAAATAAGGTTTTCTTGAGTTGGTGCTTGCGCTTGCAAAGCAAAATATCCACTAGCAATCACGACTAACACAAGTCCAATAAAAATTGTTGGTTTCATAACTTTTTACTAGGATAGTTTTTTGCTATTTTACAGTAGCAACCAAATGTAAATATTTAAAGAAATTTGTCACAACCTTACTTTTTGTTGGAAAATACCTTTTTTAGGTCTGTAATCTACGACGCCGCCACTTTTTTACCTCGACTATTATTTTTCATCCGAGCTGCCTGCTTCTCTTCAAATCGGGCTTCGCGTTCATCTGCCAGTTCTCGCCGTTTCAACAATTCCAACTCTACCGCTTTTTGGCATTCCTCGTCGGGGCAGTCATATTGCGAAAAATACAGAGTCGAAGCCCCTCGAGCGGTAGTCTCGACTTCTTCCCATTCTTTTACCACCACTCTTTTTTTGCCACATCGAATACACACACCCTCTCCAGAAAAATCCTTCATACCACTAAGTCCTTACCCAAAAAATACTTGATAATCTGCCCAGTCAATGTCGAACCAGTATACACGTGTAACGGTTAAATCCCTAATTTAACGCCCTGTAAACTCGATTGTGGCCAGCATAGTCCCTACCGCATCTATAAAACCCTGTCCCGTTGGGTCCTGTGTTCCGTCGATTATATGAAGATACGCATTTCCCTCGTTTTTCGGTAAGTACACGTGGGTATACTCGCCCAATCCTTGTTCTTTAAAGGCATAACCGGTATGCACCCCTACACTCACTTCGCCAAAATCACTCACGCTAGATGCCGCAGGTTGCGATTGCATCCGCTCAAATTCACTTCTAACAAACTCGGCAAACCCGCCCTCACCAACCACTTCCCCCGAATTAAACATCACACTGATTCCATCGTATAATTCTGTCCCCAGTTCCTGAGTTGGCCCGAATTTAAGAAAATGGACTCCTTCACCGGGTCTTCGTTCCTGTAAAACATCACTCGGGTGCGCCATTCTAAACCCATGTTCCACCGATTCAAACACTTCCCATCCTACGGGCATACCCGGCACGGTTGGGCTGGTGTTCGGACTTGGTGTTCCATTCCCCTCTTCATTTGTCGTTGACACTCCTGTTCCGGGATTTAGATCAATTACCGTCCCTGCTTGCTGCCATCTCCAAATTAAGTAACCTGCCAAACCCATCCCTAAAACTACCATTATTATCAATACAATCGGCGACATTCCCGTTTGAGCTGCCTTCCTCTTCATATCTATCCCCTCTTTTCCTCGATGTATGCCTCATTATAAAACTCATTGCCAAATTTCATACACCAAAATTGAGAGTGATTCTCCCAAAAAAATCCGCTCAATTTGTCGGTTTTTAAAAGTTAATTATTACTGAATTACCCCACGCTATACCCAACTATGCCCACTCATTCAACACTTCAAATAAATCATGATAATTGCTAGGGAACGGCACCCGCTTATTTCTCAGCCGTGATACTGCTAAGAGCATTTTTTCGGCAATATATTCATCCAACTCGTCCTCTTCCTCATAATACTGGTCTTGCAACACATACCACAGAGATTCCCAGTCATTTCCGGGGGTCTTGTTCCAAATCGATTTAGAATCTTGAAGTGTTATGTACGGCATGGTCTGACCCTCCTTTAGTATGTTTATTTTATTGGGCCAACCATATATGGATTTACTAAATATATGATGTACCAATTAATCTTAATCCGTCTGTTTTAAGCCTCGCTCATGCAGAAGGTATCGCACCATTTGCTTCCCCAATTCGGTCAAAGCATAGGCTTTTTGATCGTCAAACGCCGAGGTTAAAACCCCCAAACTAGTAGTTGCAGCTTTCTTGTTTGATGGTGATTTTTTTAAAAACATGCCCTGATAATCCTTTTTTCTGGGTTGTCTAATTATTTGATTAGTCGATAAATCATGTATCAGTAACCGATAGGTATCAGCCGCAGCGGAATCTTCAGATGGTAATTCGTTATTAAGCGTAAGCCAAATTTTTTTTCTGGTAATTCCCGGGTTATCATCGACAGTTTTAATTACCCTAAAATAGTCTTCTCCAAAATCTTCTATCCAATCAATAAACCGTTCTAGTAATGCATCCGGACTTAAGGTTAAGACTGCTGCGTTAGCCAACACGTTTTTCACAAGGTGGCGTTTAATCTCTGAATCGATTATTGAATAACGAGCTATTGCTCGTTTAACCAACCGTACATATTCTCTACTTTCCACCCGTTCACGCACTGCTTTTTTGCGTAAATTAAACGAGTGGAAAACTTCAAGTAACATCGCCCGAAATGCCTCCAAATCCTCATCATTAAGCAATAACCACTCACCAAAAAGTCTCCGCAGCGTTGCTTGTTCATCCAACGACAGTTGGGTTATTATGTGCCCAAATGTCGGGCTTGGAAGCGATTGGTACATTTTCTGACGGTGTACCAAATCTCCATTTCGACGTCTTTCATCTACATCAATAGCCCTAGATGTAGCATCTCGTAAATCTTGTTCTACGGCTGTGTCCATAAGCTTTCCTAATTTTATTTACTCGCCTCCCGCCTCAGCTGCTCGTGCTTCTCCACCCAACTGTCCGATTTTTTGATAAAAATCCCGCCCGTGAGCCTGGGCGGTCGCTCTTCCACCTTTTTTTCCCAATTCTTTATACCCATCGGATCCTAAAGTTTTGGCCCTTTTTACTCCTCCCAACCGGCCAATTCGCTTGTAAAAATTTGTGTCGTGAGTTTTTGCCGTGGCCCTGCCGCCTTTCCTCCCCAGTTGTTTATATCCCTCCGTCCCCAAGGCTTGGGCTCTTTTTTGCCCGCCTTTCTTCCCCGCTTCGGCTACCGTCATCTTACCTTTTGGTGTCTTTAAGCTCATATGGACTGCATTTAAATAGTAATTATTTATGTCTACTATTTCTCTAGTGGTTCTAGCGTACCTGCAATATATGAAAGTACTACTAAAAATTAATAAAAAGTATGGTATGAAAGCCCATGAGTCAAGAAGGCATCACTTGTCACTCACCAGACAACGCCCTGATAACTTCCTCGTCATCAACCTGGCCAAAATTTTGATACCACCTCCCTACCGCAGCCTTCTCACTCGACTCCACCAAACACACTAACAAATCTAATCCTGGTCTAAGCCTCCTCCGAATGTCTTGAGCAGCCTGCACCGAACACACTGGCAGGGCGACCACCACCTTTTTCGGGTTCAATTTTGACAACACTGCCAAAGCCGCCAGCACACTCACCCCCGTCGCCGCCCCGTCATCCACCAATACCACGGTTTTATTGATTAACTCTTTATATTCACCTCCTCCCCGATATAACCGTAGCCGACGCTGTAATTCTAATCGTTCTCGCTTTACCGTATCAGCCAAATCCTGGGGTTTTAAACCAAGATATTCTAACAATTCCTCATCCCAAACTATCACATTTTGTATCGAAATCGCCCCCACTCCCAATTCCCGATTATTCGGTGCGCCGATTTTTCTCACCACCCAAACGTCTAATGGTTTTTGCAACAATGTAGCCACCGGCTTTGCCACCAGTACCCCGCCTCGGGCTATTCCCAACACCACCCCCTCTCCCTCCAAAATGTTGTGAGGTAATACCCTGCCTAATTTTAAGCCCGCATCTGTCCGGTCTATAAATTCCATACGATCTACATGCCCAAAGCATACGCTCTCTCGTCCCTCATTTCGACTGCCCCCAATGTTTCCATTATCCTTA
>CAYXRB010000007.1:0-621 GCA_964467565.1 uncultured Pseudomonadales bacterium | reverse complement strand
GTACCTCCATCACATCCTTCTCCTCGCAGTCCAGTAAAACCATCACTTCACCCCGATTAAGAGCTTGAGCATAAGCATTAACCCTGCTCCTCATCAACCCAGCGGCAATTAAAAATCCCACAGCCGCGCCGGCAATCCCTCCGGCTGCTCCCAATAGCGCACTTATCGGAATCACCACCAGTAGTGAAGCCGCCCCCGGCAAAGTTAGTGAGAAGGCTCCCAATAACAAGCCTCCCAGGCTTCCTATTATCAAACCCCAATGTGCGCCATTTTTTTCTGGTTTAATCGGCGCTGTTAGCCGTCTGACCCTACCATCGTCGTTATTTCTAGCTATCACCCAGAAATCGTCACCAAATCCCAGTTGTTTAAAGCGCCTTCCCACCGCTTTTACCTCGACCCTACTGCTAAAAATACCTGCTACCAACTTTTTCATGCAACCCTAATCTTTGGCCTCAACAGCAAACACATCTGCCTGAATGTGTGTTGGTTTTGCGTGCAAAGCCTCAATAATCTCCTGGGCGTCTGGAGTGTCAGGGATTAATTCGCCATCCTGGGCGTGTGCATCGTTTTTGCTAATAAGCCACGCTTGGGTTTCCCAAGACCCGTCCTTTTTTTTCCCTG
>CAYXRB010000006.1:55882-57269 GCA_964467565.1 uncultured Pseudomonadales bacterium | reverse complement strand
AGTCAGCAAAATAAGGTGGCACCACGGATTAAAACCCGTCCTTAATAACATCACAGCACTGTGGTGGAGAGGACGGTTTTTTTATGACTAAAAGTCCAAAAGCGATCGGTATACTAGGCGGCATGGGACCATACGCCAGCGCCCATTTTTATAAACTCATGCTTGATAAAAGTAGGGCATATCACCATGGCTTCAATAATAACTATCCCGAAATAGTCATTGATTCCATACCTGTACCGGACTTTATTTCAAGCCCATCAAATATGAATAAAGCCCGAAAAATACTAATTGACAGGGTAGAGCGGTTAAATGTGTTTAAACCCGCTGTAATGGGAATGGTTTGCAATACGGCCCACATTCTTTATCCAGAACTCAATCAAGTGAGTTGCGGAAAATTTATTTCAATAATTAAAGCCGTCGCAACAAAGGTAAAATCACTGGGAATGAAAAAAATTGGATTGTTGGCAACACCCACTACTATTCGGTCAAATTTGTATTCGCAGGAATTTGCCAAAATTAACATTCAATTAGTCTATTCAAACCATCAAAACCAAAAATTCCATGAATTCTTAATAAGGAAAGCTATCAGTGGTCAAAAAATTGGACAATCTGAATTAGATATGCTCACCATCTCAACTAAACAATTTATGTACCTTCATGGGTTAGATGGGATTGTACTAGCTTGTACAGAATTACCACTGTTTTTTCCCAAATCGAAATTTAATCAAACCATCGATTGTCTAGATGTCTTAGCAGATTCATTAATTTTGAACTATTATAAACAAAAGGAATTATTATGAAAAAAATTGTTTTATCAGGCATTAGGGCAACCGGACGACTTCACCTTGGCAATTATTTAGGGGCGGTCAAGGGCATGCTTGAGCTGCAAAATAATCCAGACTACGATACCCTCTATATGGTAGCCGATGCACACACCATTACCACTCCCTTCGATCCGCATAATTTACACATCAATAGACGCGAAGTCATTCTTGATTACCTGGCTGCTGGCTTAGATCCCAGCAAGTCCATTATTTTTTTTCAATCAGACGTTAACGAACATTTTGAATTGACGTTTTATCTAAGTTCGGTAATGAGTATTGCCCGCATGCAGCACTTACCAACGTTTAAAGATAAGGTTAAACAGTATCCTCACCATGCGACCATGGCTCTTCTAAATTACCCCATCCTCATGGCTTCAGACATCCTCTTGTACCGGGCTACCCATGTACCCGTCGGCATCGATCAGGAACCTCACCTTGAAGTTGCCCGTGAGGCAGCCCGAAAAATGAATGAAACGTACGGCACGGATTTTCCCGAACCGGTCCGTTTTGCAACCAAGGGGGAATATGTACCCTCACTTTCGGGTGCAGGTAAAATGAGCAAA
>CAYXRB010000006.1:20056-55784 GCA_964467565.1 uncultured Pseudomonadales bacterium | reverse complement strand
AACGAATTAAAACACGTTGGAATTAAACGACCTGATTTAGATACTATAGAAAAACGCTTAGGCCAAGCTCCAACAGATTCCGGCAATGGACAAACTGTACCCCAAACAGGTGGAGTTGCCAACCTCTTAACCTTAGTTGAACTTTTTGAGGGATTTGAAAAACGCAAAGCTTACGAGCAACTTTATACCAGCACCGGCATTCGATATAAAGACCTCAAACACGAACTTTCCCGGGCAATATACCATGAACTTGAACCTCTTCAATCTAAACGCCAAGAGCTACTCACTCAATCAAGCATGATTCAAAATCTGGTGCAAGAAGGGGCTCAACGGGCAAAGAAAATCGCTCAGGCAACAGCATCTATGGTTAAAGAAAAAATGGGTCTTTCGTAATCTACTCTCCTTCGTACAATGACTGCATGGCCAAACAATTTCGCAAGGCTGCTGTCGGTGGGACATTCGACCATTTCCATAAGGGTCACCAGCACCTCTTGCGCACTGCTTTTCACCACTCGGATTCTGTAGTTATTGGTGTCACTACCCCCGCATTAGTAAAGAGTAAGAAATTATCTCAAATCATAGAACCGTATCATAATAGGGTACTAAGTGTAACCAATTTTTTAAAAGCTAACGGTCTTTCTGAGGCTGGGTCAGTCGTTGCCCTTAGTGATCCCGTCGGATATTCAGGTACCGACCCGGACATTGACGTTTTAGTCGTTAGTGAACAAACAAAAGCTGGGGCTAGCCTGGTACAAAGCACTAGACATAAAAATGGGTTGCTAGAAATTCCGGTCGTTATCGCATCGATGATTACTGATCAAGCAGGTGAATACATTTCTTCTACCAGGATAAGACAGGGTGTAATTGATCGGGATGGGTATGTTTTTTCGCATCTTTTTAATAAAGATTTAGTATTTAAATCCTCACTGTTAGATCACTTAAAACAACCTCAGGGTACCTTGCACCAACAAATGGACTCACTGCAACCCTTGTTGAAAAAGGCCACCACTCTCGCCTTAGTCGGGGATCGGGCTACCCAAGCATTTATTGACAATAACCAGCACTTCAATGTTTCTGTCATAGACCACCACACTGCTCGAAAGCCATATCAGATCGACTGGCAGGGACACCAACCAGAATATAAAATTTCAGTCTCTAATCCTCCCGGGAGTATAACTCACGCTGCCTCCCAAGCACTTATTAAGGCACTTAATTTAGATGCCGCTTTAGTCGAAGTAGACGGAGAAGAAGATCTATTAGCATTCCCGATAATCTTAAATGCGCCCTTAGGTTCAATAGTCATTTACGGTCAACCAAGCCAGGGGTTGGTAAGTATTGAGGTTAACGAAAAAGAAAAATCCCACTTTAAATTGTTGCTTAAAAAATTGGTTTAAGATGCAGTCCGTGCATTGACATTTAGCACTCATTATTATAAATTGCTAAGGAAATTATGGCCTTACTCTTAAAACCATCTAAATCCAATAGTGGTAATACCAAAGCATATCCCTTAGCCCCCATACGCGACGGGGTGATTTTCCCTCACGTTGAAGTAGTACTTACCTTTGGACGCAGCAAGTCAGTACATGCCATTAACGAAAGTTTTTCTACAAACAAACTTATCGTTTTTGTTACACAACGCAAAGCAACCACCGCCGAACCCCAAGCCCAAGACCTATATTCAGTAGGTGTTTTAGCTCGCATTGAAAGAACGCTAAAAACCAACGGCGAAATAAACGCCTTAGTTAAAGGGTTGCACCGGGTTAAAATCGAAAAAATCGAAACACACGGACAGTTTTTAACAGCCACCGTTACCGAAATCCCCGAAATCGTTGCCAAGAACGATTCCGAAGTTGAAGCCCTTGCTAAACATTTACTAGGGGAATTTAAAAAAGCAGTTAATTTGGGCAAATCAGTCGAATTCTTAAATTTCATGAAATTAATGTCCGGGGTCGAGGCAAATGAATTAGCCGATCAAATCTCTGCCACACTCGACATTAACACCCAAGAAAAGCAAACTCTACTTGAGCTACCAGAACTACGCTCACGACTTTCCAAAATAATTGAACATATTTCTCACGAGACAAAAGTTTTAGAAATTGAACGCTCAATTGCAAGTAAGACTCAAAAAAAGTTTGACAAGCATATGCGCGAAAATGTCTTGCGCGAACGCTTAAAGACTATACAGTCAGAATTGGGTGAAATGGATGAAGAGGGCCAGGAAGCTGATGATATTAAAAAGAAAATAAAAAACGCAAAGTTACCTCTGGTAGTACGTAAAAAAGTCGAAAAAGAACTAGTGCGCTTTAACCGCATGAGCATTCATAGTCCTGAATATAGCTATCTTCATACCTGGCTCGAGACTATTCTTGATTTACCTTGGTCTGTTAGTGGTAACTCTCAAACCAAACATCGAGACGCCGAAAAATTACTTGATGCCGAACACTACGGACTCGAAGAGGTCAAAGACAGAGTCCTTGAATATTTGGCTGTATTACAGCTGAAAAAAAATCAGAAAACCAGCAAAAACCGGTCAGTACCCACAATACTATGCTTTGTAGGCCCACCTGGTGTTGGAAAAACGTCAATCGGCAAGGGTATTGCTAAGGCACTGGGGCGTAAGTTTTCAAAAATTTCACTCGGTGGAATTCGTGATGAAGCCGAGATTCGAGGCCACCGGCGCACCTACGTTGGTGCCATGCCCGGGAGGATCATCCAGGGTATTCGTCAGGCAGGTACTAATAACCCCGTCTTCATGCTCGATGAAATTGATAAAATCGGTATCGATTTTCGCGGTGACCCGTCAGCCGCACTCCTAGAGGCATTAGATCCCGAGCAAAATACCGAGTTTTCAGATCATTACCTCGAAGTTCCGTTTGACTTATCACAAGTAATCTTTATCACCACCGCGAACGTATTAGATACCATCCCACCAGCCCTTCGTGACCGCTTGGAAATTATTGAATTCTCGGGCTATACCCAAGAAGAAAAATATCAAATCGCCAAACGCCACCTTTACGATAAAACCTTGGCCGCCAACGGGTTAACACCTGATCAAGTTAAAATCACCCCTGAGGCAATTAAGATCGTAGTCCGTGATTACACCCGCGAAGCGGGGGTACGAAACCTGGAGCGTGAAATCAGTAAAATAATGCGAAAAGCCGCCAGAAAAATTGCTAACGGAAAAGAAAAAACTGTTACCGTAAACCCAGCCCATGTTAGTGGGTATTTAGGCCCGCGCAAGTTTACACCTAGCTTAGCCGAAAAAGAAAAAGCAGTCGGTTTAGCGACCGGTCTTGCATGGACTGAGGTCGGCGGTGACATTATTTTTATCGAGGTGGCCGTTATGCCTGGTCAAGGTCGAATTGTGCTAACGGGTAAGTTGGGTGATGTCATGCAGGAATCAGCAAAAGCTGCTTGGTCGTATGTCCGTTCGCGCTGGGAGAACCTTGGGCTTAAACGCGATTTTTACAAAACTATCGATGTTCATGTTCACGTTCCCGAGGGTGCTGTTCCCAAAGATGGTCCCTCTGCCGGTATTACTATGGCTACTGCCATGATCTCGGCGCTAACCCAAAAACCCACGTCCACCGATCTGGGTATGACCGGAGAGATTACCTTGCGTGGACGGGTATTAGAAATCGGCGGAGTCAAGGAAAAGGTTATCGCCGGGCGTCGAGCAGGTTTAAAAACAATCATCTTGCCCAAGAATAATAAAAAAGATTTAGTCAAAATACCCGACGAAGTCAGAAAAACTATCAAGTTCCACTTTGTTGATCATATGGACCAAGTTAGGCATTTTGCATTCGGCAACGGAATTGCGCCAAAAAAACTATCCACATCAACAAAAACGCCACCCGCAACTCGCTCAAAGGTTTCGGTTGCCTAAATAATCACCCAATTCTCTAAGAACAGTTACCACCTCTCCATTATTTTCCATTTTATAAAGAGCCGATTGAGCTGCCAATAAGTGTGAGGTTATTTCACTACGGGCATTGTCCAAAGCCCCTGTATTAATTATCATTTTTTGAATTCTTTCCAGCTTTTTTTCCGATATGGGTTTACCTAAATGTGATTCTAAAAAAGCTTTTTGAGTCATAGTACCTTCAGCATATGCATACAGTAACAACAGTGTTTTTTTGCCTTCTCTAAAATCATGCCCGACTGGCTTACCGGTTTTTTCTTTACTGCCAAATAATCCCAAAATGTCATCTTGTATTTGAAAGGCCAAACCAATATGTTTGCCAAATTCTTCAAGGTTTTTATTCCAATGGCCGTAGGTACCACCCGAAAATAATTGACCGATGCGTAAGGGCCATAAAATCGAATACAACCCACTTACCAACCACATGGTTTTCTCAATTTCCTTACTTTTTACATCAGCCAATGACTTTTGCTTAAGAAGTGTTTCCAAACGCCATCCTGCCGCCGTAACTGCCAAAGTTTCATGAAATCCTCGTAACACATTCAAAAGTGTTGTTTGCTCAAAACCAGATTCACGCACCATTTCTAAGGCAAAAGTGTGTAGCAAATCCCCGCTTATCATTGCCATACCTTTGTCAAAAAAAGTTACCGGATGTGGTAAAGATAAATTATCTTGTTCGGCTTTATAGACAGCTTCGAGCGTTGGACCACCATGTCTTTCTAGGTCGCCATCAAAAATATCATCATGAATCAAAATAAATCTATGGAGAAGCTCAACGCCCCCAGATCCCTTCACAATATCACCTCTTCCACGAGAATTACTTTTTAGTTGATATGCCAACCGGGTTAACATTGGCCGATGCCATTTTCCCCCTCTTAAACTGTATGTTTCAATATTTTTTAAATAGTCATAAAAACTTCGATCCAAGTTTCCGTAATCTGCCATTTTTCGTTTTAGAAAATTTCTAACCGCAGCCTGAGTTTTCTCTCTTTCTTCAATTAACAATTGCTCAAAAGCAGTCATAAGTGTCTTAATGCAGTTGAATCTCGGTCCCCAGAGATAAGTCAAGTGTTTTGGCTGCGCTACCAGCCTTCATTTGCGTCGCGATCTCTATAAAACGCCGTCCATCAATCCCCGAACTCCCGGTGTAAAAAGCAGTTTCTCCTTTAGGCAAATCCTTTAACCGTTGATAGTATTTAAACGAACCCAGGTTAGTTTCTATAGTAGTGCCCGGGCTTTGCCTCACTTCACTTGAAAGAATTGATGTTTTGCAGTTTCCAAACGCGTCTATATACCATATACATGGGGGAATATCTTCGATGATATCTAAAGTGGAATTGGTATGGGGTATTTCATATCCTTTGTGTAACCAATAAGCTACCCGTGGCACAAAATCGAAACTCCTAAATTGAGTTGTCGGAATATAAGTGGCCAGCTCGTGGCTTAACAATTCCTTTTGATCTGCGTACGCACACACCGTTGCCACATCCATCAATCGAACCGTTTCGACTAATCCTAATTTTTTTACTAAAGATAAACTATGCCCTCTCACGGTTGAAATCACCAATGTCTTTTTAAAGTAAAAATAACAGAAAGCTGTCCCGTTATGACCGTCTTTACCTTGTTCACCTCTAGGGGCAACATTCACCAGAATTATTCCCTCTCGGTCCTCAGCAGCATCGAGCACGTCAATTAAATTTCCTGCTGCCTCCAGGGTAGCGTTGACACTAAAATCACTTTGTACTCCCACAAACGATACCGAAAACCCGAATAATGAATGCAAACGGGTTTCTTGTCTTCCTTTTTCGTTTGGGCTTCGACAATCGTTAATTACTGTGATAAACATAAAAATTTTTATAGTTTAGGTGATTTTCGTCTCTGTTCAATTTTATTGATCGAATAGAGTATTCTATCATGTAAATTTATATGCTTTATCCGAGCATATCTTAAAATTGTTACTAAAATATCTCCCAGTTCTTGTTCTGTCGTTTCGTCACCTTGAGCTGCCAAATTTGTTGGCTTTCTTCCGTGTTCAGCTAAGTAAGCCCTTGCCAATTCACCCAGTTCTTCCAATAAACTTAGTATCAAGATCGAACCATATTCTGTTTTGTATCGCCTCCCTTTATCGATCTCATCAAGTAACTTAAAATACGGCCCAAATGGAGTAGAGTAGTAACTTTTTTTCTTTGCCTCCGGTTTCCTATCAGCCGGCTTGCGTTTTGCAGAGGTTACTTTCATATTAGTCAAGCATAATTTAAAACAATGTAGTATACAAAGGAATATGGCAAATCACCAACAATATGTCATGGGGGTAGATTGTGGCGCTACTAAGGTAAACATTACTCTAGCCACAACTCAAGGTGTCATTCTAGGTACTGGTGTTGGTCCTGGGTGCAATTTTCACAATAATCCTTTGGATTTAAAAACTAATCTCAAGATTGCTTTGGCTAAAGCAATTAGAAATACCAAACAGGATTTTAATATCCAGATATCACAAATCGAAGTATGCTGCCTTGGTCTAGCAGGCTTAGATACCCCTGCTGATTTTGATCGGTGTGCTCAAGTTGTCTCGACCAATACCTTTCGCAAAGCCTTAAAAATGGGCAGTGAAGGCAAAATTATCGTTGTCAATGACGCGTTTATTGCTCTCAGTTTTGGCAGTTATTCTGGGTATGGAATTTGTTCGGTTGCTGGTACCGGCAGTAATTGCCTTGGGGTGAATAAAAAGGGTGAAATTGCTACAGCAGGGAACTGGGGCTATTTAGTCGGAGATCAGGGCTCGGGTTTCACCTTAGGTCAATCTATACTTAAACGGGTTTTCGAAGAGTATGACGGTCGCGCACCCCTTACTCCCCTCACACAGGCAATCCTCGCGCAGTACCAAATGAAAAGTATCGATAAATTATATGAGCTCATATACAAATCGCCAAATCATGTCTCCCTAATCGCCCAGGCGGTACAAGTTATCCATCAAGAAACAGTCTATACCCTTCCTCTAATCAAACCATTTCTTAATCATTTCATAACTGCGCACATTAAGAGTTTCTTAACTGTCTTTCATCATTTACATTTCAATTCAGCCCAAGAGTTAGATGTAGTTCTTTCAGGTGGTCTTTTTAAAAATATTCCAAGTTTGTCCCGTCAATTCTCCCTGGAAATCATGCGTATCACCCCTGCGGCCAATATTAAAATTCTCCAAAGTAATCCCGTTTTAGGCGCAGCCGAGATCGCCCAAAAGTATGCGGCGCAAAAACCACTTATTCTTCCTACAAATGTCCAAATTCATTAAGCTTTATCAAGCACTCAAAGACCTAACGTTCCGCTTATTGATGCTTCCCTGGTTGGGCTCGATGAACGAGTGAGGATGGGTGTGGGAGTTACTTCCTCGGCGGTAATGGCATTTTTACCAAATAGAATCACCGCACTAAAGTCGCTATCTTGGGTTAGTTCGGCACTCGGGCTTGATACTACATACAATTCACTTAAGATCTTTTCAAGTTCCTGCCTTAGTTCTGCATCTTCAGGCTTTGTGACCACTACTAATCCTTGGTAGTCACTTTCTGGATCATCGATTAATTCTGCTCCAGGATATCCATTATCAGCAAGCAGGGTTACTATCGCCTGGGCTGATACCGTCGCATTTAAGTGGTTTCGTACTCGGATCCTTATATCAGGAGGTATTAATGTCGGTGACGGGGTCTCTTGCAACGTTACTTGTTCTTGTGTAGGCCGATTCCAAAAGGCCATGTGGGGCGCTTTCCACTCAATTAGACTCATCACCCCCACGACTACCCACATCAATGTAATTAAAATGCCAAAACCCAAAATAAATGCTCGTTTCTTAATCCTGAATATAAAATACTGATTCTTGTTTACTTCATTCAATTGCTTGTATAAGGTTTCGGACATTACCTCGGCTGAGTGGGTTTCTTCTGCTGATGTACTCTTCGCTTCATCACCATTCGCCTTATCCGAGTGTTTTACTAATTTAAACTTTTCCAAAAATGCTTTTTTTACTTTTTTTTCCTCATTTTCCCCTGTCATCACAGGCTTTGTCGCTTGTGCTCTTGGCTCACTCGCAGTATCTGCACTATCACTTTTAATCTCTGGAACTGATGCCTCCGAGGGGTTGATCTCAGGCTTTACTTCATCACCGACCACTTCTTTTTTATCTATCGTAGCCATACTGACTCATCATACTCAATTGTTTATAGTCGGTGCAATCTCCCTAAAACCATTCAAAATAATCACAGCAGTTATCAAGCTCACTCACTCAGTCATAATTACCCTATTTTCTCTGGTATAGTTAATTTGTATGGCTGCCCCCACACGTACCGCCCATTCCGGGCATCGATTTGCTATTCTCGACGTGGTTCGCGGTTTTTTCATACTGTTAATGATGGTGGGTCATACCATTACGTTTACCTATAACGGTTTAAACTCTTTTGTATGGGCAATAAGTGGAGTGGCTGACTTCATTTGTTTTACCGGTCTTTTACTCTTATCTGGAATGTCTGGGTATATATCCTATATCCATGAGAAGCATTCATCATATTCAGTCTATAATCGAATACTCAAGCGATTAAACATCTATGTCATAGGGTATTGGTTGGTGGCTCTCCTGGGATTGGCTCGTTCTCAAACTATAACTCTCGAGAATATTTGGCAAATTATCTCATTCCAAAAGCTGGTGCCTTACACCGAGTTTATACCAGCCTTTATTCTCTTTGCTTTGTTCAAGCTTTTCTTCCGCTCTTTAGTCAGAAAACTCACCCACCAACTATATTTTCTTGCAACATTTTCCGTCTTCACGTACGGTCTTGGTTTGTTGCTTCATTACGCCAATCTTGGGTTTACCCCAACTTGGCATGCACTTATTTTCGGTAGCCCTGGCTACTATAGCTTTCCAGTATTTTTCTATGCACCGGTGTATTTTATTGGATTGCTCTTAGGTTATCGGTTATATAGTCGTGGAAGTCGTTTACTTCGCAAGCCCTTGGTCATCGTTTCAAGTATTGCTCTAGCTATTGTGTTGGGCAGCACAGTCTATAGTGTGATTTTTAATAACCTCGCCAGTTATTTAAGTCGCTGGCCTCCTTCACTCCCGTTTTTATTCCTCAGTGTTCTTGGGGTCGTAGGTCTCTTATTCTTTACTAGTCAAACATCCATTCTTAATCGCTTTCCGGGGATCAGAGCCCTGTTAATCTTGTGTGGTCAAAATGCCTTTGCCTTATTCTTTACCCACACATCGCTTCTTTTTTTGTTCGACTTACTCAACTTTAATGCCGCGACTAATTCAATTACGATAACAATTTTTAGCATTGGTTCAATTGTTTTAGCTATTTATCTGGCAAAAATTCTTCCTCTCAATTACTCGTTTGGGTTAACAATTTATACCGCATTCGAGGACGGACACCTTACCAAATCAGAAGAACATCGTCTCTCAAAGGCGTTCTCACGATTTTTATACCAAATTTCTTCCTTGGGATCACTTTTTTCCATACCTATTCGTGGGCGTTCTGTTAGACTTTTAAACTTCAAGTCTCTTGGTGTCGCCTCCCTCATCCTTGTCCTAGCCTCATCCCCTCTTGGCACTGCCGAGGAATCGGCGTTGCTCACTCAAATTGTCAGTAATAATCCACCTCGGTTAACTCGAACTTGGTTTTTAACCACAGATACCTCTATTGATCTTAAGGTATCACTTACTCCTGAACTAGAAGAAAAAAACACTCAACTAATCGCCATTATAGACAACCATGTTCAGTACCCGCTGACCGCCCACAATAACCAAGCAACCGTATCGATTCCGATTTCTGGATTAAACATAGGCCAGCATTTTCTCCAATACGAATATAAAGTTAATCAAATCTCACAAAAAACAACCGCTCAAGAATTCTTTATATCCCATCCTCTCTACGTTAGTTGGACCATTGATTGGGAGGGGTATTCCACTCCAAATGCGTATCTTGTCGCACTCGAAAATTTTAGTTCCCAGTATTCCATACCCATGACGCATCTGTTTAATCCAAGAATTTATTTTACTCAAGAAATTGACGCCCAGCGGGTTGAATACGAAGCTCAATGGGTTAGAAATCGTTTATATCATGGTGACGATTTTGGAATGCATTTACACATGCACCCCGATTTAATCGCCTCGGCGAGCGTTACGCCCAAAACCGAACCCACTTGGGGTGGCGGGTTTAGTCCTGGTTACGACGTCCTCACCACCGCGTATACCTACGATGAGATGGTCCAAATCCTCAATTTTTCCAAAGCAGTCCTAAGTCAAAATGGCTTCCCCGATCCAAAATTTTTCCGTGCCGGTGCCTGGTATGCTGACATCACTACCTTAAAGGCACTGCAGGATACCGGTTTTTTAGCCGATACTTCAGGACGTACTGCCTATACCTTTGGAACCAACAACCTTCCCGGTTATTGGTCTCTAGACGCCACTACTCAACCATATTATCCCTCTCTATCAAATCAAAACAGCCCTTACCCCTTACCTCGATTGTCGATCTTAGAAATTCCCAATAACGGTGCCGACTCTTACTGGTTCACCGAAGCCGATATGATCAAACGTACCCAGGAAAATTTTAATGGATTCCCATTGAACAAGCCGCTGCAGGTCACTTTTTTAACCCATCCGCATTGGTTTGATCCAAAAGAACAAAACCGAATAAAAGTCCTTTTCGACTACTTAACTACAATTCATCATCAACACGGCCATGGTCCAGCAATTTTTGTTGGCCTAAGCCAAATATACGAAGCCTTTAAATAATTTATGATGTCAGCGGTAATTACTATTGGCTCTCAACTAATCTCACCCCAATTTATGAAATGGATTTTACTAGCTTCATGCTCCGTAATGTTGTTTTCTATCCTTGGTTTACTCACCTATACTAGTTTTGCTAAAAAAGCTAATAAAAACCGTACTCCCCATACCTCAAAATTTTTTTTCACACTATTGTTTTTATGTGCAAGCATAAGTTTTATAGCTTTTTTTATACTTTTTGTGCAAAGTCCTGCACTTATTTCACCCCAGCCGCCTCTTGATAAAGCGATGTTGATCGCTCCCAGCAACCCACTCGTCTTGATTTTCGACCGGCCAATTGCCAAAGAGATTTCGGCATCATTCAGTCCTGATATACCCGGATCTTGGCAATTCGGGTACGGGCAATTTGGTCCGTTAATACCCGATCGATATATTTTCACACCATTGGTTCCAAGCAATCCCAATAGTGAATATCAGCTGACCATCGAAAACATACTTCCGCTGGGTTGGGTTCGCTTAAACCAGGCACAATCATCTTTACTCACCATTTCCACCCCGGCAGACCAAACCAACATCACCCAAAATTCACCCACAACGCCCGAATATCGGATTCGACGGTACACTCCGGCTGACCAAGAAACCATGGTTCCGCTTACGCCTGTCATTAACCTGGAATTTGATCTAATTAATAATCATGACTTAATTGCACAATCCATTGCGTTTAACCCACCCGTCCCCTTCGAAACTCAATGGGAAGGTGATTTGTTAAGGATACAAGTAACACAGCCGCTAGTCTCTGCCACTACCTACACCATTACCATACAAGACCCCAATTCAAATAATGAACCTTTGCTCAGTTGGCAATTTACCACCGCCCCAACAACATTCAGCTTGAATCTTCCTCTGTACAAACAACACCACACCTTCACCTGTTATTCGGCCGCTTCCCAAATGGTCCTTGCCTTTAGAGATGTTAAGGTCGGTGAGTTGTCGTTTTTAGATGAAGTCGGATTTGAGACCACTCCTAGAAATTACGTTAGTAATACTTGGGGTGATCCCCAGAGTGGTATTGTGGGCACTTATAATGGTTCGGGTGCTGGAGGATACGGTGCGCATTGGCAACCGGTAGCAAAAGCCATAGCTAAGTATCGGCAAGTAGAAATCAAAGAAAATTGGAACATACCCGAAATGTTGGAAAAAGTTAAAGCCGGCAATCCGGTCATGGTCTGGTGGGTTAATGGGGTATGGCCGGCAAAAGAATTAATCTGGAACAACGCCGATGGACTGCCGGTACGTGGCGTCAATGGTATGCACGTCGAGGTAGTCAAAGGGTGGGTGGGTGATCAAAATAATCCGACCTATATACTTACCAATGACCCTTGGCGAGGATATCGTCAGTACAAACCCGAAGCCTTTTTAAATCTGTGGAAATGGTTTAATAACACGGCTGTTATAGTCTATTAAGGTGAAGGAACTTCAAAAAAGTTCTTTGTTGTTATGTGGCAGTCGTTAATCCAATAAGATTGTGGTACTTTTTTGCTACACAAGGAAGCTTTGAGCACTTCCAGTTGTCGTCTCGTACTCCCAAGCCCAACGAACGAATAATATGAGACTAGAACTAACCCCACAACCAGCGTCTCAATTCTAAAAATAAAACTATAGCGTGGTGTTTTGCTCATAGCCATAGAGGTCAAAAGAATTAGATACGGCAGTGCAAGCAACCAATATTGGTGATAAGGCCGAAACATCAGACTAGGTACCAGACTCATCAGCAAAATCAAAGATAAGTGAAATTTTTTTAACAAATAAAAGGCGTGTGTAATCACCACCATCATTAAGGGTATACTCGGTAATGCGATCCAAATGAATTCTTTCCAATGTTCTAACATGCCAGACGAAGGATAACTTGTAAGCGGAAATAAAATCGCACTTTCCCACCAGGGCAATAATTGTCCGTTCATCCCAAGAGCCAATATCGCGATCAGTGACGTTGTCCCAAAACCTAGTAAAAAAAGACTTGCCTGCCTATATCGCTTATAAAAAATTAAGTAAAAAATCATTGCTACAACGAGCACTAAAGCCGTTTGTTTGAACACAAACGCCATTCCGATCCAAACGCCCGCAATCAATACAGACTTCATTCCAAGATTTTTTTTACCATTTTGCATTAAATCAAGGGCTAAGGTTATAAAAATCATCACAAATGGTTCAGTTAATACAAAAAATCCGTTATACGCATAAATTAGTACCCATAATAAAAGTGACATCATTAAAACTATTGGCCGTTGTATCATCCGATTGAGCATTCTGGCTAGTACAATAACCGTCAAGCTATTAACCGCTACTACAATTAATCGGAGTAAGTGAAGATTCTGTGTAATTTTTAGAGCAAAAGCCAGCAGCCAATAAATACCAGGGTTCTTATGGTCAAAAAGATCAATATACAGTCGTTTGCCCTCATTCATTTCCCGAGCGATGCTCAAAAACACGCCTTCATCAAAATGAATTGGCTGCAACAATCCCAATATCAACAAAAAAAAGTAAACTTCCAGTAGAAACAGATTAGGAAATATGTTTTTGAATTTTATCTTCATATTATCCATGCGTAACAAAAAGCGACTTAGTACAATAGATCATTGAATTAAGTAGTACAGTCTATGTTCTCAAAAAAGATTAACCCATTTTCCATTCAAACCCGAAAATTAATAAGTGTATGCCTGTTTAGTTTAAGTGTAGCTACACCAATTCTATTGTGGTTATTCGCAGGTCCGCCAGTTCAAATTACCTCACTTTCATCATTTTTAGGTGCAATAGGTCAAGTATTCGCCATCGTCGGCGTGGTTTTATTTGCCTTACAGTTTGTGTTAGCAGCCCGATATAATTTCGTCGAGTTCTTATTGTCTGGTCTTAACCGGGTCTATGTACTCCATCACCTATTAGGCGGGTTTGCATTTGTATTTATTCTTTTCCATCCCATTTCTTTCTTCCTCCAAAATTCCTTGTTTTCACTACAATTTGCCCTAAAGTTCTTATTCCCCCCTCTCACCCAAATCGGTATCTGGCTCGGAATAATTGCCGTTACTTTACTCATCCTCTTATTGCTTATTACCTACTCTTTCAAGTTAAGATACGAAATCTGGAAGTTTACTCATCAATTTTTAGGTATTTCATTCATAATCGCATTTGCACACACGCTGTTAGTACCCAGCACACTTGCCATCAACAATCCTCTAAAACTATATCTTGTAGGGGTATATAGTATAGGTATTTTCTCCTTTTTATACTACAAATTCCTTAAACCATTTCTAGTCAAAAAATACTCTTTTAGAGTAGTAAAAATCAAACAACATCCGGATTCAATTCACGAAATTAAATTATCACCCGATACAGAAATTATCTCCTACCAACCTGGCCAATTCGCCTTTGTAACCTTTAAATCACCTGCGGTGAGCGCACAATCTCATCCCTTTTCCTATACCTCAAGTCCCTCCAATTCCAAAGTTTCGTTTGCGATTAAAGCAGTTGGTGACTTTACGTCATCGATAAATTTACTCAGAGTTGGGGACATGGCTCATATCGAAGGTCCGTATGGGAATTTTACTCAAGAAAACATTCATAATCGCAACCAAATCTGGATAGCTGGTGGTATTGGCATAACACCTTTTCTCTCCTTCATCCGCTCCTTCCCCAACCCCTCCCTAAAAAAGGTACATTTATTTTATTCGGTCAGCCGCACTCCCGCTGCTTTTGCCTCAGAACTTAAATTCGCCGCTGGTAAATATCGTTGGTTTAACTATACTGTCCATAATACCTCAGTGAATGGAAGGCTAACCCTTAACTCAGTAATTCAAAATATACCCAGCCCAACTCTTTTCGACATCCTCTTATGTGGGCCAATACCCATGATGAAGGCTCTAAAAAAGCAAGCTATAGAGCAGGGGTATCCACAATCACAACTTCATTCTGAAGAGTTCAGACTCTACACTTAGGCCTAGATCATTTGTATTATCTGATAAATGGTCTAATTTACGAGCGATCACTGAAAAACCTTCAATGGCACCGTTGTAAAAATTAAGCGGAGATAAGGAAATCCGTACGGTAATTCTCAAACCATTGCGATGCAATCGTTGTGTCGTGTAAGGGGGGAAAATTTCTCCGCCACGAATTCTCTCCCATATCATTTTTGTTTCTTCTTTTAAATCATCCGGGATTAAAAATACTTCTACCGGTTGGTCAATTATTTCTTCCTTTGAGTATCCGAAAAGTTTCTCTGCAGCCTTATTCCAGCTGGTGACCAAGCCGTCAACGCTTAAGCTGTAAATCGCATCTTGGGTTGTTTCAATAATTGTTGCTAATTGACGGTGTTCTTTAGCCGATCGCAGATTGTGCGTAACTTCTTCTGACACCCCCACAATTCCCTTAACTCTTCCACTATTATCAAGTAAAGGGGTCTTTGTCACTCTAAAATACCGCTCATCACCATCGGCTCTAAAAACTTCTTCAGCCACAATAACCGTATGGGAGTTAATCACTTTTTGATCATTTGACTTTATTTTCTTTACCCGCTCGGGAGTAAATAAGTCCTCGTCTTTACAACCAATTATTTCCTTTTTAGTTTTACCAAAATGATCTCTGGCGGCCTTCCCGTTCACGAACACGTATGCACCATTGGTGTCTTTAACGAATACCGCGTCATGAGAGCATTCCAACACCGATTCCATTATTTTTAGTTTTTTGATTGCAGATAACGCTTTTGCCATCAACGTTCCTTTTATTTAACCTTATTCGTGAGTACCATTTATTATACGGGTATGTAGCGTTAAAAAGTGGCTAGAGGATTGTAAAAGAAGCGTAAATATTTCTAGTAATCGAGGTAAACATAATAAACTCGTTTATACCCCTCCTCATCTATCTCAACTCTCATCTGGGGATCATTAAAGAATATCCCCCAGAACCGTGCGTCAATATCATATATAAAACTAGTATTAATTTTTTCATTAATATAACGAACCAGTACAATGCGCGTAAATAGACGTACAAACTTATTTAAATTTCCTATAACCGGTACCCTTTTACTTTGTAAATGCTCCCTAGTATTATTGGCCACCTCAAACACCTTTTGTACCTCAGTTGGGAAATTATATTTACCTGATCCAAAATTTCGAATTCTTCTAAAAGCATCGAAGACCGTTTGCTTTATATTATTATCTACCTGCGTATCATTTGCCCGAGCTCTTTCAAATAACGTATGTGCCGCCTCTTCTGCTTCTTCTAACAAATTTACATACGATGCATATGATCCAGAACCTTGCGCACTGTGATATTCCCCCTCACTAAATTCTCGCCCATATTCCAATGCAACCTCACGTGCTTCTTCGGGCGATGCCGCAGCTAAGGCTGTGCGGTACTCTAAAGAATGGTAAGTGCCCATTCCACCAACAATTTGAAGCAAAAACGGCACATATTCTCCCCTCATACCTTCAAATTCACCCGTATATTTAACGATATTGTAGACCGTGGGAGAACCTACAATTCTATGCCCCTCGTTGCCTGGTAATAGTTTAGGGTAGGTAGTAACATAACTAGTTTGTACAGCAGTTCTTAAATCTTTTGTCGGGGATAGTGCCGTAGTAGGTACTTCCACAAATATAATATTCGCGCCTGATTCAATGGCTTTTTTTACCGCCAATTCCAAACCAAAATTTCTCAGATCATTAGTATGAGGGTCATCGGGCACTTGTCCCTTTGGAGTTTCCCAACCAGCCATGTGTAATACTATTCCACCGTGATGATAATGATTAATATAACGAACTCGATGGGACTCTAGTGGCTCTCCTGTTTTTTCTAGCCATTCTTCTGCAAATAATCTGGCTAGCTCATGAATTAGCGATGATTTACCCACCGCTACTCCCCCGGTTACACAAATTACATGGACGGTTTCGCTAGCAGGCTTTACGATCCCATTACTAAACTCCCTTTCTGTACCCGATAAAATTTCCCTGACAAGCCCACTCATTTTCGTTTTTAACGACATTCCATGATAGCTATCCCAAGGCACTTCAAAAATTTGGTTAAGATCCGCCCACATTGGTGAGTGTAAATTTTCTGGGTTAAAAATTACCAGTTCTTGAAGTGGGTCTTGGTCGAAATCCCACCAAAAATCCTGCCTCAACCAATCACGATCAGGCTGTGCAATACTTTTTCCAAAATCTGGACTTACCATACCTTATGTCACTATCGGTAATGTAATCGTAAACTTAGTCCACTTCCCCAGCTTGCTTTTAGCTTCTATAGTTCCTTTATGTGCCCGTACAATTCTTCGGGCTAGATAAAGTCCTAAACCCATGCCTTCTTTTGTTTCTGGATGAGCTTTATAAAAACCGTCAAAAATATGCGGCAAAATTTCTTTGTCAATACCTGAACCAAAATCGGTAATCGTGATGTTTACTTTCCGTTTTTCTCGCTCAATCGTCATTCGGAGCGGTGAAGTAACTGGTGAAAACTTAACGCTATTATCTATAATATTAGTCACTACCTGAAACAACTTATTTTGATCTGCCACGATTAAAATTTCGTTCAAGTTTTCTTTAGTTACTACTTTCAAAGTCCTCTCTGGGTGGCGAATACTCACGTACTTTTCTACTTGGCTTAAAAGAGTATTTAAATCAATCGTATTAAACTCAAAAATAAATTTACCCTTATCTATCTGGTCCACCTGCAACAACTCATTCACTAACCGTGTCATCCGTATCATTTCTTTTTTTAAGGTAATCATCCATGAAAATGGCGGCAGAACATTCTTTTCAACTCTTAGCTTTAATCTGTCTATTAAAATATTGCTTGTAGTCAATGGTGTACGTAGTTCATGTGCTGCGAGCGAAATAAATAAATCTCTCGACTTCAGAGCTTGCTGAGACTGCAAATACAAATGATTTTTCCTAATTGCTAAACTTGCTACTGATGCAATCAGCTTAAACCCAGGTAGCAACTTTTCTACTTCTTTTGGGGGTAGGTCAAATTGCAGGGTTAAGACCCCCAAAGTTTTTTTTAAGTAAGTCAACGAAATAATCGCGATTGATTTAAAATCCTTAACATAGGCTACATTTTTATGATGCTTTTCAAATTGTTGTCTAGTCAATACAAATGACTTGTTAGAAATTAGTGTTTGGTGAATATAACCACCTTTACGTGGTTTTATTTGCTTGTTTTTTGGTATTGTCGAATAAACACTCTCGATGTGACCGGCTTCATTCAAATAAAGTGAACCGTTTACGGCTCCGTACAATTTGACCGTCTCTTGCACAATCCGACGGTAGGTAAACGAAAGACTTTGTGGAGCCAGAAATTGTACCGCCAGCTGAGTAATTTGTTTTATCTCAATCGTATCTTTCATATATCCGGAATAATTTACTCATTAAAAAAGCAATTGCATCATTATAACTTTTGAGGCAAGCATTCTATTTATAACCCCGTCAATCTTGATTAGCCTTGATGAGTTAATTAGATTTTCACTTAAGTCTTACGTAGCGTTTAAGCGCCTCGTACAGATGACGTTTAAGCTCGATTAAATACTAATTATTTCGTATTTAATCGGAAAAAAAGTTGAAAGGAGGTGAAAATTATGTCGCAAACTATTATGTTCGGACTTTTTGATGAGCCTAACAACGCCGATAACACAGTTATTGAATTGGAAAACAAAGGTTTTACCTCCAACGATATCTCAGTCATCACTAAAGACTCGCCGGACAGAATTAAGAAAATTGAACATTCAAAAGCAGCTCCAGTTGCCGATGCTGCCGTAAGCGGGGCTACTGTTGTCGGTGCCATTGGCGGTCTTACTGGATTACTAGCAGGTTTGGGAGTACTTACCATTCCTGGATTAGGGGCTATCCTTATCGGTGGACCTCTAGCCGCTGCCTTAGGACTAACCGGTGCTGCAGCCACTGCAGTGTCTGGTGCTGCTACAGGTGCCTTAGCCGGCGGTTTAGTTGGTGCATTGGGTCAATTAGGGCTTCCTGATGACCAAGCTCAAATTTATGAAGATAGATTAAAATCTGGATCTATTCTCATAGCCGCAACCATTAAAGATGAAAACGATGTGAATGATGTGCAGCATGTATTTAATAAAAATCATGCTGACCAAATTTACCGACACAATGTTGTCGATTCTCATACCGAATCCGACACTGTGGCAGTTATATAAAGTAGAAAATATAACGGTAAGGAGGTGAATATTATATGAATCTTATTGCCTGGGTTATCATGGGTGGTCTAGCCGGTTGGGTTGCCTCACTCATCATGAGGACCAATTCTTCTCAAGGCTTATTGGCAGACATCTTCTTGGGTGTCTTCGGTGCCGTCATTGGCGGCTTAATCATGAACTTTTTTGGCCAAGCCGGTGTCACTGGCTTCAACGTGTATAGTCTAATCGTCGCCTCACTCGGCGCGGTTACCTTAATTGCAATGAGTCGGCTAGTCACTCGTGCATAATAATGAATCAATATGCCAATGAAACCCCCGGCATTGCCGGGGGTTTGTTTTATACTGGCATTAAATAACAAACTATATTTCCATCCTTTAGAAAAAATCAATGATCTACTCCTTATCATAATCCAGGCACAAATTCTAATTTCACGCTTTCTTAAACCTATCGGCTCGAAATGTCAAAAAACCCTGGTTGTTTATCAATAACAACAATTTTTAATTGCGAGCCTGGAGAAAACCAAGGGCTCTCAGCTCTATGAGCTTCACTTCCTTTAGCCTCCCTTTGGTCATATAACTCTCAATTTTTCATCTATGCAATGTATAGTTACTTTTCAATGTAAAAAGTGGTATGTTACACCAAGCTTTTTTACCCAGTTCTTACAAATTTATCATCGAAAGCTGGTGTATAAAGACTACAGTAACAGTTATCAATTCATTTTTACAAAAGTTACAAACCATCTGCTCAAACCCGAACCAAAACCTTTTTACCAAAAAATTAATTCACTAAAGAAAAACAAGTCTTATGGATAAAACAATTCTTATCGTTGAAGACGACCAAGAACTGGGCGAAGTTCTCCGCAGCATTTTGCAAGAAGCGGGGTATATAGTACGTATAGCTCGAGACGGGGTCGAGGCGCTGCAAATGGTTCAGCAAACACATCCCGATTTAGTGGTACTCGATCTTGGGTTACCAACCCTATCGGGAGAGACCGTCTGTCTCGAAATCAAAAAAAACTATTCCGATATTCCTGTCATAATTCTAACAGCCAGGAACCATTCACAAGATATTGTCAAAGGTCTTAATCTAGGTGCCGATGATTACATCCCAAAACCATTCGAAACCGACGTCCTTATCGCCAGAATAAACGCTCGTCTACGCACCTCTCAGCCTGATAATAGTAAATATGTTATCGATGATTTAGTGCTCAACAATCAGACACTTGAAGTGAAACGCGGCAAGAAAACTATTAATTTATCTCCCCAAGAATTCAGGATTCTGTCGTATTTAATGGCAAATAAAGGCAGAGTTTTAACCCGAGAAATGATATTAAGTCGCCTGTGGCGTAACGATTTGGAAATTGAAACCCGTGTTGTAGATGTCTATATCGGATACCTTCGTAAAAAAATCGATGTCCCATTTGATAAAAAATTAATTCATTCTGTCCGCGGGTTTGGTTATAAAATTGCCGGTTAGCTAAGCAATATTCACAATACTTATATATTTTGTACCTATCATTCTTCTAGGTAAAAAAATTTTCAAAAAACGACAACAAACGTGTATCTTTCGTTATTCTTACGCAGAGTTAATTTGCGCTTGAAGCGTTGAGTCTACACTTATCATTCAGAAGGGGGGTGAACAAAGTAATGGCAAAAAAAAATAACACCAAAAAACGCGGTTTTGCTTCAATGGACCCTCAAAAGCAAAGAGAAATTGCTAGTAAGGGAGGCAAGGCTGCCCATGCACAAGGCACCGCTCATGAATGGACCAGTGAAGAAGCGAAAGCTGCTGGTCGCAAGGGTGGTCAGGCCAGTCAACGAAATCAGTAATCTTTATTGGTAACGACGTGCATTAATTCCCACAGTAGCCGTTTCAGCGGCTATTGTGGTTGAATTTTCAATACCAAAACAAGGATCGAGAGTTGGTGTTTTTTGGTAAGAACCAACTATCGCGTTAAAAAGGCGTATACTTTGATGGTACACGCCTCGGGGGTCACGCTGCCAATTCCAACTGGTTCGTCCACAGAAAACAGCTTTCCCTGTTCTACCTTTCAATTTTTGAATACATAAATATTCCAACAAAATGTGCTCAAATAAATGTCCTAATTCTGTATCCTTTAATTCTTGAGAAAAAGGCGCATTATAATCGTTGTAGCAGGTACACTTAAAAATACTGGGTAAGTAGAGCTGTAATAATCGTTCATTGTGAATTAAATTCTGTGTTCTAATTGGTAAATTATAAGTTCTCATCAATAACTTCCAGTTAGTTCCGTTATCGTCACAGCTGATGGTGTAACTATCACACTCGTAAGTAAAACACTGCATAGTCTCCTAACAAAATTCTTTACCTAACTATTACAGGTTACTGACAATAACTTTATTTAGTCAAGCTCAACAAGATATGTTTATCTGGAAAATTCTTATTCAAGCTTTATTTTCAATGTACTCAAGGCACAGTGAAAAACTATAAAAACTCAACTCTCTAATTAATTATTCTCGGTAGTCTTAAAAAGACTCGTAGTTAATTCAAATTTTTACAAAAGTGTAGCGATATCTATTGCGAAAGTATTACATATCATCTGTAACCTGAAGATTATATAAATTATTAATCTAAGGAGATTGAATATGAAATCCAATCATGGGTATTCCTCGTCGAAAAATGTAATGCAAGCTACCGCCTTTGGCATGATGGCCGGTTTTGTTGGTGGAATTCTACTAAACAAAAATAACCGCCAACGCTTCTTTTCTTCCATCGATAAAATGCTTCAAAAAAGCGATGAACAAGTACAGGATATGGCAGATCAAGCCAAAAAAATTAAAGAAAAAGGACGTCGTAAATTACTTGCAGGTTTAGAAAAAGCCCAAACGACCCTAGAAAAACAAGAGGATGATAGTATGCCTCAGTAATGCCGCTTCCTCATTACTTCTAGAAACGCAATTTCCTTAACTGGTACCGCCAGCGGGAATCGAACCCGCCTTTCTGCCTTGAGAGGGCAGTGTCCTAACCGATAGACGATGGCGGCGTGCCAATCTCCATTTTTAAAAACCGTATACATCAAGCGCCCTTGTTTTAATAAACTCAACATTCGCAAGAATCATCCCCAGTGGACTGTCGTTTATTAACTCGGGGCGATTATACTCTTAATTACCGGTGCATAGTATAAACCAATAAGCTGCTTTCTTCATGGCTAAATAGTAAATAAGAATGTATATATACGTACATTATGCGTATTGCCAATGTTGTGCAAACTAAGTAGCATATCGCCTTAGTCAAATAAGCATACTGCCATACTTTTAATCTATAACCAATGCTACTAAACACACCTTTGCTTTTCTTGACTTAAAAAAGTACTACCGTATAATCGCCAAAATACAAAACGAGGAAAGGTATGATGCAAGATATTCCTGTTAATAATTCTGTTAAAGTTCATCTCACCCAACAAGGTTATGAAGAACTTCAGGAGGAACTTGATCAATTGAAGGCCAAGGAACCAGCCGCTGTCGATCGTATTACTAAAGCCAGAGAATTTGGCGACTTAACGGAAAATAGCGAATATCATGCCGCCCGCGAAGACTTAGCCTTAATCCAAGGCCGTATTGACGAACTCGAAGATTTGTTAGCTCGCTCAAAAATTATTAACGGTACAGCCACCAACGGCACGGTCGAATTAGGTTGCCAGGTTACAGTGGCTCATGACAACGCACATACCACGTTTATTATCGTTGGCGAATATGAAGCTGACCCATTAAAAAAGAAAATTTCTCATGATTCACCATTAGGGAGAGCCCTTTTAGGTAAGAAAGTTGGTGAAAAAGTCGAATTCGAAGCCCCTGTGGGTAAAGTCATTTATACTGTCAAGAAGATCCACTAGCACGTTTTTCCTCAACTAACGTGCGCCCCTCTTTTTGAGGGGCTTTTTGATAAAATTACACATGAGTATAATCAAGTTCAGAAGTATATAAAATCTATGCCAACTCGTTTACAGGTAATGCAATCAATCCGCAAAGAGAAGCTCGCTAATTTGAAAGCCTTAGGCCACGATCCATACACCGGTCAGGTAAATATCACTCATACTATTCAAGCCGCCCGAAACACCCAAGACGTTAAGGTTGTCTGTGCGGGGAGGGTAGTTAATTGGAGAGGTCATGGTAAATTACAATTCCTTGATCTAGTCGATGAAAGCGGAAAAATTCAACTTGCGTTTAAAGCCGATATCTTAGAAGAATCGAGTTGGCAGATACTCGAAAATTTGGACATCGGCGATTTCATCGAAGTAGGTGGAACAACATTCACCACCAAATCAGGAGAAATCACCATAGAGGTCAAAACTGTCCGCATCCTCACCAAAGCCATTCGTCCACTTCCCAATCAGTGGCATGGATTAAAGGATGTGGAGGAACGATATCGTCAGCGGTATGTTGATCTCAACCTCAATCCTCAAGTAAAGCAAACATTTATTACCAGGTCAAAGATAATAACCCACATTCGCCATTTTTTCGATTCACACGGATTTCTAGAAGTTGAAACGCCCATATTGCAACCTATATATGGCGGTGCCACAGCCAAACCCTTTCTCACTCATCATAATGCCCTCGATGTTCCGTTATATTTAAGAATAGCCGACGAACTGTACCTTAAACGTTTAATAGTAGGGGGGTTTGAAAAGGTTTATGAAATCGGTCATGACTTTAGAAATGAAGGATTAAGCCGTGCTCATAGCCCGGAATTCACTCAGATTGAGTTTTATTGGGCGTACGCTAATTATGAACAACTAATGGAATTAACCGAAAAATTATTTGTTAGTCTCATGCAAGCCATAAAAGGATCTCTGCAGATTACTTATCAGGGGCAGGAATTCGACTTCACTCCCCCTTGGCCACGTCTATCTTATCGAGAGGTTATTTTAAAACACGCCCACATCGACATCGATGAAATCACCACAGAATTAAAATTAATTGAAGTCATCATACAAAAAAACATTAAGCTGGATCGAAAAGGAGTGGTGGGTTATTCGGCTCTTCTCGATTCTTTGTACAAAAAAATTGTCCGGCCTAAATTAATCGGTCCACTCTTCTTAGTCGATTATCCATACGAAATGAAACCACTTGCAAAGCGCAAGCCCGATAAACCGCACCTAACGGCTAATTTTCAATTACTTATTAATGGTGAAGAGTATGTTAATGCTTATAATGAATTAAACGATCCTGCCGACCAGCATGCAAGGTGGGAAGAAGAAATTGCCCTGGCCGAAAAAGGCCTGGAAGAACATCAAGTGGTTGATTATGATTATATTCGCGCTCTTGAATACGGCATGCCTCCCACCGCCGGTTGGGGGCTGGGGGTAGATAGACTGACGATGCTGTTAACCGACCAAGCGTCTATAAAAGATGTGATTCTCTTTCCCACCTTAAAGCCAGAGAATTTCCCATCACACCCAAAAACCTAATAGGCATTATTACGTGTATTACCGGTTTAAATCTCATGGTTAAGCAACAAGTGTTAACGAGCTTTATCTATAATACGTTAGGGTACGATCTGCTTGATAAATCTGCCAGAGTTGATACAGTACCTAATTCTGTCCAAATCTACGGCATCGAGAAAGTAACTAAAGTGGCCTTAGGCGTTTCCTGCTCGTTAGAGTTTTTACAAAAAGCGATCGATTGGGGAAGCGAGTATGTGGTGGTCCATCATGGCTTGCATACCTCGGGGTATTTAATGAACGGTCGGTTTGATGCCTTTCAAGACCGCTTAAAGCTTATTTTTTCCCACAATCTTACCCTTGCCGGATTTCATTACGCCCTTGATGCCCACCCTGTCATCGGTAATAACGCTCAAATCATCAAAGCTCTTGGAGCTACCCAACAACAAGAATATTTCGATGGTTGGGGTTATGTTGGTCAATTTAACTCACCTGTTAGTCCAGAAGCACTCAAATCCAAGTTGCGAAGTCTCACAAAACACGATATTTACCAAGTCGGTGCTGGTCCAGAAAAAATCACTCGCATTGGTGTTTGTTCTGGTGGTGCTAAGCCATATGGGTCTCAAGTCATGGAGATCATCGATAAGAAAATTGACGCCCATATTACCGGCGAAATTACCGAAGGTTCACCTCCAATTGCTCAGGAAGCCAGGTACCATTACTTTGCCTGTGGACATTACGCTACCGAAACCTTCGGGGTCAAAGCTCTGGGTAAGCTTATCCAGCAGCAGTTTAAAAGACACCTCGAAGTCAAATTCCTTGACATCCCCTCTATACTCTAAAGATTTAATATGAAATTAGTACTTGCCTCATCATCAAGTAATCGTCAAGCCCTTTTAAAAGCAGTGGGAATACCATTTACCACTCACACGGCCAAAATTAACGAAGACAGTATTATCAACGCCGATCCCGCCAAACAACTGGTGCAAATCGCCCAAGCCAAAGCTGAGTATGTAGCCGCGTACGAACAGAATCACTTAGTCATTGGGGCTGATACGAATGGCTTTTACCGCAATCGGTTGCTGAGTAAACCAAAGTATAAAATGGAGGCTTTAGAGATGCTCAAAACGCTTTCGGGGAAAAGTCATTATATGTACACCGGTTGGTATGCCATAAACACCAAAAACGCCCGCACTTACTCTGGAATAAGTACTACAAAAGTAACCTTTAAAGATATTCCGCAAAGCGATTTAACCAATTATGTCAATGACAACGACGTAGTTAGTTGGGCAGTTGCCTATTCACCTTTAAACACGCTCGCTGCCGGTTTTATCGACTCGATTTCCGGTTCATTAACCGGCTTTACTCACGGTTTACCCTTAGAGCAAGTTTATCCCGTTCTTAAACAGGAAGGGGTCATCTAATTTTAATAATTTTGTATTAATCGGTTGAAACGTTTTTATTATTTAATATTCATCAATATGAATCGCGCAGATGCCTGGGCAATAGTCCAAGAATTCGTCAAAAATCAAAACTTACAAAAGCATATGTTGGCCGTTGAAGTAGCCATGGCTGCGTATGCAAAAAAGTTTAACGAAGACGAAGAGCGGTATCGAATTGCCGGTCTCCTGCACGACTTTGATTGGGAAATTCATCCCAGTTTGGACGAGCACCCTCAAAAAGGCGCTCAAATTCTGCGAAGTAGGGGGGTCGACGAGGATTTAATCCGTACCATTCAGTCTCACGCCTCGCATACTGGAGTTAAGCGGGATAAAAATATCGATAAAGCTCTTTTTGCCTGCGACGAACTCACCGGTTTAATTGTCGCTACGGCGTTAGTCAGACCGACAAAAAAACTAGCCGATGTCGACGTGACTGCCATTAAAAAAAAATTTAAGCAACCTGCTTTTGCCGCTGGAGTTAACCGTCAAGAGATTGAGCAGGGAGCACAGGATTTGGGCGTCAACCTATGGGATGAGCATGTACCACTCGTCTTGAACGCCATGGTGTCTATTGCATTTGATTTGGGTTTATGAACAAGAAAACTTTAATCGGAGTTCTTGGTTTAGCTCAGAATGTTCATGGTCAGTACCTCATCACTCAACGGAACGACCCACAGAACCCAAGGTATCACCGTAAGTGGAATATTCCTGGCGGTGGGATGGAGTTTGGTGAACAACCGGAAGAAACCTTGGCCCGTGAATTTCGTGAAGAGTTAAGCGTCACACCGCAGATCATTATGCCGACACCTGTTGTTATTACATATCTTCAATATCGCGAAAATACTTCTATTCACCTCATATTAATGTGCTATCTGGTAAACATAGGTAATCAGAAAATTACCCTAGATATGAAAGAAAATATCGACTTCACCTGGGTTGATATAAATACGATTGATCAGATAAGAAGCCTTCCCGGTACTAAAAAAATGATGCACAAGGTGCATGAATTACATATTCACAATAAAGCCAACCGGCACTACAATACACCCAACCGGTGAGGGAAATGCCAGCCCCAATCGCTAAAAATGATTGGGTTTTCTGGCGTTTACTTGATACGGAAACCAGGGTCTTACAAAGTATTGCGCGAAGTAGACCGTACAATTCAATTAAAAACGCTGTAGATAGCATCCAACTATCGAATAGTCACCCAAGACTTGCGTTACAGGATAGACAGTAAAAGCTTAAATCCTGTCGGGTAAGCCCGTGATCGCTGGAATAAGTTAATGTATAAGAATTAGTGTTTGGTGTATAAACATTACACATTAATACTTAATCATTAAAATAGGTGGCACCTCCCTCACCAATTGGTGAGGGACCTTGAACACAATCAGGGTAAGGGTGCCTTTTTTTATGGTATGGCCCGCTTTTTTCAAGCCAAAGACGCAGAAAAAAAGAGTAGGCCTCACCAAACCCGACGAAGTTTAAGATTTGCGATACGACTGAATAAGTCGATACCGCAAAATCTCTATACGAAGTTGGGTTATGAAAGTAAATCAATGATCTAACACTACCGTTACCAAGCGACAATTTGATCTATGAATTATTTAAATATGCCATCATTTAAAACTATTTTTTTTGATTTCGATAGCACGTTAGTCAGTATTGAAGGTATCGATGAATTAGCCCGATTAAATGGCGTCTATGATGTTGTCGCTCAACTAACTAACCAAGCCATGAACGGTGACCTAACCTTTGATCAGGTTTTGTTCAAACGCCTTCAATTGATAAAACCCACCAAAGATGACCTAAACAAAGTCGGGCAACTGTACCGTAAACACCTTCTACCAGGAGTAAAAGAAACCATCGACGAATTACAGCACCGCGACATCGATGTTCACATCGTCAGTGGTGGTTATAAAGAAGCCATACTGCCTACTGCTAGATATTTAGGCGTTAGACCTCAAAACGTTCATGCCCTCACACTTCGTCCCGACGACTTCGGTTTTCTAACCAAGGTTGAAGATCACCCTTTAACACATCATGAGGGCAAACAACGGCTCATTAAAGCCCTAAATTGTGATCGTGCCACAACGTTCGTAGGCGATGGCCATTCAGATATATGTACTCAAAGCGTCGTTGATCGTTTCATCGCCTTTACAGGCGTTGTATCTAGAAAAGCTGTAGTTAAAAGCACGCCCTATATCTTAAATGCATTCTCTGCGTCACAATTACACCACTGCCTTAAATAGTAAAGGAGTCACTATGCTTGACATTAAATTTATTCGCGACAACGCTGATTTAGTCAAAACGGGTGCTAAAAACAAAAATCTCGACCCGGCGATTGTCGATACCGTACTTACTCTTGATAATAAACGCCGCGATTTATTAACAAGAACACAAACGCTTCGTGAAGAGCGCAACAGTTTAAATGATCAGTTAAAAAAAGAACGCACTCCCGAATTAATCCAACAATCACAAGAGCTTAAAAAGAGATTGGCCGACCTCGAGCCAGTACTAAAACAAGTCGAGCAAGACTATATTGCTGCCATGCTTAAAGTCCCCAACGTTCCCGACGCTTCAGTACCTGTAGGTAAGGATTCTTCAGGGAATGTTGTTGTTAGGGATTGGGGGAGCAAGCCCACTTTTAACTTCACTCTTAAAAACCATATCCAGCTAGGTCTGGACCTCGATCTCATTGACCTCGATCGTGGCTCAAAAGTAGCAGGCTTTAGGGGTTATTTTTTAAAAAATCAAGGCGTTTTAATGCACTTTGCCATTATGCGCTACGCGCTCGACAAACTTATTAAAAAAGGCTTTATCCCCATGATCCCCCCCGTAGTCGATCGTAAAGAAGCATTTGTAAACTCTGGCCATTTCCCGTGGGGGCAAGACGAAGCCTATGCTTTAGATGCCGACAAGCCTGATGCAGTTAATAAAATCAACGAATTGGGTGAGGCATACCAAGACGCCCAACTTGATTTCCGATCAGACACATATTTAGCCGGTACTGCCGAAGTGCCTTTAGTGTCATACCACGCCGGTGAAATCCTAAACGAAGCTGAGTTACCCAAACTCTATTGTGGCTTTTCACCTTGTTTTAGACGAGAAATTGGTAGTTACGGCAAAGACACTAAAGGCCTATATCGGATCCACGAATTCATGAAGATTGAACAAGTAATTTTGTGCTCAAATTCTATGGAAGAATCGGAAAAATGGCACGAAGCCCTAGCCGCGAATGCCGAGGAAATGTTGCAAGAACTAGGCCTTCCTTACCAAGTCTTGCTCATGTGCACCGGAGATATGGGCGAACCTCAGATCAAAAAATATGACATCGAAACCTGGATGCCGTCTCGGTCAGGATATGGCGAAACAATGTCCGATTCAATCATGGGAGAATTCCAATCACGTCGGGCTAACATCCGTTATCGTGCTAAAGATGGCAGCCTTAAGTATGTCCATATGCTCAACAACACCGCTCTCGCATCCCCTCGCTTCCTCATAGCCCTGTGGGAAAATTACCAACAACGCGATGGGTCTATTAAAGTACCTCCCGCTTTAGTCCCGTATGTAGGCTTTGATGTGATTAAAAAAGGCTAATAGAGTAAGTATTTCAAATAATGTCAGTCACGCTTAAAAAACTAGACAAATTCCTGAGCCGAATCGTTCCTCGAGTCATTGAAACCATACCCTCAAAGGCTAATCAAACTATCAAAGTGGTTTTGTGGCGGAATGAAATTTCATTCAATGTTCATGGATTCTCACAGTCTGGTGGTTTAATGCCTCAAATTTGGTCCGGATATTTTAACCACTTCCGGCATCACTACCCGTTCTTCACCCCCAAATCGATCCTCATGTTTGGTTTGGCCGGTGGTATTGTTGTAAATCAACTAAACTCCACATGGCCCCACTCACCAATTACCGTCATCGAAATTGATCCGGAAATGATATCACTCTACAAAAAGTATATTGCTAGCCCTTCGGATGTAAACCTATTCATCATTCAAGATGATGCCTTTGATTGGATTAAGACAAACCAAATTAAGTACGACCTCATCACTGTTGATATCTTTTTTGGTGCAACTTTGCCGCAAAACTGTGCCTCTTTGGCTTTTTTAAATAATCTCAAACGCTCGCTTACCACTAGGGGAAAAGGCATTTTTAACACCTTCAAACACCCCTCAAACCAACAGGTACTTACAAGCCTCCACTCAAATATCAAACAGGTTTTTCCATCGATTAATTCCTATTATCAAAATAACAATGAAATACTCACCCTATCCTTATCAAAATAACTAGCCCGACCCCCATACGCCAGTAATTTTCCTGTATAATGCCTTGGTGCAATTATCTAATATAGGTACGGTATGTTTAAGTTTCTAGGCAAAATATTCGATAGTAACGAAAAAGTCATCGATCGGTATAAAAAGACTGTACAGTCCATCAATGATCTAGAACCAGAGTTCCAAAAATTAAAGCTGCCTGATTTTCCTAAAAAAACCCAAGAGTTTAAAGAGCGGTTAGTAAACGGTGAAACATTAGATCAGATTCTACCCCAAGCGTTTGCTCTGGTACGTGAAGCCTCACGGCGTACCCTTGGCCTTCGTCATTTTGATGTACAACTCATGGCGGGTATTGGTTTCCATGAGGGTCGGGTTTCCGAACAAAAAACAGGTGAGGGAAAAACACTCTCGGCTACTTCTGCCCTCTATCTTAATGCTCTGGTTGGTAAGGGAGCACATTTGGTCACCGTCAACGACTACCTGGCTCAACGTGATGCCGGGTGGATGTCGCCGGTCTTCCATCTCTTAGGTTTAAAGGTAGGGGTCATATATTCAGGACAAGGTGATTTACCCGCCAGTATCTTTGATCCGGAATACCAGGGTGTCGATCGCGGTGATGATCGTTTGGAACATTTAAAACCGGTCGATCGAAAAGAAGCCTACGCAGCCGACATTACGTATGGTACTAACAATGAATTTGGTTTTGATTATTTGCGCGACAACATGGCTCAAAACTTAGATCAATTAGTGCAGCGAGGTCATTACTTTGCCATCGTCGACGAAGTTGATTCTATTCTTATCGACGAAGCCCGCACTCCACTCATCATCTCTGCTCCGGATACGGAACCTACTAAAAAATATTATGAATTCGCTAAGTTAGTCGACAGCCTGACCAAGGAAACAGATTACACTGTCGATGAAAAACATCGTTCGGTTGCCTTAACCGATTACGGTTTGCGTCGGCTTGAAAAACGCCTAAACGTTGATAATCTCTATGAAAAAGATTACGAAACCATCCACCATGTTGAACAGGCACTAAAAGCCAAAACCATCTTTACCAGAGATAAAGATTACGTTGTTAAAGACGGGCAAGTCATAATCGTCGACGAACATACCGGGCGACTTATGTTTGGCAGGCGGTATTCGGAAGGTTTGCATCAAGCCATTGAGGCCAAAGAGGGTGTCGATATCCAACGTGAATCGCGTACTCTCGCCACTATTTCCTTGCAAAACTATTTTCGTATGTACAAAAAATTAGCCGGTATGACCGGTACTGCTCAAACCGAAGCCGAAGAGTTTAAAACCATCTATAACATGGACGTGGTCGTCGTTCCTACCAATGTTGAGGTCGCTCGCAAAGACTTTCCTGATGTGGTCTACAAAACCAAACGGGCCAAGATGGGCGCCATCGTTAAGGAAGTGCGTGAGCGATTTGAAGCTGGTCAGCCGGTCCTTTTAGGAACCAAGAGTATCGAACAAAACGAAATTATGAGCCGTTATCTTAAGAAAATGAAGATTCCTCACAATCTACTCAATGCCAAAAACCATGAATCCGAAGCTAAAATTTTATCCGACGCCGGTAAGCCAAAAGCCATAACCGTTGCAACCAATATTGCCGGTCGGGGAGTCGATATCGTCTTGGGAGGCTCTCCGCCGTCTAAACCTAATAAAAATGCCGATGATAAAGCCAAAAAGGTTTACGAAGAAGCCTTTGCGGTATGGCAAAATAGCCATCGCCAAGTCATTGATTTAGGTGGCCTACATGTTATAGGTACCGATCGCCATGATTCACGTCGGATTGACAACCAGCTTCGCGGGCGTTCGGGCCGTCAAGGTGATCCGGGTTCGTCTCGCTTCTATGTATCCCTCGAAGATGATTTAATGCGCATTTTTGGCGGAGCCCAGGTGGCAAAGTTTATGGACATATTAAAAATCCCTGAAGACCAGCCGATCGAATCCGGCATGGTCAGTAAATCATTAGAGCAGGCACAATCCAAGGTCGAAGGTTTTTATCTCGATCAGCGCAAAAGAGTAGTCGAATACGATGATGTCATGAATAAGCAGCGTGAAATAATTTACAAACGCCGCCAGGCAATCCTAGAAGCCGGAACCAATGACGCTAAAGCTCAAACCTTACGGGATAGAATCTATGGGTACTTACACGAGCAAATTGAAAGTTTGGTTAACTCCCGGAATTCCGTTGAATCAGGTCTCGATCATCAAGGAATTCTCGCCGAATTTTTAACAATCATTCCTTACGATAAAAACTCCCAAGATAATATTCTAAAAAAACTCAAAGAAGCTGCAGATGAAAAAGCCGCCACATCCCTCCTTACCGACATAATCGATCAGACCTATCAAAGCCGTGTCGAAAATATTGGTGAACCCGCGATGCGCGAAATCGAACGATACGTCTTACTTTCAACCATCGACAAAGCCTGGATGGACCACTTAGACGCCATGGATGACCTTCGCGAGGGCATTTGGCTGCGGGGTGGTAAAGAAACGGTCCTCTCTGAGTATAAAAAAGAAGCGTTTGATATGTTTGCGCTTCTACTTGATGGTATCAACGCTCAAGCAGCTCGGCTTATTTTCCGCGTCCAAATTAACGCCATGCCACAACAACCCACAATGCCTCAAGGAATTGCCGGTCGGGACGACTCTTTCATCGATAAACCAACCGCTGATTCTCAACCTGCAAGCCCGTCTAAGAGCCAGCCGGCAAACGTACAAAGCCTTGGGGCTTTGGCAGCTGCACTCGCAAAAACGTCAAATCGGGCCGGCGATAAAGCCAACGCCCGTACCATGACACTCATCAAGCCCGATGAAAATGGCAACAAAATTGGCCGCAATGATCCTTGTCCATGTGGTGCTATAAACCCCACTACCGGCAAACCGTATAAGTGGAAAAAATGCGGCATGATCAACGCTCCATATCATAAAGCGTAATGACCCACAGCCTTAACCCCAACGATTACTCTGCCGTAATTTTCGATTTAGACGAAACCATCACTACCCTACAAATTGATTGGACTAAATGGCACTATGAGGTCGGGGAGATTTTTCGCACATTTGATCCAAGTTTTAATAAACACTTAAAAGGTAAGTATATTCATGGATTTCAAAACGAGTACTTCAGAAAATATGGCGAAAAACTTAGGGACAAAGTCAACAAGTTTATTGAAGAATTTGAATCTAAAAATGTAATAGGTTATTGAGACAATAAAAAGACAATTCAGTTAATTGGGGAGCTTGAGAGCAAAAAACTGTTTATTTGGTCATCTAATTCCTACGCAACAGTAATCAAATAACTCCAACACCTTAAACTTACTACCTCGTTCAAAAAGATTATTAGTCGTGATCAAATTTTTAACATTAAGCCAGAAATCGATGGTTTCAATAAAATTTCAGAAGACCTTACCCCGGCAGACACTGTCCTTTTCATTGGTGATAGCTTAGCCGATAAAGTGGCTGCAGAAAGAGCCAAGATTCCTTTTCTTCACGTTAGCCAGCTCTAAGGCTACTTTCGCACCAATAAAATCCCAAACGGCAATGCTCTCCCCGGACCTACTTTATACCCGCCACTCCACAACGCCGTGCTTCCTCCGCTATCCAAATTCAGCGCGTTCTGTACTCCCATGGCCTTTATGACGTGGGCGGCTTCGGCAACCGTGGCATTATGCACTACCCCAATGTAAACCGTTGAGCCAGTCGTACCAATAAACGACCTGCCACCTTTACTTCCCTTTTTTGGGTCACCGTCTCCGCCAAACATATTGTTCCCATTAAGTGTCAGTAACGGTTGATTGGCAATTACGCTATCCACCCCGGTGTCACGCCCCCATTCCAAACTTCTACCTACCCACCGGGCAGAATTGCCGCTAAAAATGACTGCGGGCACCGAACTAAACACGTTATTTTCAGAATTAAAGTACACCTTATTTTTATTCATCAAAAGTGTATCAAAAGAGTTCGTTTTTCCCGCGCACGATGGATACGACGCTGGGCAAAAGTAAGGCCCATTGATACCGGCAAATGCGCCACTTCTAGACACATAGTCACCCAAAGCCATCACTGGACAATCATTTGCACACGTTCCATCAGATGCCGTATCTACTATTACCCGCGTACCGTTTAGGTCAGCGCTCACAATGCTCACTAGGTATTCACCAAAGTCAGTACTCACTTTTTGCCTTGAATATCCCGAACCGGGTGGTGAGTTATTTACTGGTACATTCTCCGGAATCGTGAACGCAGTGGCAATTTTCCTGTCTTCTTCAGTTATCGCCTGCGAAAGTTTGGTTAAATTGGCACTGGCGGTGGTATAGTTCCGATTAGCCAGTAAGTTCACTATCGTTGCATACTGCTCATCGAGTGTTGCTGTCCTGGTTGTCTTAGCTTTTAGGTCTAATAAATCTTCATACACACGCACTGATTCTTTATAAGTTTTTTGTATGTGGGTAATTTCTTGAGTGAGGCTTTGGTTAATCAGGTACTGGTCTTGAGATAAGTATTCCACTAACGCTGCCGAAGTGCTGGCTAATTCCGCCTCTGTTACATTCAAGTCCTTACCCAAAGCTTCGGACTTAGCCATAAGCTGCACCCTAGTTTCCTCATAAGAACGTAAAAAGTTAACACCCAAAGCCATTCCAGTCAGAACGAGCAATAGTACAAAAAATCCCAATCCCATTAGAATCACCCGTCGAACATGCTTATTTAAAATCTTGCTAGCCATTGTCTTACTCTACCATACACATAGGTCAGAGCATGCTACTATAACAGAGTATGGAAAAAGGTAACCCGCTCAATCCATTTGCCCAGCATTACCTGGAAATTCAAGCGCTAGATCCCACCTCCACCCAAGAAGTTATCCCTCCCGTTTCAGAACCAACCACTGTGAGTCTTGCCTGGCCTGTTGTACTGGTGATCGCTTTTATCTGTGCTCTTATTGGCTATATGTGGTACGCCCATAAACGTAGCGTGCAAGCTCTAATGGTTGCGTTCGTTGGCATCCTCATGATTTCTGCATTAAGTTTAGGCGTAAACCGCATCTCTACCCCCCAATCAAACACCATTCATGCCGATGGTTCACCAACACCTGCATCGTTAATTATTAATAAACTGAGTAATAATGGCTTCACCTTTACCTGGAAAACCAGTGAGCCAACCAGCGGTGCCGTCAAAATAAGCAACAACTCATCAATGACCGATTTTGTTATGGTCTATACGGATTCATCTATATCAACCGATCATCACATCGTTATTAACTCCTTAGATCCAACAAAAACCTATTATGCTCAGGTACTCTCTAACTCTACCTGGTTTGATCATAATGGCTCACCCATAATATTGGTTTTGCAGGAGTAGGTATGTTCAACCAATTAATTAATTGGATCAAAGCCAACAAGTTGAGTACTTTCTTAGTTTTTGTGCTGTGTCTATTTCTCATCAAAGATCAAATCACTGCTCCATTTAATCGTTCGACTACTCTAGATACCTCTGAATCAGCTCCTGCCATAGGCATGGTCCCCAGCCGGGGTAGTAGTGGCACATCAAAGTTAATCGGTCCCGAGAGCAGTGTTTCTCTTCCCTATGATGCTCAAGTCCCGCCAACCTCAGTATCCGATCGTCTGGTAGTCACCAATTCACATCTCTCCTTATTAGTTAATAACGTCTCTCAAGCCATT
>CAYXRB010000006.1:0-20036 GCA_964467565.1 uncultured Pseudomonadales bacterium | reverse complement strand
AGCAGCGTCTTCACTTGATGGTTACTTGGTCGATTCCAATCTTAATCAACCAGAAGGTGCTGCGAGTGGCACCATCACTGTACGTATTCCCGTCGATAAACGTACCCAAGCGCTTGAAAGCTTTAGGTCATTTGGGGTTAAGACTGTTTCCGAATCGGTTTCTGGGCAAGATGTCACCGACCAGTATGTTGATATTGAAGCCCGCTTAACTACGTTAAACCAAACAAAAGCCAAATTCGAAGAGATTTTAAACTCCGCTAACGAAGTTTCAGATCTATTAGAAGTCCAGCGCGAGTTAATCAATCTCCAAACACAAATTGATAATTTAATTGGACAGCAAAAATATCTCGAAGGGTCCGCACGATTAACCCGAATTACCATTTATTTATCCACTGACGAACTTGCACTGCCATACGCCCCCGAACAACCCTGGCGTCCCGATGTTATCTTTAAACAAGCCGTGCGCTCACTTATCACAAACGCTCGGCAATTAGGTACCGCCGCTATATGGTTAGCTGTCTATAGCCCAGCTTTACTTATCATCGGCTTTGTCCTTATTATTGCAACAAAGCTAAGGCGATCGGTTCGTACTCCTAAAGTATAATTAGACTTGATGATACTGTAAAATGAGTGCATCAACACTGTAAATAAAGGAGAATTCTATGGCCGTTGCAACTAAAAAGTTAACTCGTGGCAAAGACCGCATGCTCTTAGGTGTTTGTTCCGGAATCGCCGATTATATGAATGTCGACGTCACCCTTGTCCGTATTGGGTACGTCTTACTCACCGCGTTCACTGGTTTTGTCTTGGGCATTGTCGGGTATTTTGTCGCTGCTCTTGTTATGCCCGACAAAGCATAAGAATTATCTTGCTCTTCTAAATAGTATTCATACTGTGAAATTGAATAGTACCAAGTTGGGTAACGGTTAGTAGAGTCTAGAATTTTCCCGCTCAACTATGAATCTTCCGGTAATGTAGGGATTCCTAGTCCATTAAAGTGCATTATTCGCACCCTAATCATCAGGATAATCAGTCCCGTCACAATCAATAATTGCCCCATAACTCTGTGTATTACTGGTAACCACCTAACGGTTATTAATTAAAAGTTACCATGGTGTCCGAGAGGTATATTACTTTTTACCGCCCCATTGACTTCGGTATTTATTAGGGTATATAAAGAACGCATAGATTCGGGTTAAATTCGCCTCATCCCAGCTAAAAAAATCTTCAATTAACAGCCGGCGTTTATATGCTCATCCAATACTACACAGTATGATTCAGTCAATCGATGCCCCCATCTCCGTTACTCTTCAGTTTGATCACCGTACCCGAAAAGTCACCCCCACTAATATTACCTGGGAAGGTCGTCAGTATCCTATCATTCAAATTGGTCTTCACCACACTTATCGCCAGGGTCGTACTCTCTTCCATATTTTTTCGGTAAGCACCCCCACCTTATTTTTCCGCCTCCGCTTTAATACTGACACCCTTCATTGGCGTGTTCAGGAAATCGCCGATCATGAGGTAAATTAATGCCCTAATCATCTAGTAGTAAACTCAAGCGAATATTCCAAATCCAATCTTCTCTTAATTACTTATTATCCCTTAAATCAAGCCATAGGTAATGTCGGGCTATATATTCACTGTCCTCCCGGCCGAGGAACACGTAATAACCTTGCTCCATCGCCAGCAATAAATCATTTCTAAATTCTGGCACCGCCACAATCCATGGGAATATATAGTGTGTTCTCAAAGCCGGAACTGTGTTGCTCAGAACATAAAGGTAAGGTGAAGCTTCAATTAAAACAATTTTACTTCCCGGTTTCACCACACTTTTAATCAGTTGTGCAGTATTGAGTAGGTTCTCTCCCACGATCCGTTCCCCACGGCGAAGATAGCTAAGAAAAGGATGTATGTAAATTGCAAAAATTAATAATGCACTTACCCATAAAAACCGGGTTGGTTTAACTGTTATCAACCAACACAAAAGCATTACCAACCATGCATATAAGACCCCGCCATGAAAAATTTCATCACTACGGATAGCCAGCGACACCGACACTAAAATATGGAGCAATAGCAATCCGGCACGTTTACGAAACCACAAACTTGCAGACACAATTAAAAACAAAACCGGCATGACCACTGCTTCTGAATGGCTATGATTAATAAACTCATTAGTGGCAACGGCAAGTAGTTTGAAATCAAAACCGACATGAAAAAATGTAATCAGGAACGTATACAGTGCTCGAACAAACGTAATAAGGGGTAAAGACAAATTGGTATACACCCCTTCTAATAGAATAGAAAAAAATTCCTTACCACCCGGCCATCTATACGGTACATACACCTCTTGATTAAAGGTAACCACACTAAACCAGAAATCATTCCATAAATTCACCATGCCAAGCAAAACCACAATCACTAAATGAGGACTTATCAGAACCACACTGTCTGCAATCCTGGTCTTACTATTCCGTAAAACCCAAAAACTTAACAACAGTATCACCGGCCACAGAGCGGGTAAGGACCATGCGGCTACTAAAGACCCAAACGTAAATAGGTAAATATTGGTTTTAACTAAAGCACTCCCCATTAACAATAATCCTGCAACTCCAAACGACTGGGCTAAATACATATGGAATAAATACCTTGGCGAGGTCAACATGAGCAACAAATAAAGTAATAACGACATTTCAACGCTTAAAACCTTTTTATTAATGAGTAGTAACAACCCTAAACCATAGAATAAAAATAAGAAAAATCTAAAAATAATCGGGAAATCAAAATCTATCAACGCGATTATTGACCCTACAACATATGGAAGCGGGGCGTGATGGGTAAAAAGATCTCGATATAAAAGCAACTCATGGTTCATCAACACGCTCGTAGCCATATTTTCTTGTTCATCCATAAAACCGCCCGCTGCAATAAGACCTACGGTCACCAAGCTTGCCAACATTCCCAACAGCAACCGCATCTTGTGTTTACTAAAAGCTTTAGCTATAAGTGGAAATTCGATCGCATTAATATGCATAGTATTTAAACTATTATAAACACCTATGACTAAAGCCCTTGTTGTCGATTGCGACGGCATGCTCATTCCCGATAGACTTCGTTTTAGCGAGCGTCTAAGTCAAAAACTTAACATCCCCTTAGAAAAAATCGTACCTTTCTACATTGGTCCATTTAAGCGGTGCTTAGTCGGTAAGGCTGATTTATCGTTGGTGATCAAACCATATCTTCGTGAGTGGGGTTGGGATAATTCTGTTGAATCTTTTATGCAGTACTGGTTCGACAACGAAAAAGCTGTCGATCAAGAGCTTGTTCACTATCTTAAAGAAGTGCGAGGTAACAACAATTCAGTCTACTTAGCCACCAATCAAGAAAAGTATAGGCTTCAATACTTAGCCGATGATTTAGATTTACTAAGAAACTTCGACCATATTTTTGCCTCGTGCGAAATGGGAGTAAAAAAACCCGAGCTAGAATTTTATCAGTACATCTATAAAAGCCTGAAGTATCTAGACGGTATCAACGATCCAAGCGAGGTCATGTACTGGGATGATCAGCTTGAAAAAGTTAACGCCGCTAATAGATTTGGTTTTCAAAGTCATCAGTTTATAAATAGAAATCAATTCATTCAAAATACTAATATGTTAATCCGCATACATTCATAATCCAAACAATTAAATTAAATTGATATTATGAAATAAACTAATAATATTCATCAGCTTGGCGAAAAGGATATGAAACTGCTAAAAAACAATAATGTAATAATAATTGATAGATCAGTTTAAAATATTATACACAAAAGATATGTAATATACATTGATATGTTAAGTATCAAATAATATATGAATAGTCAGAACGAACCTGTTGATATCCTTGACCATAACTTAACTAGAATTAATACGGTTACCAAAAGCTTAGCCCATATAAAAGGACTCTTGCATCCAGTTATTATTAGCGAGGTCATTAACTCAAAAGGAGAGTGGTTGTTAGTGAGGCAAGCGAGCGACAGGCAAGATGCGAGTCAACTTGTTTCGCCCATCGGTGGTCACGTTCAAACCCACGAATCAGAACTGGATGCTCTCGTTCGTGAAGCCGGCGAAGAGCTTGGCCTTGTGGTGAATATCAACCAACCCGCAACCTTCAAACGCGTTGGGCAAGCCATCTTTGACCGTAAAGTCCTGGGTCGTCACGAAAACCACCTCTTCATTCTGTACGAGATCTACTCGGACATCGATCCAGTCCTTAATTACGAATCAGTAGAATTTAGACGCTTCTCCACACAACAACTTAATATTCTCATCAAACAAAAACCAACACTCTTTGGCGCAGCCTTCCATTTTGTCTGGAATACCTTTTACCAGAATAAGGAGCGCTAAATTTCTTTATCACTTATCAGTTTCTTTAATTTGCCAGAGTAGTATTTATTTCCAAATATCAAAGACATCGAATAACCTCGTGCCTTAAAGTCAGCCAATGTCGGGCTTTTAGGCCTAAGCCATGCTAATTCCAAATCAAGCTCAGCAGCTATTAATTCCGCCCCAGATACATCCCAAGGTGCCTGGTTTAGAAACAAACCCCCATCTGCCCTATAAGTCGCCAGCAACGCGAACATATAGGAGGCACACTGAACTCTCATTGGGTAAGGTAATCCTTGTTTCAGCAAGGCCGTAATCACTTTTATTTTGTCTTCGGGTGAACTCACTTGTGCGTATAAAAGAATCGGATCATTTCGTAGTGACCCGTTTGCCTTTACAACCCCGGTTCCATTAAACGTCACACCCCCACCCTTTACTGCCACTACCCGTTCATTTAACAGCGGAAAGTCCATTACATGCAGTATCGGACTGGCTTCTTTTAAAAGGGTTACGGTGGTACCACAGATCGGTATTTGCCTTGAAAAATTCAAAGTTCCGTCTACCGGGTCAATCACCCACGTATACTCCTTTCCAATTGCATGTCCTCCTTCCTCACCTATAAACCCAGTATCCGGATATAGATGTAACAACCGGTCTTTCAAGTGTTTTTCGATCGCTATATCCGCATCGGTTACTATGCTGGTTGTCTGTTGTATACCCATTTTGTGACTAACACGGGAACTTACAAAGTATTTTTTAAACAACTCCGCTGTCTCTTCTATCACTATTATCACTTGATCTTTTACTAGTTCTAACTCCATAGTAAGTTGCATAACCTACTCAAGCATTACTTGAAATAATTTATATAACGAGAATTGCTAAACCCAATGATATTCCCAAAACTCCAATAAGTTTACGGAAATTAAATTCATCTTTAAATAATAAGGTTGCTGCGAGTGTGACAACTGCAATTGAAGCAGCATTAATAGCATTAACGTAGCCGATATTTGGTGCAAGCTGAAACCCTAGTTGCATATAATAGTTAAATGCCGCACCCATGAGCCCAATGAAAATTAATGTACTAATTTGAACCTTCGTAAGGTTTCTTATAGAGATCTTCTTTTTAACCACTTCCGTAAGGATTAGCGCACTGACAATAAGCATGGAAAATATGAGACGCTCATAAATGCTCACACCTAGGTTTAATAAGTACTTTGAAGTAAGTGCTAAGAGTCCCCAACAGAAAAAAGCTCCAAATGAGAGGGGTATCCATTTAGAGTTAGTCTCAGTATTTCTTTTTGCAATATTTGAAATTATTACCAAAGGGCTAAAGGCAACAATTGCAATTATCCCTAGTGCTGATTTTATGCTTATGTCTTCATTTAGAAAAATGACTGCAGCCAAGGTGGTAAACACAACATAGCTTTTTGATAAAACTAAAGAGTAGCCTGGGTTAGGAGCTAATTCAATGCTTTTTAATGAAAAAGCGTTTCCAAGGTAGCTAAACAAAAATGCAGAAAGAAGAATAATTAATAATTCATATTGAGTAACACGCAAAGCTTCTTTTGAATACCAAGCTAATAATAAATAGAATATAGCCGGGAGCAGAAACATTGCTAGGTTGTTCAACTGAGTGTGGGTCTTGAGTAAAGTGCTTTTTCTTAAACCTAAATAGAGTCCAACCGAGGCAAAAAACATTAAAAAGCTGGCGATAATCCAATTCATAATTTTCCAGACTAATAATCGCTATCCTAACACACATGATGTGCATAATAAGCTTGAGTCTTACTATGAAGTATGTATCAGCATCTAATGAGTTTTAAACCACTCAAGCTCATCGCTTAATGCTACTTTACCCACCTCAAGTTTTTCTAAGATAAAAGGCGACTTGTCTACTTGATGTCTCTTAATCCGCAGCGCCATCTTAGAAATTACGTAGCGCAAGCGGTAAAAATGAAAACGCTCGTCATAGTCCGCAGGTAGCTCTGCCACACTTTGATATCCATCCATAAATCGATTCATTCGTTCGATATTAAAGAATGTTGACCAGCATGCCAAATCTGCTACCTGGTCTCCGGCATGGCACTCATCCCAATCTAAAACAGCGGTTAACTTTGTTCCATCCGTTAGTAAATTCCAATCAGCAAAGTCGTTATGAATTAATCGAGGTTTACGCGTCGGTTCAAAATTATAGTATTTAAACACCTTTCTCATCAGTCCTGCTTGGTCCTTATTAATAATTTCGAATCTAATTAATCTAGACAAGTTTTCTTCTAAGCCTGTGTGAATAAAATCAGCATACCTTGAGTGCAGACCTTTAAGCACGCTTTTGTTTTTAGCTAATGCATTATCAAATGCACCATAGCCATCAACCCTAACACCGTGGATCAACCCCATAATTCTTCCGGCATCAAACAAAAGCTCCGGTTCATTTGATTTCTCTTTTTGCAAATACACATCCATGGTTATACCAGGTGAAACAGTCATTACCATAAAGTCCATATCATTTGCATCCGCTGCCTCATGAATATGAACGACTTCTGGTACAGGTACCTTGCTCTGGGCAGCTTGTCTTAGTGCTTCTCGCTCTACATAAAAATATCCATTCTTTACGCCCTTAGGATGCATTCTTACTACATACGATTTTGAGTCGACAAATACTTTACGAACAATATTCACGTTACCTTTAGTAAAATTTTCGTCAGCCTGTTCAATTTCAATACTCTTCTCTTTAAACTCATCAAAACCATTCTTAAGAACAGTAATTATTTCTTCATCTTCCAATTTATGTCTCTTTAAAAAAATTCGAGCATAATCCTTGGCAGTTAAATTCCGGTCCGTCTGCCAATAAAAGATATTTTCCCGGTTGGTTAAATCAAGCATACTATTCAAATTAGGCAGGGTAAATTTTATTTATACACTTTTTTCCCATTCCCACGCCGAAGAGATAATGGTTTCTAAATCAGGGTATTGTGGTTGCCAACCCAAATTGTCCTTCGCTTTCTGACTGCTAGCCACTAAACGCGGCGCATCGCCTTCGCGCCTGACCTCTACTGTAACTTGTATCTCTTGGCCAGTCACATTTCGAGCCGTTTCTACCACCTGCATATTACTAAACCCCAATCCATTTCCTAAATTAAATACCTCAAAGTCAAACGCACCCTCGACCAACTTTTCCAATCCCAGCACATGAGCGTTAGCCAAGTCATCTACATGAATATAATCGCGAACACAAGTTCCATCTGGGGTAGGATAGTCTTTACCAAACAATCTAAAAGACTCCCGCTCTCCTTTAGCAGTCTTTAGAATATTTGGAATTATGTGCGATTCTGGATCATGCTGTTCCCCACGTTTTGGTGGTGATTCAAGCATTGATGCCCCCGCCGCATTAAAATATCTAAATATACATGACTTTAAACCCAGTGTTGCTGAGTACCACTCCAACATTTCCTCTATCATCCTCTTGGTTTGGCCATATACATTTACCGGCTGAATTTCATCAGTTTCCGTTAGCAGCTCATCTTTCGTTTTATACACCGCGGCTGTGCTCGAAAAAATAAAGTGTGGGACCTTGGCATTTATCACTTCGGACAATAACACATGTGACCCAATCACGTTGTTTTCAAAAAACTTAGAAGGATTCACCATCGATTCACCCGCTTCGATAAAGGCGGCGAAATGGAGTACTCCATCAAAACCCCGTAAAAACAAATCTTTTAACAGCGCTCGGTCATGAATATCTCCCTCTACAAACTCAACTTGCTCAGGTACTGCTTCTCTATGACCATTCCCCAAATTATCTAATACCACCACGTCATGTCCCGCTTGCAGTAAATGATCCGCCGTCACCGACCCAATATATCCAGCCCCTCCAGTTACAAGTAATCTCATGCGACCCACTTTCCTTGAGTAAATAACATCAGGTTAATTATCTGCAGTATAGCAAAAATAAGCACCACCATATAAAACCATTTACCTTTAAGTGTTCGAGTTAACTCGATTAATAGTGGAAAAATGACTAACACATACCGAGGCATCGACGATAGCGATCCAGTCAGCGTTGGCAGCAATATACTAGACGCCGAATAAAGGGCAAAACTGTACTCTTTTTTTCTCATCAACCTATAAGCCAACCACGTCCCACCAAGTGTAAACAAAAGTTCTTGTACTGCAATGTAATATGCATGCGACCAAAAAGGTACTGTTACTAAGATTCGCACGTACCGTACCAACGGCGTTAATATGGGAATCAACATTCCCGAGGCTCTCTGTGCCCCAAAATCGTCTTGCACGGTTACAAACAATAAGGGATCACCAAAAGTTATCCACAAATAGGCCATATACAAGCTCAATCCAAACAAAGGGGATAATGCTAATACATAGTTCTTCCAACCCAAATTTTGCTTTCTTGCTTCAACTAACAAAAGTATTGTTACCAAAACCCCTTGTAGTCGTGTCAAACCAGTCAAAAATCCGATTAATGACCCCAGTATCCAGTTATTCTTTTTCGCAAAGTAGTAGCTCCCTATGCTTAAAAGTAAAAACAACCCTTCGGTGTAGAGCATTATCAAATAAAAAGCCGTAGGAAAACTAAAAAGTAAAAGTAAGATTCGTTTTGAAAACTTCGGATACAGCTTGTTTAAAAAATGAACAGCTATAAGCGTGCTCAATACCGATATGATCACACCCACGATAATAGGGTTTAACAAACTCAAGCTCACAACCTTTACGAGAAGTGGATAGAACGGAAAAAAGGCTTGAATCAGTCCTGTACCCACATAACCGTTCCTAATAATCGTTAAGTAATGTACTCCGTCAAAATGCGCAAAAGTTGTTATCCACCGCTCGCCATATTCGGGTAACCAATCCGAATGGTATGGAAATGTGGGTACGTAAGGCAGCCTAGCAATCGCCGCTGCAATCACTGCAAAAAGTAGTAGCAACCATAGAGCGTATAAGGCAATAATCCATCGTAAAGTCATAACATTATTATTTATGCCACATCTTTTTCTGCCACATGCCATAACCACATAAACCAGCCAACAGTAGTAATCCTATCCCGCTTAAAGTATTCCCAATTCGTCGCGGCAGCGTGCGTTGAGTAAAGCGAGACTCCACTTCATGAAATCCGGCTGGAACTTCATACGCAATTAAGCCTGCAAAGTCTGAACCGGCCTCGATATAGTCAACCACCGACCCATTTATCGTTGTCTGCCAACCTGCAAACCGAGCGCCTTGTTCTACCATAGTTGATGGCGACTGACTATCAACACTATATCTTCTGATAGAGCCATTCCATATCTCAATCGTTATGGATGAATCGGGGTTTTGGCTAAACACTGGCCTTTCCAGAAAATAAGTGTTATTCAACGGATACGCCTTGAATTTGTCGAATCCCTTAGGCATGTTTTCATCTAATGTGCTTGTTGTCTGTCCCGTTTCAAAATAGTAATGATCGTTAAACGAAAAAGTTGATACCGGTTTATATGTCTTCGCTGCATAATTGATTAGCAGTAATAAAGCCAAACTCGAAATTATCCACGGGTGTTTCAGTTCGTGTAGCATTTTTGCCGTCAAATAGGCTAGAACAACCGTTGCTATTACCACTAATCGCCAGGGGAACTGCACATAATTAAATCCCGGGATTAATTTTGCCATTGGCATGCCCAAATCCGAAGAAAAAATAAACACCAAACCAACCAAGCCTAAAGCAAATAAAGTCTTTCGTGCGAATCTTCTGTTATAAATTCCCATTCCAACCAACATCAACAGCATTAAGCTATAGAACCAACCAATTCCCATTTCCATACTATCAACCGGTCCAGGGAACGAAAACCCATAACCCCACTCACTTATAAAGAATTGCTCAACCGTAAGCGCGTGAATAGCAAATGCTGTCGACAAAGATACCGCGTCTAATATCACCAGGTTTTTTTCTAACAGTGCCGGTACCCAAAAGAAACTTGCATTTAAGAATGCAATCAACCAACTTATACCCAACCCCACTCGTGCTTTTTTGTGTACCCACCCTACCCATACAGAAATTGCTATTAAAATTGGTCCGCCTATTAAAACAAAAACATTATGGGTCAAGAGCCACATGCTCAAAAAGACACTTAACAGTATGCATTGCGGCACACCCATCTTTTTCTTCAACCCCACTAGAATCACTAGCACCCAAGTTCCCAAAAAGAGCGATAACAATTCCCCCAAGCCTCCTCGCACATATAGTAAATTGGCAACATACGGAGAAACTCCCAAAGAAAACGCTCCCACTAACGAAACTAAATTACCAAATTGCTGCTTAAGAAATAGAAACATGGCACTAACCAGACCAAAAAGCCCCAGCAACATTAAAGTCTTATACGTAGTTTCTAAGCTTAAATTAACACTAATCAACGGAATACTCATTAAATAGGGGAGTGGGTAGTTAAAATTAAATACCGGATACCCAAAGCCTTCATTTAAATTCGGAGCCCAGCGTACTGGCCATTGACCCTGCTTATACCCTAAAAAATAATTTGCCATTCTCGCAATATGGATTTGGCCGTCGTGTGTATATGGCACACCAAAGTTTAAAAATGGCTTATACACCCATAACATCAGGCCAATCAAAATCAGAAGAAAAAATACGTTTGATTTCATACACCATTCAATACACGGTGATAAACTTTTGCTGTGTGTCGTGCCACTTTTTCCCAAGAGAAGGCAGCTGCTCTCTTCAACCCCTCTAGTACCAACGCTTCTCGTTCGTTCTGGTTCAAATTTAGCGCCTTTTTCAACGCCAGCACAATTTGTTCTTCACTTTCCGGTTGAAATATCACCGCACAACGCTCATCCACTATTTCTTTTAATGACCCGCCTGTACTAGATATTACCGGTACCCCGCACTGCATTGCCTCCAGAACTGGTAAACCGAATCCTTCATATAATGACGGCTGCACGTACCATGTTGCTCCAGCGTACAAACTTGCCAAAACATTCTTTGGTTCTACCGGTACATTGGTCAGTATCTTCACCCTAGCAGATAACTTATTGTGCTTTAAAATTTCCAATATCTCTTTTGCCTCAGGAATATCTTTGTATTGTAACGCTCTGCTTACTAACACCAAATCATAGTTATCATTACGCATCTTCGCAAATGACCGCAGCAGAGCCGGTATATTTTTATTATAATTTATGTCACCTACATACAAAAGGTAGGGCTTATCAATTCCATACTCTTTTTTAACTTTCGCAATTCCATCATCGGTGGGTCGTCTTAACTCTGGATCGGCAGCTAAATATACCACCTCGATTTTTTCTTTAGGTATTTGTAGGAGAGTGTGGATATCTTCTTTAGAGGTTAAAGAGTCTGTTAAGATGGCTTTGGCTTTTTTCAAAGTCTGAGTTTGAAATATCTGTGTAATAGAACCCTTAAATCCTGGCCAATAGTGATTAGCGTATACCAGAGGAATAACATCATGCACGGTCACTATAAAAGGTATATCATCCAAAGGCTTAAGTGTTCTGAAGAAGAGGTCAAAATATGGGTAATGTATCAGTTCTACAAAATCGGGTAATACACCTTTTTCGATGATCGTAATATTTTGTTGTTGCTTCTCTAATGCTTTAAATAGTAAACGCGTATAGACACCCACACCTCTGTAAGTGTTATCCGCATGTTGATTTCTAACATCAATCACTATGCTCATAACGGTACAGATCCCCTAACTTCATATATGCTAACGCATGGTGAATTCCAGAAAAAATGGCAAAAATAAAACCGGGAAACCCATCTGCATACCCCCTGTGCCTTACAAACAATTTTATAAAAGTTATAGTTGGTAAGTAAAATAGATACTTTAAATCATTAAACAAAGACAATGTAACCCCGCGACGTTTTAATTCAACCGCAGTTAAGGTTGTATAACGGTTTGCGTTAGTCAGGTAACGAGAAAAAGTCGGGGCGTTATAGTGCAGCAAATGTCCATTAATTTCACCAACCTCACCTTTAACCTTAATTTGCTCATGAACGCTCTTTTGTGGAAAATAAGCCTTGCCCTTCCGAACTAATCGTATGACACGGTCGGGATACTGGCCGCCTTTTTTAAGAAAAGTCCCCAGAAAATAATTTTTGCGCTTCACCCAAAAACCATTCCTGTTCTCCGTCAAGTCAGTTACCACCTGTTGTATTGCTTTCTTTAGGTGCTTATCGACCATTTCATCGGCATCGAGCTGGAGTATCCAATTGCATCTTGCTGCTTCCAAAGCCATTTGCTTGTTGATATGAAAAATTGGTTTATTTGTCGTTTTGATTACTCTGGCTTCATACTGTTTGGCAATGCTCACGGTCCGATCTGTCGAGTCCCCATCCACTATTACAATTTCGGCAGCTATATCTTTTACCGAATCCAGGCACCGCGCTAGATTTCTCTCTTCGTTATGGACTGCCAACACCACCGATAAATCAACATTTTCATTTTTCTGTCTCCTACTCATATACTGTTTCTTTCCATTTCTCATTATCCCAAGCAATAATAATAGCTTTTGGACTACCTATTTCTCTTGCTTCACGAATAAATTTCCACCCTCCCATATGTGTGACATAACTAAAGTTTATCGTATCCGGTGGGTCTCTTTTAATAGTCCTTAAAAATACATCCGGATCAATTTTTGCATACCACGCAAACCTGATGTATTCAAACCCCCTTCTATCCATTATAAATATGTCCTTCTCAGGATAGCTTTGTTCCAAATCATTCACAATTTCATAGGGATTATCATGCCAAGTAATCCGTGAATATTCTTCAAATGTACGATGAAAATGTAAAGTAAATTGAATAAAAGCTCCTACAACCAGCAATCCCAAAAGTACCACTACAGTGCCACCACCTTTCTTCCAAAGGAATGATGCTACATAGCTAGTAATCACCAGTAATGCCCAATATGCCAGCAAACTACGAGTCGCATGCGGGGCGTTCACCGTAATAGACGCAGGAATTAACCCGATAATAAAAAGCGCCAGTAGTCTGTGTATTTGTTCTCCACGCCTATCAGTAATGTCATCGCTTTTTTTTCCTTTTTGCCACGATTTAATGACTAAGTAACCCACTGACACAATACTCACAAAGAACAAAGGCCAAGTAAAGTACCCAGCCCCACTCAATGCATGCCAGGCGTGTCCTCCCCAATTATTGACCTGGAAAAAGGGTTTAAAAAAGGCCAAGCTATTCAATAATACTAAGCTAAAATAATACACGTATTGGTTAGCCACAACCGGTCGTAACAGTTCAGGCATCGACAACCGGTACTCTACAAAACTACTCCACACTGTTGGATCAGTAAATAAGGTAATGTGGCTTTTTTGTCCGATTAAAGGCCGGAGCACAATCAAAAAAACAACCCACACTAAACATATGGTTGCACTAGAAAACCAAGCGTCTTTATCAAGTCTTCCTCTTTGTAAAAACCAATGTATCCCTGCAATCAATGGTAACTGTATCAACGGGCTATTATAAAAAAGTATCGATCCTGATGCTAAAAGTACAATCAACCCAAGTTTTAGCACCAACCTATTCCAACCAGTCGCCTTAAAACGTAGCACTAATAACAACAGTACTAAAAACAACATACTCACATGTGCTTCAAACCCAACCCTCGAATAAAAGAAGAAAACAGGGGTACACACAATTAGAATTCCCGCTAATATTCCCGCTAACGCCGATTTAGTCCATTTAGTTACTAGCCCAATAGTCAGTGGAATAAGCAACAGGCCAGCAATAAACGAAGGTAATCGTACTACCCAATCGTGATATCCAAATATCTTAAAACCCATCGCTGTTGCAAAAACATAACCCGCAATTTTTTCATCCCCAAAAGCTTCCAACACCAATGACCATGGTCTATTCCATTCATCAACACCCCTCTCATTTAAAAGCAGCGCATTGTAAGCATACGACGCTTCATCAGGATTTAAATATTGTGGGTTATGTGTAAATCCATAGCCTCTTACCAACAAGGCAATAACCATAATCAAGATGTACCAAAGCCAGCGGGTTTTTTTAAAGCGGAATAGCATAAACTGTTGGTCTCTTGAGTAAATAAAACACCGGAACGTCTGCTGTATTTCGTATGATCTCGACCACCTCGATCTGATCTATATTAAGTTCTTCAAATGTCACTGCAGACAGTACGTATAAATTTGAACTTTCATTTGCAATCTCATCATCTAAACGAAATTTTCCAAATGAATATTTTCCCATCAGATCGCCTTGACCAAAATTAGCGATAAATGTTTGTGCCTGGTTCGGCCATATCTGTTGGAAAAAGAGATGGTACAACCAGTAGCGATCGAATGAATCGACGTATATATGGTTAAAATCATCCTCTCGACTCTTAAGGCTTTGTGCCATCTGAATATAGCCGTCTTGCCAAGACTCAGCAGCCCGTACCGGATAATGCTCTAATAGGTCATGAAAGTGAATCATGCTTTGAATACTTATCAGTATAATTGGCAGTAACTGTAACCAACGGTTGAACGCAACCTTATGCCAATACCAACCCAATCCCACCGCCGCAAAGATAATGCTTACGAGCAGCCCATTTAATGTCCTTAGGCTGTGAGGGACTTCAAATACCAACGCAGCCGGAATAAGGGATACTAACCACCACCAAGTTAACAATACCGTCAGTTTTGGCTTTTCTTTATACAATATCCAGATTCCTAAAACCAAAAAAGGGAATGTCCCTAGAAGTAATATCCCAGTGAATCCCGTGGAGTGTCTCCGGTTCTCGTCTCCGCTAATAAATAAATAATTAAAATCTAAGTGATGCAACACATTCTCACCAAAAGCTTTTAAGAAAAACCAATACCGGTGATATATCAGTCTTGAGATGAATGTATTTCCGGATAATTTTCGTGCAGTATTTTGTTCTAAAACGAACTGATTAGTGGTTAAAAGATTATTATTACTTAGCCGAAATTGGTTACTGGCTTTATAACTATCAGAAGAAAACAGGGGAAATAACAATAGCACAGCTGTAACAACCGCTATAGCCAAAAAACCCAGGTCTTTCCTTTTTAAATTTTTAAACTGTGCTCCTAAAAAACCAAGCAGCACTAAAGGGAGAACCAAACGCAAGCTAAAATAGCTATATATTGACCCAACCCCACATGCGGCTGCGGCAATAAAAAATACTTTATTTTTCTTTGCTAACAGTATTAACACCACAGTCAGGCTTAACAATAATGCTCCGATATTAGCCTCAAATGCTGCCCGGGAAAATTGAATACTCCATGGAGACAGTGCGGTGAGAAATGCAGCTAAAAGCGCAGTCTTTTTACTATTAAAAAGTAACATACAAAGTAACCAACTCGTTAAAACCAAGAGCGTGCCTGCCAACACCGAAGGCAATCGAACCGCCATCACGGTCGGCCCGAATACCTTTATGCTTAATGCCGCCATCCATATATACACGGGTGCTTTGTAATCACCATATGAGTAAAGAACTGGCTGCAACCAATGTTGTCCATGCATGTCATTACCAGTGTTTGCGATCGCTAACGCGTCATACGCAATCGCTGCTTCATCCCAATATAACGAAGGCGGAGACTCTTCTATTCTCACGAAACGTAGAAGAAATCCTAACAATAAGATAAAACCCAAAAGAAGCCATTCTAAATGTACCTGTAACCAAAAAGTATTCTTAGATTTCATAAACATATAGAGCAGGATTATCATCTAAAAAATTAATTTGATTAATAAGAGTACCTCTATGGTAGGGTTTTTCTGTTATCACTAAACCATCTGCCACTAATTCAGGATCAATAAATTGAAACTTATCAATTTCGAGTAATTCCGTATTACTCACCCGTAATAACGGCCTCATGGATTGAACAATATGGGGTGGGTATTGTAAGTAGAAAAGCACATACATATAGGCTCTTCCATACACTGGGGACAAGTAAACCTGAATATCTTGATCTCCTCGATCTTTTATTATTTGCATAGCTTCTTTATAAGCAAATTGCCAGTCCTGACTACTTTTGTTTGCATAACGGGTATAGTAGTCGTAAAGGTAAACCACTTGTGTAAGCGCGATACCAATCGCTGTAGCAATTGTCAAAAAATTCCTCAGTGGCAACTTTTTAAAAATTAATTGCAGTTCGTACATCCCAAATCCCATGACTAATGCAAATAGTGGGGCAGCCAGCAAAAAACGAAGCGTGTGAGGCGTTAAGTTTGTTAAAGCGGGGGCTAATCCAGCTGCCATAAACCAGATAAAATATAGAAAAGCCATGCGTTGATCTCTTCCTAAAATCACTTTCTTTACACCCAACACAAGTGGTATTATCATCCACCAAAACATTAGCGCAATAAAACCTGTTTGGTGCCTGGGATTAGTGTCCCCGTTCAAAAATAAGAAATTGGGATTGAGATGGGAAAAAATTCCACCAATAATATCTTTTCCCCAATACCAATAGCGGTGATGGACTATTCGTGCTAAAGCTGTGTTTTTGTCTTCTTCTCTCCACTCATTAACCTGACTGACTGCATCAGAATGGGAAAAATAGTTTGTTTCTGCAAAACGCTGAGTAACCGCAGGGGATTTAAGTGCCAGTAAGATCGGTAAACAGAGACCTATCGCCAGCAAACCTCCTTCCAAAATATTTCGGATCGGATATTTTTTCCAATATATAAGCCAAATTCCGACCGCAAGCAAAGGCACTGCAATCCGAGCACTATGATAGGTATAAATTGCTAAAACAAATGGTATTAATGATAAGAATATAAAATTCGGCTTTTTTCTAGCTATTAAAAATAGCCAAATACCTAAACACATCCACATAACTGCCACATTCGCTTCAAATGCTGCCCGAGAAAACTGTATATGCCATGGAAGTATTGCCATTAAAAAAGCAGACCATAATCCGATCGCCCAATTTTTTCCCAGTTCTAGCGCTATTAAAAACACTAAAACCACTGTTACAACACCGGCAAATGCTGAGGGTAAACGCACACCCCATTCATTTAGGCCAAAAAGAGCCACAAAAGGGGTTGCAAAATAAAAATACCCGCTGGGTTTAAAATCTCCATAAGAGGTAAAAGAAACTAAAGGCCAAGGATTTCCGTGATGGTCTTTGCCGGTTTTTAAAATCGAAAAAGCATCATATCCTAAGGCGACTTCTTCCCAATATAATCCGGTTGGATGGCTATCTAATCGGTAGAGTCTAAGAGCAGCTGCTAGAAGAATTATGAGTATAAGGTACCAGTGTTTTTGGAACATATTAGGTTTGGGCAATCACCCACAATATTGTGTCACTTTTAGGCGCCTTAATCACTTCTACCACCCGGGGATCAGTCGGGTCTATCTCATGTGAAGCTGCTGCATATACAGCATTATTTTCCAATCTTTGACCGTACTCTAAGCCAATAAAACGGTATCGATTTAAAGCTCCAAACTGATAATTTTGTGGATGGATTCGGTTATAGACTAAAGCATAAATATACGGCTGCCCATAAAACTCGGAAATAATAATTTGCTTACCATTTCCGTCATACTTCTTCAGTGTTTGGAAAAGTTGTTCATACCCATATTGAAATTCAGCCGCTGCTCGCGCTTCATATTCAGGTCCAAAGTAGTAATGTGTAAAATTAATAATTGAATAACCATATAGAGCCAATAAACCAATAATTAAACTAAAACGTATTCTATGAATACTTGGGTGGGTAATAATCTCTATTATGAATAGACTAAAAATAAAACTAAGTGGAATTATGCTCCAAAGACTGCGTAGGTAATTGGGCGTATTCCATGACAAGAGCGCCGGGGCCATACCAATAATTACCAAAAACCACCATCGCCACATTTGTCTTAGCCTAGTTTTTGAAATAATTGACCAAATTATCGCCACAATTAATAACAAATAAGTGAGCGGGTACATCGGCGCTATACCCGTTACAGCGTTCCGTTGCGCAGCCTTGTCCCAACCTTGTAACCAAAATTGCGGTGACAGTTGACCATACATATTACCCACCAATTGACTAATTCCCTCGACCGCAGAATTTAGTCCGCTATTGGCATTGAAAATGATCAAAGCGCTTGCTCTTGCCAACCCACTAACCGTCAGCATTTCATATATAATCGGCAGGATTCCAAATACTAACAATGCCAATAAAACAATCACCCTCTTTTTCAAGCGACGCTGCAATCTCGGAGCAAAGTACAGTAACCACCACCCAATGAGTAGTGGTACAACTATTTTCGCCGTATGAAAGGTGTAAAGGCTAAGAATCAAGGTTAAAAACCCGCCGACTAAATTCTTGAAGGTTGCATTTTCCACAGTAATTAACAAAACTCCAAGAGTAATAAGAAATACGGTCATATTTTGTTCAAAACCAATTCGAGATAAATGTACACTCCACGGCGAAATTGCCACAAATGCATAAACAATAATTCCAACCCGGATTCGGTAATCCGATTCGGACGTAATAAAACGGGCGAGTGAATGCGCCAATACACCACCTAAAATGGCAGTGCCAAAACCAAATAAACTTGCTACCAACCGTGTGTAAAAAGGATCCAACGGGGTTATCAAGAATATTCCCGACATCAAGTAAATGAAAACTGGTGGCTTATAATCACCAAAAGACCTGAATGAAAGTGGCATAAAAATCGCGTTTTCATCTCGGTGCCACTCTTTAATACTCCATGCATTATAGGTAATCGACATTTCATCCCAGGTATAACCGGGGGGTGTGGAATCTAATTCAAAAAATCTAAGTAACAAAGCCAATCCAGTAATTATCGTCAGACCTAAAATATACCAACGTATCGATCGCAACATACGTGAATATTGTACTCGAAAATGCTCAGTTCGCGTTATGATAGAGATATGGAAACAGTGTTATGGGCTTTTGTTTACCTTATATCCATATTTTTTGTTTGGTATCTGCCTGGTAGTCTCATCGTTCAGTCGCCTCGGCTCTCGAAAATTGGCAACGTAACTCTAGGAATAGCGGTTGGCATTTCAATGTGGGCACTTATCGGTCTTACTCTTGGGTGGTTGCACGCTCGTAATTTATTACTTTTTTACCCTCTTCCATTTGCAATTTTAAAAATAATTCGGGTTAATTTTCAAACCCGAGTGTCTCTACCCAAACACATAAGATTCGATTGGATTATTGCGTTAATCATCCTTGCTGGGACTATCGCATCAGCGTCTAACCTGGCTTTTATGTATCGTTACAATCCGAATGGATCAATCTCTTTTTGCTGTCGTTCGGTACATGACTCCATCTATCATCTGGTTTTAGCAGAAGAATTAACCCGGAATTTCCCCCCCAATGAGCCATCATTAAGCGGGACAGTCGTCCGCAATTATCACTATCTATCAAATTTAGTTATCGCCGATTTACACCGCCTTTTTAGTATCCCGATTCCGCTGCTTATCTACGTCTACATTCCTATTACCCTAAGTGTACTTCTAGGCCTTGGTGCATATGAATTCTCCGGCCTCCACCAATGGACTCCGATTGCGCGTCGTTGGTTGGTCTTCCTAATCTACTTCGCCGGAGACTTGGTGTACCTCATACCCCTCCTCTTACACCAGCAATTCAACATGGATATCAAGCTTCTCGATGATATGACAAAGCTGCTGTCAGCCGCACCAAGGGCATTCGC
>CAYXRB010000005.1:48206-60539 GCA_964467565.1 uncultured Pseudomonadales bacterium | reverse complement strand
GTCATAGCCTTGGTAAGCCGTTACCTTACCAACTAGCTGATAGGCCGCAGGCTCCTCTCTCTGCGCGCGGTTAAGCGCTTTCCCCTTACGGGCTTATGCGGTATTACCCCGCCTTTCGGCGAGCTATTCCCCACAAAGAGGTAGATTCCTACGTGTTACGCACCCGTCCGCCGCTGACCCCTCACTTTAGCCCGAAGTGGAACACGGCTGAATAAGCAGTCGTGTAACATTCGAGACAAAGTGAGGGGCCCGCTCGACTTGCATGCCTAAGGCACACCGCCAGCGTTCATCCTGAGCCAGGATCAAACTCTCAAATAAAATTTCTTAATAAAAATTAAGCAATTGTAACCTTCCTACCACATCGAAGACCCCGAAGGGGTCGCACTCCGCCATAGTTACCGGTTTGCGAAACGGCTGAATAAGCCGTCTGCGCAAAGCAGTGTAACGAAGGTGGAAAAAAACCCGCTTCAGATAATTCAATTACAAGGAAGCTTTAAAAGTTTATTTTGGCTCAATGTTTACTTTATTACTTGTCCTCCGTAGCTTTACGCGTAGGAGGATCGGTTCGCAAAATTAAATGTTTTAAGGAAATATTGAAATGTTAACGTGCCAGTTGCCAATTTAAGAATAAGAATGCTTGTTTTTAACTCACATCCTTTTCCCGCTTATTTTTAAATGTAGAGTTTTTAAACTCTTGAAATAAAAAAACCCGACCAAGTCGAGTTCTGTTACGAAGCCTTGGTCAAACGGTTTATCTCATGGCGAAAGCTATGTTACCACACCCTGATTCGAATTCAAGACCAAAAGCCTATCCCGAAAGTGTTGGTTGCTCTAAAATTGACTCTAGATACACGCCCACGATTCCTCCCCACCCTGGGGTACTTGCATTCTTGCATTATCGATAATTGCCCGTGCTTCTAGGCCTTCTAATCGTAAAAATTCACCGCCAGGAAAAATCTGAAAAGTAAGGCTTACTCCTTCGGCTGTATCAACTGTAGCAACACCACGTATTTCCAATTGATCAGGCATAACTTAACAAAATGTACTACACCTGAGTTATAAGTATCAAGCAACCACCCCGTCACCCGCTGCCTAATCAACCGTATAAAAACTCGTCTCTTATCCCGAAACCATCAAATAGAATATTCCCATTAGCGTATAGCTTTGTAACTTCCATTCACACCAAATTTTTTGACACCCCGAGTACAATATGCAGATATGGAAGAGCTTAAGGAAAGACCGTCAATCGATCCGGAAAAAACGACTGGTCCCACAAAGTTCATCACACGAGACCCCGCTCCAAAACAAACCTTGTCAGGCCAAACCGGCAGCATCATTGTGGTGTTAATCGTCTCTTCTTTGCTAATTACCGCTGTCGCTGCCTGGGCTAGCCGCAAGAGTCCTGTTTCTGTAAACTCACGTGCCCCAATCCCTAGTGTTACACTCATCCCTAGCCTTAAACCCACCACCAAGCCAACTCCCACTACTGCCGTTAAATTACCCACCTCCACCCCTATCAAATCCCCCACACCCTCACCCACTCCCCAACCAACTTCTACTCCCCCAACCACCGTTACATCAACCCCCCCACCAACGGCCATCCCCACCACCACCCCCGATACATCCCCTCCCCAAATCACTCAAATGACCGGACCAGAAGATGGTGGGACCTACACCTTTGCCAATTTCTGTTTCCGCCTGTCTGTTTCCGATACTGTCACCAATTACTCTTCACAATTCCTCACTTCCTACCAATTCAATTCCAGCATCTGGAGCCCTTGGGCCAACGAATTAAGCCCCTGCTTTAATAATGTCAGTGCTGGTACCCATACCTTTAGTATTCGGGTCCGCGACGCTGCCGGCAACCAAGCTCCCACCATTACCCGCATTTTTACCACTACGCAATAACCCCGCCACCCGCCACTTCATTATCTTTATAAAACACGGCCGCTTGCCCGGGCGCCACCCCAAAAGCAGGTTTTGCGAGCAAAACCTTTAATTTCGAATTTCGAATTTCGAATTTCGAATTTAACAGTTCCCCTCCATGCCTAATCCTCACCCTTAAATTGTTTAGATTTTCGATTTTAGGCTTTAGACTTTCATTTACCCAATGAATTTCTTCAACCCCAAACGACTCCCTCATGGCTTCTTCTCTTGTTCCCACCACTATCGTATTAGTTGTCACATCTTTATCAATAACATACAGCGGCGGAAAGTTATGCCTATCAAATTTCTGCTTCCGGTTTTCGGCTTTCAAATTTTCTATCCTAAACCCGTGCCTTTGACCGATGGTATAAAACCAAGCACCTTTGTGATAGCCAATTACTTTACCTGTACTGTGTGCGACTACTTGTCCTACTTGTTCGTTTACTCCCATAATCTTTAAAAATTCCGGCACGCTCACTTCACCCACAAAGCAAATCCCCTGGCTATCCGGCTTATTCGCCACCGGCAGCTGCAACTCCACTGCCTTCTCCCGCACCTCCTGTTTTGTCATCTCCCCAATTGGAAATAATATATGAGCTAGCTGTACTTGCTTGATTTGATACAAAAAGTAACTTTGGTCCTTAATCTCATCTACGGCCCTAAGCAGTGTGAATTTTGAATTTTGCAATTGATTCGATGTTTGAATTTTGACATTTGAATTTTCTCGCATTCTGAGAATACGAGCATAGTGCCCCGTGGCAATAAAATCGAATTGGTGATCCATAGCCCAGTCATAAAACAACCCGAACTTTATTTCCTTATTGCACAGTACGTCCGGGTTCGGCGTCCTCCCAGCCTTGTATTCAGCCTTAAAATAACTCAACACCGTATCCTGGTATTCCTTCCTATAATCGACTACCTCAAACGGGATTCCCAGTTTGAGGGCTACATCCAACGCGTCTTTGCGGTCTGCATCACTCCTGCATCCTGGCCCTGAGTAGCAAATAATAAACACCCCGGTCACGTCATAACCTTGCTCTAAAAGCATCGCTCCCGCCACCGCCGAGTCCACGCCACCGCTCAAGCCCAATGCAACTCGAGGTCTTCTCTTACCCTTCCGATGCCTTAACAAAGAAGGGCTTCCCGATAGGCCAGTCACCATATCCAATTCCAAAGTTTTACCCAAGGACTTTTTCATAGGGTGTTATTCTACTACCTATGTCGACTAATATTTCTGTCTATGATGTATCAAAGCCAGGCCTTGCCTACACCCATCACTTTACTTTGCTCCGCATTCCGGCTTAAGTTAACAATTAAAAACCCCCAATCTGGCTATTAGGGCGTACCCGTTTCTCCCAACTTCAAAATATCATCAGCTAAATAATTACCCAACTAAGCCACCATCGCGACAAATGTATTCTCAATCTCTGTATCAATTTTTATATATGGTTATGGTGTAATCCGGCTCAATCTGACTTTTCTTATAAAAACTCCAATACAACACCGCCATAATATTACGATGCTCAGCTCTATTTAATGTGTCCCGACTCTCTCTTTTTAATCGGCCAAGTGCAATATCATAATTATCAAGTAATTGTGCGTGCACCATATCTTGGCATTCCTGATGAATTCTTGATGCTAACAATAAACACACGCCAACCTCTGCCCAGATATCAGCCGAAAAAATGCCAATTTTCCCTTCAGTTATAAACCAATCAACTAAAGCATCCACTGCCCAATGGTTACGAGAGACCCGCTTCCGGTAATAATCCGACTCCCCGATTATGACGTGGGTGAGAAAATACACTTTATTCCGTGATTCGCTACCTATTTTTGCTTTGTGGTATTCCAGCATAAACAATGCTCTTAATGTTTCACTCGTATGTATCCCTCCAAAATAACGTAAGTCAAATAATCGCTCTGCTGTCCCCACCGGATTATCCCGGACCACCTTTGGTTGCTGTACCAAAGCTCCAATCCTCAGACATTCCTCTCTGGTGGGCACGAAATTTTCAATAGAGTGATTCGCCCACCGCCAGTAGCGTAAGCTGGCAAAATAATCCTCCCAGTAAATCGTTTCTGGATACGCTCTCCACAAACTCCATTTCCGAGGTATTTTGTGTTTCACTGAAAGTAGTTTATTCATCTGCCTTCGCCCGTATTCCTGCTGCTCCCTCACTGTAAAACTATTCTTCTGCACTAAATCATCACCAGTTTTTTGAACAGTTTCCTCCAAAGTCTTCTGCCAGAAATGATCCGATGAAATCAAAGACGCACGGTAGGCAAAATGGCGCTGTTTTCTCCAGTCCAAATTATGCCAATTGTCTTTGAAAGTCTGTAAAATCGGACTTATTTTCGAGTCCATAATTAATCAAAAACCACATTAAAACCCTGTAAATCTCGCCTTCCGATCAACATCTGTCGTTTCAAATCAGTGCGGTCCGTCACCGATGCACTGGTAGATATCTTCTTACCGGCTAAATAGAATTCAATCCCAATCACATCTCTTTTGGTTTTTCCCAGTGCGCTCTCATACCGCTTTTCAAACAAAACATTGTCATCTCGTAATAAACCAAGTGTTTTAGCCAAATTTTCATCAATACTTGATCTAAATGCCCCGGTATCGATCTTTGCTTTCACCTCAATTCGCTCACCTCGACCATTTACCACCTCTATCGTTTCAAACACCTCAATTTTTGCTAGTTTATTGTCCTCTGCCAAATGCCTTTTCCCGAACAATTGTTTCGCAATTTTTATCCCGTGCTCCGCATTTTCAACCTCTAAATCTTCTACCCGATTTAAACGCCTTCGCAATCCTGCCTTATTGCAAATCTGGATTTTCAATCCCGGCTGGGCATTGAGCTCTAATACCTTGGGCAATGTTTTACCCGGTGTTTTAATCGAAGGCTGCAGCACAATATCAGCCCCCAAGTACCCCAAACCGGTAGCAATCTGGCACTCAATCGCCAAGTTCAAAATTGCATCCCACTCCGGAATCTTTAAGCCTGCAATTGCTTCCCCCGAATCTGGCATCTCGAACACTTCTTTAGAGTAACGCACGCCATACGTAGTTACTCCCGCCCCCAGATCAATCCCCACCCCTACCGCACCTTGGTGCAAATTGGCTCTCCCCCCAGAATCTTTAGTGGGGATCCGCAGCATGGCCATAACCGGCACTTTATTAAACACAATCACCCGAATATCTGGTGTTCCATGATAGGCGTACTTTTCAAACACCGGATGTATCCGCACCCGCTCTTCGATATAGGCAATATCGGGTAAGTCGTCCATCGAAAACCGCCCCTCCAAAATGTCACCTATGTGCAACCGAATATCTTCTGCTGATATCGTCTCACCCTGGGCTGTCACCCAGATCCCCGGTTCCTCACCCTTCTTTTCCACTACAATAATCCCCTCACCCCCCAAACCCTTATCAGGCTTTACCACAAAACTGTCTTCAAGTTTGTCAAACTTAAACCGCCCCACCTCTTCGCTTCGCTGAAATACCTTATACAATCGCGGTATTGGGAGCCCGGCTTTTTGTAGGTGGGTTTTTGTCAAAAGCTTACTATCTGCTATCCGCTTGGCTTTTCTTGGGTTATATCTGCTGGTGTACTGAAAATTCCGTGCGTTAAGGCCCAGAATATCGCTCATCTTAAGTGCCATAGGTAATTAGTTATTCTTTTAAGAGTTTTTTAAACTTCGAATATTCCGAGTACCGCAATCCCACAAACCGTCCCACAAAAATATCAAATAGTGCCACCAGCAACAACACCGCCTCCGGAAAAAGCAAGGCTACCCGCTGGGTTAAATCCAACGATAAAATTAAACTCGAAATCAGTGCCAAAATTATCGTCTCAATCGTTAACTCCGTTGCCTCACGCTTACTTTTACCAATTTGCACTTCTATAAAATTTTCGGCCAACAACACCAAAATCAAAATCGGGAATATATTTAAGCTCATTAACGCCTCTAGCCCAAGCCAAGAAGACAGTATCATAACCCCCAGCACGCTTACCGAGACCAACCACATGAGTAAAGCCATTCGCGGCATGTACTGTAATTTAAGATAGCGCAAACCTTTACGTGCAAGTGACGCCACAATCAGAATGATAATAAACAGCAAAATTCCGGTAAAAACACCGGTCGCCACAAATCCCACCGATAAAATTGCCGGTACAAAGATGCCAAAACCTCTTATCCCTAGTAAGTGTCTTGAAGCCGCCACTAATGCGGCCACCAACGGGAACAAGATTACCAACACAATCGTATTACCCGGCACTCCCTGTGATACCGCATATCGAATCGCATGCTGTAAAAAATTAGTTGGTCCCAATGGCCCTACCGGGTGATCGTGCAAATACTGCGTCAGTCTTCCGCGCACCTCCGGTTCTGGTTGCGTAATGTCTTCTTGCTTTTGGGTAACTTGCTCCACCACCAATTGTGCCGCACTGGTACTCGTCTGTGCCGAATCGGTTGCCTCACTGCTCTCAGTAGCTTGTTCACTCATCTCCAAAAACATTGTGGGTCGTACTACCTGAGCCTGAACCCGACCCCCAAAAAATCCCAGCATCACACCGGCACTTAAAAAAACAGCCAGCAATGTCACAAGTGGCTTTATCATCTGCATATTATACCCCCAGCACCTCTTCAGCACCACAAAAAACATGTTATGGTAAATAAGTCCGTACAATACAATACTTATACTATAGGTTATAATACTGTGTCGATAAAACACAATCACCCTGCCAAATATGTCACAATACCCTTTCAAAGTACCAGTCGCCAAAGTCGTGCTTAACGGTGAAACATCACTCACCATCCATGATATCGTCGCCGTCGCACGTCACTACGCTACAGTCAGCACCGACCCGTCAGTAAAAGTAAAAGAAAGAGCTAAGTTAGTGCACGAGCACATGCTTACTCAGGTAAAAGCAGGTATCCCCATTTACGGCACCACCACCTCATACGGCGCTCAGGCAGATAAACATATAACCCAACAAGAGGCAGATAGTCGCCTTCACGAAGCCAAAATACTCTCCAACGCTATTATTCACATCGATGTCTCCACAGGCCCCCTCCTCCCCGATGACGTCGTCCGTGCTGCCATTCTAATACGACTTAATATGCTCCTGCCAGGGTACAGCGCGATAAGGATGTCATTGTTAAAAAAATTGGCAGAGGTACTTAATAAGAAGATCATTCCCCTAGTCGGCTCTTACGGCACGCTCGGCGCTTCCGGTGACCTTGCCTTAAACGGTAGGGTAATTTCCATGATCCTCCACCGCCCCGAAACACAAGTAAAAGATGAGCAAGGAAATATAGGTACTGCTCCTGAGGTGCTTAATAAGGTAGGCATAGATAAGCTTGAGTTAGATCCAAAAGAAGGTTTAGCGCTAGCCAATGGTGATAACTTCTCTACCGCTGCCGCAGCTCTTATTTTCCACGATCTTGACTATTTAGTTCGCCTTAACATTGCCACTGCAGCTCTAAACATTCAGGCTTTAAAAGGAAGCATTAGAAACTTCCACCCCTTATTCGGGGCAGTTAGACCACATCAGGGCCAAGTCAAAGCTGCAAAGTGGCTATTTAAGCTGCTTAAAGGAAGTCAGTTAGCTGCCCAAGATATTAACGGTCACCAACGCAAGGAGCCTGGAAACAGCGTCCAAGATCCCTATTCGATTCGTTGTCTGCCCCAGTTTTATGGACCCGACATAGAAACCCTAGAGAGAGCGAAAAAAACAATCGAAATCAACGCTAACTCTGTTTCCGACAATCCGCTTTGGACCACTCCCGAAACAGCCACCCCTGGAGAAGACCCATATTTGTGGGCATCAGGGGGCAATTTTTTGGCCATGCATATGTCTGATACTCTCGATAGCCTACGCAAAGTCGCGATTCACCTGGTTAAGCAAAATGACCGTCACCTTAATCGCCTGGTAAATGATAAGCTTAGCAACGGCCTCCCACCCAATCTATCTCCCACAGAAGCTTTGGCTAAATGCGTCTTTAAAGGTTTGCAAACGCAAATGGGTATGTACGAAGTGTACGCTTCTTTGCTTGCCTCTCCCGTCAGCACCGCCTTTGGTATCCATGAAGAACTGAATCAAGATATCACCTCCCACGCCATGACTTCAGCTATCTTAACCTGGAAGGTGCTAGAGCTTGTTCGATACTCGGTCTCTACAAACTTAATCGCCGCCGCCCAAGCCATCGATTTACGCGGTGGCCCCACCCTGCTCTCTCCTCAAACCCAACCTTTATACCACTGGGTCCGGAAGCAAGTCCCCTTCGTCTCACGAGAACAACCTATGGGTCATTTTGTCGAAAGTATGGCTCAAAAACTGATCACCACTCCCCCTCAACTGCCCAAGGAGTTAGAGGATGAATAAACCTCTCCTCAACTATCTTCAGTCGGTTCCATTCCACTATTCTCAACAAGTACGACAGTACTCTACAAGCACCCAACATGACGCCGAAAAAAAAGCCGTTTCCTTATTTCATGAGGTTGCGAATCGAGTACCTGCCTATAAAGACTTCTTAAAAAAATATGGAATCAACCCCAAAACCATCAAATCGTACCCAGACTTTCAAAATGTTCCTCCTATAACGAAAGAAAATTACGTTCTTGCATATCCGTTGCAGGACCGTTGTTACGATGGCGATCCAACTCAAACCCATGCTTTCTCAGCCAGTTCAGGCTCGTCAGGAGAACCGACTTTCTGGCCTCGCGGTCTTGATCAGGAAATTGAAGGTGCGAAAATGCACGAACTCCTTTTTGAGCACGTCTATTCGGTCCCGTCCCAAAAGACCCTGCTTGTAAACGCCTTTGGTTTGGGCAACTGGATTGCAGGTATGTTTACCCACAACAGTACCTATCTCACTCGCTTGCATGGCCATAACCTTACTCTGGCTTCTCCCGGCTATAACCAAGAAGAAGTCTTTAAAGTCATCAAACAATTTAGCCCCTACTACGACCAAACCATTCTTGTCTGCCACCCCCCCATCCTTAAAATCATGCTCGAAGCCGGTCTTGAGCAAGGCATTAATTGGAAAAAACTCAATGTAAAATTTTTAGGTGCGGGTGAAGGTTTTAGTGAAAATTGGCGTGATTTTCTCCTAAAACTAGCCGGTCAATCCGATCCGCTCCGCACCATCATCAATATCTATGGTTCTGCCGATTGCGGCCTCATGGGTTTTGAAACCCCCCTCTCCATCGCGATTCATCGTGAAACCAATACCAACCATGAGCTAAACCGCCGACTTTTTGCGTCAGAGCGTAACCCCTATCTGTATCAATTTGACCCCACCCTTCGTTTTATCGAAACAGTCGATAACCAAATAGTTATGACTATGGATGCCGTTATGCCTCTGATTCGTTATAACATCCATGATCACGGCAACACTCTCTCTTACGCCTTCGCCTTAGAAGTCATGGCAGAATTCGCGCCCGACTTCCTCAAACAGCTGGAGCAAGAACAAGTAGATACACAACAATGGCATCTCCCATTTGTATACATTTTTGGCCGTGACCAATTCATGACGACGCTGTACGGTGTCAATATCTATCCCGAAAACATTAAAGCTGTCCTCGATGATAGTCGCTTACAAGCTTACCTTACCGGCCGCTTTATTGCCCAAAAAGATATTGATGCTAATCAGGATCAATACCTTCTCTTACGCCTTGAGCTAAAACCTGGCGTTAAACCTACTAAAAAAGTATCCGACCTCACCCAAAAAGTTTTTGTTACAACCCTCAAACACATTAATAGCGAGTATAACCAGGTTGAGATGAAGTTTAATCAAAAGATGCATCCTCACATAAAATTATTTACCGCCAACCACCCCAAATATTTTCCAGCCGGAGTAACTAAGAAAATGGGGTGAATAAGCAAAGTATGAGTCACACAATTCAGAGGACTAATCACCCCCGCAACTTCAAGAAATTCTTGATAAGTACCATCCAACCCAAATTGATGAGTACTATCGCCAATTATCCGAACTCCATCAGATCCTTCATCCTCAAGAATTATCTGACCCCACCCCCAAAAAAATACAAGCACTCAAACAAAGGGTCGGCGATGGTAATTGGGTTTACTTTCCCTGGAACAACACGCTTTGCCATTTACTACCCGAAAATGAATTATTTATCTTGAAAACTGCCAGAAATAAACACCTCATCACCGACACAGAACAAAAAAAGTTAGCCAACACCAACGTCCTTGTTGCGGGTCTTTCTGTTGGTTCTCACGCTGCCTTAACCTGGATGCTTCAAAGTCACGCTAAAAATATTATAGTTGCCGACTTCGATGAACTGGATGGCAGCAATCTTAACCGTATTCGTAGCGGTTGGCAAAATCTAGGTAAAATGAAATTAACACTTGTCAGCCAATCCTTATACGAGCAGAACCCTTATTGTCAGATAACTTGCGTACCAGGGATATCCATAAATGAAAGCAAAGCACTCCTCCACCAAACCCCACCCATCGACGCGATTATTGATAGTCTTGATAATCTGGACATAAAGCTTGAGCTTCGTCAGCTTGCTCGACAACTAAAAATTCCCCTAATCATGGCAACCGATATTGATACCACCATTAAAATCGACATTGAGCGGCACGATGTCTGCCACACGCCGTTCTTTAATGGCAGCATCCCTGAAGATGAAATAACCACAATTAATTCCCTAAATGAAACACAGCGTCGAAAATTGGCAATCAAGCTAGTTGGTTTAGAAAACAACTCCCTAGCCATGATGCATTCCTTAAAAGAAATTAAAAAGAGCATACCCACCTGGCCTCAATTAGGGGCAACCGCTACCATGGCAGGCGGTATTATTACTACCATAATCACCAAAATCATCCAGAAAAAGTCCGTAAAATCAGGTACCTACTGGGTCAATCTAGATTCTATTTTTGAATCTGACTACGAGCTTAAAACTACAGAACGACAAAAAACACGACAAGCTTTAGAAAGACATCTCAAGTTAAATTAACTCATCAACAACTGCAGGCCATTGTCTTGATATACTGAATATATGGACCTGCTCCCTTGGGTTATTATCGGCACTGCGAGCTTAATCAATAGCTTGTTGGGTTTTTACATTTACTTCAAAAACTCCAAAAGCGTTACTAATGTCACCTTTTTCTTCTTCACTCTAACTTTATCCCTTTATTTAATCCTGAATCAGCTTTCACTCATGCCAAGTAAGCCAGAAACAATTCTTTTTTGGATGCGTTCAGTCATGGTCTTGGCTGGTTTCCTAAACATATCATTCTTTTTAGTGGCTTCAGCCTTCCCATCAGAAAAATTATCGCTCAGTCGAAAGTTAAAAATTGGAATATTAGTAAGCACAAGCTTGCTCGCTCTTATTTCCTTCACGCCTTTACTTTTCTCAGGTGTGGACATTAGTCAATACAAACCTATTCCCGGTCCAGGCATGGTTTTATTCCTGCTCCATACCCTAACATACCTAGGAGGAGGGTTAATCATTCTCATCAAGAAGTACCGACGCTCAGAGGGCAAAGCAAAAGCTCAAATCCGGTTTGTTCTCTTAGGTGTAGTTGTAATGTTTTCTTTAATTATTTTTTCAAATGTCATTTTAGTATTCGCCTTCAACTTTAGCTCATTGGTTTCACTCTTGCCTCTTTACATCACCTTGTTTGTAGCCTCTGTGGCTTATTCGATTGTAAAACATCAATTCCTCGATCTTAGTTATTTGGTATTTCGTACCATTAGTTTCACCCTACTTACGCTTGCCGTTGTTGCCATCTATGCTCTACTGTTATTCAACCTTCTTAACGTCATCGACGTCACTTATCACACCATCGTATCAATCGCATTAGCCGTACTTCTTGTATACACTTATAACCCCCTAAAGCGTGCCATAGGAAAATTAACTAAAAATCTATTCTTCAAGCAACCGTATGTTACCGACCAACTCCTCGAATCTCTGGGTACTATCCTCCGCTCTACCATTGCCCTTCGCCACCTTACCAAAAACACTCTCTCTACCCTGACCTCCACCATGCATGTATCCCAAGCATGCTTCGTTATTAACCAGCAGGACCGTGAACCTTTGCTGGTTTTTACCGGCTTTAATCAAAAACCCTACTACTCCGACAGCACCATCCATGATCTAGCCGCCGCTGCCAAAGACAAAGTCCTCATTTTTGAAGAACTCGAAGAGAGCGCGGTTAAAACCCTCATGCGTGATAACAAAATATCGGTCGTGCTCCCGTTAAAAGTGAAGCACACCAATCATGGCTTACTTCTACTAGGTGAAAAGTCATCTGGAGAAGTCTACTCACGACAAGACATCGACGTCTTAGAAATCTTTGCCCCTCAAATTTCTTTAGCCGTCCAAAACGCCAAATCCTTCGAAGAAATCAGCCGTTTTAATGTTAC
>CAYXRB010000005.1:44655-48196 GCA_964467565.1 uncultured Pseudomonadales bacterium | reverse complement strand
CCTCCGCGAAGAAGTCGCCCGTGCAACAAGCGATTTTAGAAAAGCCAACCGACACTTAAAACACCTCGATAAATTAAAAGACGAATTCGTCTTTATTGCCACCCACGAACTTAAAAACCCCGTTACGGCAATGCGCGGGTACTTGTCTTTGTTGCAAGAAGGTACTTTCGGCAAAATACCCCAACAAATGCAGGATCCCATCGACCAACTCCAAGCTTCCAATCAGCAACTGGTCGATTTAGTCAACGACCTACTCCAAATTGCCCGGGCCGAAGCCAAAACGGTTACCATCAAAGTCCAGCCCGTTAATATTTGTGACATCGTCGGCCAAGTCTTAGAAAGCGTTAAGCCTTTGGCGGACCAAAAGAAAATCAATATGACCCACGTCTGTCCTAATGTTAACCTCAAAGTCCTAGCCGACCCTCAACGATTTAAGGAAATTATCAATAACCTCGTCTCTAACGCCATAAAGTATTCCGCCAAAGGCACTATCACCATCACCCACACACCCCAAGGAACTGACCTCATCACCCATGTTGCCGACCAAGGTTTTGGCATCGCTCAAAAAGATCACCACAAAATTTTTACCCGGTTCTTTAGGGTCGAAGAAGAAGCTGCCAAAGGTATTCCCGGCACTGGACTTGGTCTTTTTATTGTTAAGCAATTAGTCGAACGTATGGGTGGTAAAATCTCGTTCGACAGTGAACTAGGTAAAGGTACCACCTTCCACTTCTCCCTCCCCAAAGCCTGATTTTTTTTCTCGGTATTTTTTGAGTTTGCTTAAAATTTAAGTTTTGAATTTTTTGCGCTTATTTCTCACCTTGTGACAACATGTCATAATGTGAGCTGTATGCCTGCCCGCATCGTGTCCCGCCCCACCACTCCTGCCCAAAAACCCGCAATTTCCTGGGGAAAAATTATTGAAGCTGCCAGGCAAGAAGCCACTGGCGCAAAAACCAGCTCCTATTTACTCACCACCCTTGCCACCGGCCTCATCTACACTCTTGTGAGCCTCCTGATCATTAGTTTAAGTCCTGACTCATTACTTATCCCTCTCTGGTTAGTCCTCTCCTTCCTGTTTGCGGTGAGTTTTAGCCCCATCCGTTACGCCATGGAGGAATTAATCCGCCAAGTCTTTCCGGGTACCGATTATGATTCGCATGCGCTCGTAAAAAGGCTAAACATGATTAGCTACAGCTCCCTTACCTTAAACGACCTAAGCCGTCTTTTTATTCAAGAGTTTGCCCTCAGTTTAGACGTCCCAGAATCAGCCTTTGTTTTTTTTGAAAATAGTAGTTACCTGGTTAAAACCAGCGACCACTTTCAGAACCTACTCTCTTTAAAAAAAAGTGAACTCGATCTTATTATTCGCTATATCGGGCATACTACTTCACCGTTAAAAAACCTTAAATCCGACGAAGCCAACGACATTCTCCGCTCCCACCATATCCGGATTATCGTGCCGCTTACCGTAAACACTCAGCTCACTGGCCTGCTTATCCTTGGTAGTAAGTATCACCAACGGCCGTACACCACCAAAGATATTAAGGTCTTAGACGCTATAGCCCCCAAAATTGGCTTTGCCGTAAAAAACGCGCACACCTTTGAAAGGGTTGAGCGCAAAAACGAAAAACTCATTACCGAATTACAGGATGCCAACGAAAAACTTCGCCTGGCCAACCGCCAACTGCGCCGTGATGACAAGTTAAAAGATGAATTTGTCTATATCGCCACCCATGAACTAAAAAACCCGGTCACTGCTATGCGAGGGTATTTATCCCTAATAAAAGAAAACTTCTACGGCAAGGTTCCGGCAAAACTTAAAACTGCCATGATTCAAATTGACACCTCTAATCAGCAACTCATTAATTTGCTCAACAATTTACTCCAGATTGCCCGGGCTGAAGCGCAACGCCTCGATATTCATACTGCCCCAGTCGTTATCTGCAAGGTCATTGACGAAGTTAGTCGTGACATAGCGCCAATTTTAGAGCAAAAGAATTTACGGCTTGAACACGTTTGTCAAAATACCTCCATATCGGTTATGGCCGACCGGGAACGCCTGCGCGAAATTATCAATAACTTGCTTTCAAACGCGGTCAAATACTCCGAAAAAGGCACCATTCAAATCAATCATGAAATCCACCAGGACCAACTGATTACCCACATAAAAGATGAAGGCGTGGGTATTTCCACCCCCGACCAAAAAAAGATTTTTACCCGTTTCTTTAGGGTTCAGGAAGAAGCCGCCAAAGGTATTCCCGGCACCGGGCTCGGCTTATTTATCTGTAAACAATTAATCGAAAAAATGGGTGGACGTATATGGTTCACATCCACTCCCCACCAAGGTTCAACGTTTAGTTTCTCACTCCCAATTACCCACACCTATACCCTCAAATCCAGATAATTACGGTTTTAACTATCGTCTATTGACTTAAGATTTTGTGATTTTTTCGTTATTGTTTGGTATTTATGCTTTTGTGTTTATTGGTGTTTTCTGCTTACCCTTCCAGTGCTTTATCCAAGGCTTGCTTGAAATTGTCGACTGGCATCGCCCCCACAATTTTTTCTCCATTTATAATAAATGTTGGCGTACCGGTCGCCCCCACACTGTTTGCCAAGGTCATCTCGTTATCGATTGCCTCGTTGTACTTGCCGCTGTCGTAGCACGACATAAACGTAGTGACGTTTAACCCCACCTCTCCTGCGTAAGCCTGGAATTTTTCCTTTGGTTCACCGTTTGACCACTCAGTTTGTTTTTCGAACAAAACGTCGTGCATCTCCCAATACTTATTCTGGTCCCCGGCACATCGAGCCGCTAATGCAGCTGGCTTGGCCTGTGGATGAAACGCCAGAGGTAAATCCCTTAAGATATAGCGGATTTTATTAGTATCAACGTACTCGGAAAGAATTTGCCTATAAGAATCTGTGTAATAACGGGCACAAAAAGGGCATTGGTAATCGGTAAATTCCACCATCGTTACATTAGCATTCTTGTTTCCTTTTTCAGCCACGGGGTTTTCTAAAACCGATTCCCACTGTTCATCACTCAAAGGTGCTTCAGTCGGCATTACTTGTGGCGCGGCTTGCTGATTGCCAACAGCCTGGTTTTGCGCTGCCGTTGTGCCACTACCCGGTGTCGCTCCTTTTTCGTACACCGACACTTTACCGTAGAGCGTTCCCACGACAAACGATCCAATGATTACTATTACCAATAGCAGGGGTACTAATTTGTTAGACATATCACCTTCCTTCACCGCCGCAGGCGATGCACTATCGGGAACAAGAGAAGAGTCTGAGTGCGCCTCAGTCACCCGTTTAGCCGGTCCCGTGTATGTAACTTTTTTCTCGGTCCTTTTTTTTGTCTGTTTTAGACTTTCACTCATAGGCTGCATCCTCAAAAAACCTTCAATCTAATATAATGGGCATACTCAAATGCGTCAACGACGAGAGTTTCCTCTTAGCTTCATTGCCTCTACTACCCTATCCACCGCTATCGCGTACGCCGCTTGCCTCATCGTGGTTTTAAGCGACAAAGGGT
>CAYXRB010000005.1:40736-44645 GCA_964467565.1 uncultured Pseudomonadales bacterium | reverse complement strand
CCACTTCTCCCACACTCCCTCATAAGCCCTAACCATGAGTGGTTTTAATTTCAAAAACACTTCATCTTTTGTCCAATAGTAACCCATTAAATTTTGCACCCATTCAAAATATGACACACTGACCCCACCGGCATTCGACAATACATCGGGCACACTAATAATCCCTCGCTCCCGCAACACCTCGTCGGCTTCGGGTAAAACTGGGCCATTGGCCATTTCAATGAGGATTTTTGCCCGAATCCTTTGGGTAATTTCTTTAGTAATCGCCCCTTCTAAAGCCGCCGGGACCACAATATCTACATCCAGTGTCAGCAGTTCCTCATTCGAAATCACTTGAGTGTCTTTGAAGCCTTCTAGCCTCCCCGTTTCCGCCTTAAAGGCTTTAAGTTGGTCTATGTCCAATCTATTCCCCTTTGCTTTAACCCCCGATTTTGAATCCGAAACCGCTACTACCCTAAATCCCAAATCACCTGCGAGTTTTGCAAACCAGTAACCCACGTTTCCAAAACCCTGGACAGCAATGGTAGTATTTTCGGCTTTGAGTTTTAATTGATCAGTTATAGATTCTAAAATGTATACTCCTCCCTTGCCGGTTGCTTCTTCCCTGCCCAAACTACCCCCTAAGGCAATTGGTTTTCCCGTAAATGTTCCTGGCGCTTTATACCCCACTAACTTTTCATATTCATCCAACATCCATGCCATTATCTGTCCATCGGTATTTACGTCCGGTGCCGGCACATCCTTCTTCTCACCTATTATCGGTTCCACTAACCGCACGTACTCCCGGGAAAGTGCCTCTAACGCCGCCGCTGACATCGCCTTTGGTTCTACTACCACTCCACCCTTCGCTCCACCGTAGGGAATCCCCACAACCGCACACTTCCAAGTCATCCACATACTTAAAGCCTTAACTTCATCCTCACTCACCCCAGGATGAAACCGTATCCCACCCTTAAAAGGACCTCGGGCATTGTTGTGCTGTGCTCTGTACGCTGAGTACTTCTTGCCCTCCACTTCAAGCTCCCCTTTTACCACCTCGATCTGCAACAAGCGCTCGTACAAATCATCAGGTATCTCTACCAAAGTACGCACTGCCCTTAGTTGTTCCTGTGCTTGCTGCCACGGGTTAGTCATTTTGAGTCCTCCCAAAAAAATGTAATACAGCATTTTGCTGGTCCAAGTCCAAATAACCAATTAGCTCCAATAACTCATCATTTGATGTCTCTTCGGTCACGATGGGCACATTAGGATTTGTTAGACCCAAATGTATTGGAGGATCATATCGTATTATCAGCCCATCCGCCCGAATTACCGTTCTCCCATTTCCATCCCTATGATCTAATAATAAAAACCTTCGGTCTTCTCTGACCATACATTCTATTCAATATCTGTTAACCATCGTTCGGCATCGAGCGCTGCCATCACGCCATACCCAGCGGCCGTAACCGCTTGCCTATACTTAAAGTCTACGTTATCACCCGCAGCAAACACCCCCTCCACTGTGGTCATCGTCGGATATCCGGTCAACCAGAGCGATTCTTTGGTATTTGGTTGTTGGAATTTGGAATGTAACGGATAGGTCATCCCCGTTATCACATACCCTTTCTCATCAAGTTCTACACCCGATCCTTGTAAAAACTCCGTCGCCGGCGTATGTCCAATAGCAACAAATAATCCTTCCGCCATCTCTTCGCGTTCCTCCCCAGTCTGCAAATTCTTAACCCGTATCGCTCTAATCTTCTGACCATCCCCGATTACTTCTACTACTTGGGTATTCCACCATACCGCCACTTTTTTATTGTTTAATACCCGTTCTTGCATTATCTTACTAGCCCTAAAACGCTCGCGCCTATGGATCACTGTTACTGTTAAAGCAAACTTGGTCAAAGCCATCGTGTCTTCCATCGCCGCGTCGCCGCCCCCCACTACAAATACCCGCTTATCTTTAAAAAACGCTGCGTCACACACGGCACAATAACTTACCCCCCTGCCGGTTAATTCTCTCTCGCCCTTGACTCCCAAAGGTATCGACTCGGCTCCGGTGGTGATTAACAATGCATCTGTTTTATACTCGCCTTTGGTATCGTGGCCATTACCATGAGCATAATCGCCGGTAGTCCAAATTCTAAAAGGACGAGCGCTTAAATCGACCTTTAATACATTCTGGTCCACCACTTCTGCCGCAAACCGCTCGGCCTGCCCGCGCATAGTCAGCATTAATTCAGGCCCCAATATCCCCTCTTTAAAACCCGGATAATTCTCAACCTCGGTCGTCAGCATTAACTGCCCACCGTGTTTTTCACCGGCAAACACCAACGGTTGTAGTTGCGCCCGGGCAGCGTAAATCGCCGCCGCATACCCAGCCGGTCCCCCACCAATAATTATCAGTTTCCGCTTACTCTTAATTTCCACCATACCTTATTGGGTCACTTCTTTAAGCAACTCTTCATAACCGCCTCTACCGCCAAATCCTACCTTTCTCCTAAATTCCTTACCATCCTTAAACATTATCACCGTTGGAATACTCATCACTCCATAATTTTGAGCCGCCTGTTGATTTTCATCCACGTCCAACTTACCAATCAACACTTTACCCTTGTATGTTTCTGATAACTCATCAATTATTGGCTCAGCCAATCTGCACGGTCCGCACCACTGGGCAAAAAAATCTACTAATACCGGAGTGTCGGCTTTCAACACCTTCTCTTCAAAATCTTGGTCACTAAAATGCACTGCCGCCATAATTACTCCTAATTATTATAATTACTATTCAACCTGTAATTTTTATTTTCTAACCTTCTGCTAGCTAATCCTCACCGCACTTTCTATCACCTTGTGCAAATCTTTTCGACTACTCTTTGCTCCGGTACACCGAACCGCTTCATCGGTGAGGATTTGCGTCGCCACCCGTTTGAGTGCGTTTTGAATCGCCGCCACTTGCTGGGCAATTTGAACACACTCGCGCTCCTCCTGGTACATCTTTTTAATACCCCGTACCTGACCTTCAATCCGGTTGAGCGCTTGTGTTACTGAATCCATACTTAAATACTATATACCCATATAGGGTATGCAAGTCAAGACCCATTACCTAATGCTCAACGCTCCCCCACACCAAACCTGCACTTAATCGATTAAAACCACCTCATCTCCCACCCCCACCTCATACTTCTCCGCCCATCCGCCAACTACCTCCAACACCCAATCTGCAGCTTCCTTTGGGCTCACTGCTGCAATCTGTCCCCCGTTCATTTTTGGCGCCGGCACGTTCTTACTAATATCGACGATTACCCCGTTTCGAATCCAAATAATATCTAAGTTAAATTCCATCCCCTTCATCCAAAACCCATGCATGGCTGGTTGTTCAAAAATAAACAGCATTCCTTCGTTTTCATCTAACTTTTTTCGATACGATAAACCCAAAGCCCTCTCCGCCGCATCATCTCTCACTTCTACCTTTAGATTTTTCCCTCCCACTTGCATGTCTTGTTGCGCAGCTTTCGGATTATTCTCTACGACTTGTACTTTCTCCGGCTCACCAACTCGCCCCCACAAATACCACGCGACTCCCGCACCCAAAACCACTATTATTACCAACAAAACAACACTTTTACGCATACTTTAATCGCATTCTTAATAACACTAATCCTATCAGGAGTAAAACCCCCGCGCTCGCCTGTCCCACCAATACTCCCCCTACCGACCATGGTTCAATCCGTAGAGGTTCTAATAGCACTCGTATTAGTCCGTAGCCTATTAAATACAACGCTAAATACACTCCACTTCCCACCGCCACTTTTTTTGTCCGCTCAAGTGTTATCAACCCCACACCCAACAAAGCGCACGCGGCTGCTTCAAACATCCACAGGGGTAAAAAATGAGTATACTGCTCGAATCCTGTCATTCGATTTG
>CAYXRB010000005.1:18636-40726 GCA_964467565.1 uncultured Pseudomonadales bacterium | reverse complement strand
ATTTGCTAGTTTAATATACCACCCCCAGGGTGGCGCTACCGGCCGCCCATACAATTCCTGATTTAATAAGTTTCCCACTCGACCAATTGTCTGGGCTAATGGCAAAGCCAATGCCCCTAAGTCTAAATACGTTAGCCAATCCTTAATTTTAATCATTGCCATTAGGGTCACCACTCCCCCCGCTAACCCGCCAAAAATTCCCAAGCCACCATCCCATAAATACACTACCCGCGCCCAATCTTGGCTATAGAATTGTAGGTAGTGGATCACATGGTATAACCGGGCTCCCACTAACCCTCCCACCAAAGCCAACCACCAAAGCCGCTCTAACTTTTCACTATCCATTTCATGCCGTCTTCCGACCCACAGCGCAATACGCAACCCAACCAAAACCGCCACTCCCAGAACAAATCCGTAGGCATGCAACGTCAATGGTCCAATCTGCCAGGTCATACCCCTATTTTAAACCCTTATCAGTAACCAGAGCCCAAACATCACTCCCACCAGAATCAGCCAACCTCGATACACCAACCTCACTTCCCTTGCGGTTACATCTCTTTGTATTTGCCATAGCCAAATTCGGACAAATTCCTTTGTATCACGCCTCATCCGCAGCATTCTAACGCCAATCAATACCCCCAAACCCATCAAAATCCCCAGCCCCAAGCCACTGGCTGTCGAGGTCATAACGTAAAGGGTTACAAGTGGCCAAGATATCAAAAATAGCACACTTTGCGTAATCAAACGCTCCTGCTCTTCACGGCGTGCCCACAACGTTCGCACGCCGTACCCATATCGTTTTTCATTCATTAAGTGCCGTACATATTCCGACAACTGCTCATGTGGTTTTAACCAGTAAACGTACAACAGCTGGTCGAGTATGAGTACCCCAATACTCAATCCCACGCCCATACTCCACCACAACCTTTCCCACCCTTCAAACCGCCACCAACCCAAGGCCACTAACACTAACATAATCAGCAGTAATTCACTTTGGCTAAGCTGCTTCATAGTTTTTTATCCAAAATACGCGGTTACCTGTTTAAATTAAATGTGATTCTGCTCGCTTATAATGTACGTGTCAAAGCAGAGTCTACCCAAAAATCTGACTCCCTTTAATTAGAGACGAATATAGTTACTCAAAAAATCCTGTGTTCGGTGGGCTACCCAACTATTCACAATATCCTGTTTCATCGGGTAATCAAAAGGGATCCAATCTAAAACGAGAATTAAAAAGGCTAATACCATCACCCCGCTGGCAAAAGCCGGCAGCATACTCAGCACCGCGTGCATCAAACCCTTAAAATATTGACGCGGAAATAACTGCAGTATCGTTTGTAGCATTCGGTATAGCAATTGCTGCACTACGATCACGGTCAGTAAGAAAGCTAAAACGGGCGCACTCCGATTATTCACTCCCAAGAATAGTACGAGCACACTTGAAAAGTACACGTTTGAAAATAAACCCACTAGCCAAGCTACCAGCCACGACACACACTCCCCCCATACCAGGTATACGCCCCGCTCCCACCCTTGCCAGGTATACAGACCAATCAGCACCACCACCACCGCGTCGATCCAGTTATACTGCCACAAATTCCACATATACTTCTTTCATTAAAGCATAACCGGGCTCACTTTGTCTTCAAAACCAATCCCTCCCCCGATCGCAACCGCTTCACCGCCCACAAAAATAATCTGCCTTTATTCCGTGCATCCTGAGCGTCTGCCACAAATTGCCGTGCCCGCTCGAGCACTGAACGGTCCACATTCTTAGCCAACTTTATGTACAAAGCCTTTTTCTTTTCCTCACCCATCTCACATGCCAATCTGTATCCATAATCCTGAAATTCCTTGGTAATATAACCGCCTTTATCTTCAAGCACCCTCTGTAATAGCAATTCTTTTAGTGGTTTTAGTTGTTTCATTGGTCGTATTCTACCTTGGTTGTGTGTCCAAACGTGCCTCAATATTCGAAAGCGTAACCGAATTGGCTTGATCGGTTAACATTTCGTGTGTTTCCATCACCCAACTACTCATCAGCACGCCTACCCCACCAATGATTCCGATCCACACCCAGTTAGCTGTTATTACCAACAAACCCACCCCCAAAGCAAGCCCCACTAACATCCCCACACTCAACAGCATTTCCTGCACCACACTGTACACGATTCGGTCATGCCGTTCACCAAATTCAAATTCAAACCGCCTCAATTTCATCCACCAGAAGGGGCTTATAAATCTCCCCACCATGTCCGTAATCCCCACCGTAAGTGGTATCCCTAAAACCCCAAACCGCAAACCATACATGAGCGCCGTCAACATTGAAGCGTACGGATAAAACTTTCGCAAGGGTCGGGCGTCATACAGCCTTCCCACCACATACACTCCAATACTTGAGACCACCGCCACCACACTCAACAAGCCTCCTAATGCCGAATAACTACCCTGCATCACCATCAGTAAATAGAGTGGCCAAAAAAAAGTAAGAATCGACTCCACCATACTATGTAAAAATATTTCCAAAGATACTGTCGGGTATGTCCGTACAAATGTTCTAACTAATCGAAAGCTAAATACTTTGTCTCTGTGCCTATGTCGCTCCATTACCCACAGTGGCCAACACGACACTACTACCAGTAAAAGCGACGCTAAAAACATTGACGAAAATCCCAAATAAGTAATCAGCAACCCCCCCAGTACCGGCGCGATCATGCCCCCGATTCTCTGCATCATTATGAGCCAACCATATTCTCTCCCCAGGTGTCGTCCATGTCCGTCGGTCAAAAATAATCCATCAAAACCTACAAAATATCCGCCCAAATATACCCCCCCAAAAAGCGCCGCCCCAATTATGGCTGGTAGGTGTCCTTGGCCTAATACCAAAAAGAAAAGTTTTCCAGCCAAGAAAAACAAACTCAGAATCATTACCCGTCGGTGTCCTCGCTGCTGCAGCAAATAACCCATGGGCATCGCCACCATAAGCGCCACGATTCGTTGCAATCCATAGAAGCCTAAAATAAACAGCAATCCTTGAGTCCACGTCGTTCCTAATTGATACACATACACCACGCCAAACGTCGCCACCATTCCCATAGCTAACTGGCTCAAAAAAAAATTGGCTGTCAGCGCCGTCAATCCGGTCAGCCGCCAACGCAACAACAATCGTTCTTCAAAATGGGCAGACAACATACTACTTCTTTAGCCTAACAGAAAGTAAACGATACACTATATTGCAAACCGGTACTCACACAGTGTTAAGTTAACATGCATTTCATCGATGAACTCTACCCCTTCCCCCTCCAACCGTCGCCGCTGCTCCTCTGCCCCATTAAAAACAAAGTTGGGCGCAAGTCTGCCAACTTTGTTTACCACTCTGTGACACGGCACCTCGCTACTAGTATTGGCATGTAACGCGAAGCCCACTTTACGCACATCCTTAATTCCCATCGCACGCGCTACCTCACCATAAGTCGCCACCTTTCCTCTTGGGATTAACTTCACCTGTTCATGTATTCTTTTAAACAATCCGTCCATATACCTCATTCGCTACTACTTGAATTATGGCAGTTGTCTTTTCTAGTTCCATAGCTAAAAAAGGTTGCAGTACGTATTCTTCACCCGGAATCTTGACTCCCACCTCCTGACTTCTATTCTCCACCCCCACTCGTACGTGCCAAAAATCTTTTGTCCCCAGCATTGTTTCTATCGAATTGATCCCCCCATGGACCTTTGGACCCTTGCCAAATTGTATCTTGTATTCACCTAATTGAATGTCCAAATCGTCATGGATTACCCAAATAGCACTTGGCTGAATCTTGAAAAATGTAGCTACTTTCACTACAGCCGCTCCACTTGCATTCATAAACGTCTGCGGCTTTAACATGATTAGGCCATTTGCCTGAATTATGTGTGCTCGGAATTTCGCATTCGTCTGGAATTTATTTATGGGAGTGTGTATTTTCCGTACCAGTTCATCCAGCACTCTAAAACCCACATTGTGCCTGGTTTTTTCGTACTGCTCGCCCGGATTTCCCAAACCCACAATCAGTTTCATGAGTTCAATTCTATCATCGTCGTTGGTATGCTGTGTTAAATGGATACGAACAGCCTTTTTGCTCTCTCCCCTCAATATCTTTAGGCCTCGACATTCGCTTGGCGTTTACACAGACATCACTGCCTCCGATTGCAGTATTGACGGTATTAGAGGCTCTACCTAAGGTATTATTGAGCCCAAAGACATTGCCGTTAAAGCTGCTGTTATTAAAGCCACCTACACCAGCAGTGTGTGTATCCGGTTCCTTCCCTCTTCTAATCACCACCTTAGCCAAAAGATCCGTGAAGATGCCTTCGAATATGGTGCTACCACACGGCGGCCTCGCGACATTCACAATCTCGACTTACCCCTCTTAAGCTATCTTATACGCGTTAGCAGAATAGAATATCTCTGCCCCACCCACTAAGACATTAGTTACCCTGGTGAACCAATCAAAGTCTGCGTTGGATATAAAAAAGGTAAGCAGGTTGAATACCGGCCTGATCAGGAATATTTACGCACGCTTACCCCAGAATTCATCAATCTCACCGAGTGCGACGGCGCTGCTTTGGGTGATAGCCAAATACCCTCCGACCTACCCAAGTCATGTTTGCAGTTTCTAGCGTTTCTAACAAAAGCCTTAAATGTAAAACTACTCATGACCACTACCGACCTTAAACGTCACCAACCCATAACCTGGCAACGAACATATTGGGTTGTATTCCCGGTTACTTTCGAATTAACCTGGCACCCAAATTAATTCGAAAGTAACCGGGAATACAACCCAATATGTTCGTTGGCGGTATATTCCAGGTCAAACTCTCGAGCCTTTTTCAAGGAAGCCTCAGACATTTTCGTGCGCTCTATAGGGTTCTTAAGTAAATAGATTAGTTTCTGAGTAAAATCATCCTCTGTTGCCGGGTCAGTTAAATAACCGTTGTTGTCTATTAGCTCTGTATTACCCTTTACTCTAACCATAATCACCGGCAACCCTCCAGCCATTGCTTCAAGCACGCTCATTGGTTGGACTTCGGAAACACTGCACGTCGCAAAGATATACGCCAACTCATAAATTCCGGCTTTGAGCAACTGATCGTGCGGTATTTCACCGGTAAAAATCACTCTGTTCTCAATGCCCAACTGTACAGCCTGTCTCTGCAAATCTTGCTTCACCGGGCCATCACCCACAATCAACAGTTGGGCTGTAGCATCCTCACCACTGGCTATAGAAAAAGCCTTAACTAAAGCGTTGAGGTTTTTCTCAACACTTAGCCTGCCCACGTACAATACAACCCGCTCTCCCAACCCCCATCGTTTTTTAAATGTTTGTTGCATCTTCGTGTCTACGTCCCCACCCCCCAATCGTAGTCCGTTGTGGATCACCGTGATTGGTTTCTTAAAACCATGGTGTAAAAGATCATCTTTCACATACTTTGATGGGCTGATGATATCCTGGCATTGATCATAGAATGCCCGGACCACCCGCCACAGCATCGATTGCACGTACTTCGTTCCGGTTGTAATTCCCACCACCCGTAAGTACTCCGGCTCCATAAGGTAGGTGTGAAACGTTCCCACCATGGGCACTCTTAGCAACCGTGCCGCCAACTGTCCCTGGAACCCAACCGATGCGGGGGTCTGGATATGCACAATGTCCGGCTTAAACCGCCGCATTTCCAACAGTAGCCGGGGATCAAGCAAACCTAATCGAATATCGGGGTACACTAATGCCGGAACCGAGGGTAAGCGGTATATTGGATAGGCATTTATTAACTCTGTCTTGGATTTTTGATACGGTGCCGCCACAAAAACCGCATGTCCCTTTCGGGTAAACTCCAGCGCCAAATTATTCGTGCTGGTTGCTACCCCATCTGTATGAGGTAAAAACACATCGGTAAAAATGGCGATTCTCATTCCGTTAGTATAAGTCATATTTTCTTTAAATTATCAAAGTCACCCTCAAAGCAAAGGGCTTTATAGGTATAATTATTTCTGTATGAGCGATTCACCGGCATTTTCGATTATTATACCCACCCTTAATGAAGAAAGTTGTCTGCCGCAATTGCTCTCCGATTTATCCCTCCAATCGTTTCGTGATTTTGAAGTCATTGTGGTAGACGCGCAATCAGAAGATAAAACCGTTCAACAAGCCAAAAAACTCCGGTCAAAATTACCCAAACTCAGCATCGTCACCTCAATAAAACGCAACGTTAGTATCCAGCGCAATTTAGGGGCTAAAAGTGCGCATAGTGATTGGTTCCTTTTCATGGATGCCGATAATCGCGTCCCTTCATATTTTCTCCAGGGGATTAAATATCGTATCGAAGAAAACCCCAGCGACATTTTTTTTACTTACTTTGTTCCCGATAGCACCAACCCCTCGTATATAGCCATGGCCCGGATCACCAATCTCTATTTCTCCCTGCAAAAAAATTCCACCAAACCCTCTTTGCCCGAATCCATGGTGGGAATTCATAAGAAAGTCTTTAATGCCTGTGGTGGATTCCCTGAAAACATAACCTTTGGAGAAGGAGGGGCTTTTGCCAATACCGCGGTTAAACATGGTTATAAACTTAACATATTCAAAGATCCAAAATACTCTTACTCGTTTAGACGATACCGCAAAAACACGCTTCTCACTGCCCCGCTATCAGCAGTTCTAGAACTAGCTCGTCTCATCGACATCGAGCTGGACGAAAAAACCTTACAAAAACTGTATCCCATGAAAGGCGGTAAAACTCATGATCAGGTTAAAACAAAATACCTCGAAAACTTTATTAAAGAGGTATCCCGTGAAATTAAAAGCAATCGGCCAAAATCATTAAAAGAGTTGCAACAAAAGCTCAAACACCGGCTCTACCAATTTCTTGAGTAATCAAGCAGTCAGTGCCTGTAGCGTAGCGGTGGAGTGAAAACTTTTGTACCGTTTGTAACCCTCACTCGCTGCCACTACCAAGAGTGGCACCAGCATACTCAATGCCAAGTCATAAAGTGGCAGTGGTTCAAACGCAAATAAAGTGTTTACCCCGGGGGTATATATCACCAACAACATCATAAGAATTGACACTATAAACGCAATGTTTACGTTTCTACCAGTAAGAATCCCCACTCTAAAAATTGAAAGCTTAAGTGAGCGCATGTTGTACAAGTGATACACTTGGCACGCCGACATCACCACAAACAACACCGTTCGTGCTTTCTCTAAACCCTGGGATTGGTAGCCTAAAAAGAATGTAAATGCCAGGAATATCATGAACCCAGTAATAATCGCCAAAAACGGCAATACTTCTCGATTCAAAATTGCCTCACCCCGTTTCTTCGGTGGCGTTTTCAATACGTCATCGTGCATTGGCTCGGTAGCCAGGGCTATATCTGTTATTCCCCCCGATACTAAATTAAGCCAAAGTATTTGCTTGGGCAAAAATGGAATCGGCAAGCCCACCAATAAAAACAATACCAAGGTAAAGGTTTCTGCTAAGTTGGTGGTGATGTAAAAAAAGCTCGTCCGCCTCACGTTTCTAAATTGAGTTCTGCCCTCTTCTACCGCCGCCACAATCGTCGCAAAGTTGTCATCGGTTAAGATTATGTCACTGGCTTCGCGTGCCACGTCGGTCCCATTTTTTCCCATACCAATTCCAATATCAGCTTGTTTTAAAGCCGGTGCGTCGTTAACGCCATCACCGGTCATAGCTACTACTCGACCTTGCCCTTGCATAATCTTTGCCAGCCGCAATTTTGCGCTCGGAGTCATTCGGGCAAACACTCGGGTTGTATCCAAAGCCGCTATCAAATCGGCATCCGATAACGTATCTAATTCTGTTTGCGTTATGACTCGATCTTCTCCCTTATCTATAATGCCCAATTCCATCCCGATAGCACGCGCCGTCGTTGGGTGGTCGCCGGTCGCCATAATCACCCTAATCCCTGCATTTTTTGCTGCCTGTACTGCTGTTTTCGTCTCGGGTCTTGGTGGATCGATAATCCCCACAAAACCAGCCAACACTAAAGCGTGAATATCTTCTTGGGCCACACTTTTAGTATCCGCTACTGGTTTGAATGCTAACGTCAGCACCCGCATACCTTGTTTGGTCAATGCTTCAACTTGCTCGTTAATGTGTGCTCTGTGTTCATCGGTAAATCCGTGGTGCTTGTGGTCTGGCATCAGTATACTTGCGCACGCTCCCACCACTGATTCGGGCGAACCCACCACAAATATCTGGTGTTTCTGGCTTTTTTCATAAACCACCAATGACGCCCGCCACCGTTTTTCCTGGTTAAATGGCAAGTCTTCCAATCTTTTAATTTCACGCCTTAGGTACGACACTGAACCATTAGCTCTATCAGCCAACGTCACCAGGGCTACTTCTGTCGGGTCCCCCGTAAAGTTTTCAACTCCGTCCGGCGCTAGTTCCCGTCGTACGTTGTGGCATGCACCGGCTATATCTATCATCTTTTGCAATGGAAAGTGCTTATTCGTCGGTGTTGTCTCACCCTGGGTAAAGCTCGTCTCCCCCTTAGTGTGAGCAATTTTTATAGGTTTTTGGTATGGCAATGCCATTGCCACCACCGACATCTTATTCTGCGTCAAAGTTCCGGTTTTATCAGTCACAATCGTATCCACTACTGCCAGCGTTTCTGTTGCCGACAACCTGCGTACAATGGCATGCCTCTTGGCCATCCGCTTTGCGCTCATCGCGAGTATTAGCGTTAAAATCACCGGCAAACCTTCGGGCATAGCCGATACTAACGATGCCAAAGAAAAAATAAATATCTCTTCAAATCCAAAGTCTCGTACAAAAAAACCCACTAAAAAAATTAAAAAAGTCGACACAATCGCGAGTACTCCCATCTGTTTACCCAATTCGTTTGTCTTAACCTTAAAGTGGTCATCGTGTTCCTCAATACTTGTTAAATTCCCCGCGATTCCTCCCAGCATTGTTTTTAGACCAATACTCACCACTACCGCCTCACATTTCCCGCTCACCACCATTGAACCCATCCAGATCATATTTGTACGTTCGGCCACGTCGGTTTTTTCTTCTAACCTATGGGTCTGCTTCGTCACCGGCATCGACTCACCGGTAAGCATACTTTCGTCGGTCTGCAGAACACTGCATTCAAGAATCCGTGCGTCTGCTGGCACATGATCGCCTTCTTCGCAACAAATAATGTCACCCGGTACCAATTCATGGCTACTAACCGTTAATGTCTTCCCTTCCCGTCGCACTGTCGCTTTTGGCACCATTAACTTTTTTAAGGCTTGGATCGATTTTTCAGCCTGGAATTCCTGTACAAATCCCACGATCGCGTTCACCAGCACAATTCCCAAAATTATGTAAGTGTCTAGCTTATGGTCATAGATGTATGAAATTAGCGCCGCCACAGCCAGCACCAGCACTATCATGCTCTTAAATTGCACCAAAAAGATAGACAGCGTCGACCGCCGTGTCCCTTTAGGCAGCAGATTCCTACCATACAAATCATGACGGGCTATCACCTCCTGCTCGCTCAATCCCTTTTCTACGTTTGAATTAAGTACTTCCAACACTTTAGGTCGACTAAGCACATGAGGCAGAATGTCCAAAGCAGTTTTATTCACCCTTAAACTATAACCGACATTCGCAGCAGTATGCCAGCCAAGTATTCAGTCAAGCTTGTTTCCTACCCAATTATGGGTGCCAAACCCGATTAGTTCCTTGCCTGATAAAATACGTCTCATGCCAATCAAACTCAAGCAATTTGACTACCATCTCCCACCTCAACGGATAGCCAACACCCCCGTCAAACCCCGCGATCATTCCAACCTCATGGTCGTTGATCGGTATTCCCATACCATTCAACACCATCAATTTTTCGATCTTCCTCACTTACTTCCTGCTAACGCCGTGCTCGTGCTAAACCATACTAAAGTTTTCCCGGCTCGTCTTTTAGGCAAAAAGCCAACAGGCGGTAAAGTCGAATTGCTCTTGTTAGAACAAATGGCCACAAACACCTTTACTGCCCTATCCTCGCCAGGGCTCAAAAATAATCAAGTAGTTACCATTCCCTCATCAAACAATGTAACAATCAAGATCGTCAATCCCACTAACTCAGACGGTATCACTACTGTTATGTTCAACTATTCTGGGAAAAAGCTACTCTCGGCTATAGATAAAATCGGATCAACCCCCCTTCCCCCGTACATCCATTCATCAGCTCTGGAATCATCTGTTCGTCGCCAATATCAAACCATCTATGCTAAAGAAATTGGTTCCTCGGCGGCTCCCACCGCCGGACTTCATTTTACTCAGGACTTGTTAAGTAGATTAACTAAAAAAGGCATCGACATTGAATATCTCACTCTTCACGTTGGGCTGGGTACTTTTAAAAACCCCACAAAAAAACAAATTGATTCAAAAGTCTTACATTCTGAACGCTTTTCGCTAAATCCTGACGTAGTCTTAAGACTCAACCTGGCTAAAAAGGAAAATCGGCCTATCATTGCTGTTGGCACCACCACCACTCGCGTTCTTGAATCTTGCGCCGATGAAAACGGTATGCTTACTTCCCAAACTGGATCTACCACTTTGTTCATCCAACCCGGTTATCGCTTTAAATTCATTAACTACCTCATTACCAATTTCCACCTCCCTCAATCAAGCCTTCTTATGCTTGTGTCTGCGTTTATCTCATCGCCAAACACCCACAACTCATTCTCCGATTTTAAATCAAGTCTTATCGGCCAAGCGTACTCAGAGGCTATTCAAAAAGAGTATCGCTTCTTTTCTTTCGGCGACGCCATGTTGTTGAGGTAAACAACTTCCTACAGCTATTTGCGCTTATCCCATGCCGATCGTTTTCACCTCTGCCAAAGTTGTAGCGGTATCCAATGATTTATCATCTCTAAAACGGACTAACCGGGGAAAACGCAGTGCCACACCCGCCGAATGTATCGGGCTTTGTGTAATTTCATCGGCGGCAATCTCTACCACCACTTTTGGGTCCACCCACACATCAGGCACTAAAGACTTATGTACAGCATATTCTTTTGGCTTTTCTATGGCTACATTTTCTTCCAAACGCTTCCTAAGCTCCCGCCATTGCTCGTCACTCAAACCTGTCCCAATCTTCGCCAGCGTCACAATTGACAGAGCTGGTAGGCTTTTTACCCCAGCTGTGTCATCTTCGAGTACCTGGCGAGGACCTCGAGCCAGGCCATCGGCGATCTCATCCGCTAGTACACCTACCAGGAATGCCCCAATGCCAAACTGCGTCCTCTTTCCCTTACCCCTATAAAATCCCATCACTACCGCATCGATCGTGTCCGACAATTTAGCTGCCGACTCTTCTGCTTCTTTAAACTTTACCCAACTCCACCCCCTTCTTCCGGGCTCGTACACACTCTTTTCCTGCTTCACCACCACTCCCTCAAATCCTTTCCGCAGGCTTTCTTTATGAAAATCCCGCAGCACCCCTGCATCACTTGTCTGTATCGTTTCCACTACCTTTAAGGTCTTCCCCGGTATAATCGTTTTTTCCAGAATCTTTTTTCGTTCAAGCAATGATTTCCCCACCAGCACCTCACCGTCTTTATACAACACATCGAATACATTAAACCTTAGCGGTACCAGCTTCATCGTTGCTTCAATCTCATGTTTTCGTTTTCTCGTCATCGTTTCCTGAAACGGCAGCATTGTACCCGTCTTTGGATCTATCCCCACCGCTTCACTATCTAAAATAATTTCTTTGGCCTTCACTTGCTCCAAACCTGTAGCCAGTTCTGGGAACATCCAACTCGTCTCCTCCAAATTCCGGGTAAAAGTCCTCACCTTCCAAGCCTGTCTCCTGTCTCCAGTCTCCTGTCTCCTGGCGTGAATCTGTACTCTAGTCCCGTCAAACTTCGGTTCTATGATCACTTTTCCCATTTTTACGATCATTTCCTCGGCAGTTTTTAGTCGTTGGCACAAAGCCGGTACTATGGGCACTCCGAGCTGTATTACCACAGCTTTAGGTAACTTTTTTAACCCTCCCTCCTTTATCACCGCCGCAATCAAGCCCACGTCTGGATGTATTTGATATACCTGCTCAATTGCCGCCCTTGATTGCTTTGTCCCACTCACCATTACCGACAACGCGTCTAATATGGTCTTATCCGAAAAACCCAACCGCAACCTGCCCAAAATTATTCGTACCACATACTTTTGCTCTTCGCCATTGAGCACTTTTAATAATTGAACCAATCCCCGCAGTTTTCGTTCTTGGCTGCCTTGCCCATTTTCCTGAGCTATTAAGAGTAAAGCGTTATACACTTCTCCAACTTCAAGTCCAGAAGGTTTCACCTTTGTCATTCCGGTTTGCATCTGCATTTCCTCTGCCACTTTTCCCAAATCCCCCACTTTTTTAAATAATTTCCACACGCTATTTCCCTCAACCTCGTACAGCAGCGCTAATCCACGCACAATCATTTTTTCGCTTAAATTAAATTCTTTTTTGCTGTACAACGGCCCCATTTGTCCCAGGGTCAAATACAGCGCCTTCCGTACCTCATCAGTCTCCAGCTCCTGTAGTAGCATCACCAACTGTTCGGTCATGCTGTTACGTGAACTCGTCGTATCTAGAGTCGAAAAATACTCTATAAGTCGTGCAAATTGCATACTAGAATAATACCATCAAAACCAATTCCACTTCCCATGAAAACACAAAAGATTAGTTTCAAAAATTCTCAAGGACTCACTCTTAGAGCAGAGTTAGACATAGTAGATAATCATCGACCTCAGCCCTGCGTTCTTTGCCTCCACGGCTTTGGTAGTTCAAAAGAAAACTCTCGTATCTATTCTGATATTTTAAATCCACTTGGCTTCAGCACCCTGCGCATTGACTTTCAGGGAGCAGGTGATTCAGAAGGAGAATACGCCAAACGTACACCCTCGGGATTTCTTTCCGATGCAGTAGCCGGTCTTGAGTATCTTTTTGATAATTATATAGTTGATCCAAATAGGCTGGGAGTTATCGGCCACAGTATGGGTGGTGCGACAGCCATTTTACTGGCATCCCGCTCAACCAAAATCAGTTGCCTTGTCGCTACCTGTCCTTCAGTTGACGTCACTACCACTATCGCAGGTCTTTACAACGACAAAGATTTCAACTCACTCAACCAAAAAGGATATATCGAGCTACGTAAAGATGGTCAAAAAAAACGTTTGAATAAGGAATTTTTTATTGATGCGAACAAATTTGACTTAATACAAGAAGCGCAAAATATAACCTATCCCTTTCTGCTTATTAGTTCTTTAAAAGACACAATTGTTCCCTATCCACAAGTTAAATACTTTTCTGACAAAATTCCAAACTCAACCCTAATCACCTTACAAAAAAGCGAACATAACCTCGAAGCTGATTGGAATCAAGTTAAAAATCACATTAAAAATTGGTTTAGGAAATGGCCTACAACCCCACCAAGTACAAATACCCCAAAGCCACACATCCCATAAACATCAACCCCCCAATCATCGCCGTCCACCCAGTTAAATCTGCCCGCATCACCTTAGCCACGCCCTCACCCACCATTGTTAGCCCAAAAACCCCCGGCAGTACCAATGCCATATAAATAAATTGTGGATCACTCGGACTCATAGACGTAGCTTACTCATCTCTTAGTGTGCCACTATTTGCCAAGTTAGTACATTACTGCGCTAGTGTATAGTACGCGCCCTTTGTCTGTCCTCGCTTGGTAATCAGTTTTTTGTTCATTAAATCTTTTAAATCCCGCAAAATTGTATCTACCGATACCATCGGTAACACCCGCTCCAAATCTCGGCTCATTAACGTACCACCCGCTTTTTGCAGCGTTTCTAATATTTTAATTTGCCGCTCCGATAAAGCTATCTGATGTCCCACCTTATGTCTAAAACTCACATCCCGCGATAGTTTCATTACCTGTAATTTGACCTTATCCAGTTCAATTGCTAAACCCTGGGTAAAATACTCAAGCCAAGATGTTAAATCATACGCGTCTCCTTCACCCACACTTTGCAAGGCCATGTAATAATCGGCTGCGTTCGCATCAAAATACTCTTCTAGGCTAAAAAACCGCTTCATGTCATAACCTTCCAAATAGAGCAGCAACATTGCCATTGACCGTGCTGTACGGCCGTTTCCGTCGGTAAAGGGGTGGATCCTTACCAGCTCATAGTGGGTGATCCCGGCCCGTAAAATGGCATTATGTTGTTTTCCGCCTGGAGAATTTACCCATTCAAAGAAATTTTGCAGTTCATAACCTACCTTATCTGGAGTCGGGGGTGTAAACGTTATCTCTCCGGTCCTCGAATTCTTGACCACCACCTGCGCGTTGCGGTATTTTCCACGATGCTCCTCGGGTAATATCCGATAAGTGATTAAATCGTGGATATCTCGTAATAATTTTTCCGATAAAAACACTTGATTTCTACCCTTTATCCCCAACTGGTCAATCCACTCCACCACTCGTCGATAATTGATAATCTCTTGAACGTCTCTATCCCGCCCAATAATGTTAGCCGCCGATGCCGCCCTCTCTGCCAACACTTCATTCGCCCCCATCACCCGTGCTACTTGCTCAATCGACAATTCATTACCTTCTAAACGAGTCCCATGGTGTACAGTTCGATTTAAAGCCTCAGCCCTAAACTGCGCTTCCCACGACGGTACAATCGCCGCCGTATCAATCAGCGACCGCGCCGCCTCTACCACGCCAATATACTTCAATATGTTATGGGTAATAATATAGCGTGGTTCGTAAGCCATAGCCTGTCCTTAGGTAGTGGAGTTCTGAACAAAAACGTAAGAATTATCTAAAGTCAATCTTATTCTTGCACCAAATGCCAAAATACTCAAGCACAATTTCTTAAAAAGCCTTGATATTCACACACACACACTAAAGTATGTGTATGGATCAAGAGCGAAACAATAATGCCGAAGCCCACATAACTCCAGATCAGTTAAGGCAACGGCAGGAATTACACCAACGCCTAGCCGGTTCCCTGGCTGTGGGTATATACTTGCAAACCGATGATGGTGTTCGGATAAGTCAATCAAGTCATCCAGGCGAAGATTACCGTACTCTAAGGAGTACAAATTTGGTAAATAGGCAGCTGCTTGGCATTGTCATGCCTACTGGTGAACCCGACATATATGTACTTTTATCCAGTACTGATCTAGCCGGTTATGTAATTAAAAACCATCATAAGGAAGGGTCCACAAACTTGAGAAGGGATTTGGATCTAGATAATACCCAAGGATTAACCGTGAGCAAAACTCAATCCACAATTTTCGAAACATTATACGATTTAATGTTTCGACGCCTCTCAGTGATCCATGACTCCGCGAGTGAACCTGAAAAGGTCAATCACTTCCTTCATCAAGCCTTTGAACACGCTAAAGAAACTCAGCGCCAACGCCGATCTAATCGCACTCAATCCGTATTGACGGAACTTGATTTGTTGAAAAAACTTTTTGAAGGTGACACTTAATTATAACGCCTCAGGCTACAATAACTTCTCACCCATTAATCTAAGCTATGAATTCCTTATGAAAAAAAGTGTCTAATTATCTTTCATTTCATAAAGTACCATCGGCGCCATTTGCACTAAATCCCCCGCCGCATAATAATTCCCCACTCGCTCCGCCAACTTTTCCCCAGCTTTCTTGTTCACATAACTTGCCACTTGTGCCGATAAAATCGCATTGTTAGTACAATACAACGCTGCCGTAAGTCCCGCCAACACATCGCCCGTGCCACCCTTTGTTAGCCCTGCATTCCCCCCCTCTACCCTCACGCATTCATCATTCTTCCCAACCACATCAACCTTGCCCTTAGATATGACTGTTAATCCTCCATATTGATGGGAAAGTGAACGCACCTTTTCCGCTCTTTCTTCCAGATTGTCCCATTCCTGAATCATAAATCGTGGATCTTGCATCTTGCTCGTCAAACGAGCAAATTCCCCCTGATGAGGAGTTACAATCATATTCCCATTAAGTAACATTGGCTCTACTTCCTGCAGCGCCCCGCCGTCCACCACCCATTTTTTATCCGGAAACTTTTGCAACAACCCATCTACAATCTCCCTTGTTGGTACCTCACCAGCCTGCAGACCTTCCTCTCTTGGCATCCCCGGCCCAATCAACACACAGTCATCTTCTGTAATATAGTTCTCAACCTCTTCCCACGGCACCACAATCCCGCTCCAAAATCCTCCTTTAATTTTTTGCCGTACTAAGTCATTATTTTCCATCGCGGGGGAACTAAAATGCACCAAGTCCACAATCTTAGCCGCCACCTCCGCACTCCAAAAAATACTGGCATGAAACAGCTTACTCCCCCCAATCACCAACAATTTCCCGTTCTGGCCTTTGTGTGAATCCGAATCAGGTTGATGCAACTCTTGGAGTATATGTGGGTCAAAAGTCCGCACGGTCATGGAGATCATTCTAACTTAAACTGCTCCACTATTCGATAGTTTGACCCCCTTGGCGTTATCGTACTCTCATACAAAACCAGTCTATCCACTTTCCATTTACCACCAATGCTCATCTCCCACAACTTATCAATATCTTTTGCCATTTCCAATGCTTGTCCTCTAGGTATTTCATAATCCACTCTACCCAAAGTTACATGCGGTTTAAAAGGCTTTTTATCATACGCGATACCTGTTGATTCTAATCTGCGCCGAACGCTTTTAGCTAACAATTCTAATTTTTGGACTTCCCCTTTAAGCCCCATCCAAATAATTCGTGGTGTTGGCGTATCCACTCCAGCGCTTAAGTACACCTTTCGCTGCATCCTTCCGTGCATCCGTGCGCCCTCTCTCCTCTTTCCCGGTTCCGGAAACCTCTCCAGACCCCTAAAAGTTAAGCAAAAAGGTGCAAGTTGATGTTTTACTTCTAGTACTTCTCGTACTTTGTGTACATCTAGTACCTCCCCCAAGAATGCTATCGTCACATGCCATTTGTCTACATCCTCCCACCGTACCGGCCAGTGTTTTTTCTTAAGCTTTCGCAGTACTTCGGCCACTGATTTTGTCGCTTCATCCGTCAAAGGTAGAGCAATAAACATTCTTCCATGGTAGGTAGTCTGCCTGGTTGTCATTATCTCTCGATAATACTTTTTTTTTAAGTCTTTAAACGTTAGATCTAACAATCTTTGTGTGGTCTATCACCTTTTGATTGAATCTTGGTTATTCTGGGCTTATTGGTTCTTATTTCGTTTCAGTTAAACGAATAATGTCCACCTCTGTTTCCTTAAACCTGCCATCCATTTCCGTTGTCGTAATTATAGTTTGTTGTTTACCCAAAAGTTCCATCACCATTCGGTCATGTTCTTCATCTAGTTCCGAAAAAATATCATCTAACAATAACAAAGGCCGCTCTCCCGTTTGTTGTTCGATATATTCCAATTCATGCATCTTAAGCCATAACACCGCCATCCGCTGCTCCCCCCGTGAGCCGTATAAATACAAGTCTTTGCCTTCCTTAAGATAGTGCGTGCCCGCCGTATCCTTGGAGAAACCGGGGATTTTGCTTGCCCGCCCTATCCTTGGAGAAAGCGGAGATTTAGGCTTTTCTGCAACGATCTTAAAATCATCGCGGTGAGGTCCTACTAACGTATATCCCGCCGCTATTTCCTCTCGCTCGTACTGCTTTAAACGTGCAGGCGAAATCACCGATGCCTCATACACAATTTGCAATCCCTTATCCCAAAAATTTGTTGCATTAATCGTGTTCACCAAATCACGCCGCTTCTGGGTAATCACTTCACCGGTTCTCACCAGCAATTCATCCCAAAACCACAACGCCCGCCGATCAGTCTCGCCATCTTTTATTAAATCCAACAGTTTATTTCTTCGGCGCAAACCTTTTTCATAGCTAACGTGTGAGCGGGTATATTCTTTATCAGCTTGCATCAATACCCCATCCAAAAACCCCCGCCGCTTCGACGGGCTCCCGGATATCAACACCAAGTCTTCAGGTCTAAACACCACTGCCCGCAAAATCCCGCTAAAATCAGCCCTTCGTCTCCCCACTCCATTCACTTTAAACAGCCTTTTTTGCGCCCGTTTTCCCTGCACCTCACCCCGCGTCAGCGTTACCTGCAACTGGGTTGCGTCAGATTCCTGTGTTTGATTTGAAATTTGATCATTTGAATTTGAAGTTTGTTTGGTAAATGTAATTTGGTTATTGGTTATTTCGCCCACAATGAGGGCGACCTCTTCTCCCCACCGCACCATTTCTTCTATTTTCTCTGCCCTAAAACTCTCACCAGTCGCCAGTAGGTAAATCGCCTCCAGCACATTAGTTTTTCCCACTGCATTCTTTCCCAAAAGCACCGTCGTTAATTGACCAAATGCATATGTTGTACGCACATACGATCGAAATTGTTTCAGCTCAATCTTTACTAATCTCACCCTAATCCTCCACACCTAGAGGTTCGGTTATCCCGCTTCTTCGAAAATAAAAACTCCACCTTCTCTTAACCCGTCGCAGCACTAATAAAAAACTTAGTAATGCCATTAGCGAAAAGCCTAACAAAGCTGGTAACAACATCTGGTATTCCGTTACCCGCGGATCAACTTTTTGCACCCCGTAAAGCAATAGCACAAAACCAACCCATACCACTGCGAAGAAAAATTTCAAATCATTCCAAGCTGGTTTATCACCAATCGTGTATCGGGTGTAGTTATATGTCGACAGTGCCATTGCCCCGCCCAGCAATAAACCCCTAGCGATTCCCCCCCATATCGATGTGCTGGTATTTTCGGTAACGTGATTCAATTCAAGCAACGTAATGCCTAAAATCGATATTATTGCACTGGCAAAGCCTAAATTATGGGAAAAGGTTAAGTGGAAAAACTTGTGAATTTCCGACAGTTCTTTTCCCATCGCCGGTTTATGGTAATTAAACATCTTGGTCACCGCATGGATCGAAATTCCCCCGTAGGTAAACAGCGCTGACAACAACACCATATTCACCAAAAAGCGGTCTGGTAAAAAAGAATTCGGATTTTGAGGCAAAGTTATGATTGACTGCAGGTATGAAAATAATAGGGGAAACAAAATTCCGGGTAAAACCACTAATAGTACAATTTGTTCAAGTGAAAAATGCCACAACTTACGCCGCTGTAAAAAAGAAAGTCGGTACGCTAATGCCGCTGCTATTCCCAGCACGGTAGCAATCGTCAAGAAATTACTCTCAACCATGCTGCAATTGTATCACCCTACTTTTGATGCCCAGGGCACCAATATGTGCCTCTGCCACCCAATTGCATTTTCTCAATAATTCCACCACACGTGTGCTTCCACCCGCACACATCACCCGCCCGCTTATAGACCAAAAATTCTTCCTGATAACTCCCACCTAAGCCATTTATATGCTTATACGTGCTTTCACTAGCACCTCCGGTCTCAATCCCTCTGAGGATAACCTGTAAACAAGCGCGGTGTATATCCTTTAGTTCTCCTTTAGTTATGGTGTTTGCTTTTCGGGTTGGTTTCGTACCCGAAAGCCACAGTGCATCGTTAACATAAATATTACCCAATCCCCCAATTTTTGCTTGGTCCAATAGCACAAGTTTTACAGGCCGTACCGAACTCTTTAAAACTCGTTTTAAATACTCTTCGGTGAATTCAGGATCTACCACATCAGGTGGCAGTTTTTTACTGATCTCTGTCCACCGATCACTGCCCACTATTTTCCACCACCCAAACACCCGCATATCATTAAAGTACAGTACCGAACCGTCGGTAAAATAACATACTATCCTGGTGTGATTGCCAGGCAATTCCCTAACCCAATCTTCCGTCGGATGCCCCCCCACGATTCTTCTATCAGGATTCGTAAACTTAAAACCCCCTAACTCCTGACTCCTAACTCCTGACTCCTGGAAAATGAGCTGTCCGGTCATTTTTAGATGAATTAACAAGACCTCGTTATACTTCTTAAAACTCACAATAATATTCTTCGCCTTTCTTGAAATTGTTGCCACAGTCCTTCCCGATAAACCCACAACCGGTCCTTTAACACTCTTGTCTCGCCTCACTTCAATTGATTGAATCACCCTCCCCGGTAATACCGCATTCAGTTGCTTGGCAATGGTTTCCACCTCTGGCAATTCCGGCATAATTATAATGTACTACTTACTTGTAACGTGTTACTTGTTAATTAGCTCGAACTCCACTACCACAGGCAAATGATCACTTCCGTCTACCACCGGCACTCGGCTAGAAACGGCCTGGAGTGTATTACTTTTAATAAACACGTAGTCCACATGTGGCCGCAGGTGACCTACGGGGTGCAGGGTCGGATGAAGTGTGGGTAATTCCGGTTTTGATACGTCTTTACTGCCTAACTTAAATATTTCATACGTTTCGGTTGCGTATCCTGCGTTTAGGTCACCACAGAAAATATATTCATCGAAGTTGTTAAGCCACTGCTTCACCGTATGTGCATTTTTAATCTGGTGCGGTGTGGGTGTAATCGCTGGTGTAATCGTAAAATGGGTGGTAAGCACCCACAACTCTTTTAAACCTAGCTGCATTTTCACTCCTAATAAAACCCGTGGTAAGAAATATCTGTCTGTTACTCCTGGTTCAATTGCTTGTTCCGTTTGCTCACGTTCATAATAGTACACGACACTATCCAAAATCTTGAATCGGGTGAGTATTGCTACCCCTAAATCATATCTTCCTTGGCCCGTATCACCCCAAAACATCCGTTCATATATACCATCCCTCCCTAGTTTTTGCTTAAATTCACCAAATAAATTTATTTTATTTGCCTCAAAGTCTTGCCCAGTCGTTCCCATCTCCTGAAAACAAGCAATGGCAGGCTCTTCATCCTTCACAAACGTCAACGCTCTATTCAAGTATTTCCCATGGCAAATGTTATAAGTTATCAACGTAAACTTCATCGGGCATTCTCGTTATACTTTTTTTCCACAAATTCCCCCATCTCTTTCACAAACCGCTCCTTCGAAAACTGCTGGGCATGCCTAATGGCTTCATGTTCCTTGTAACTTGTTCCCTGTAACTTTTGCATGGCTTCTATTAACCCGGTAGCAGAGTAATCATCAAACAGTATCCCAGTCTTTCCATCTACCACGGTTTCTCTATACCCACCGCCTTCAAACGCTATCACCGGTGTCCCCGCCATCATTGCTTCCACCGGCGTAATGCCAAAATCTTCATCTCTTGCTCGCGCCAACAACGCCCTAGCTCCGGCATACAATTCCGCCAGCTTCTCATCATCCACAAAACCCAAAAATTCGACTGTTTTTCCCGCCTGTTTTTTAAGCCGCTCTTCCTCCTGGCTATACCCACTCCCCCTACCCACTACTTTTAGTGGCACCGCTAGTTCATTTGCCGCCCGCACCGCCATCTCAAGCCCCTTTGCCCCCACCACTCTACTCACCACCAAAAAATAGTTTCTGTCTTTTTGTTCCTTGTTACTTGTTTTATGTAACTGCACTGGTGGGTAAATCACCGTACTGTCACGGCCATAAAATTTTTTAATTCTCGCCGCCACATTCTTTGAGTTTGCCACAAAGTGGTCTACCCGTTGTGCTGCCAAATAGTCATATTGCCGCAAGCCTTTATTCACTAAACCCGCGTACAACCGCATCGGCCAATATTTTTTATAGTTAATACTGGTGTCGTAGCCATACAAATACCGTGGTGGCGTATGACAGTAACAAATATGCACCGTCTCGGGTTGTGTGAGCACACCCTTAGTTATGTACCAAGAAGCCGAACTAATCACCACATCGTACTCATCCAAATCAAATGATTCCCAAATCTGAGGTGCTAAAAACCGCAACGGGCTATGCAGCGTATCTACAAATCCCGGCACCCTTTGCGCCCAACTTGGGATCACTTTTCTGTCTTTAAAATACTCGTAAGCTTTTGACCCTTTTTTATAAAAAGCGGTAAATATTGGCGCCTCCGGGTACATTTCAGCCAAAACCTCAAGCACTCTCTCAGCCCCCCCATACTCATTCAAATAGTCATGTACCAACGCAATTTTCATAGTAGTTACAAGTCACA
>CAYXRB010000005.1:15822-18594 GCA_964467565.1 uncultured Pseudomonadales bacterium | reverse complement strand
GGCTCTTATTTAATTTTCTTCCGATAAGACCATAATAACTTACCACACGCCACACGCACGTCCTCAACTTTGTTGTAAGATGCCTTATCTAAATATCCAATACTTAAACTCAATTCTAATAAGTACTCGACTTCAGCTAAGGAAGCTAGCGCAATATCCAAAAATCGTTTGAAGTCTCCATCTGAACGTCTCGCATAGCCCTCTATTATATTTAAAACGACCGACAACGAAGCCCTTCGAAGTTGAGAGGTTAATCCATATACTTCATGTTTTGGAAATCGCAAGGTCAACCGATAGACCAGTAATACGAGTTCGTCTGCCTTCTGCCACATTAATAGACTCTTGTAGGCTTTCATAGTTCGATATTTCTTGTCACCTGTGACTTGTTACATGTAACTTAAAAGAGTGCCTCCTGAACAGAAGCTTCAAACTCATCCCCGGGTAACTTACTAAGTAAACTACTAAATTGCAGATCCTTAAACAAGGCTACCGCAGTTGCTTTGTTATATCCCCTCACTCTCGCTGCTTCTAAATCCAGAATTAATGGTACATCAGTCACGATTGTCGCCAATCTCTTACTTTCAAACGCACTTTCAACCCCGTTTTCCAACTTTATCTTTACCCCATCAGACAAGCCCGCTTGTTTCACCGCCTCCTCGATTGACAAGCTGGGTACACTTTTCATACCCAGCGTGTCATCCTCGACTACCTGGCGAATGTGTTGAGCCAAGCGATCCGGGATCTTCATCTTGTGTCGCAGTAATAGCCAATATAAACGTTCTAAACTTCCAAAGTAGGCTAAAAGCGCACTCGCGGTCTTCGGTCCAATTCCCCTCACCCCAGGGATATTATCACTGTGATCCCCCGCCAAACCTTTATAATCAGGGATTTGCTCAGCAGTAATCCCCAAATCCTTTACCACCTCATTCTCGTCATACACTACCGCCGGTTTATTAGCCCGTGCCGGCATATACACCTTTACCCAACCGTCATCACTAACCAGCTGCAGCGAATCCTTATCCCCCGTCACGATGATCGTTTCAATCTTGTTCCTTGTTCCTTGTTCCTCGTAACTCGATGCTTGCCTCGCCAGTGTCCCTATCACATCGTCGGCCTCAAACGTTTCTTTAATAAACACGGGCACGTTTAACGCTTGCACTAATTGGTATGTAATCGGCTCCTGGGCTTTAAGTTCATCTGGCATCTTTTCCCTATGCGCTTTGTAATCCGCATACATTTCGTGCCGAAACGTTTTACCCACATCAAACGACACTGCCAAATATTCAGGTTTTAATTCACTAATTACATTAAGCAGTATTCTAGCGAAACCATACACCGCATTTACCAGCGTCCCATCTCTTTTCGTAAGCGACTTTGGAAACGCAAACCACGCTCTGTACAACATGGCATGCCCATCTATCAACACCAACCGCTCAAGAAGCTTGTCACCCATGACCGTATTGTACAACCAGAAGTCCCCTAAACTTTAACCGCCGCTAACGCTGGTTTTGCTTTAGGTACACCCATCAATTTCTCAAACTCATCGGCGTCGAGTGATTCTTGCTCCAGTAGTTTCTCGGCAATTTTATCCAATAGCTTGCGTTGCTTTGTCATGATCGCTTTCGCCATTTTGCCGCCTTCTTCAATAAATTTAGCAACCGCCGTATCCACTGCCGCTTGTTTCTCTGGTGATAGCTGCACCGGCTCATACATCGCCCGACCATAATCAGCCGTTTCCCACATGGGTCCCAAGTATATCGGTCCCAAATCACTCATTCCGTAATCACTTACCATCGCGCGGGCGATCCGTGTCGCTCGTTCAATATCACTGCTAGCCCCCCCGGTCAACTCACCAAACACCATCTGTTCAGCCGTACGGCCACCAAGCAACACGGCTATGTCTTCAATCAATTCGCTTTTTGTTTGCTGGTATTTATCTTGTTCGGGAGGGGTTAGGGTATATCCCAAGGCCATACCTCTGGAAACGATACTTACTCGGTGTACCGGATCGGCATGCGGCGAAAAGTGGGCAATTAAAGCATGTCCTGCTTCATGGTACGCGGTCATTCTTCGTTCCAATTCATCTTGTAACCGTTTCTTTTCCGGCCCTAACTTTACTTTCATCGCCGCTTCTTCTAAGTCCTTGGCATTAATGTGGTCCCTGCCGGCGCGCGCCGCCCAAATGGCTGCCTCGTTCATCATATTTTCCAAATCTGCCCCCGAAAACCCTACCGTTCGCTTTGCCATTCTTTCCCAATTCACACTATCATCAATCGGTTTATTTTTAGCATGGATCGAAATAATATATTTTCTCTCTTCTAAATCAGGTAGGGTTAGTGTTACCCGCCTATCAAACCGACCCGGGCGTGTTAACGCCGGGTCGAGCAAATCTCCGCGGTTTGTGGCCGCCAACACAATCACATTATCATTGGGCGCAAAGCCATCCATCTCTACTAAAATTTGGTTTAAAGTTTGCTCGCGCTCATCGTGTCCTCCGGCGGTTCCCATGCCCCGCATCCGCCCGATCGCGTCAATTTCGTCAATAAATATTATTCCGGGGGCACTTTTTTTAGCGGTGCTAAACAAATCACGCACCCGCGAAGCTCCTACCCCCACCAGCATCTCCATAAACTCACTCCCGGCCATACTAAAAAAAGGCACACCCGCCTCGCCAGCTACAGCCCGAGCCAGTAAAGTTTTTCCGGTTCCCGAAGGTCCTACCAAAAGTACCCCTTTAGGTGTACGTGCCCCCAGTTTCTGGTACTTCTTAGG
>CAYXRB010000005.1:9497-15812 GCA_964467565.1 uncultured Pseudomonadales bacterium | reverse complement strand
AGTTCCTGCTTTGCTTCTTTCACCCCACCCACATCTTTAAAAGTCACATCTTGTTTGCCCTTGGCAAATAGTTTTGCTTTACTCCGTCCAAATCCCATGATCCCGTCCTGGGCTCCCCGTGCCTGCCTTAGAATAAAGAAAAAGAACAAAACCATTAGTAGAATCGGTAAACCATTCAGCAGAATATCTACCCACATGCCACTCATCGATGGTTCTTCATATTCCAAATTAATCGCACTGCTTTCAATTTGACCATAGTTGAGAATGTCCACCACCGACGTGCTTGGGTCCTTATTCACTATCCGCACTTCATCGCTATTTTTATAAAAAATCTTTATCTCACCACCCGCGTCCACCAATTTTTGCACCTCACCCGCGCGAATATCTTCAAACATTTCAGTGACGGTTACCTTATCCGCAACCCCCGCATCCCCCATCATCCTCAGCAATCCCGGTAAAAAGAGTAGCAGGATCACCACCCACACCAACAACCGTTTCATATTAAATTCCATTTTGAATTCAAACTTTTTCATCGGTTGTCCTGCTTGTTTTCCACTTTTATGTGTCTGTTTATTAGAGTTTTTTGAACTAGTTAAAGCCATAGCGTTATCACTCCCCTCGCCTGGAATTGTATCATTAAAACTTCCCTTTTACCTAGAGCACTGTATCACCTTTGTGTACTGCCTCTATCGGCGCGAGTAACACAGCTTTCTGTATTCCATTCTCAGACGAGATCGCTGCCATTAACATACCTTGGCTTTCCCCTAAGTTTCCCATGCGTTTAGGCAATAAATTAACAATAAACGGTAAGATTTTACCCACCAAATCAGCAGGCGCATACCACTCTTTTATCCCGGCGAAAATCGTCCGCACTCCTACTTCATCGCCAAAATCCACGGTCAACTTAATCACTTTATTCGATCCTTCGGGCACTTCTGCCGCGCTCACCTTTCCCATCCGAATATCTACCTTACCAAAGTCCTCATAAGTAATCGTGTCTTTCATAAGCTGTCCCTTCAACCACCTACTCTACCAACCGCGATACATAATATCAAGGCAAGTCAGTCTTTCATGTCGTACATCGAAAAGTCTTGTGTCAACAATTATCTGCCTTACGAAAAAATTGTATCTTACACCCCAGAAATTTAGAAAGATTATAATTATTAGAACTGTATGTTAGAAAGTATCACGCCATTTCATGAAAGAATCAGGTTTATCGGTCAATATGTGGCCGAAACCGGATTTCCAGATTCGACTGAAAAAATAAGGTCTTCTCTTCGAGAAGCTTTCAAACACGGTCAAGAAGCAACTAATTTACCACTCCTTTATGCTGGTTGTGATTACCATTGTAGCGTCGGAGAGGGTGGAAATTGCGCTGTTCCTGGATCGGATGTCGAGGGCTTGATTTTTATTACAGATAGTAAAATCTCGGAAGAAATGCGGGTTAAGTATACGCAAGTGGCTCAAGGAAGTATTAACCCTAAATTAATTACCCGCTTTAACTGGGGATTTGAAAGCAACTATTTCATCCCCATCCAAAGCTTGCTTGAAAAAAGTGGCTCAAGATGGGATATCGTAACTCGAGGGAAAGACGAAAGGCTATTAGAATACATAGCACCGAATGAGGCTTCTCGAATAACAGCAATCGTCTGTCAGGTTGTTAGGAGAATTAAACATGGTACTGAGTTGTTTTCTAGGCAATCACAGCTTATAGATACATTGCGTCATACCCCCCTCGCACTAACCTCACCACCCTATAAACACGGTGCAGTTTCAGATCAGTTTTTTCAAGAGCAGAAAATTCCCAATAAATATCAAGTTAGATCCCAGCTCAAATTAGCATGGCCAACTTTGGAGCTTTGGGAGCAAGAAGTAATCATTAAAGTGTCTTTGCAATATTGCCACCAACCGGTTGATCATCCCATAGATTTATCAAGAAACGGTCACGATGTGGGCATGCTCCATCAATTATTAGAAAAAGGGTTATTTTTTATACAGGACAATCTATATTTACCCTCTTGGTTAACCCCTTTACCTATGATTTTTAAAAACACCTAAATTTGCTGTTTTATTGAGTGTCAAATCTAATGCTTAAGTAAATCCTTCATTAGTCAATATACTTACCGGGTAACAGAAAGATAAAATCGCAATAGGCATATGTTTCTTATTTTCTGGTTACTTCATACCTACTATACTTAGAAAATAATATGCCGAACTATAGATAAAAAACAAAAAAAGCGCCACAAATGGCGCTTCTTTATTGGTTGCGGGGCAAGGAGTTGAACCTTGTCTGCGAGATTATGAGCCTCACGTGCAACCGTACACTACCCCGCACGTAGCCTGTTCAAGGCCGTTCGTATCTTACCAAAACTACTACCTATGGGCAAACCCAAACTAAACCTAACAATATTCAGATGGTAAAATATCCTAGTCTGAATTGGCAGGCTTGTCTGCCGAGTCTTCAGTTAAGGCAGGGTAGCTCAATGGCGGAGCAGCGTCTTCATAAGGCGACGGTTGTGGGTTCGAATCCCTCCCCTGCTACTTTCAATTAATACCCGCTCACTAATACATCTCGCCATTGTTGCCAAATATGCTCGGGAATTGGCGTCGGTTTTGGCTGTTGAGTCGGTATCGCAATTGTTGGCAACACTCCAGGTGGGATTATCACCACTTCTTCACCGGGTTTAGCCATCGACAGCTTTTCTCGAATTTGCTGTTCGGTAAAATCCGGTGAAGTCTGGTAGGTATATTCCTCCTCTAAAGCCCGTTTTTCTGCTTCCAGTGCCGCTACTTCTTGCTCTACTTTTTCCAAATGTCGTTCTGCCTGGAGTAATCCCCATATGCCACGAGATAGGTTTATACCAAAAAAGACCACCAAAAAAACAAACAGCGCCTTTTTTGCCTTGTAGGAACGTTTTAATTCTGTTGACATAAAACCGCCCAAATGGTACTATAAGCCTATCTGTACAGATGGTATTGTCCATCTTTTGTGTCAGTTTATCATGATTAAGTCAAGCCCAGTAAGAGTATGGTATGGCTGAAGGCATAAAGAAAATTACACTCCGCGAAGCCCGCGACAACTTTATTAGTGAACTTAAAAGTCAAAAACGTGCCACCGCTACCATTCTGGCGTATGGTAAAGACGTTGACCAGCTCATTGAATACGCCACCTCTCTGCATAAGTTTGATCCGAGTGTCATTTCTACTCAAGATATTGAAAATTTTAAAGTCCATTTAAAAAATCAAAAATATACCGCCAAGTCCATCTCCCGCAAAGTCAACTCTATAAAATCATTTTTTCGCTATTTAAAAGCCCACAGCTTCGTAAACGACAACCCCGCGACCCAGGTTACCCACCCTAAATACGATATCGCCCCTCCCCGAGTGTTATCTCGTGTCGAATACCGCGCCTTGCGCGATGCCGCCAGGGGCGACAAGCGTATGTCTGCCATTATTGAGGTGCTTTTACAAACCGGCATGCGCATTGGTGAGGTCGCTAACCTTCAAATCGACGATATTGATTTAAACAAAAAGCGCGCCTACATTCGTGCCTACGAGTCCCGCGACGGCCGCACTATTCCCCTAAATGATCCCGCCGTGCGCTCGCTACAAGAATATACGGATACACGTCCCGTAGCCGATGACCGTACTCTCTTTTTAACTAAAAATGGCCACCCTTTCTTGGTCCGCAACATCCGCACCGCCATCGACCGCTACTTTAAGCTTGCCGGCATCGAAAATGCCAAGGTCAACGACCTGCGGCATACCTTTATCATCCACCAACTCCGCTCGGGTACTCCGCTTACGTATGTTTCTAAACTCGTTGGCCACAAGCGCCTCTCCACCACCGAAAAATACTTAAAGTTAATCGAAGACAAAGCCGAAAAAGACTCCATCAAATTAGAGGAGCTATAAACTCCTCAATTCTGAGCTCACCCAAGTACCCCAAGAGCCCTAACCTCAAAAATTATCTTTTTTCGCCTCATCCCTTATTTCTTTATACTTTATCCATTTAGAGTGGGAGTGCTAGGATTCGAACCTAGGACATCGAAGGTATAAGCTTCGCGCTCTAACCAGCTGAGCTACACTCCCGCACGTTTCAAGGTATTTTATCATCCGATTAGCTGATTCTCCGACTCTCTGATATGCCGTTTACAGTTTCGCCCTCGACACAATCTCTTCCTCAATCAAATCCCTATCCTTACCGTACTTAAGCCGTGACAATTGTTTAATCATCTCCGCTACCTTTAAGTTTCGCCGATTCGCTTCCGCATCCATGTCTTTCGTCAAATCCAAACTAAATGGCGGCACCGGCTCGTTGTTTACAATCGTTTTCATAAATACATGGAAGCGTTCAATATTGGTCAAGTCACTTTCGTTAAACGTGGGCGCAAACTCGTGCTGTAAAAAGTTCGCGTCCGTTACACCTACTCTAAAGGTTACTAAACTACCCACGTTGCCAAACACCGCTTGTTTTACCTCTTCTTCCATCTGCCCCACAAATTGGTTCGCTACGGTTAAGTTTAGGTGGTATTTTCTCGCCTCAGACAAAATCACCGCAAAGTCGGGTGTGGCAAAGTTCTGAAACTCGTCTACGTATAAGTAAAAATCTGGCCGCTGTGCTTCGGGCACATCCTGCCTGCTCATTGCCGCTATCAAAATCTTAGGCACTAAAATTAGTCCCAAAAAGTTACTGTTCTCTTCACCAATCCGCCCTTTAGCCAGGTTAATGAGTAATATCTTACCCTCGTCCATCACTTTTCTAAAATTAAACGCGCTCTTCGATTGACCAATGATGTTGCGCATCATTTTATCCGTCACGAACCGGCCAAATTTACTCACAATGTAATCCAAAACCTCCGATTTATGAAAGTCGCTCGTTTGTGCAATCTGGTCTGTCCAGTACCGGCGCACCATCGGGTCTTTAACTTTAGGCAGCATTTCCTGCACATACCGCGAGTCAGTCAAAGCCCGCACCACCTCAATAAACGTCGCTCCCTGCGGTTCACTCATCACCGTTAGCATCGCGTTTCTAATTGCGTGCTCAAACCGCGGTCCAATAATCCCCGTCTTGTGCGGGTCATACAGTTTATACATCAAGTTAATAATCGAGCTCACCACAAAATGTTTTTGCTCCTCGGTATCTGCCTCCATAATGTTCATCGCCAGTGGCCGCTCGATGTCCGCCGGGTTAAAGTAAATCACGTCCTCAGCCCTTGATGGCGGGATCATCTCCAAAACTTTCTCCACCGTGTCGTGCGGGTCAATAAAACAAACCCCCCTGCCTGCCTCAATATCCTGCAAAATCATCTCCGTCATAAATTCCGATTTACCCACACCCGTCTTTCCTATTATGTACATGTGTCGTTGCCGATCCTTTTGGCTGATGTGCACTCTTCTGGTCAATCCGCGGTAGCGGCTTATTCCCAAAAACAATCCTTCCTGAGGAATTTCTGCCGGGGCTGGCGCTCTTTTGGAATTAAGCCAGCGAATGTGCGGTGTCTCGATCATTTTGTTGGGAAAGTGGAAGATTGTCGCTAATTCCTCTGAATTGAGTATGCTTGTGTTCCGATTAAATACAGGCTGGTAACGGTAAATAAAATCGATCATAAACAACTGTTTAAGCCATATTTTGGCTTTACCAAAACCATTTAAATTCGACGAATATTGCGCAAACGCGCCCTTAATATTTTTTAAGTGGGCCTCGGCAGCATATTTTGTCGGTGCACACACCACGACGCGTAACGAGGTCACAAATCCTGGCTTACCAATTTTATTATCAATCGCCTCGTATGTTTTTTGGTCTATCTGGAATTTTGCCTTCTCCGGGTCCGATTCATTCTTTTTGGTGTGCGACACGTAGTGGCCTCCAGCATGGGACCATTTTTCATTAGCCGGCGACACAATCATTTGTACCACTGCCCCCTCACCATCCTGCATTTTTGCCAATTGTGCCGTTAAACTACTCAATCCATCTGTTGGTAATTCGCGGTAGGATTTAATCGGTAAATAGGCTGCATGCTTAAGCTTAAGAGAGGCAAATGCCACCTTCCCCGACTCTGAAAAAATGTTGTACTCGTCCACTTGGGTAATTTCTGCTGTTGGATAGGCTCCATAAATCTGCTTTTCCAGTAAGTCCCTCAACTTCTCCGGTACGCTTACGTAAAAACGTATGTCCTCCTTTAGTGCCACTATCTCAAAACTAAAGTGGTCTTGAGGGTGTAAAAACGCTTCCCATTTACTTTTATGCAGTGTGTATAAAGACGAGAACATTTGCTCAGCCGCGTCAATTTTAATTTCATTGATTAAATCCGC
>CAYXRB010000005.1:6719-9487 GCA_964467565.1 uncultured Pseudomonadales bacterium | reverse complement strand
CCCGTACCTCAAGTACCTCAAAATCCAGGCTGTATTGCTCCCTCTTTCGATGACGCCAAAACTGGAAACCTAAAATTGCCAAACCGACTAAACCTGCCAGCGCCACTACCAACAAGCCTGCAATAACCATAAAGTATACAAGCTGACTGATAAGCAAAGAAAATTCGGGCATACACTGATTTTACTATGGCTACTTCCTACCAGGTAGAGTAATTCCTAACCCTCTTTAAACTTCACTCGCCCCTCAAACATTTTTGCTATTCGCTCCACCCAATATGCCAACCATTTTGCCGCACTATCAATTGGTTGTTTTTTATTCGCCACCATTGCCTGGTGTGACATTGGCACTACCACTTGATCATGAACGATACTGGCCGGCGCGTTATCCAACACCACCGCCCCATGTTCGTCTTTTATTGCTTCCGGTATTTTTATTTCCCCTGCTTGTTCTTTCTCCTCTAACCATTTCTCAATGTCTGGCTCAACTTCTTTAACCTCACCCACATCCGGCACCTGTAAATACTCACTTTTTAACGCACTACCACCCACTCGTTCTTTATCCGCCGCACTCCCTACTGGTGTTTCTGGTTCTATCAACGTCTGCGCTGCCGCTGCCTGAACGACTGGCATCGCCACTGCTGCGGCCACATCCTCCTGAGCCTGGGATTGTAGGTTCGTTTGTTGAGGACTATTTCCAAGTTGGGATTGAACGGGAACTTGAGTGTGAGGTATAGAAGTTAGGAGTGAATCTGACCTAGCCGCTGGCATTGGAGGTGCTGTTGACTTTAAGGTTTGGGGAACAGTTTGCGAGACAAAGGATAATACTGCTTGCTGATCTGATTTTGGAGATGCAGGGGGTGGAAAGGGAATAGTTGACTGATCCGAAACTGCACCACCTAAAGATGTTTTGGGTGACTGTGCTGCAAAACTTGTCTCCGGTAACGTGTCACTTGTTACTTGAGTTTGGGCAGATGCTTGTCCAGCATTCAATGCAGGATCTGGGCCTGGGGCAGTTGTCGGATCCATATACCCATTACTCTATACTAATCTGGTTAAAAATCTAAGCCCCGAACCGCTAATTTCCCCGTATCATACGGGTGCTTTACCTTTTTCATCTCGGTCACCAAATCAGCCTTCTTGATTAAATCAGGGTGAGCATCCCGTCCAGTTAAAATAATATGTGTTTTTTCTCTTTCCTGAATTACCTGTAGTACCTGTGATACTTGAATTAACTTGTCCGCAATTGCATTATTCACCTCATCTAAAATCATAACGTCAACGGTTTTTACCAGCTCCGCTGCTTTGTGCAATGCCGCCTCCGCCGCCTGCCTGTGTTCGGTATCCGACGCCATATCCACCACTTTCGCCCCCGCCGCAATTTCTTTTGTTTTTAGTTTCGAATTTCGAGCTTCGGATTTCGAATTTTTTATGTGGAATCCCTTCCCCAGCAAGATCACCTCCACTCCCATGTTCTTGAGCATCTCAATTTCGGCTAACCGCCAATTCGCCTGTTTGTACCAAGCCACCCACGCTACCTTCATCCCCACACCTACCGCCCTCACCGCCGTCCCCACCGCCGCACTTGTTTTGCCTTTTCCTTCTCCAGTAAACACGTAGATGAGGCCTAATTCTTTAGCCATACTACTTTCCGTCATTCCTGCGATTCCTTGTGAAGCTTTAGCAAAAGAGGACAAGTGTAAGAATCCATACCCAACGGTTGCTCTAGCCGGTAAAGATCCCTACCCATACAGGGGTAACGATCATTATCGTACTAATTTGTATAAAAACTTGAGTATATATTTCATTCTAGGGCTTCATCATACTACAACCCTAACCGTTCCGAATCTAAACTTCTTTAGCCTGTGCTATCACAAAACAGACAATTACCGCATTTTCCCCGCATAATTAACGCGTCATGATTACAGAAGCTATCAAAGTAGTAAAATTAAACCTATAGTTATTACGTTCCTCCCTCCGTAGACAGGGATCTCCACCTCTCATGTTACTCGTGAGTTGTAGATTCCGGACAAGGCTCTAGCCTTTACCGGAATGACAAGTTAACTCTCGTATCCCGTTTTGTCCTCGATCACCTCTCGCACATTCACTCCAATAGCCATCCCCACCCGCTCAAGCATATCTTCTACCATTAAAAGTGGCAGCCCCACTATACTTGTATAACTGCCCTCTATATCCTGCACAAACGCCTTCATACTCTTCTGTATTTGATATCCTCCCGCTTTACCCTTCCACTCATTGGTCTCCAAATATTTTTGAATCTCATCAGAACTAATATTTCGCACCAACACACTACTCTCTTCGTATTCCACCATTCGCTCGCCACTGTCCACATCAATCACACACACTCCGGTTAACACCTTATGACTTTTCCCCGATAACATCTCTATCATTTTCTGAGCCTCTGCCTTATTTGCAGGCTTATTCATAATCTTCCCGTCCACTTCTATGGTGGTATCCGCCGCGAGCACTACCACCCCCTCCATCACTTCGGCATCTCGAAGCTTTAGGCTTTCCTCTTGCGCACTCGTGTCCGTCATGTCAAATAATTTATTTTTTACGCCCATTATTTGCTGAGCCGCAGCTTCTGCCTTTTGCGATGCCAGTCTCACAACCAATTCACTCGGTTCCTCATCGTCGTACACCGTTTCGTCACTATCGGTTTTTAGCACCGCAAACGGGATCTCGAGCCAAGATAGTAGTTCTTTTCGTGCCGGTGAAGCCGAAGCCAAAACCAATTGCATAACCCGCCG
>CAYXRB010000005.1:0-6709 GCA_964467565.1 uncultured Pseudomonadales bacterium | reverse complement strand
TTATCTCTCACTTGACTTGTTCGATAAACTTCTTAATCGAACAAGTCATCCTGAGCAAATCTGGTGGAGTTAGATCCACCAGAAAGCCGAAGGATCTCTCTCCTTTATGCCGAGCACGCACTCCACCCACAGTTATGACACAACACACACCCTTCTTCTAACGTCGCCTCGCTCCCACATTCCGGACATGTCGTAGATTTATGATCATGCCGCACGATTCCCTCTGCTGCCCGCTCCTTAAGCGTCTTTACCTTTAGCTTGCTTTGGATCAAATATTTACTTTTGACTTTTGACTTTTGATCTTTGACTTTGTGATCGACGGAGCCGAGAACTTGGTATTCCTTACTGTTATCGCGATACACCGTAATCCCCTTGCACCCACTCTTCCACGCTGCCATATACACCGCCATCACGTCATCAATCGAAGCCGAAGCGGGTAAGTTTATTGTTTTCGACACGGCATTATCAATATAGTCCTGGAATGCTGCCTGCATTTTTACATGCCAATCCCAACTAATATCGTGGGCGGTGACAAACACCTTTTTTATACTCTTAGGAACCCCGTATCTTGTGTCTTGTGTCTTGTGTCTTTTCCAATGCCTCTTCAAAATACGCGTCGGTATATGTTAATCCAGAGTCATCTACCACATTCTTCACAAACGACAGCGCAAACACGGGCTCAATCCCACTGCTCGTATCGGCTGCCATACTAATCGTTCCCGTGGGGGCAATCGTCGTAATCGCCACGTTGCGCACTTTCCACTTCTTCCCCTTCTCCAACTGCTTGGTCAAAGGGTCCCACCCCTTAGCAAACGCACTCTCGTTCCACCTGGGGAATGCCCCTTTTTCGGTGGCAATATCTCTGCTCGCTTCCCAACTCGCTTTCTGAATAAACGCCATCACCCGCTTAGCCAACTCCACGCCCTCATCCGAGTTGTATGCCACGTTAAGCTGGAACAGCATATGTGCCCAACCCATTATCCCCAGGCCAATGCGTCTATTCTGCTTTACCGTTTTATCAATCTGGGGTAATGGGTATTTGCCCGCATCAATCACGTTATCCAACATTCGCACGGCAATTTTGGTTACCTCCTCCAACCGCTTCCAGCTTATTCTGTTTAATATTTGATTTTTGGAATTTTTTTGGATTTTGGATTTTGGATTTTGGTCTTTCTCGATAAACTTAGCTAAGTTTATCGAGCCCAGATTACATGCATCAAACGGGTGCAGCGGCTGTTCTCCGCATGGATTAGTAGCCTCAATCCTTCCCTGCGACTCCAGTAAGGGATTATTCCGGTTAATCGCATCCAAATAAATCATCCCGGGGTCTCCGGTTCGCCAAGCCAAGGTCGCAATCTGGTCCATTAAGGTTCGGGCCCGCACTGTTTGCACCACCTCTCCAGTCCGTGGGTTTCGCAGCGCAAATTCTTTATCCTTTTCTACCGCGCTCATAAACTCATCGGTAATCCCCACACTAATGTTAAAGTTGGCAATCTCGCCCTCTTCGGTCTTGCACGTTATAAACTCCATCACGTCGGGGTGGTCCACATTTAAAATCCCCATATTTGCCCCCCGCTTCTTTCCTCCCTGCATTACTTGTCGCGTCGCTACATCAAACACCTTCATCAAACTCACTGGTCCCGTAGCAAAACCCCCGGCACTCTTCGTGACCGCATCTCCCCCGGGGCGCAAGCTGGTAAAGTTAAACCCTGTCCCACCCCCACTCTGATGCACTAAAGCCGTCCACTTTACCGAGTCAAAAATCCCCTCAATGCTATCTTCCACAGGCAACACAAAGCAATTTGCCAACTGGTTCTGCGCCGTCCCCGCATTATTCAAGGTTCTGCCTGCCGGCAAAAATTCAAACCGCGCCATTATGGTAAAAAATTGCTCTTCCCAGTACTTTTTCTTTTTTTCCACTACTGCTAGTGTCTTGGCCACCCGTGTCAGCCACTGCTTGGGTGTTTCCGTTACCTTTCCCTCTTCGTCGTGCAACAAATACCGCCGCTCAATTACCTTTAGCTGGTTTATCGATAAACCTAAATCATCTTCTACTCCAATGATGCTTCGCGCGCTCCGCTCTCGCCGGTGTTCTTCGCGGTACAAAATGTACCGCTTAGCCGTGGCGTAGTATCCCGCAGCCATCAGCACTTGCTCCACAATGTCCTGCACTTCTTCTACAGTTGGCACATGCGAATTCTTTGTTTTCTTAAGCAAATTAACCACAATCCCCGATAAACGCTTGGCTTCTTTCTCATCAAACTCACTACTTTCTGCCACCGCTTTACCAATCGCCCGCACAATCCGCTTCGATTCAAACGCCACGATCCTGCCATCTCGCTTCATCACTTGCTCTAGTTCTGTTTTAAGTGCCACGCTACTCATCACTTGCTTCCTCCTTTAACATGTCTGCGAATGGATGATCACTGCGCGTTCGTGCTTTTACCCGATAATATGCTTGCATTTGCTCCGCTCGTGTTAAGTTTGGGTTAAAATCGCTCACCGGATACTTTTGCGCTTGCTTAGACACCTTTTGTTCGAATGCACTAGCTAAATCAATCTCCAACCTATCACACATTTCCATGAGCAAAAACACTACATCAGCAATTTCTTCTCCCACTGCTTTTCGCCACCGCTCATCATGCATCACGTCTTCTGTTTGTGCCCACTGAAAGTGCTCCAACAGTTCTGCCGCTTCCAAGCACACGCTAATGGCTATATCTTTCTGGTCGGTATCCAACCACCCTCGCTCTTCCCTAAACTGCTTCACTTTTTCCTTAATCTGTTGGATTGTTGTCGTGGTATCATTCATGCCAGTAACCTTTCCGTCATCAAGCATAATGCTACGTCACGCGCTTCACAGAGCTCACCCATCTCAATTAACTGCTCTAGTTCGCCTATCGCATGTTCTTCCACATTAATTCTCTCAGTCTCCTCCAATTTAGTAGTTGTCCTCGTCAAACCGTTGGCCATAAATCCATAGGTTGTTTGCTGTAAATAGCCTGGAGACAGTAAAAGCTCAGTAATTTTGGCCACTTCGGCAGCTTTATACCCCGTTTCTTCCTCCAGTTCCCGCAAAGCTGTACTTTCAGGGTCCTCACCTGCATCAATTCTTCCTCCCGGTAGCGTTAAAAAAGTCTTGTTTACAGCAGCATGGTATTCTCGAATAAAGACGATTCTCTTGTCAATTGTTACCGGTACTATTACCACCGAATCACTCTTGACCAGCTTTGAAAACGTTTTCTTTACCCCGTTCTCAAATTCCACGTCAAACTCCTGAATTGTAAAGACAGGGTTTTCAAACACAGTAGTAGGGATTGATTGGGTTGGCATAAGTTATTTCTCTGACACGTTAAATTCCCCCTTCTTATTTCGCTCTTCCAGCTCCTTTAATACTTTCTGGTATTCGTCATCCAGTACCAAGTCATATTCTTCTGCCAAAAGCATCACGTCATACAAAATATCACCCAACGCATTTGCAATATGCTCCACCTGCTTTTGCTTGGCAGGGTTACTCGACTGCTTCCGCTTCTCCACAAACATCACCGCCTGGGCAAGCTAGGGAAAGTGTCTCGCACTGCCTTAGTTCGCTCTTGTAACTGTTTTAAATCCATTGATTGCCTTTCGTACCTCTAGTACTACGAGTACCTTTAGAACTTTATTACAACGTGCACTTGCTCCACCCGCATTGTGGGCAACTCACACACCCATCGGCATAATGGGCCGCCGCCCCGCACTCCGGGCAAACTTGCTTTTCTGCCGTCGCCGGCTTCATCGAATAATGGTCTACATGCGCATCCCTCGACAATTTACTTTCTTTTCCCTTAACGTTTAACACTTGGTCCATCTTCGAACCATCACGGTAGATAGTGATCCCCTTCAAACCCAGTTTCCACCCTAGCATATACGCTTTCTTAACATCCTCTACCGAAGCCGAGTGACTAAAGTTAATTGTTTTGCTCACACTGTTATCAATCCACTTTTGCCATGCAGCTTGGATCTTAACGTGCCATTCAGGCGCGATCTCATGTGTCGTCGTAAATATTTTCTTTATTTTTAACGGTATCTCCTTAACCTTGTCCAAACCCCCGTCCCTCACAATTTGTTTCTTTATCTTTTCCTGAGTCTTGGCATCAAAAGTTTGGGCTAAATAACGCTCAAATTCTGGGTCAGCTATCGTAAACTCTTTAGTAGGTGCATTCTTCTTCGAGTCTTCATTAAACGACCGCCGCACTGTTACCAAACTAAACACCGGCTCAATCCCGCTGCTTGAATTGGCTATCAGCGAAGTTGTCCCGGTTGGTGCAATCATCAGTACCGCACAATTTCGATACCTCTCCGCACTTCCGGCATAGACGCTTATGTCAAAATTCGGGAACGGCCCGCGCTCCTGCCCCAACTCTAGGCTCGCCTCCTCAGCTTTTTTTCGAATAAATTTTGCCAGTTGTGTCGAAAGCCGTACCGCTTCATCACTGTCATAAGGCACACCCATTCGGTACAGCATATGGGCAAAACCCATCACTCCCAAACCGATCCTTCTATTACCCTCTTTCACCATTTGTCGTATCGAATCCAAGGCATAAGTGTTCACTTCGATCATATCGTCCAAAAACCGCACCCCTAAGCGTACACTCCGCTCCAAGTCGTCCCAATCCATTTCCCACTTGCCTTTTTCGTTTTGCACCAAATGCTTAGGCAATACAATTGAAGTTAAATTACAACTCTCATAAGGGAGCAGGGGTATCTCTCCGCAGGGGTTTGTCGCATCAATTGTTCCTATCGACGGGGTAGGATTATCCTCTTCCAACCGGTCCAAAAACGCTAAACCCGGGTCCCCTGTTCTCCAGGCATTAAGCGCAATTATTTCAAATAAATCTCGGGCGTTGACTGTACGCCACACCTCCCCATTTCGCGGGCTTTTTAATGCCCACTCCTTATCTTTTAACACCGCCTCCATAAACTCATCCGTTACCCCTACCGATATATTAAAGTTCTTAATGGTGCCGTCCTCAGTCTTTAAGCGAATAAATTCCTCAATATCTACGTGGTCAACATTCAAAATTGCAATGTTCGCACCCTGCCTCTTAGCCCCCTGTAAAATTTGTCCCAGCGCCGCACTGTAAGCGCGCAAAAAATCTACCGGCCCGCTTGCAGCTTTTGGCACATTCTTAACCTTATCTCCATGCGGTCGAATCCGCGAAAAATTAAATCCCGTCCCGCCATTGTTCTTGTGCACTACTGCCGCGTCCCCCAACGTCTTAAAAATCGAATGTATATTGTCTTCTATTGGTAATACAAAGCAGCTCGATAATTGCCCAGTTCCCCCAGGATTCCCCGCCTCAAACATTGCCTTACCCGCACACACAAACTTCCAATTCACCATTCTCTCAAAAAACTGTTCCGCCCAGTAAGTTACCGCTTCCCCATTCAATGGATAGGATTGTGTATCTACCGTCTCTTTAGCAAAAGAAGGCCAGTTAATTTCTGCCTTAGCCATGTGTCGCGCCACTCGCCACATCATTTCTCCTGGTGTTTCTGTCACGACACCATTCATGTCGGTGCGCAAATAGCGTTTGGCCATTACCTCGCGGGCAATATCCGTCAACGCTGGTTCAACAACAGTCTTTTGCTTAATTTTCTGTAACTGCGGTTTATCAGCCCCGTACAAAATATAGTGCTTTGCGGTTTTAAAGTACCCCGCATTGGCCAATTCCGGCTCCACTATGTTTCTAATATCATCTACCGATATGTCATTAGTTTTTAATTCCTTAAGTCTTGATAACACCAATGTAGCAATCCGTTTCGATACCGTCCCATTAAATTCCCCGGTGTCCATGCCGGCCTTAGTAATCGACGACTCGATTTTATCCTTTGCAAACACTTGCCGTGTGCTGTTTCGTTTTATCACTTGGGTCAAGCTCATACGCCTACAACCACCCTTTCTTTAAGAAAGTTTTCTGTGTTGCCGCATTAAGGTCGTACTTTTTTAGATCATTAACCTCCACCCAAGCGTATTCCTCAAACTCATCGTTTATCTTTACTTCTTCACTTTCAGCTTTGCAGTCAAATATTAAGTGAATCATATACAACAATTCTTTATGTCCGTCAGCAAAAATCTTTTCCCTTGTGTCATCTTGAAACCAATACGGCTCAATAGTACCTATGTTCAAACCAACTTCCTCTCGTATTTCCCTAAGCAGCGTTTCCGTCATGGTTTCTCCCGCTTCCAATCCTCCACCAGGAATAGACCATTGTCCCGGATATACGCCACGATTAATCGGCGTTTTACACAGCAACACCCGACCTTTATGGTCACGGATAATCGCTACTGCTCCAATGCGCATTTTCATAGCCTAATTACCTTTCTTGCCGCGTCCTACGGGGTTTCTTCATTACCTCGTTGCTTACATCTATAGGGAACAATGAGTACTCCCGCAGACGGGGCAGGTGGCACAACCTTCCTGTAAAATCATAGCCGCGCCGCACTCGGCACACGTTAAATCTTGCGGGTGCACTTTATATAAAGGTTTCCCAATAATGCCGTTGCCATTATCCGTAAACGGTTCACTCTTATTTGACAAGCTCGATAGGCTGGCAAATTCGAGCTTGTCATCCTGAACGCGCCTTGAATCAGTGAGGTTCAAGGCAGTCGAAATAACTACTCCATCTTTTCTTATTCCCTCTAACCCATTATCTTGCTTCTTTCTCG
>CAYXRB010000004.1:70149-74003 GCA_964467565.1 uncultured Pseudomonadales bacterium | reverse complement strand
TCGACCCACTTTTGCAGTACCAAGAGCCGATCGCCACTTTCCCTGTCGCCGAATGACATAACCTGGTCGACGAGTTCCATCTCCCAGGCATGGGCAGCAGGGCGTGGATCATAGTTTCTCCATGGGGTAACCAGAGCCCTTGCATGTGTTTCGGAAACGTCTACCCAAGGCCTCGGGGCATGGGGGGTGAAGATCAACCTGAGGTACCCCGAAGTCGCGGCATCCGGCCGATGCCGCACCCGACTTGCTGTTGGCGAGGATAGTCGCCAACTGGGTAAAGCTCATGCTCTCGTCGATCCAGCCGTAGAAGCCGTTAAGCCGCGGCAGGAATTCAATAAGAGACGATCGCTTAAGCCCCGTGGAGATGAAGCCATCATCCTTCTCCTTCCCATCTTCGTCTTGTTGCTGCGCGTAAGTGCTTGATGAGTGGTAGTTAAGGACTCGAGCTAGGCTGTCCCAGGCCATCACGACGTTCCTGCCCATAGACATCAAACGTATGGCGCGCGATAAGGAGAACAATGACATCTCCACGTAGATGTCGGGGTTGCTTAAACCCCAGGGCGCCGTATACAGTTCCATGTGGGCTTTTGGGTGGGCCGCCAGTAAGTCTTCGTAAGCTTCTTCGTCGATCTCGCGATCGCCGATGAATGCTATGACCATGCTTACATTCAGCCACGGCATACGCTCTGCGATGTTGGCAAGGGCATCTAACACCAGTAATTCCATGGTGGTCTTGCCCGTCCGGCCGTCGCCGATTATGTAGAAGTTGGCGCCGCCGTAGAGCGGGCCGCGCAGCGACATAATCGGGACGTGCGGGTGGCCAAATCTTTCGAGTGGCCACATGAACCTGGGCTGCCGTTTTTTGAGGAGGGGGACCTGTGGTGCTAACGAGCGTACGTACGCGAAATCTCCTATGCCATTAACAGACTCGACTACGAGTAGGTCATTCTCGTAGCAGTAGTCAAGCGTGTCGCCTTCGACGAGCCCAGCCAACCTAACGATTGGCTCTGGTATTTGCCCACCTGTTTTGAAGAAACCTGGTTGGGCAATGTTGTGGGTAAACGGAGTAGCAAGGACCCGACCGTCGTAGTAGTACCCGTTGGGGTTGGGTACTACGCCAGCTAGTTTACAGGCTTGATAATACTCGGTCATGAGTTTGTGGAACTCTTGGCGAGTTACTTCAGCCCGTATCGCCCAGCGGGTAGGGATAGAGCCAGTGAGCGTGAGCTTGTTCACGCCCTTAAAGAATCCTGCCTTGCCATGCAGCCGGAGCTGATAGAGATCGTCGATGACGGCCATTTCTGGCGGCGGCTCTTCACTTTCCCGGCCGTAAAAATTCGGACGGGTTTCGGGAAGACCCCTCTGGATTACAAACGCTGATCCTCTCATGGTTCACTTTTCCTATTCTCCTTTTTTAACCACATTTGAAAACGATGGTGAGCGTGATGCGACGCTCATGGGAATACAAAGTCTAGGTTTTTTTGGACTATCTTCTCCTTGAACAAATTCTGCACAAATGCCCCTTTTTCGGGTGATTGGGAGCAGGTTGATACCGAAACATAATTCAGTACCACCCTGCACCCAATCACCTTTTTTACGTTCTAGTTTGTTGTTAAAGTGCGTTTGGCCGAATACTACGAAAGCAAAGTATCGTTAATTCGGCCGCCGTTTCGTTCACGAAAATAATTTCGAGAACTCATCAGGCCAGCTTGAGCTGGCGACGGTGACACAGTTAGAACGAAGAATTCAGTACAAGGGAGAGAGAGTTCGGGGGAACTCTCTCTTCCAGGGCAAGGGGTGGTGGTTAGCTCATGTAGCGGTCGGAGACGTCGATCATCTCCTCATCGACCTCAGGAATGTCAACCTGGGGGATGACCGCTTCTTGTCGCTGCGCAACCTCATTCCACAGCGGAAGTTGATAAGGCGGACGCCAGATGTCGTATCCTACAATCAAAGGTGGCACTTCGATGCCGAGTTTTAGAAGCTCACCTCTGATAGTGTTGAAGTAGGAGCGCCAATACAAGACACGACGGTCAACTTCCTGCATTAGAGCAACAGCAATGTCGGGCCGGAACGGCGTAGATGGGTCGCCGATGCTAATGTCGTACTTCTTGCTTTCGGCTCGCTCCAAACGCCTAGTTTCGGCCATAACGTAGGCACGGGTTTTGCGAACCAATGTAACCAAAAACTGCGCATAGGGCACATATAAGATTTGGTCTGGATCTTCGTAGCGGGAGAAGATGATGATGTTGTCCATACCATTTCTTTTTCCGATGTAACCCATAATGCGCTCAAGAAGTCCAGAGTTCGGCACAGGCTTGCGCGCTTTGACCAACTTTTTATTGACCTCGTCGGTAGTGGTTATCTCGGTAATTTCAGCAATCGGGGATTCTTTTTCAGCTTCTTGAGACTCACCTACCAGCATAGCGCTCAAAGGGGTGTTAATCTTTTTGTGAACTATGCCCTCCAGTGTGAAGACGGCTGTCTCCACCTGCCTGTGCCACTCGGTGTCCCAAAAGCTAACCATGAGACGAAGTGATACGACGAACCCTAGGAGTCCGGCCACTAAAGTGGCGCTGCCGGCGGTGAACACGGGTAGTGCCATGACATAACCGACCCAAACCAGCCACAGCATAAGGATGGTACTGATGGTGGTCCAGATAAGCGGCCAGGCCGTAACGGCGAACCAGTGCTCCCTTACTTCTAGGAGGGGCGTGACGTTGCGAGTTTCGACGCCCTTGTTAGGCAGGCGCCTCCAGTTGAATAACCGGAATACCGGTTTTCTCACAACATACGCAATAATCAGTGTCGCACACGCTATGAAGACGGCTACGAATAGTAGGCCGATGGCGAGCGCGACGAACTGACTAAACGTTGGAAAAAGAGATGTGGTCTGGGTGGACGCTGTCGAGGATTGCTGTCCATACAGCAGCCGGTCGAGCGGCCCGCCGTTTATAAACCACATCCCGGCGATCGTGAAAACGATCAGGAATACTTGCATGCCCCGAACACTTCCACCTGATTTAGGCGGGGTGGGGCGGGGTTGCGTCATGTTCAACTCTCCTTTTTCAGCGACTTCTTAAATCGAGTTTGAGCGCGATGCAACGCTCTAGGGAATACTAAGTCTAGGTTTTTTTGAACTATCTTCTCCTTGAACAAATTCTGCACAAGTGCCCCTTTTTCGGGTGATTGGGAGCAGGTTGATAACGAATTAGTCATTATCATTCTGCGCCCAATCACCTACATATAAGGTTTTCTTGCGTTCTAACTGTGTTGTTAAGGTGCAAAGTAGCCCATCTATCGCTTCGCTGTAAACGAATTTTCCAAATGCAGCTATTGCCTTTGGTAGATGGTACTTTTTCCGTTTCGTTCCCGAATTAAACTTCGAGAACTCATCAGGCCAGCTTGTGCCGGCGACGGTAACAAGAAAGACTGGAGGAAGCAAGGAGTTTTTGGGAAGTCCATAGAACTGGACAAGAAAAACGTAAGATTAGGCTTCACTCCACAGGGGAAGAGAGGGTGGCTTTTGGGGCCACCCACTCTTACTCCGGAAACGTAACACGCGCAGTATGAATACTGCCGTAGGGTACAAGGGCGTTCGCCGTGAGCATATCGATCCACGGGATCCCATCGGGGCCGTAGACGATCGCGCCGCCGCGATCCTGGCAAGTCCAGGTTCGCCCCAGTACTTCGACGGTGGTCCACTGCGGCCACTCTGCAGGGCAGGCGACCGCACGGTCCATCCAGTCTTCCCAAGGCAGACCGTAGTACATTTTGGCGGTACACACGCCATTGATCCAGGCCTGTTCCCAGCAGTTGGGAGGGCCGAGCGCAGGATTGTAATGACTGACCCT
>CAYXRB010000004.1:69095-70061 GCA_964467565.1 uncultured Pseudomonadales bacterium | reverse complement strand
GCATGGACGTGGATGCCGGTGGAGACGCCGGTGGAACCGGACATCATTACCTGCTGTCCTGCTTGCACGATGTCACCAACTTTGACAGTGAATGTGTCATTGGCCCCATGGCCTAGACACGACCAGACGTGATCGCCATTGGGGGTAACTCCTTCGATGCCGACGGTATTGCCCGTGACCCACCAGCTAATGGAACGGATATCCCACAGCTGGATAAAGTCTGTGCTGGTAACCTTACCATTGTGCATGGCCAGGACCGGCTTAGATCCACCCCGGTATGGATCCCATGGTACCCTTGGGTACGGGTCCCTCCCGGATGCGGATGGACAAAGGCGGTGATGACGGGCAACCCTTCGATGAGATCGGGGGGTGGGGGCGTGCCGCCGCCTGAACCACCACCGCTCAAGAGATCGAGAATCCACTGCGGGACATCGATGTCGGGAAAGGTGAGCTTGGGCAGCAATCCCAGGGCTTTAAAGAGCCAGATAGCCGCGTGTTTCCACAACGGGCTATCGGCGGGGTACGTCCAGTAGGTGAGCAAGGTCACCTCTGCGCCCCAGCCAATGTTCTGGTTCCCTTCACCCGAGCTGTAATCCCCTTCAGCGATTTCCCGGTTGATCTCTTCGGCGCGATCGACGATTTGTTCACGGTATTGCGCCGATTCTGACCAACCTTGTAGGACCTCGATCTTGGCTCCTCTCGTCATTTCAGACGAGTAGCCAAGGTCGTTGAGCAACCATGTCTTCATGTGGAACGTGGTACGAAGGTCGTACAAGCTACAAGACCGGATAGCCGGATCCTGATGCTCGGACAAACCTTCGCATACCCGTCGGGCCAGACTTGGCAGCCATTCGTTGAGCCCGACCCGACCATTGCAGTGACCATTGAAGTCACTGTAGCCTTCCCGGATGTGGAAGGCCCCGGCGGTGGACCAATCACGCAACTCGGCTTGACGCCAGTGGTTAA
>CAYXRB010000004.1:67667-69075 GCA_964467565.1 uncultured Pseudomonadales bacterium | reverse complement strand
GCAGGTGCCCATTTCCTTGCCATCTTTTTCAAGAATAGCAAGTTGGATGCCGATGTCCACATTTCCACCTTCCACCAGGTTTATCCAGTTATTGGCATCGGTTTCCCAACCGACGTCTTGGCTGGATACTCCCGGTGGGCGTGAGCTGGGGGCGTTGAGTGCCGGGTCAGCCACTGGCATGGTAGGAGCTGCTGCAATGGGTGCGGCTGATTGGCTTGCTCCCAGGGCGTACTGGCGGTGTGGCTCAATGAGTAGTTGAGCCTGGTTGGCGATGTCGCCGAATCCAGGTCCCAGATACCATAAAGCCGCACCACGGATTTGTGGATAGGGCGCGTACAGCTGGTCCGCCCAAGCAATGTCCTGCAAAGCCTTGGTTGGATCGGGAACGTCATCGTAGGCCCAGCCCCACTCGGTGATCAATACCGTTGGACGCGGAATGCCGTTGGAATCGGCCACGTCGAACAGCGTTTTGAACCGGCCGAGCATGAAGGGATAGTCCTGTTGGATGTTGTCCACGTTGTAGCTGTACTCGTGGATACTTATGGCCACCTGATTTGGGTGGTCACCAGCAAACCTAAGGAAATCCAGCATCATGGGGTTTGTCCAATCGCTGTATTCCGGTTCACCGGAAGACCAACCAAACAGGGCAATGCGCCTACCCTCGGCTACGGCCATCTCTGCCTGTGCGAGCGCAAAGCGGCCGAGCCATCCTGCCTGGTTTTTATCCACCTCGTTGATGGTTTCAAGCCAGACTAGCCCTGGGTCCAACTCCGATGGCATGGCTGCCTTTGAGCGATCCCAATGTTCTTGAGCAACCTCTTGTGCCGGACGGGTGTAGTCGGGGACGTCGTAACCGAAGCCGTCATTCTTTCCCGCCGTACTGGAGCGGTATACCAGCGTGTGTGGTACACCGCTAGCTCGTGCTAAGGCTTGGGCTTCGACCAGGGGCCCGGCAGAGTCCACGTTTTTGAGCATGAACGGTATGCCGGCGGCGTCGAGGGACTGCATCCACTCGCCAATACCGTTGGCATTGCCTCCAGGTCCCAAGTGAAACCCAATCTTTGTTGATCCGCTTCCGGTCCAGGGTGGTATCTCCCCCGGTTGGTCTTCCGACCCGCCGACGGAGATACTCACCTTATGCTCTAGGAGCCCGAAATATTCACGTAATTTCTCACGGAATTTCTCGGGCTCCAGGGTGTACAGTTTCCCTAGTTCTACTGTGTACTGCACGGCGTAGCCGAACAGAACAATAGGCAGAAGCAGGGTCACTGTCACTACGAATAATGCGAGGAACCTCTGCTTCAAGTAGCTCAAGTTTCTAACCTTTGGAGAATTCGAGCCGTCGGGCGTCTTCGAACCGTCCGAACAGCTGTTCCTCCTCGGTATCTTGGAAGATGTTGATAGTAGT
>CAYXRB010000004.1:59387-67619 GCA_964467565.1 uncultured Pseudomonadales bacterium | reverse complement strand
CATTCATCCAACGTGACCCTGTCTTCGCGGATGGTGAAAACACCAGGGAACTTACTGGCTAACCCAGATTCAATCCAGTTGGCATCGTCAAATCCTTGTGTCATCAGGATAGTGACAAAGCCGACATTGTAGCCAGCGGTGACGTTTTTGGATGCCCGCCTTGCCCAGGATCTGGCGGTGTTTGACAATCGTGGGCCCCAGACGTTGTGGTCTTCTTCCTGCCTAAACGCCGACACATCTTCGATGACGGTGAGCAACCTAATGTGCTCGTCCTCATTGATCATGAAGTCGTGGTAGGACTCGCGAAGTAGCCGCAGCAGCTCGTCTTGGTAAACTAAGTTGCACTGCGACTCCGTTAGCCACAACGTAGCCCAGGGAAAGCCAACGATCTTTCCGGCTTCTTGCCAGCGGGCAATCTGCTGGGCATGGAAAGATCTGGCATCTTCGCGCGCCTTGGCCTCAAGGTCGTCCTGGAGACGAAAGAGCTCCAGCTGAGAAAGTTGGGGGTCTTCGTCGGCGTCTTTGTACCCGAGCGGAATAACCGTACCGCCATAGCCGTTTACCAGCTGCACGCTTGCTTCGCTATCTTCCTTGCCGGTATACCCACCAGCGAACCAGACGAACCGGTGCGCGGGGTATTGCGCCGCTAACCGGTTCACGGTGGTTGATTTACCTCGTTTGGTGGGAGCGACAAACAGTAGTGCAGGCCTTCTGGACGGATCCCAGAAGTAATCGGTTGTCACCACGCCGGCATGGACTTTACCGATGTGGATGTAGCCCTTGCGGTCACCCACAGTGGTCGTCATGTCGGCCAGTTGTTCGCAGAGTGAGCGGATTTCGTCGGGCTTCAGGCTGTATGTCTTCCACTGGGGCAGACGCCCAGCCCCGATCATACTGGATCTCCAAACCTGGTAGATCCTGTCTCTTCCGTTCTTGCTGCCCACGGAGTTGCGCACCTGTCGCCACATGCCCCACTGCTGCTTGAGGTCATGGCGGACTGCATCGATGCCTGGCTCTTGGCCTTTGATGACCGGGACGACCATGAGGGCATTGACGCGACCGTGAGTTTTTTTGTTCCTCACGGTCCAGATTACCGTGCCGACGAAGAAGTAGAGGGTGATGCCGTAGTCGGGCAATTCGACCCGGTCATCGAAGAAGTCGACGTTGGGAGCGGCATGGGCTAAGGTACGGTCGCCCAAGGGCGTCTGCTCAAGTCCACGGATGTTGGGAGGGATTGGTTCCTGCAGCAGGTAGGCATGCAGCATGGGTCCGAACTGTTCCAGTGAGGGGTTGTAGCCCCCCAAGGACGCATTGATCGTGCCCCAGGTGCGGCCGACCATGCTCTCGGACGGTCCGCAGACTACTGTCTGGTGAGCAATCTGAAACTTATGCCACGGCGGGAAGGCGTTCCTATCGATGGTTTCTAAAACCCTCCGGCCGAAGGCATTCCTTCGAGACATCTCCCTTTCGCGGTTCTCCCGGTATGCTTCGGGATCATGTGCCTGGCGCAGGCACATGAAGGTGACAGTCTGATTCCTTGGGACTTTTCCGAAGACGTCCACGAACGGGATCCGGGGACCGTCTTGTCTCCGGCCAGTAGTGAATAAGGCCGGGGTTTGGCGGTCTGGACCAGGTCCCTTTATGGTAACACTGTGATGGTAGCGATCCACCACCAGGCCTAAGAGGCCTTGGGCGGTAACGCTAACTTCATCCAGCTCATCCTCATCGCGTCTGTCCCAGGGAATCGACTTTTCTTCTATCAGGGCCCTTACCGGCTGTGGTACGTGGCCATTGTCGCGCCCGTTTGCAGACGACTCTAGTGGGGGGTCCCACTTAGGTTTGCCCGCATTGGGGTTGACTTTTTTGGCCAAGGTTTCCAGCGCGGCCTTTGCCCGCTGTTTGCGTGTTGTCATTACACACTCCTTTAACTATATGTTCGACAACAATCGCGAGCGCACTGCAACGCTCAACCTGAATACAGAGACGAGGTCAACTTTTTTGGTTTTCTGGACTATATTTCTCCTTAATAAAAACTGCTCAAATACCCTTTTTTTGGGAAGAGGGTACAGGTAAAAATAGGTACAACTATCCTTACTTGTACCCTCTTTTTTAGAAAGGTTGAGGATGACAGCACATTTTTTGTTAAATTTCTCTATCTTGCTTGTTAAGGTGCCTGCAAATTCATTAAAGAAATTTGCAGAGCTTTTTATAAGTTTCTAGAAAAGCATTTTTCTGGAACTTACTAAAGCGTTTATATTGTTGTAAACGCCAAACAGCTAATGCTTGGCGCTACGCGGAAACAATCAACTGTTATGCTTGATTGCTTTCGCGTGTAAGGGATGCAAAAGAAAATGAGGAGTTTGGGGTTGAATTGAGTAATTGAGAATGTTAAAAAATTTGGCTTTTGTGGGGGGTGAAGGTCCGGACTATTCCGGACCTTCTCCAGGTAACGCTGATCTACTCTACTAAGCTTTTTTCGTTTCGATGGCCTGTAGCGCTTCTTGTAGTGTGAGCCAGAGGCGACAATTGCTGTCAACCTCTAGTTGCGGTAGAAAGTCGGGCTTCAACATTGCCTCTACGACCTTCTTTTCGATTTCGTTTACACTTACCTGCTTATCACCGCAATAAAGCAGGCCATCTCCCCACCGAAGGATGGTTACTAATGACTTTCGGCGAAATTGTTTGTAAAGCTGGAGACTAACCTCTAGGTACTCCCCCATGGGAGTCAGGGTTAGCTCCGCTTCTGCGGGAAACTGCTGCCACCATTCCATCAAGGATGAAAAAAGCGGCAGAAATCTCCTCGCTTCCTCGGGTGTGAATCCAGCCATTGTTAACTCCTTTGAAGGTCCGGGATTTTGGTTCCGGACCTTCTTTGGGGGGAGGGTTAGCGTTTACGGCGATCGAATTTCTTCGGACCTTGCGTGAACATGAAAACCAAGCCTGCAACGAAGAGGATGAGTGGTAATTCCATCTCACCCCTCCCGCTGGTCGAGGCGGTAGTATTCGCCGCTAGGGCTTTCTATCCAGAGGCTGCCGTCTTGCCGGATTTCGGCTCGGCGCACCCAGCCGTTTGCTCCCTGCTGGATGTAGAGTTGCTTGCCGTCGTCGAGGATTTCGTACCCGCGATACCGTCTTTCGAGGCCGCGTTCACGAAGCTCGTCGGCAAACTGCTGGTGTTGGTGCCATCTCCTGATTGGCAACGGCGTTGACCGCACAAACCAGTTGAAGGCGAACATCACGATAGGCCAATCATCAAAGGGTAATCCCGGGAGAAGATCTGCCGGGTACAGCAAGTAAAGTATTGCTGCGATGGGCACCAGCTTCTTGAGCTTGGGGACGCGCGGATCGAGGACTAGTTTTTTGACTAGGCCAAAATTTGGCACGCTTACCAAGCTCTTTTTACCTTCGGCCACGTTTACTTCCTCCTTTTCAACAGAGGAGAAACGGCCGAGGCTCCCCTGTTGATGATGTGGGTTTGGGGGTCACTTCGTCTTAAAGCTTCCGATAGTCACTCTCCTTAATTTTCTCTGCTCAATAGGCTCTTCTTCAGCGTAAGGCCCGGTCAATACTCCAGTGTGCATACTTGAAATACTGGCCAAGCCTTAGCTAAAAAAGATTAAGTCGAGACAAAATTGTTTAGAAAAGTGACGTGTTGTGTTATGAAAGTATTCTCTATTGCATCCCTTGTTAAAGTGCGTGTTGCGACGACAAACCACCGCGGCTAGTGCGGATGGTTTAACATCGAAACGATTGACTGAGTAAAACGTAGGTTTTGCTCTGCCAAAGCGAAAACGGCATCCATACACATGCCGCCTTTGCTTAAGAGAGCAAAAGCAATCAACACCTTTGGCAGAGGGCAAATAAAATTATTTATTACAAAACGTATGAAAGTTTAGAGGAAGGGGTTCGAAAAAAGCAAAAATACTAAAACGGGTAGTAGGTTTTGAAGTCTTCTTAAAAAATTGTTTTGACTTCGTAAAAATGTCAATACTGACGCCGTTTATTAAAGTGCAAATTAGGGTTGGGTACTTACCAAAATAGACGGGATGCAGCCCGTCTTTTTTTCTGTAGTCATTCTACTACTATAAGGTTTCCCTAAATGTGAATATAGTAGTGATTATACAAAGCACATCTGATATGTCAATGCAATATTTTGGATCATCAATGGAATTTTTAACTACCTAGAAAATACACGTTAATTGACTTGCTAGCAAATATTGTTATAGGTTTTATAAAATATATTTTTTACTCTTTTATGTATATTCTTTTAAAATCCCGTTTATTAGATGAAATAATTTTAGGCTACAATAAATTCTCTACACACGTTTTGAGAGAGCAAAATCTTAGGCAATGTTAATTATTTAAATGAGTATATTATTTTATCAGAATATTTCTTACCTCTTATAAAAATATTTAAGAGTAAATATTATACTCTATATTGTTTATCCAAAGAAATTATAATTTGCAATTATAAACATAAGTGATTTCTAAAAAACTTGTTTTGCGAAGGTTGGGGAAAACAGACAGTGTCACCGGGAAAAATAGCTCCATGAACAGGTTCATTCTATGAAGTACCTTCGGCGACAAGATCACCGTTACGGTGTACTGTGACAGGTACTTGCATGGCTTCTCTGCTGGGGTACTCATTGTTAACTAAAATATGAATAACGCTGTTGCCTGGTACTACATATATACAGTATGGCTGAATGGAATCGGTTGGCAATTCCAACCATGGAGGCGTGGCGGTGGCAGTTGGCTCGTAGACATTTATACCTGGTGTACCGTATTGATAGACAGGATCGTTTACCTGACTAGCTCGAATATTATTCATTACTTCAAGCGTTAGCAGTGCAACCGTGCCAACGAATGGAACGCCCAAAATGGCAACTAGTTTTTCACTGGCTCCAATTACTGGCCTTTTAAAGCTTGGCAGTTCAAAATGCGGCATACTTAGGGATTTTTTACTGGTATGTAATATAACCGTGGTGATAATCCGCACCTGTTCTTATATAAAAATCCCTAATAAGCGTATTTAGTGGACTCGATTTTTATTAACTAACTATAATTTTTTTCTGACACGGGATGTATACTGTGTACAATAGTATAAATTTTTAAGATAATATGAATGAAACAGATCATGGTTTGAGCATGGATGATATCGAAAGACAAGCTATTGTAAAAGGAGATGTGACGCTTCCAGAGGGAGGGGTGTGGGCTATAAAAAAGGATGCTTTCTCGAGAGTACGTGGGGGTAATTCAGAAATGTTGCTTATTGGTTGCGGAAATTGTCAGTCACCGCTGTTAATTTATCAAAAAGACGGCCCCGGACCACTAAAACGATGTTATATTGACCGGATTGCATATGTTTGGGGTGGAGATGGTAACAGATCACCTGACCCTATAGAATCCCTACACGAAAGCGGTTTAAACTGCCCACACTGTCGGCAAATAATCGGAAGTCCGATGGTTTATAAAAATGAAAAACGCCCCGCAGTAAAAATGTCACGTGGAAGTTTCTCTAAGACCAAATATTCAAAATAGCCAGTCTTTGTGCTTAGCCTTCATTTTTCCAAATCACCTTAGACCGTACAAAGTCGTCAATTTGCGAAGCCGCCAGATCGGAGTTGCCATCGGCGTTAATAACGGCATAATCTATAGAAGAAATAGTATTTGGTGAGGCATTGACTACATTCCAGAGCTCTCTATAGCCTGGGCTGAGTCGCGACCAAGTATTTCTGCCAGTTGAGGCTAAGCGCCCGTACCACTCGTCTACATTTGAGGGTAAACAGTAAATATTTATAGTCGTTATTTCAGCAGGTAAACCTAAGTTTCCTAAACCAGATAGAGGATAATCTAATAGCGGTACTTTTCTAGATCCATGGATTCGCGCAATTTCTTTTATTGGCGCACCGTAACTTGCTTCGTAGAGCCGATTAACAGCAAAAAGTTCACCCTGTTCAAGTAGCTGGTCAAATTGTTGCTGACTCACTGGAACCTTATCGGTTTCTCCTTCACGCAGTGCACGGGTAGTAAAGGGCTTAATATATTCATAGCCTCCTTTAGAGATGAGAACCTTAATTATCTCCGATTTACCCGAGGCGGATGGCCCCATAAGCAAAATAAAAGGCTTGGTAATAGAAACCTTTTCAGTAGATCTTGAATTTATTCTGTCTACAATGGATCTGAAGTCCACACTGCGGATTCTTGGGTATGAGATTTCTTGACTATCAATCATTTATCACCCATCAACGCTCTTTTAGCGGTATTAATACTACTTTTTAATTCGGCAGCTTTCCGCTTTACCGCATCCCAATATTCTTCACCCTCATTCAACTCGGGGTAAATAATACCCCGAGATGAAGAAATCATAACTCCAAATTGTTGGCTGTCTAACACGTCTTGTAACACAGCTGTTACATCACCGCCTTGATTGCCAACCCCGGCTAAGACAACCGGCGTATCTCCGATGATATCCCTGATGCCAACCAGATTTTGTGGGTGTGTCGCGCTTACGACCGGAATAATATTGCCATAGGTATTCCATTTTGCAAACGCTGTTTCCATGATGTGGTGCCAAAGCTTTTGCCCGTTTTCGAGTTGTAACTCTTGAATATCTGCGGCAGAGGGGTTTGAAGTGTTAAAACAGAGCACAGCTGCTTTATCAGGTCTCTCTAAAAAAGGGGCAAGAGCGTCATAGCCTAAATATGGATTGAGAAGGACAGCGTCTGCATCTAGAGTATCGAGAGTGTAGATTGCTAGTTGTTGGGCTGTATGTCCTACATCGGCAAACTTGCCGTCACAAATTCTTATAATATTTGGATGCTGTTCTTTTAATAAGGTAAATAACCACTCCAGAGCCTGGCGTCCTTCTGGTCCCATAAAAAAATTAGAATTGACTTTAAAATCAACAATATATTCAGATGTGGCATTTATCACCTGTCTGGAAAATTCAAATAAAACTTCCGCATTTGATTTAGATCCATCTGGATTGAGTATTTGATGAGGTAACCGGTCCCAAACGGGATCTATGCCTACACCCGCCATTGAGTTTACTTCGGAAAAACGTCTTTGAATTTTGTCAATAATAACCGGTCTGGCTGGTTCTGTCTCAAGATTGAGTGCTTCCGGAGAATTCTTAGTCATCATAATATCCATCAGTGGCTTTCTTAGCCTTTAAATGATGAATGCAGTGTTTGGCATGTTCAGAGTTGCTGTTATTCGTGGGTACTCTTTCGATTTCTAAACGGCTCCCTGCGCCCAAATTAATACCTTCTATTTTTCGCTTGCTATCTGTTACTACCCGTAATTGACGGAAACCTAGTTTATACATTAACGCCCCCACACCAGCATACGATCGAATGTCAAAATGATTTTCGCCGAAAACCCTCATTGCCGACTGAACAGTGTCCATAGCTTGGGTTGAAAATTCATTATGGAATGTCGGTTGGCCGTGCTTCATTGCTTCGGTTTCCATTTTGGTAGCCATTCCATACCCCCTACCGTCCTGCGATGGAATATGCACTACTAAGCCATTTTCCGTATCAGCTTGATCCAAGGCTTCAATGAGTTGTGCGTGGCAGTCACAGCCCAAATCGTGATAGATCATCCCTGAATCGCAACCAGAGTCGACTCTCATAAATAGCGTTCTGTTATCTGAACGGCGAATTTCAGATAATGGTTTATGGCCAAGCAACCAATAATATCTCCATGGATCACCAACCGCATAGGCTAAATGCGCGTATACAGTACCATTTTCCTGGGTATCAATTATTTTGGGCTCCATTAAAAATATATCATCCAATTCGGTATTTAATTCAAAATCATCATAGAAAGTGTCATGTGTCCCCAACATCCGAGCTTGTGGCAATTTACGCGCTTGTATTAATCTCATTTCTCTTTGACGCACCAAAGTTTCGGGTGCACTGTCATACCCGGGCATAGAAATTAGCGGGAACGCGATGCAACCCTCTTGGGCAAACTTGACTATTACTTTGGGGCCATTTCCACTGAGAAGAGCTTCATCGAGAAATCGTACGTTTTGATTAGTTGCTCCTAATTTTAGTAATAAGTCGGGAGCATGAGAAACAAGGGTTTCGGACGGATTCGAATAATTAGCTTCTGTGCCAGGGATAGTAATTATGTTAAACATGGAAAAACCATATTCATCGCTGACAATCGAGGGTTTGACGTTTGGATTCGGCAAATTATAGCCAATATATTCTAGGGGTCCTC
>CAYXRB010000004.1:48731-59377 GCA_964467565.1 uncultured Pseudomonadales bacterium | reverse complement strand
ACTTCCCATATCACTTAATTACCCTGTGGTTTTAATACATCAGGGTAATTAAGTGATATGGGAAGTTCATCAGAATAGTCACCGACGGATTGACGAATAGCTTCATTAATATGATCCATAAATATATTTTATGCTAAAGAAAGCTATATCACCACACTTTAATCAATCTCTAATTCAGTATTGTGTTTATACATATACTTTTTAAATGACTGTTACCTTAAGAAATATCTTTAACTTTCTTAAAATAATTTTACCTTTTTGAACTAACAGGATATTTGGAAATGTCCTAATATAGGACATGTTATCTGTAAAATATGACAAGTTATGCTTGGTAAGGGATTTACAGTAGAGCAATATGATTGTTGATGTGTTTGGAGTAATAGGAATGCAAACTGTAAACACCCTTGACCATTTAGGGCTCAAATATAACTGGTCAGAACATAGTCCTACATAGATAACAGAGCTTTTAGATGCAGAATGAGCAAAGGGTGAGGTACGAGATATGGTAACTCGTATGATAGGAGCTGAGATTCGATATGTCAGATTAGATTATCGAGTTAGACCAGCACCTCCAGGATACCAAAATATCAATAGACACTCCTCATGGTAAAAGAGTTGTGCTTGCACCCCATGATCTTGAGGCTAAGCGGCTTATTAGAATGTTTGTACTAAGAGCTCAAGGTAATTTATCTAATGTAGATTGTCTATGAGTTAAATAAAATGGGTTGTAAATCCAGGAGACTAAACAAGTATACATTTCGAACTATATATGTGCACAACTTGTATGGGTAAATAATATGTTCATTTGAGGCTGGCAACACCTTGGTGAAATTATAATTACATAGTTACTTAATCAGGTAAGCGGTTAAGCTGGCGTATGGCCACCTATCGACAACGCGCTGGTTTAGAACTGTGTAGTTAACTTTTTGGTGTCTTAACGGATTAATAAGCGGATAGTGATGGTAGCCCATGACGTGTCTATATGAGTGAGAGCGATAATGTGACTGACAAAACGACCACCGTCCCAACTAGCATCACTAGTTTCTATTAAGGCACCAAAAAACTTAATCCACCCTGGTGTGTAAGCAAATATATATCTTAAAAAACGTTCGGGGTTTGTATGCTCAATATCCGCTTCATAATCAAATAACTCTAGGTGGGGTATTTTTTTTAACCAAAAACTGATCTAGAACGTTACTAATAGCGGGCAGGCTTTTAGAGGCAGCGATGAGTTTTAATTAAGTGGTCCTATCAAATCCGTACTCCGTTAGGCTATGTAGAGCTAAAGTGGCACAGATGGCTGATCATAAGGGCTGATCCAAGTCGTAATGCATTTGGGCTAGTTCTTTTGACATATTAATGGTTCTAATTTTTAGCAAATATTACACATTCTTTATACAGAAATGTTTTTCAAATTAAGCGGTTATTGTATTCCAGCTTATTTACAGGCCAAAGTGATTGAGGAGTATGCCGTAATCGATAGAGTCGACGTTGCCGTCATGATCTAGATCAGCGATAGAATTATTAATGAGCGAGTCGAAAAACTGCAAGAAGCGATTTTGATCTTGAAAATCAACTCTGCCGCTGCCATTAATGTCGCCGATTATAGGTGTTGGGCTAGATGGTGGTTGGGTGGGGGTAGGTGTGCGGGTTGGAGTTGGAGTTTTGGTCGGAGTTGGGCTGGGTTGAATGATGGAAAAAGTGCCCGTATAACTATTACCCTTTTCGACGGAAACGGTAACTTGGGTGGAATTAGCAGTAGTAGAGGCAATCCGTATTTGAGATGGCAGGGAATTTGCCTGCAAGATGTACGGGATGGTAACCGTGACTGTTTTAGTGGCTTGGCTGGGGTCAGAGAAGGTTAGTTTTAAACTGGTACTGCTCGTTTTTTGACTTAAGACAATTGCTGGACTATTGGAGGTATAGCCATTAACGTTGACGCCAGAAACCCAAAATATCATCCCGAGGGTATTACTGCTTTTATCTTCGACAGCGTGAGCCGAAGAGTCTTGTTTAACTATGGTAACCGGGTTTGAGCCGGCAAAACTAGCCATTTGCGTTAACGACTTGCCCGGAACAACGGCATAAGCGTAGCTGGCTTGTGAAGGATTAGAACCATGAGAGAGGTAGAGATGTAAGAAATTATCGTTTTGGAGAGTAGTATCACCGGCGTTCGAACTATGGACTTCTGACCATGAACGAGTTTGATTCCGATGCTGGACGATGAGACTGGTAGTAACGGGGAAAAAGTAGCCAATATTGTCATACCAAGCCCAGTTTGAGTTATACGTTTGCCAGGTAGTGGCCGGATAATTAACGCCATTTACGTTCACATTGGTTTGGGTGGCAGGCACTTGATTTATAAACGTATTTACCGGATTGGAGCTGGCACAATTTATATTACTGCCCAAAGCAACTACTTCCTCATCGAAAAAATACCAGCTGCGTTTGGCAGTTACACAGGAACTGGTCGCCTTAAAATCACTGACGGAAACGCCATAGGTACCATTGCCGGCGCCACCGACAAACTGGGAGGACCCATAGCCATGGTAGGTTGAGTAATCTGGGTTGATACTCGAACAATAGTTAGGGTCGCCTGGGGTGCGTTCAAATTGTTCAACTATAGTGCCAGGAAGACGGCTAAACCAGTTGGTAATCCGACGATTGCCTTGCCAGTATTCATTGCCAGTAAGGCTGATATACATGCGGCCGTCGGACTGGTGCCAGCAATATGGGTTCATAGAACTGTAGCCTTCGGAGTTTAAAATGCGAGTGGAATGATTGCGAACCGAAACGAACCAATTATTGGTTCGGCGGACGCTATAATCGGCACTGGGAAAATGTTTAAAACCGGTAGGCGTCGAAAGATTAAAACGGGTGGCATCGACGGTAGATTCAAAATTCTTTTGCATAGCGAAATGATTGGAGACACTAGGATCTAAATACCCTTTAAAAACAGACCAAGAAAGGCCTTGGGCAATATAATTATTGGCAATCGTGACTTTATCGCTATTGATGGAAAAATCTGTATTGACAGTGAGATCGTGCATGCGTTTAACTTCTAATCCGGCATTACGGCCATAACCGCCAAAATTTAATTGGCTCCCATGGTAGAGATAGGCATAATCCCACATAATGCCTCTACCGGGGATGCGTTTGTCGGGATTATTGGGGTCAACATAGATATTTTCGATAATAACGCGACGGTTATACTCGGAAACCCCATATTCAAGATGAGGTAGTTCCCGTGAGGCTAGGCCATAGAGGAATCTGGCATTGGCGCGCCAAATGCCATTCATCCCCCACAAAAACGGGTTATTACCATTGCCTTCGATATCTAGATCGTTGGCGCGATTACCGGCTTTTTGCGTCGCCCACAGAATCATTTCGGGATCGATTTTTCCTTGCGCGGTTAACACGATTTTGCTTAAAGAGTCAGGGATTACAAAACTGGTAAAAGGGCTGTCCTCCAGGTTAGCTTCGCTAGGATAATTTTGGCTGGCATAACGCAGCGCAGCTTCGACGATGTCATATTTATATGCATCGTTGGCGTCGTTGGCATCCAGAGCGTTCCAGGAAAGCAACTTAATCCGCTGTAAGTGTTGGCCAAGATGTCCTAACGAGGTTGTGGCGGGAAAATCGCTCCAATAGGCTAAACCGGAAGCGGAGGAATACACCAAGGTTGGGCCTAAATAGGCAGCGACTAAGGCATCTGCGGCAGCCGGATCGGTCATGTAATGGAGCCGAGCCCGATCCTCTACGGTACGAAAGTTGGCGGCATTAAAATTTTCGATTCTGATACCATCATATCTTGAGGCGCTAACCGTATTCCACCCGGCAGCAATTTTTACCGCGCGAATGGCCGTGAGGTTGGTGGCTACCTGGTTAAACCGTAGGGAATAGTCATCGATTGACGCGTATGTGTACCCACTTTGAAAGAAAAATTCCAGTTTATGCCAGCCGGATTTGCGCTTAATCCCGGTTGAAACAATTTGTCCATTAACTTGATACATATATTCCTGAGCGTTTTGAACGGTGTGCATCCCCAGCCAAATACTGTCGCCGTTGGCGTCAACATTTTCTTTTAAAGCCACTATTATGTTTTGGGGGTTAGTTAAATTGTCATAAAAGTAGAGTCTGACTATCCCAGTATTAAAGCCGGTGACATTCTTTTGGATATAACAGTCTGTAGTCGCTTCTTGAGGCCGATATACCAATAAATTATTGCCTCCATCGGGAGAAGGGGGCGTATTATATTGGCCATATTCGGCCGGGGTTTGCACCCTTATTTGGCATATATTATTTGGGTTATACGACGACCACTGCGATGATAAGCCACCCTCAAAACTGTCGGAGAAGAGCGTTACAGGATCTTGCCAATCTGCCTGAGAACGCAATTCCTGATTTTCTTGGACTAATTGCCTTGCTGATAATAAACCTACCGTTAGTATGAGGATTGAAACGGCTGAAGAAACAACGACTTTTATTTTTTTAGATGAAAGCACGCTTCAATCATTACATAGGAATATAAAGCAACGCAAGAGATTAGAACATTGACCAGTGAGCGGTTTTCATTGACCTTGATCTAAGGCACGGGTAAGATACCTTCCTACAGACTACATAGCATAAGCGGCCTAAGGATTGAACATTTTAATAAATTTTTTTTCGACAGAGGAACATGCAAGAACGCGAACTAGGATTGACCCCCCAAAGGATCGAGTTTCAAAGGCAATCAAGAAAAGGACTGCTCAATTTTTCCGGTACCGGTTATCGAGAAGACATCGAGGCAATTCTCAGAATAGGTATGTCAGATGAATACACCGTTTCGGACTCGATGCTTTTTCATACTTTATTACAGCCATTAATGCGATGTTACGACGCGAATGAGCGAATTGAGATTCAAAAACTTGATTTCGCACCGTTAATTATTGATCAGGTTATTACGCTTAATAGCTCGTCCCTTCCAGAGCTAACCAACAATGAGATCGCGTATTATAGGTATCGTTTAAGCCGGCAGCCAACCCGTCCCCAATTAGATACTTTAGATGAGGGGACAATTAAGACAATTCACCTTTTAGAATAGGCGGAAGAATGGTTTTTAGGCAAATTATTCCCACAGGCACATACACCGCTTTTAGCCATCACCGATGACCCGTGGAAAATTGCACGTTTAGCTTTGGTAAATTACTTTAATCATGACTTGAATGAATCCTTATTGGACGCAACACATTCACAGTTGATGATTGTCCGTTTACTGATCCAATATCACACTATAGCTTCGGGTAGACAGTACCGTACGCTGGGAGAGGTGAGGGAAATTTTAGAAAATCCCCAATTGTTACATACGCTACACCTCCTAACACCAACAGCCAATGGCGTGATTGTGCCCGACCTAGTTCAGCGAAGATTTGCGCCACACTACTTAGTTAATGATCCAAGTTGCCCAATTTTAAGTTATAAGGGCATACAATATCCAAAACGGGAGCTTGGAATTCATGCTTCACGGTTGAAAGAACTTGATCCCAACCATATACCAAGAAATTTAAAGGAGATGCCTCAGGCCAGATGCCCGGCTGTGTATACGTATGGCGAGTTGCAGTTAATAAAGCCGGGTTTTTTGCCTAAACCGGGTGCATCCACAGAAGCTTATTTTGATCACCTGGAACATTTAGCAAGTTTAAATCCGGAGTTACTTACGGTTGCGCGTAGCGGTGATACATTAACTTTTAAAGCGGCAAAAACTCCCATTACTCTGTTTAATGCTATCCATATTGGTTTATTGGAGCGGTTTATGCAGGTGGAAAGAGAGGGTAATTAGGAAAACTTTTTATCATTTACTTTTTGGTTACTATATCCGGACCTTGGTGGGGCACAAAGATTCGAATGAAGTTTTTGGCAAAAGTGCGGCTTAAACCGACGCCGGTACATTCACGATATCGGCGATTGAGCGGCAACCTACGGTTGGCGCTAAAATCTTCAGGCTGCATACTGACCAAGGTCCAGAAGTCGTTTCCCTGAGGAAACTCTTGGCCATGATACATAAACAAAGGGTGTAAGTGCGAAGTTAAGGTATCGGTTTCGGCAGTTAATTCATTGAGTAAGTGCCCAGGAGTTACGGCATATTCTAGATTTTGAAAAATTGATGCAGGATGAGTTTTAGTAAAGTCGTATTGGGTGCTGGTAAAATACGGGTTTAACTTATTTACTATCTTGTCCAAGTGCGATGGTAATTCGAGGCCATAAACTTTGGCGGTAGATAATAGATAGTAATGCATTCCCTGAGAAAAAAGGTCAAAATGAAGATTAGTTTCTTGAGTGATGAGGTCAAGCCATTGATGGGCACTAGTCAGTGCAATTTGCTGTAATAAGGTAATTCTTGCCCGTAAATCCTGATAACAAGCGTAAAATTCTTTAAAAACGGATTCATCTGGAAAGCGAGCGAATAGGTCGGTAGGCATGGCGCGTACGCCATATACATGGACTGGCTCAAAGCGAGGATTGGCTTGTAAAAGTACCAAGGCGACCGGTGAACTAAGAATTAATTGGACTTCTTTAGCCACAGCTTCCTTCGTTTCGGGCAAACGCTTTAACCGTAGCTGTCTACTAATATCTTCTTTAGGATTCATCATGCAGGTTAATATAGTATTAAAAAAGGAGGCGCCAGTATAGCAAATACGTTTATTGGTTTATTAAAAGAACATACGGTTTAGTGGAGATCATTTACTGCTTTAACGACATTGCACCCTCATAAGAAAGACTCATTTTAAGCAGGCGTAAAGTATGATCCAATTGCATTCTTTAAACCTAAAATAGAAAAGAAATGTATAAAAATTACGTGGAGGTAGGTTGGGGTGCTTTGCGCCTGGTAGCAAAAATGGCGGTAATTAGGGCTGCAGCGGAGAGCAAGCCACCTTTAACAACCAGGCTTTCTAGACTGCTAGACCCAGGTTTTGAATCCAGAGTGTGCGGGATTTGATATTTAAGGCCCAGTTCCCTGATTTTGGCTTGGACCGCCTCAACGGTTAAACCGGGTTGGCGGCCTAAACTCAACATAGTTTGCGTGAGCGCGGTGTATTGCACATAATTGGGATCCTCTGGAGATACTTTCATAAAATGGCCATTGGTGACAACGTCGGCGGCGATAAAGGCCATTAACTCGTCGAACTGATAGTGGTGCCGGGCAATATAGTGATCAAGATTATATGCAAAATTTACGCCAGGAATATGTTTTCTTAAAATATTTAAGAATTCGGGATCAGTACCGTGTTTGGACATCATGTATAAGCCAACTTTAAATTGGGCTTGTTCAAATTGGTTGGCATTTTGAGAAAAATAACCCGGAGGCATAGGTGGAGGAAGCCATCCAAGTTCGGATTTTGCATTATTAAACTCAATTAAATACGGTGATTGGGGATCGATGAGGTTGGCATTTAAAGCTTCGGCGACTTTGGCATAGAAAGATTGGCTGTCTGAGCGTTGCCTATAATGTAAGACCATATTGATAAGATTTTGGGTTGAGTCTTTAGGATCTGTCTCGAATGTAATTTCTTCATTTTCAAGTAGCTTCGAAGCGAATTCTAGTGAAACATCATCTATCGATTTTTTTAATTGATAAAAAATATTTAAAAACTGGGTATGGACAGTTAATAATTCCCGCAGCGTTTGGCTGCCGGCTAACGGGCCATCGCCATCTGAAAGCGTAAGCAGGTGAAACAGTTCGTGAACGAGTGAATTAGAATAACCGCCTTCTTTTAAACGATCAGGGGATGATTCCATAACGATGTCTGGTTGCGTGCCAAACGCGTTAGGGATTGTTTGGGCATAGGCACCGCCATTAAGTTCAGCAGGATCGGTGGTTGTGCCTAGTTGGTCAAACTGATTATTTTTAAACCGGGATAACGCGATGATAAAGGTTATAAGCTCTTGGGCAAACAAGGCTAGACTTCTTTCCTCTGGGGTTAGATTGGCTATACTGTCAATATTTATTGTGGCGGTTGGGTCACCGGACTCAGCCTGAATATCTGGTGGGATGAGGCTTATGGGCAAGTTATATTCGCCTGTCTGCTGGTCAAAGAGGTTTAAGAGGAAACGAAAATTTTCGTCTTGGCTTAAGTCGGCGTTCGGGGAAGCAGAAAGTGCATTGTTAATGTTGATATATGCTTTGAGTGTATCAACAGCAGCCCCAAAGGCCGAACTAGTTTCCGAAGTTATTTGATTGGCAAGATGAGGATGGGGGGAGCTGACAAAACCCACGGATTGAACTGCGTTTTCATATGAATCAATAACGTGGTCAAGATTTAGCCCTGTTTCTCCAAAGAAGGCCGGGAAGTTATAGACCATGATTGGTTCTATAGGCCTTAATACATTTATTGCCGGATTTTCCTGATCTGTTGAAATTTCATTTGGCCGTAAATTTTTGGGAATCTTTAGAAATGCAATCGTTACGAGTGTATTCCGGATAAAATCCCTTCTCCCGCGATCGAATTTTGGAATGAATCGTTCCCTAATTCCGGATACTAATCCTGTTAATCTGCCGGCTGTTTCATTGTTATTCTGACCTTCAAACATATACTCATCTTAATATCTGAAAATGCTTTACATAACTATTTAAATAATTTGGATTATATAAGAGCTTATAATATGGTTCATGACAGGATGTGAACAAGGAATTAGAAGACGCGATTTTCTAAAAGGTGGTTTTGCCGGTTTGTCCTGGATAACGCTTAATACGCTTTTTAACTTAACCGCATCACAATTTAGCTTAACAGATACTTTAAAGCCTGTTTCTAAAGAACGCTGGCCCAATTTTCCACAAGAGCTTAAAGGGATGGGGATTTGCGCGCCGTACCTGCATACGTACCCTGATGAGGTACAAAAAGGGGTGTTGTTGCATTATTTAATAAACGACGTTAAGACAATTCGAATTTTCGCGTCTCTTGACCCAAAGGTTATAGATGAAAATATTGAAGAAATCAAACGACTAAACAGGAATATTCAATTTATAAATGATGTTTTTGGCAGGATTTTGTGGTTATGGGTGAGCCTTGATGATCATTATGGTTTTAAGTCTGATGAACCAAAGGTGTTTTATCCAAGTACCCCTATGCATCACTGGTCTCTAAGTCTTTTTGACACTCCAGAGGAGGCAAAAGCGGGTTTTTTACTAGACAAAGAAGCGATGCGGGTGACAAAATCGTTGTACGCGCACATGACCGCTGGATTGCAACAGGGTGATTGTATAAAAGTATGGGAGATGGCAAATGAACCAAGGACGAAAGTTTTTAAATCAGCCGATAAGAATCGAGTAATTCTCACAGCCTGGTTATTGGAGATGCTCAATGCCATTAGACAGGAAGATAATACAAGGCCTGTCATCACTGGGACACGATATCCATGGGAGGTATCAGAACAATACTTTGCAGGAAAGGATGTTTATGCATCTTTTCATGGTTACCCCCAGTTTATACCGGAGTGGCAAGATTTATTAAAAGATTATGCAGCTACCATCCAACTACCCTTGGTTGTAGGCGAGGTGGGATCAAGCCGCTATTTACCAATTAGAAATGGTTTGCTTAAACGATTCACTCTAAACTTATTTAATTTATTAAATACTCAAGAGCTGAAAGCGCCTGTTTTTTCATTATGGCATGGCGACCCGCTTCATCGGGATTCTTTTGAATTAAACTTACTTGACGATGAAATTATTGATTTAACCAACAAGGTAAATGAATCTTTAAATGTTTCTTCAAAGTCGAGAATTGTATAGTACGTTATTTGTCCGGAAATAATTTTTAAGGTAAAAGCCATTGGCTTGAATTTTTAATAGTAGTGGTACAGGAATAATGATATGTGCCACACGGTATAAGGCGAATTACGTTTTTAATAGACGAGAGTTTAGTAGCGTTGGTGAAGAAGCTTAAAACTACTTCCGTTGATTTTTAGAAAGTGGGCATGGCCGAACCGAATTGATCCGGTATTAACATACCGACTCTTTGGCTTATGAAATGCCAAATGGGTGTGACCGCAATTAAAGTACTGTTTTGCTGGCATGGTACTACCATACTTTCTTAAGACACGATTATCTAGGTAACGATGAGGAAAAATTCCTTTGTCAATGCTACCAAACAATTGATCGCTCAACCATTCACTCGTTTCGATTGAAAATTGTGTCAACTTTTTTTTTCATTTCCAACTTTAATTTCTTAATTTAATTTTTCCCGTCCCTCCCAAATAGTGTGACCATGTGTAACAAATGGATCATAATCAGCGATCGTTAGATGATACTCCCGGTTTTGAGCAACAGAAAAAAGGCTCACTCTATTGTCTTGGTCACACTCGCGGCCATGATTGCCGTAGAGGTAAACCGCGTTTTTGCTTTTAAGAATAGGAAAGTGCCGGTTCCATTTGGAATTAATAAACCCGTAAAAGTTAGTATACGTGATGTCCTAAAAATCGCCGTTTATGAATACCCGGTCGGCGTCTTTTAAGATATTTGCCAAAAACATGAATTTTCAGGAGTTGGTCTGATTGCTTTAGGAGGTAAATCGTTATCCATATACTGTAGAGAATGCCAAAAATGATAATAATGTAACATCTTTCAATGCTATACTCTCTAACAACCATAAAAGGAGCCAATAGTGTTGGGG
>CAYXRB010000004.1:36361-48652 GCA_964467565.1 uncultured Pseudomonadales bacterium | reverse complement strand
TCAGATATACCACATGTAGGAACGGTATTGGTGGCCACAGAGCTGTTTCCAGGACTGAGAAACCCTTACGCGGTTGAAGTACTGGGAATGCCAAGAGCCGGTAAGTCAGGTATACTCGATCGTTACCTCAGTGTGCTGCGGAGGCGTAATGAGCGGTACACGGTTGCTTTGATTCCTGAAGGGGCTGAGTCTGCCAGGGAAAAGTATGCTGATGAAAGATATACTGACCCTTTTTCGTATTCAAGGTTAGCAGGGAGCAATAACTTTCTTGGGTATATCAATGCTCTTAGCACCGTAAACCAAAGTATACGGATGGCAATTTCCGATAGGGGTCAGATTGACAGACGCGTTTTTAGAAGGGCGCTGTTTAGTCAAGGAGACGTTAATCCAGACATCATGAATGACGAGAACAGATGGATGTATTATATGGAGTATACGCCTATTCAGGTTGGTGGCGTTATCATGGTGATGGTACGTCCCGAAGTATCATTTAGGCGAGGTAATGAAAAGCTTGGACCAGTGTCAAACATGGATTTTCTGACTAAACTGTATGAGCAATACTGGCGTTTGCACTATGAGATTTTGCAAGGTGACCCGTTTCCGCTATACACATGCATAGATGCTGAAAAAGACAGAGAGCAGGTGTACAAGGAGTTTGAGCACGTTATGGATACGGCGCTTACCATACAAAGCACTTTTCAGACTACATAAGCAAAAACATTCCCATTTGAAATCAGGACTCTAAAAGACTAACTGCTTTATGTTGGAGTACTCTCTAAAGCAGCATTTACTATGTCAAACACTTCATTAGGCAAAAGGATCCAGACTGTTTCGGGGGCGATTAAGAGTTAAGTCCGGGTTTGAGTCTCGTAAAAAAAGACTGCCGATAAAGGTTGAGTATATCGGGGGAACCAATTATGGGTTACCGCTGAAGCGTTTTTAATGGCATTGCATCCTAACGAGGCTTTAATCAATCAGTACCGGCCAGTGGGCTTGACCCGCTTTTTTCCAGACCTACGACATGCTCGTACTTATCTCTTATAACCAGCTGGTAACGTTTACCTATTTTTTAATCAAACAGCAAATAATCGTAGAATCCGATTAGGGTAAATATCATAAAGGGCTTTTTAAAAACATCTACCAAAAGATGGTACTATTAATCTAAAGACTCTAATAAAAAAGCATAAATTACTAACTTATTGGATATTTATGGACCCAGCAGGATATATAGAACTGTTACCTGGTGACCTTGATGGTATAGGTGGCCTTGAAGCAGCACCAGGTAAAGGGGATTTGCCTACAATGCCGCGGTCTTTAAGTGAAGCTCCAATTAGAACTCCAAGATCAGTTCCAGTTTCAACAGGCGAGCAACTATCCCCATTAACTACTCAAGAAATCGTTTTACTTGAAGATATGATTTTAATGGCTCGAAGAGGCCTACTAACTGAAAAGAACCTTACTGGTGAAAACGGTAGAGAGCTTCGGAAACTTCTTGCCGATGAAGCGTATAAACACAGGAAGCGGGATTATGATTTAGTAAATCCGCAGGCACAAAAAGCGGTACGTGACGCCCTAGCCCTATTAAGAGATGGCATTTCGTATAAAAGCGGCCTAATTACGCGCCTACAACCTATGAATCAAGATGACGCTATGGAACAGTTTACTTCTCGGGTAACAGATGACAGGAGGTATCGCTCTAAGTTAGAAGAATTTCTAAAAAGCGAATCAGGAATGTATTATCTTGCCCATCTGATTGTTGATAGGATTACTGGAGTATCTGAGTATCCCGCAACTTCTTCATCCATAATACGGACATTGATGCAAGATTTGAATGAACGATATCCAGCAGGTGATATCGAAAGTAAAGACAAATTAGCTGCTATTAGATGGCGGTTAAGCGAAGAGGCAGCAAAAAGGCTAGAATCTGATTTAGGCACTCCAGAACCACCAAATCCTGTCGGAAACAATTTAATACAAGAAAGACTAAAAGATGTTTATCATGAATCTAACTTGGAAATAACCCCGGACGAAATGGAATTTTTCTTAAGTGAACCGCCAACCTGGTTGGGAAAAGGATTTTTTGGGGAGGAGCTACCTATTTATAGGCAAGTATTTGATGGATCAGTATCTAATGAAGAGCTTTGGCAACAAATAATGGATTTACAAAAAAAGAATCGTAATGCTGAATTTAATCTACTTGATCAATTGCGCTTACAAAATCGGGCACATAGCTGGAGCAATTTCCTGATATGGGGTGGAGCAGTCTTATTTCAGGGAGTGCCTATAGTACATTTACGTCGTTTCTTAAAGCACAAATTTTTACTTAGCAGTAGAATTAAGGACTTAAGTAAGAGAACACTTAATTCTAAGTTTTTTAGATTATCTGATAAAAATTTAAGAAAAGGCTGGGCATAACGCTAGTAACCTCAACTGCTGCTTAGTATGAGGCGCTGCTGTGTTGCCTGGTTTTTTTCTTTATTTCTACATCCGGGTTAGTTCTTTGGGTTAGTGTAACTAAGGCATCCGGCGGGCAAGATTCTTCGCCATTGTTACCATTAAATTCCGATAGTTTATTCAAAAATTGCAGATTTAAGATTAACCACTACATCAGGAATATTAAGTTCCATGTCTTCGATCGTAATATCTGTGGTAAATGGATCCGCATCAGGAAATAATGTTACGTTATTTGCGTTTGTTAACGCTAATAGATCCGCATCAGTAATTTCAATTTCTGTTACTAGTGAGTTTTCAAACTTCCGGGCAGCCTCCTCAGATGGGTAAAAATAATTTACTTTTCAAGTTTATGGGTTAAGAAGGAAGTTCATTTGAATTTGAAAAAGGACTAGAAAAATACTTCTTTGCTTCACCTTTTATACTTTGGTGACCCCAGGGATACACTTATCGAACCCCATGGCAACACACACTACCTCAACCTCTCTGGTGAGATATAAATCTCTAATACACATAGCCAGTAAGTGTCAAAGATTATTAAAATATTGAAGTTTAATATCTGTTATTTGGGTATAATTTCTCTATGGAGAAGACAGCAAACACGGCAGGCCTTGAAACAACTTTAGAACTATTGGATTGCAAATTTGCAGGCAATGAAGGCCCTAAGCCTTCGGAGACTTGGCACTAAAGAGAAACAATCAGAGTAAAGTATGGACTCCCTGAATGTGGATATAGATGGAATGATCCTGTGCGGTATATAAGAGAAATCGAAGCGGTTTTAAAATCAAAGGGCGTCTTGATAAGAAATAAGCATGAATTTAAAGCGTTTTTTAATGAACAGCCGGATGCAGGTGCATTAACGTCTGGGACAAATGTTTTTCGTGATTTAACGGTAGTTGTGCAATCACCTGAAGATGATTGGTGGAAGTTAAGAGCGTGGGCAAATCAACTTGCTCATGAAGCAGTGTATGCTATGCAAGCACTTAAATACCCTCGTATGCCCGATGAAGAAGCTGAAAGGGAAGCTTATTACTATCAAATACTCACACCTGACATAATTCTTAGAGCTGCTTCAGATCCCGATCACTTAATTCACAACTTAAAACTCATTGAGTCATTTGTACTTAGCTCAACAGCAATAAATAGAGCCATTACTTCACCTTAATAATCTGGTTTTCTATTGATTACTAGCTTTGGTGAGCCAGCTGGGCTGACTCTGAACAAACAGATGGGAATGTAATAAAATTTGTATATGAAAAAAATATTTTTGATCGTTCTAATTCCAATAATCATCGGTATTACATTCGTATTGTATGAATATATTGTTTTTAAAGAAGTATTGCTCCCTGGATTTGCGTACTATTCTAGATGTGCAGATGACGCCAGCTGCATGCGCAAAGAGCAACCGACAAATCTTAGAGAATTGTATGACACATATTGCTGTGATACTGAAAGGATAGTGAGCTGTGGCAATGAAAATTCAAGGCTTATAGCTGATAGCGGCAAAGTCTGCAACTATATATGCATAGGGAAACATTATAAAGAAGGCGGAGTACGACTAGATGATAATTATTGTGATTAATTTGTGACCCCACAGGGAATCGAACCCTGGTTTACGGGATGAAAACCCGTTGTCCTAACCGCTAGACGATGGGGCCGGATGTTAATTTTTTGGAAGGGATAAGAGCTTGCTCGTGATTTTAGAGTAACTAATGTTACTTGCCTATAACCACTGCGCTTCCTCTTATAATCTCGCATAAGAGCCTAGCGGGTTCTTATGCTTCGTTTATCGCACTGTTGTACGACCCTGCTGTGAACTAATAAATTGTTAATCCATTTCCAATGGATAAGCAATTTGTGAGCCCGGAAGGGATCGAACCTTCGACACAGAGCTTAAAAGGCTCCTGCTCTACCACTGAGCTACGGGCCCAATCAGATACAGAATACCTGAAAAGAACAGCGTATTATACAAAGGATAAGATGTTATCTGCAATGGAATAAATTACAGGCTTATATTTTTAATATGTTCGAGAGTGTTGGTACTCAAATCGATGGCAACGGCGTCGAATCGGCCCCACTGGGGTAATTGGGGGTGTGCGTGCATAAATGACTGGGCGGTATGCTGGAGGTGGCGGAGTTTAGTGGGGGTAATAGCCTCGAGAGGACTCCCCTGCTCAGCGCTCGTACGGGCTTTGACTTCGACAAAAACAAGTTGATTGAGGTCTAAAAAGATGAGATCGATTTCTCCGCCACGAACGGAGAAGTTTTGGGCAACAAACGTATACCCAAGGTCTAGTAAATACTGTTTGGCCCGAGCTTCGGTGAGATAACCGACCGAGCGAGTGGTCATAGCCACATTGTAGAAGGTAGGAAAAAAATTCGAAAGAGAATGCAACAATTCTGTTTTAAACTGTTTTAACTGTTTTTTTAACAGTTGTCTTAGCCATCGGGGTTTTTATTTGTTTCTTTTCTTTAACCCTGAGGGCTTGTCGTCCGGTCCGAGTTCTTAAGTAATAGAGTTTTGAACGGCGCACCCGTCCAGAAGATTTAAGTTCAATTTTGGCAATTGAAGGTGAGCTCAGGGGAATAATACGCTCTACGCCAATGTTGCCGACGGCAATTTTCCGAACGGTAATACTGCAATTTTCTAGTCGATTTTTAACCGCAATTAAAAGTCCTTCAAAAATTTGGACGCGCGTTTTACCTTCTTCTTCGATTTTTAAGTGGACTTTAAGTCGGTCACCGACGTTAAAGGTTTGGTCTTGGTAGGTAATTGAGTTAGCCATAAAGTAACAATAAAGTTTTAAGAATTTGGTATAACGGGATTAAATGAAATACTGGAGGATTCTACCAGGTGTCCCGAGAGAACTCAATGGGTTATTAATTTTTACTCGCTTTTCCTTTATACGCAGCACGCAGGAATTCAATAAAAAAAGCGTGAGGTTTTAACGGGCGGGATTTATACTCGGGGTGTCCTTGAGTGCCTAAAAAGAACGGGTGCTGGGACTGGGGTAATTCGATTAGTTCGACTAAATTTTCTTTGAGCGACCGACCGGATATTTTTAAATTTGCGTCTTCGAACTCAACAACATACTCGTCATTAAACTCGTACCGATGGCGATGGCGCTCGCTGGTTATGCCCCGTTTGATATCGTCAAATTGACCGTGCTTTTCATACGCACTCCAGGCAAGTGTATCTTTTTTAACACGACAGTCCCAACTACCCAGGCGCATGGTACCGCCATAGGCACGGTTTTGCAGGTTTCGCTTTTGTTCGGGAATAATGTGGATAACCGGGTGCTTGGTTTTCGGGTCTACCTCGGTGGAGTGGGCATCTGGCCAGCCTAAGACGTGACGAGCGAACTCGACAACGGCTAATTGCATACCATAACAAAGGCCTAAAAAAGGCAATTTCTGTTCACGAGCATATTTAATGCTTAAAATTTTGCCTTCGACCCCCCGACTACCCCAGCCAATTGGGACAATAAGGCCGTCTAAGGTTTTAAGTTTGGCTTCGATCGCCTCAATTTTTTCTGAGTTGATGCCAATGATGTTTAATTTTAGGTTGTGATAAAGAGCAGCGTGCTCCAGTGCGTCGTACAAGGCTGCATAGGAATCTTTTAAATTGAATTCTCCGGTAGCAAAATACTTACCGACAATACCGATGCAAACCTCGCCTTCTTTAGGGCTTTTGATGCGCTGGACAAAATTTTGCCAATCATTAATATTTGAAGCTTTGGCAGGTAGGCCTAAAACGTTTAAGACAAGGGCGTCAAATTTCTGCTTGTAAAAAATGAGGGGTAATTCGTAGACTGATGGGACGTCTGGGGCGTCGATGATGTGGTTGGGTTTAACGGAGCAAAAGAGGGCAAAGCGTTCACGCCGGCGCGTATCGAGACTTGATTCGGAGCGAGCGACGATAAAATCGGGATTGATACCCATGGAATTTAGTAATTTAACCGAGAGTTGGGTGGGTTTGGTTTTGGGTTCGCCAATGTGCGGGGGTGTGGGTAAATAGCTAACGTGAACGTGGGCAACGGTGTGGTTGCGGGTAATAGTGAGGATGCGGGCGGCTTCGTAGTAGAGAGAATTTTGATATTCACCGACCGTACCGCCAAGCTCAACGATGACCACATCGGCTTTGTCCTCGATGGCAGCCTTTTGCCAACGGGAAATGATTTCGTCGGTGACATGAGGAATGGCTTCGACATCTTCACCGTTGTAGCCAAAATTACGCTCACGGTCGATAACGGTTTTATAAATTTGGCCCATGGTAATAAAGTTTTTTATACCCAGGTTTTGATCTAAAAATTTTTCGTACGTACCAAGGTCCATGTCGGTTTCAGCCCCGTCTTGACAGAGAAACGGGTCACCATGCTCAATAGGATTAATCAAGCCTGAATCGAGGTTGAGGTAATTCTCACACTTAACAATGGTGACTTTTAAACCGCGGGATTTTAAGAGCAGAGCTAAGGCAGCGGTGACGGTCCCTTTTCCAACGCCAGAGAGGACGCCACCGGAGACAAACACATATTTAGGATTGGTTGATTGCACAAGGTATTTTACCAAGAGCACATCAGGGTATTGAAGTGGGAAAAATGCTCAACAAGGACGTTTTGTTTGATGGAGAGTTGTTAGCGTAAATTGATACTATTACTGACTAATGTTGAAATGTTAATAGGATTGGACTGCTTTATACACTAGTGGCAAATACTAAGAGCCGTTTTAACATAGAACCGGGTGGCCAACAGGTTTGTAAGACGATTGTTTCGTTTTTATATTTTGCACCAAAAAAATCAGTTTCTTGGGGACCCGTGATTTTGGTTTCTGTCACACGGTAATGGTATGGCTTAGAATCCTTCCAGATAACAATTTCATCATTTTGTTTTAATTTGCCGAGCAGATAGAAGACAGCATTGTATTGGGTTACAAGTGAGGGCGAGGAAGAGTGGGCAAAATAATAGCCAAAACTGCCGGATCCCGGATAAGACGTCCCCTTGGCATGAGCAATACCGTGCTTGAGGGCATGGAGATATTCGGATTCATTTGTAGGGCTGACTTCGAAAACGACCGGTTCATCGAGGTATAAAGAAGGTATAGTTAGACCGGCTTGTGGATGTTTAGATTGTGTTAGATCAAGAGCGTATGATAATTGAGGAACGATTAATTGGCGCAGGCTTTCGGAAAACAAAGGTGAATTAGTCGCTTTTTTAAGTTGATAGGAAACTTCTGTTAGTCCGACCGGTAAAAGGATGGTGGCACTCCACCAGGTAAAATAGGCGCCAGAAAGTATAAAAAGACTGAATACACCGATTTTTTTAATTTTTGAGGACATGTAATTTTTTTAAGCGCTGAAGAATTTGCGCTTTAGGTAATAGCCAAGGCTGGTGGTGATTACACCGCTTAATAATCCCAAAGACGATACTATGCCATTGGTGCCGGTATTAGGTTGGGATTCGAGATACGCAACTTTGGTATTGGCTGGGGCTGAGGCAATGGGTTGTGGGGTTTTAGCGTAAATAGCGGTTTGCGAGGTTTTCGATACGACACTATCAGTACCTTTTATAATTACGGTCCTTTCACAGTTTGTGTTGGAATGCCAGAGACCATCATCACCAACATAGGATAGTTTTACTACATAGCGCCCAGGATTTTGGTAGGTATGAGAAACGTTTGCGCTATTTGTTTCGCTGCTTGATCCGTCACCAAAATCCCAGTGCAAAGATCGAGTGTTTGAACCGATAAAATTAGCCTGCAAGGTGACGGTAGCCGGGGCGAAGCTGTAAGCGCCGCTTCTGATGGTGATCGTGTTGCAAGAGAAAAGAGCATTGGCAGATGTAGACAAGCATTGGTAAAAACGGGGTTTGATATAGTGATCGAAACTACTTCTAGGGTTTGGAGTCGAGGGTGGGTTAGATACTGTAGCTGGTGCGATTGTTGGTTTTGGAGCAGCTGTGGGGCAGTCGCCAGTGTACCAGACAAAATAATCGAGTAAGTCCCCTGCTTGGCACTGCCATTGACCGTCGCCGGTGCGGCAATTTTTATTAAAGACGTCGATTTGGACCGAATGACCACAGGTCGTATTGCCGACCGAATGAGAGGTAGCAAAACTGCTTTCTTGACTGCGGCACTCGCCTACCCTGCCCTGACAGGTGTATTTAACAACGGTTTGGTGGTTAGAAGAGCAGGTACGGGAGTGGAGATCGCAGCCATGGTTGCATGAATGGCCACTGGTATTAACCTCATACCCTTGCCCGCACACGTTTGTATAACCGGCATTGGGATAGGCAACAGCAGAAACCGAATAAGAAGGGAAAAACAAGAAACTAAAAAATAGCAAAACTGAAAGAAGCACCTGCATATTGAGATTACAGTGTGGCAGGTAATATTAAGGTTTATGTTAAAACATGCTTGTAAGAATGTGAAGATTTTAAATAGCTTTTGATTTTAAGAGTTTTACGATCTCTTGTTTAAGGGTGGGGGTAACCGAAACAGGGTACGGAAGTTTTAGGCGAGTTGGCTCATGGCCATTGGGAATAATGATTTCGACGGGAGTAACTCCCGGGTGGGATTTAAGAAGTTGACCAAGCGACTGGAGGATGGACTTGGTGGTCCCTCTGGGAATGGTGATCTTAAAATTGCCATTGTCGCTGCCAATTGCCGCGTTATCGTTTGTTTTGGAATGGCTGGTGTCGAGTGATTGAATATCTTTGACAATAACACTGGGCTTGTCATCTCTTAATTCAATATTTCCAGTGATGACAACAGGTTCATTGGGTTTGAGCGCGTGATTTACGGATTGATATGCTCTAGGGAAGATGACACCCTCAACACTGCCGCTTTTATCTTCCAAGGTAATAAAGGCCATTTCGGAATTTTTCTTGGTCACAATTTTTTTAATGCGAGTAAGGATGCCGCCTAAAGTAACACCGTTTTGATGGATCGACGGGTCAAGGTCGGCGATATCGACAGTCACTTTATCTTTGATCGCATCGAGGGAAGCCGCGAACGGATGCTCGGTAAGATAGACCCCTAAAAGTTTTTTTTCGAAGTCAACTTTTTCTTTGACGGTTAAGGGTGGTGTTTGCGGTAAATTATCATTGATATCAACTTCGACTGTTTGGGATGCGAATAAACCCTCTTGATCGGTATTGGTATCGGCTTGAAACGACATGCCCCGGGTACGGAGGAACTCTAATTTGGACAAGATCGCCGAGCGGGGCCCAAATACATCGAAGCTTCCAACTTGTGCCAGACATTCAATTACTTTTTTATTGACTTTACGGCCCTCGACCCGATAACAAAAATCAGTTACCGAGCGGAATGGTCCGGTTTCCCGAGCGGTTATTATGGCCTCGATGGCGGCAGTGCCAACATTCTTGATAGCTCCTAATCCATACCTTATTGCTTGACGATTAAGGGATTTTTCGTGCGGTTGAATGGAAAAACCTGGTTGAGACTGATTTATGTCGGGCGGGAGGACGTGGATATTCATCCGGCGGCACTCTTCGATAGCTTGCGAGATGCGCTCTTCTTTATTAGCCGAATGGGAGTTTGCCTCGGTTGAGAGAAAGGCAGCCATATATTCAACTGGATAATTTACTTTCATGTAGGCTGTTTGATAGGCAATCATGGCATATGATGCAGAATGAGCCTTATTGAAACCATACCCGGCGAATTTATCGATAAACCCCCAGATGGTTTCAGCGATAGCCTTGCTGTAGCCTTTTTCATGAGCACCCTTGATGAAACGCTTTTTTTCTTTTTCAAGAATGGAGCGTTTCTTTTTACCGATTGCACGGCGTAAGATATCCGCTTCGCCTAATGAATACCCGGCAAAAACATTGGCGATTTGGAGAATTTGCTCTTGGTACACGGGGATACCGTAGGTTTCTTCTAAAACAGGGGCAAGATCATTATGTGGATAATGAATTTTTTTTGGGTCATTTTTACCGGCAATAAATTGGTCAATTAGTTCCATGGGACCTGGCCGGTAGAGAGCGACCATAGCGGTGATATCGGAGAAACGGGATGGCTTTAAAGACCGAGCCACCCGTCTCATTCCTCCCGACTCAAGCTGAAATACGCCGGTGGTTTCACCCGAACTGAGCATAGCGTAGACTTTGGGGTCATCCAGGGGAATTTCGGAAATGTCGACGCTTACACCACGCTCTTTTTTAACAAATTCAATGGCGTGTCCTAAGATCGATAAATTCCGTAATCCCAGAAAATCCATTTTTAACAAGCCGATGGCGGTTTCGGAGATATTGAGATCCAGGGCATACATGTCATACTGGGTAACGATTTTTCCCAGACGGGATTCCCGTTGAATGGGGGTGTATTCGGTGAGGGGTTTGTCGGCGATGATAACCCCGGCAGCATGAACGGAGGCATGGCGGGAAACACCCTCGACTCGCTTGGCTAAATCGATAAGGTCTTTGTACTTGGGTTCTTTATAGAGTTCTTGTAACTCAAACACGTTGACCAGTGCTTGCTCAAGAGAAAACCCTGTGGGGATTAATTTCGCTACCGTATCCGGTTCAGAAAATGGCATACCCAAAACCCGGCCAATATCGCGAATAGACGCGCGGGCTTCCATGGTCCCAAAAGTTATTATTTGAGCGACATGGTCTTCGCCGTATTTTTCGGAAACGTAGCGAATAACATCGTCGCGAGATTCGTCGGCAATATCGATGTCAATATCGGGGGGAGATGGGCGTTGGGGGTTCATAAAGCGCTCAAAAGGAAGGTTGTGCAGTAGAGGGTCGATCGAGGTAATACGAAGGACAAAAGAAACGAGGGAGCCGGCGGCCGAACCACGACCCGGACCAACCCGGATACCTTTACTTTTTGCCCAGTTGACAAAATCCTGAACAATTAAAAAATAACTGGCATACCCCTTATTACAAATGACCTCGAGTTCATAATTCAAGCGGTCGGTCACTGCCTGTGTGGCGTTGGGCATGCGGTCTTGTAACCGCTGGTGGGCTAGTTCTCTTAAGGCGATTTCCGGGGTCTGTCCGGGCTTTAGAGGATACGCCGGAAAAATCATTTTACCGATGGGGATTTCGACATTACATAGACTAGCGATTTTGCCAGCATTCTCGAGAGCTTGGGGATAGTCTGAAAATTCGGCTTGCATTTGTTGCGTCGATTTGAGGTAGAAGTCTGGTGCATCGAGCATGGTGAGACGGTTTTTGTCGGAGATTAATTTTCGGGTACCAACGGCTATGAGCGCGTCTTGAGCACGGGCATCTTGGGGAGTGAGATAATGGACATCGTTGGTGGCAACCAGAGGGATACCGAACTGCTTGGAATACTTGACCAATTTTTTATTAATAGAGGCTACATCTTCGAGATCGGGGTGGGATTGTAGTTCAAGGTAAAAATCTTCTAAAAAAAGGTTGTGGAATTTTTTTAACCATTCACTGGCTTCCTGGTCTTCTTGCTGTAGCAGCTTTCGGTTGATGATGCTGGAAAGACAACCTGAGGTACAAATTATGCCTTCGTGGTACTGCGTTAAGAGGTCAAAATCAATGCGGGGTTTATAAGAAAAACCTTCCAAATGGGCCATCGAGACTAATTTGATTAGATTGCGGTACCCCTGATTATTTTTGGCTAAAAGGAGCAAATGGTACTGATCGGCGCCCGGACGTGATTGCTTATTAAAGCGAGAGGTGGCAGAGAAATAGGCTTCGACGCCGATAATGGGCTTAATACCGGCGGCTTTGCAGGCGTTAAAAAAAGGTACAACCCCATACATAGCTCCGTGATCGGTGATAGCTACGGCTTTTTGGCCTAAGGCTTTAACGTTTTCGACTAATTGGGGAATACGACACA
>CAYXRB010000004.1:24720-36351 GCA_964467565.1 uncultured Pseudomonadales bacterium | reverse complement strand
CGTCGAGTAAGGAATACTCCGTATGGACATGAAGGTGTGCAAAGTCAACCATTTTTAAGAACAGTGAATGATATCGAATGCAGTATACCGTGATTTGTGGATGAATGAAGAGAAGTTATTTAAGAAATTTTATAAGAATATCTCGAACTTGGACCGGATCGGCTGTACCCTGAGATTTTTGCATCACTTGGCCAATTAGAACACCGATGACCTCAATTTTACCTTCTTTGTACTTGGCAACGACTTCCGGGTTGGCTTCAATTACACCTATGATGATCGGGTTTACATCTAAAGTAACGTCAGGGGCTACCTGAGCGAGCCGGGCAACGATTTCTTGGGCGGTTAATTTTTTAGCTTCTGCTTTTTTATTAATAATATAATTGGCTACCTTTTGGGGGTTAATCTTTGATTTTTTGGCCAGTTTGAACGCTACAAGCGCTTTTTTGGCAATTTTTCGGGAATTAACCAAACTTATGGCCGATTCAAGCTTAAGGTGATAGTTTTGAGAAAACTCTTTAAGATAATCCGCGGGTAAGAGCGGCATGGCTTTGAGAATCTTTTGAATCTGTTGATGTGTAAATTCCATGGGGGGAATATCGGGTTCGGGGAAATAACGGTAGTCCGCTGCCCCCTCTTTTGACCTTTGGGCTTTGGTACTCATAGTACGTTCATCAAATCCACGGGTTTCTTGTTTGGGGGTCTCCCCTACTTCTAAGATTTTTTGTTGGCGAGTGAGTTCAAAGTCGATAGCTTTTTCTAAAAACCTGAATGAATTAATATTTTTAACTTCAACTTTATAAGGAGGCAAGCCTTTTTGATTAGGTTTTTGTAAGCTAATGTTGGCCTCGAGACGCATGGTACCTTTTTCCATGTCGGCGTCGGAAACCCCCAAAAAGTTGATAATTTGGCGGACGGCTTGAGCGTACTCTTTGGCCTGAGCAGCGGAGTGAATGTCTGGTTCGGAGACAATTTCGACCAAAGGGACTCCGCTGCGGTTAAAGTCGACTAACGATACCCTTTGCCCGTTAAGCGTGGTGTGTTGCAGCTTACCAGTATCTTCTTCGAGATGGACGCGGGTGATTTTAATTTTGCCCGAAGGTATATCGATGAATCCGGCACCACATAACGGCTCGTCGTACTGGCTGATTTGGTAGCCTTTGGGTAAATCGGGATAGAAATAGTGTTTTCGATCAAACTTTGACACCGAATTAATAGTGCAATTTAAAGCATGGCCTATCATTATGGTCCATTCCACGGCTTTTTTATTGGGTACCGGCAAGGCTCCTGGTAACCCCAAGCAGACGGGACAAGTTTGTGTGTTGGCTTCTTTTAAAAAGTGATCGGCAGGACATGAACAAAACATTTTGCTAATGGTGCGCAGTTCGACGTGGATTTCTAAACCAATAATCGGGATGTACATAGAATTAAATGGATGGCTGTTTAACATGATGTGTAGTAGTGTTTTGATACTGATAGGCAATGTGGGCGACAAGACTTTCTTGTTTTTGGGCAGCGGTAATCTGGACACCGATAGGTAAATCGTTAACAAAACCACAGGGGACGCTTATGCTCGTCAAACCCGCGATGGAGCTGGCCTCAACCAAAATGTCTTCCATTTCGCCGAACATGGGTGCATCTTTGGTAGCTCCCAATGGAAGCGCCGGACCGGGCGAAGTAGGACCGATGATAGCATCTACTTTTTGAAAAGCACGATCAAAGTCTTTAACGATAAGGGTGCGGACTTTTTGCGCCTTTGTATAGTACTGGTCATAATAACCTGTCGAGAGAGAGTAGGTACCCAGCATTACCCGGCGTTTGGCTTCTTCGCCGAAATATGAACGATCGTGGCCGTAGCGAATCCCGTCATAACGGGCTAAGTTAGATGACACTTCGGAACGCTGTAGGATAGTGTAAACGCCTATGGCGTAATGGGGATCGAGGAGTGAAAGAGGAATTATTTGGCAGCCGAGTGATTCTAAATGGGTGGCTACGTCAAGAATTAACTGTTTAACTTTTTGGTCCATATCTTTAAGCAAGTATTCGGGCGGAAGTCCGATTTTTTTACCTTTAAGTGGTTTTTTTATTTCATCAAGACTTAACAACATTTTTTCTTTAATAGAAGTGGCGTCGAGTGGATCTGGCCCAGCAACGGCATTTAAAACATGAATAGTGTCCAGAACTGTTTTGCCAATAGGACCGGGTGAATCGGTGGAAGAAGCCATAGCGATAACACCGTAGCGGCTGACACGACCATAGGTAGGTTTAAAGCCGGTTACTCCACACCAGGCTGCCGGTTGACGAATTGAACCGGCAGTTTCGGACCCAATAGCAAAAATGCATTGATGAGCAGCAACTGCTGCGGTTGATCCTCCAGATGAACCTCCCGGTAAGTGATTAAGATTCCACGGGTTTTTGGTAGGACCGTAGTCACTGGTTTCGGTAGAAGACCCATGAGCCCACGCGTCCATGTTGGTTTTTCCGAGAAGGATTGCACCTGCCTGATCTAGTTTGGCAACTACTGTGGCGTTGAAGGGGGGTATAAACTCGTCTAAGACCTTTGAAGAGGCGGTAGTGCGTAACCCTTGAGTTAAGAAATTGTCTTTTATGGCGTAGGGCAGCCCGAATAACGGTTTACTTTTAAGAATCGAAGGATCTCGATGGATCATGCTATCGGCTTTTTTGGCAAGGGATAAGGCGTTAGGATTTAGAGTAAGAAAAGAGTTGAGTTGAACGTTAGTGCTTTCAATCCGATCGAGACAGGCTTGCGTTAGTTCTTGAGAAGACACTGTTTTAGAACGAAGTTTTTGGCTCGCTTGTATGAGACTTAGGGAGTTTAGATGCATGACTACTCGCTTTTGCCAACTCGAGGCACAACAAAATAACCATTATGGGTCTTGACAGCATTGGCTAAAGCCTGACTCTGACTTAAGGAGGTATCCGGATTGAGCCTATCTTCACGGAAGATGTTTTTTTGGTTAGTAACTTGAGGTGTAGCTTGTATGGATAGAGTGTCTAATTCGTCCAATTGGTCAACCACCCGTAGCGTTTGAACAAACTGTCTTTGGAGTTTTTGTGATTGAACCGAACTGACAGTCAAGTTAGCTAACTTGGAAAGGGTTGTGATATCAATTCTTGCGTTTGGAGTAGATGATTTGGACATGCCTGGATTATACGGAAGAGAAGTTCATAATTCAAAAGTCAAATGTCAAATGTAGCAAGAAATTCGGCTAACCTTAACTAACAATCAGATGGTTTTTTTTGGCATCAACGGTGATGGTGCCATTTTTAATTTGCTCATCGAGGATGAGGAGTGAAGCAGGGTCTAAGATTTCGGTTTGGATGAGACGCTTTAACGGCCTGGCACCATAAATCGGATCGTACCCGGTGTTGGCTAAGTATTCTTTGGCCTCATTACTGACTTTAAGCTTTAAGTTTTGGTTGACGAGCCGATTTTGCAGTTCTTGGATTTGCAGATCGACAATCTTAATAATTTGGTTTCGAGTGAGCGGTTCAAACATAACAATTTGATCGAGACGATTGATGAACTCCGGAGGGAAAGTAGATCGGATTAGGTCCCATACCTGATTTTGAACGTTTTGGGTTAGTTTATCCCCGGCTTCCTGGATAATTTTTGCCCCCAAGTTAGAGGTCATGATTATGACAGTGTTTTTAAAATTAATCGTCCTCCCCTGCGAGTCGGTAAGGCGTCCGGCATCGAAGATTTGTAAGAAAAGCGTGAAGATTTTTGGATGAGCTTTTTCTATCTCATCGAGCAAAATGACGGAATACGGCCGGCGGCGGACGGCTTCGGTTAATTGTCCCGCGGCTTCGTATCCAACATATCCGGGTGGGGCACCAATGAGGCGGGCAACGGTATGTTCCTGGGTGTATTCGCTCATATCGAAACGGATAATTTGACGTTCGTCTTCAAATAAGACTTCAGCTAGGGCTTTGGCTGTTTCGGTTTTACCGACTCCGGTGGGACCGAGGAATAAAAGACTGGCTATGGGTTTATTTTCTTCGGCTATACCTGCACGGGAGCGACGGACTGCATTGGCAACGGCTTTAAGGGCGTCTTCCTGACCAATTACCCTATTACCCAGTTCTTTTTCCAGTTCAGTTAGTTTTTTGGTTTCAGATTTAATTAACTTGGTAACGGGTATGCCGGTCCAGCGAGCGATTACTGCGGCGATATCATCGGGCGTGACTTCTTGTTTGATTAAAAGTTGATCGGAAGGGATATTAACCCATTCTGCCTGCATTGCATCGAGGCGTTTTTGAATGCCTGGGATATCGCCAAATTTTATTTTGGCTGCCTCATCGAGATTTACTTCTCGTTCGGCGCGTTCAAGTTGAGCCCGGGCTAAATCGAGGGCATTGCGCTCCTTTTGAATTTTTTCGATAAGTTCTTTTTGAGTTCGATAGCGGGAATTCAAGAGCGTAACTTTTTCTTTAATATCAGCGAGTTCTTTTTGAAGGGTGGCCTTGCGAGTTTTGGAGGCTTCGGTCTTTTCCTTATCTAATGCTTTGAGTTCTATTTCGAGCTGAGTCTGGTTTCGGCGGAGTGTATCAAGTTCTTCGGGGGCTGACTCAGCTTGGATTTTTAAACCAGAGGCAGCTTCATCGATAAGGTCGATGGCTTTGTCGGGTAAGAAACGGTCTTGAATATAGCGATCTGATAACTGCGCGGCGCTCACTAAGGCGTCATCTAGGATACGGATGCCATGATGGAGTTCATATTTTTCTTTAAGACCACGTAATATGGCGATCGTATCTAGAACAGAGGGCGGATTGACAAAAACGGGTTGGAAACGACGCTCTAGCGCAGCATCTTTTTCGATATATTGTCGGTACTCATCTAAAGTGGTGGCGCCGATGACCCGTAAGGTTCCCCTGGCCAGGCCAGGCTTTAGCATGTTGGCGGCGTTAACGGCGCCTTCGGCGGCGCCGGCGCCTGAGATTGTGTGCATTTCATCAATAAAGACTATGACTTGTCCTGACTGTTTTTGGACTTCGTCGATGATACTTTTTAATCGCTCTTCAAATTCACCGCGGTATTTGGCTCCGGCCAACACCGAAGCCATCTCGAGCGATAATATTTGTTTGTGTTTTAAAGAATCAGGCACATCACCAGAAACGATTCGTTGAGCTAAGCCTTCGGCAATGGCGGTCTTACCAACACCGGGTTCCCCAATTAAGACCGGATTATTTTTGGTACGCCTGGATAAAACTTGCATGACCCGCCTAATTTCGGTGTCACGACCAATTACCGGATCGAGCTTACCTTCTTTGGCTAAAATGGTGAAATTAGTGGTGTATTTATCGAGAACTTTATACTGACTATCTTTGGCAGCACTATTAACGGTATTGCCATCTCTTAATTTTTGGGCGGCTGCTTTTACATTTTGAGCCGTAAGACCAAAGCGGTGAATTACCTTTTTGAGCACTTCGGGAGCATTTTCGACAAGACTTAAGAGCAACCATTCTTGGGGGACAAACTCGTCTTTTTGCTGTTGGGATATTAAAAAGGCTTTCGCTAAGATTTTTGACAAATCTGATGAGATTGCCGGTTCACCGGATGAAATGGTCGGTAATGTTTCTAATAACTGCTCTAGTTGCAACGAAAGCGCATCCTTTTGATCGCCAACAATGCTCGTGATTATATCTTGGGCTGACCCGCTGGTAAACAATAAAGCAGATAAAAGGTGCACCGGTTCCACCATCGAGTGGTTTTGTCCTTGAGCTGATTGCAGCGCTTTTTGTAATGATTCCTGGCTTGCTTGAGTAAATTTGGTAGGGTCCATAGATTTGTAACTAAATTTTGATAATTAAAAAAATTAGCGCATAGCTTTTAAGGCTGCAATTCTTTCTGATATCGGTGGGTGAGTAGAAAATAGTTTGGCGAACATGCCGATACCCGAATGAGCGTTTTTTAATGGATTGGTGATATATAAATGGGCAGTAGCTTTGTTGGCAGCCTCTAGGGGTTCGCGATCGGCGCTTAATTTTGATAAAGCACTAGCTAGACCGTCGGGGTATTTAGTTATGGCAACTGCCGAGGCATCGGCTAAAAATTCGCGACGGCGCGATATGGCTAATTTTATTAAATTGGCAATTAATGGACTAAGGAACGCGAGTAAGAATCCGGCTATGGTGAGGACTGCTTGGAATTGAGAAGCACCCTCTTCTCTGCGATCTCGACCACCACCAAACCAACTGGCACGGATCAACCAATCCGCCAGCAGGGTTAATGATCCGACTAAAACAGTAACGAGAGACATCAGCCGGATATCATAATTTTTAATATGGGACATCTCATGAGCAATAACCCCTTCGAGCTCAGTTCGGTTAAGCCGGTCTAACAGACCCGTGGTGGCCACGACAACAGCGTGATCCGGATCCCGACCGGTAGCAAAGGCATTTAAGGCTGTATCGTTAATAACGTAGAGTTTGGGCATGGGTAATTGAGCGGCAAGACTAAGGTTTTGGGCGAGAGTATAAAAATGAAAGTGTTCCTGGCGATTCGCCGCTTTAGCGCCTGAAATACCCAAAATTATTTTGTCCGAAAAATAATAACTAACAAGGCTGCCTAAGGCTGAAGCGGCAAACGCCGCCAATGCAAACGAGGGGTTGGTCCCAAAGGCATAGGCGATACTGTAACCGGCGACAGAAACAAAAACGATAAAACCTAAGATAACCAAAAAGCTCTTGCGTTTGTTACTACTGACTTGCTGATAAATATTAACCATAGTTTAACTTAGCTTAAATATTGCACGTATCCCAAGCCTAACGCTAAAGATACGCACAGATTACCACGCAGATTAGCAGTATGTCAATGAGAGTGCTATATTTATGTGATGAGCTTACAGATCGACTTTGACATCTTGAATTTCTTGGGGTGAAACTGAAACATGGGCACCCGACATGGGTGTTTCAAGACCTTTTTCAGGTTTGAAGCCAAAGGCATTGGCGATGAGGTTGCTGGGGAACGTGACTAATTTGGCGTTGTAATCAGCAGTCAGGTCGATCAGGGTACGCCTGGAGTACATTAATTTATCACTAGTGTCACGCAACTCATCCATGAGCTTGGTAATGATAGTGTTGGCTTTTAATTCGGGGTTCGATTCAACTAAGACATTTAGTTTAGGGAGAACGGCGTTAAGCTTGTCAACGGCAGTGTCGACAGCATTACCCCCCTTCTCTGACGCAACTTCTACCGCCTTGCGGGCATCGGTGAGCATTTGGAAAATTTCTTTTTCGTGTGTTAGATAACCCTTTGCTGATTCGATAAGATTAGGGATTAGGGATGCCTGGCGCTTGAGTTGGTTGCCGATTTCTTGAATTGCGGCAACAATGCGCGTTTTTAATACCTGGAGGGAATTGTAGACAGTGATGACATAGCCGACGATGACCACCGCTGCGATTATTAGGATGGCAAACAGATTCATACTCCCCTTTCGTTGTGACTAGGTTATTTTGCTAGCCATTGTTTTAACTGTGAATAGGTATACGTGTTTATGATATCACTTTTTTGAGCCCAACCTCTCCTGGCTGTAGTAACACCATATTTTAGGTCTAGTAAACCCGTTTCATGGTGGGCGTCTGAGCCTAAAGCTAATTTACACCCAGCCTGTACGGCTTGACGTACCAGGGTATCCGGAAGATCGAGGCGAGCCGGATTGGTGTTGATTTCTAGTGCGATATTCCTTTGGGCACATACTTTAAAGATGACCGGCCAATCAACGGTCATACCCGGTCTTTCGTTAATTAATCTTCCCGTAGGGTGTCCAATTATTTTAACTTTAGGGTGACTTAGGGCTTTTATTAATCGATTTGTTTGTTGAGTGGTATTAAAGGCCAAGTTTGAGTGGATTGATACGATGGCATAATCCAGGACATTTAAAGCTTCATCGCTAAGGGCTAAATCGCCGTTGCTTAGAATGTCAACTTCAAGAGTAAATAAGACACTTACAGTGCTTTTCACCCTTGTTTTCCACGAGGATATTTTTTGTTCGAGTACATTTTGTCTATTTCTGATTAGGTCTACAAGATTTGAACTATGGTATTCTCTAGTGCTCGGGTTATGGTCACCCAAAGCAAGCCACTGGTAGTGTAGCTGCTTGGCGATATCTAAAAGTTTTGAGACCGAGGCACCGTAATCATGAGAACTTACCCACCCGTAATCGGTGTGGGTGTGAAGATCACCTCTTATATCGATTAGCTCGACTAGTTTAGGAAGAGTATGTGTTTTAGCCGCTTCGATTTCGCCGCTATTTTCGCGCAGTTCAGGTGGAATAAAATCAAGACCTAAGGAATTATAAAAACTAACCTCGTCGTTGTAGGGCTGAATTTTTTTATCTACTTTAATACCCCATTCAGAAAGTGATTTTCCTTGTGATAGGGCAAGCTCTCTTAGAGCAATATTGTGTAATTTACTTCCAGTAAAGTGCTGAAGAGTAGCACCAGCTTGGCCTTTGGGGATAAATTTTATATCGACTTGATAGTTGCCAGGAAACCTTAATCGTACAGCGTCGGTGCCAGCCGCGTCTAAAGCCTCAAGCTCAGATAATTTGGCTTTAATACCATCGATAACTGTGCGTGAGTCTGAGGTTATGATGGCCATATCGACATCACCGATAGTTTCAACCCCTCGCCTGAGACTGCCTAAAACATGAATCGACTCGACACCACTAATTCCTGATAAAAAGGCTTTGGTCTTATCAACAATAATTTCTGCGCGGTCGATTCGCATCCGTGTTGTCGTTTTTGGTTTAGCACGATTTAAGTTATCCTTGATATTTGCCAACAATTTCGGACCAAAGCCCTCGACATTATCAAGTTGTCCCTGATCCAGAGCACTTTTTAAAGTTTTAATCGCACTGGTTTGATCATCGAGACCGAGTAACGTAGCAATTTTGTATGCCCGCTTAGGACCCACTGACGGAATATTTAATAGGGCAAACATCCCCGACGGGACTTTGGCAAATAATTTTTCTAAAGCCCGAGACTTACCAGTTTCAAGAAGTTCAATTGCTTTTTGGCTTAGTTCTGCACCCAAACCAGGAATGGTGTTTAGGTTGCCGGTGCGTTTATAGATAACCGAAAGTTCTTCATCTAGAGCTTTGATACTTTCGACAGCGGTTTGATAGGCACGAATTTTAAAAAAGCTGTCATTTAAGGCAGTCAAAACGGCAGCGGCTTTGTCGAACTGATCAATAATATAAAGGTTGGTGGTGCTGGCCATGAATAGATTATTTTAACACCGGGATTTTGAAGAAACGACTGATTAGATGAATGAAGACGGAAATATAAAATCTAGTGTGGCGGGGCCGACGGGGCTCGAACCCGCGACCTCTGCCTTGACAGGGCAGCGCTCTAACCAAACTGAGCTACGACCCCACACTAATTAATGATTATTAATCAACAAATAATAATCAATAAACTGTTCTTGACCATTATTAATTAGATTATAGTCATAGGGATTGTAGCTTACGAATGGGTGTTTATCAACGAATGAGGAACGCTCGGGATTAATTAACTTATAGCGTGCATATTTTAGTAATATAGTGGTTGGTAGGTTGGTAAATAGTACTGACACTTCTTCTTGAATTGAAGGTAAAGCTGTGTATACTACAGGTTACTATATGAAATTTTGGGAGTAATTGTATGGAAAACACCGTTAAATCAATTCTTAAATGGCTTAAAGAACACGAACAAACCGTAAGCATGGTCTTGGGAGCGCTAGTGATTGTAGTCTTAGGTTACTATTTATTTAATCGAGCCAGTTCACCGGCTACACCCGAAATAACCGATGAGGCACCAGCAACTGAATCACAAGATCAGGTAACCTATACGCAAACGGAAGATGGTATCGTACCCCAAAATTTACCGGAAAAATATACCGTTAAGGCTGGAGATCACTTATGGGCGATTGCAGAACGGTATTACGGAAGCGGATTTAACTATGTAGATATCGTAAGCGCGAATGAATTGACAAACGCTAATGTGTTGGTAGAAGGAACGGAATTAACGTTACCCGAAGTCCGAGTCCGCGTACCCGTGGGAATAGATCCGGACTCCTTTATTGCTCAAGCGAAGGTAGATGAAACAGACGCGAGTGAGAGTGCTGAGCAGGTTGCTGGGGCTACAGCGAGCACTCATACTGTGGTTAAAGGTGATTCACTCTGGACGATCGCACAAAAGGTTTATAACGACGGATACAAATGGACGGCAATTTATGATGCTAATACAGATAAAATCAAGGACCCGAATATGATCGATGAAGGGTGGGAGCTGGTTTTACCAAAAGAGAGTTAAGAGAAACCTTTAACCAACCGGGTGGAAATTAACAGGCACAATGATATATAGTGTCTGATAGATCGGCGGGATTAGTTCACCGGTAGAATGCATCCTTCCCAAGGATGAGAAGGGGGTTCAATTCCCCTATCCCGCTCAAATTTTTTTGTGGATGTGGGAATAGGCACAAAGTTTTTCTTGAGTTAAGGTGGGTAATGGCCAGAGACTCCATTGAACAAGCAGAGCGGATACTAAATGAAAATCCTGGACTTACAGGCTTTAGTAGGGATTAATTGGTTAGCAATGATTGAAGGAAGACTTTCAGAGTATTATCTACAGATTTTTTTACAATTATTCAATGAGCATTCTGATGATTAACCGGATGGTGATGTGAGATTAATCGCTAGTGATAATGAAGGACACATTGGGTATAAATGTCAAGGAGATTATGTAGCTACACTGACTATTAACTTATGTGGAGCGGTTGATGATGGCGTAATTGAAAATATAAACTTAATTGAAGACAATACATCTTTTGTAGAGGGTGATTTAATATTTGCTATAGGTGATTAAGAAGAATTTTATTAGAATCGCCAGGATAAGTGATATGCTCAAAAACTTATTTGATACATATAACACTTGAGTAACATGTAAAAAATTACTTGATAACTATATTTGAAAAACTTTAAAGCAAAAGAAAAACAGATATTTGTTTGAGAAATTTTATTTATTTCATCGGTTGAAGAGAGTCGAGAAACTTGTTAGCTTGGTATTAGGCGGCTATTATAGTGCCTATTTTTTACTGCTATGAGAAGATTTACCCGAAAACAAAAACCACTCGGCACCAAGAGATCAGTTAAACGAACGTTTACGTCGAGTCGACGTAATAAAGCGATACTGCTCAAAAAAGTGGTAAAGAAGCGTTTAACAACAACACCGGAAACTCTGGTTGAAAATGTTCAGCTACCACTTAAGAACCAACAAGACGAAAAAGAAAGCATACATAACGCCAGCATATTGACTGAAGAAGCCCCGATAGAAGAAATCGACCGATTAATTGAAGAAAAAGCACGCAAACTTAACGAGTCGGTTCGGGAAAGTGACGAAAGTTTCAATCATTATCAGGCAGGCCCGGTAGAAGTCCCAATCAGTTTTGACGGGTTGAGTAGTAACGGGGAACGGTTGAGATTAATGGAAGAAGAGTTGGTCCAATCCAGAAGAATGGCGGCTAGTTTAGGACACCAAATAAAGCTGTTAAAGACGGACTTTGAACAAGAAAAAGGTGAATTGGAAAAGACGATACATGATCTTCGGCTTGAGTTGCATCGAACCCGT
>CAYXRB010000004.1:8130-24710 GCA_964467565.1 uncultured Pseudomonadales bacterium | reverse complement strand
TTTAGCCTGTCTAAAGAACTTAAAAGTGCAATATCGGAAATTGATGGCCTGGTAAAAACTACTGGAGCAACAACAGGAGTAAAGCAAATAAACGCCGATGAGCTATTAACTAAAGAAGAACCCAGCACCACGCCACTACCAGCCGAACCTGAAAGTCAGCCAAAACCGGGTTGGGTAGGGCCGCACAACCAGCAACATGATCTACCAAAACAAATGAAAAGTTCTCTAGAGGGTGAGGTAAAAAAACCAAAAAAAAATAAAAAAAAGCTACTTTTAACAGGGGCTGTGGCAATTTCCGTATTACTCATACTGTCTGCTGGGATTAGTGTGAGATTGTTTTCAAAGCCGGCGGTGAATGAAGAGCTGGTTAATGAATATCTAGGCGAAAGTACGGGTGAAGTAGCAGGGGCCACAGAGCAAATAGATGAAGGTGGCAAACCAACGCAAGATGACAGAACACGATCTGAGATTGAACAAGATAAATCTCAAGCAGACATAGCCTTTGCTGATACCGTGTGGGAGCAGATCGCTGACCCGGTTTTTGGGATTGCGATTGATTACCCCTCGAACGTGGTTGGGATTACTAAAACCGATTCGAATATTACTTTTATGCGAAAAGGCGGTTACATCTTAAAAATTCAAAGAGTTGTAACTGATTTGTCGGTTAAAGACTATTGGGAGCAAATTAAAGGCGCAAGCATGGACTATGATGTGGAAGAAAAAACCCTTTTTAATAATGAAGCGTTACATTTAGAACTAAAAGACACAACCGATTTTCCGGGTAATCGATATCTGGTTAAAAGAGGGACTATTTTATTTGACGTTTGGTACGCGATTGAAAGTGATGTGTATTCGCAGGACGATATTTTACGCGTCAAACGAATGATTGATTCTTTGAGATACACCAATAAAGTAACCGAATAAATATGCTAAAGATTGAGCCAAAAACTGGGTATGCGCTCGGCAGTTTGTTAGTTTTTATTGTCGCTGCTGTCCTATTGCTGTGGATATATAACCCAGCATTTAGGCACAGTATTCTCGGTAATACTGATAAAACAAACGGAAAAATACTGCAGATAGCAGATGATGATATCAGGATTGGTGAAGCTTTTAAGGTGCGCGTAGGGATTGATACCCAGGGCCAAATGGTTAATGCGATTGGTTATTACGTACACTTTGACCCGAACGTACTTTCGGTCTTAAGCTTGGACACGAAATCGTCTTTCTGTCAATTTTACCCGGAGAAAAAGTTTGACAATATTAATGGTTTGATCTCACTGGCTTGCGGTAGCCCCCACCCTGGATTTAAGGGTGAAAACACCATAATGGTGGTAGAGTTTATACCCAAAAATGTAGGCATAACCACGCTGCGGGTTGACCCGGTAAGCCAATTGTTGGCTAGCGACGGTAAGGGCAGCGATTTATTAAATGAGTCCCCAACTCTTGATCTGAAGGTAACCGCTGGCTTGGAATAGGCGTTTCGCGATAAAAGTTAATTTACAAAAATTGGTAGCGTTATACCAAGTTTTCTTTGTAGAATACGATATGGGTATGGTCAAAAGACAAAGGATTAAGATATTGGCATGGTGCTTTTTAGTATTTTTAAGCATGGTCCCTGCTGCCCATGCCGCTCCTTATTTTTTTGTAACGGGTAGTTCTTCGATAATTAAAGGATACGCTTACCACTATCAAATCTATTTGCATGCCGATACGACGGTGACGGCAGCACAGACGGCACTTCATTTTGACAGTAGCAAAATTACCAAGGTGTCAATGGGAAATTTGGGGTCACGCTGCAGTTTTTGGGCCCCGCCAGATCCCTCCAGTAACATGGGGTCGGCCGCCACTCCTGTGTTTCATGATGATAACAAACTAGTGCTATCTTGTGGTTTTAGTAATCCTGGATACCAAACTTCAAGCCTGAGTGGTGGAGATTTAATCGCAACAATTGGATTGAGTGTAAACGCGACGGCATCGGGTATTACCAGTTCTCGACTCCAATTTGGTAACACCGTTTTTAAATACATCGGGCAATCAGTTAGTGTGGGAAATAACGGTTTTTTGGACCTGACCGTTTATTCTTCGACAGAAGCGGCTAATCAAGTAACCCCCTACCCTTCGGCAACACCGGTAAACCCCCGAACGGTAAGCTCTAATGATTTAAATTTAGTTAACTTAAGTTCCGGTTCGGCTGGAAGCAGTACCGGACTTAGTGGTGCCTCGTCGCTTTTGATACCCACATCCCCAGGAGGATCGAATACTATTGCGGAATTGGATGATTCGATCCCCGCCCCACCGGACTTCACCCCCCGGCCTACCATAACACCATTTGCTGTCAAGCCGGATGAGGATGAAAGCTCTGATTTTGATTTAGGTTCGGTTTTGTCGGTCCAATCGTTACGAGAGTTGCTATTGCCCGGTAAGTCTAATGCAGATCAAAGTGTGGTGTTGGTTAATCTACTTTCGACGATTGCCTTTTTAATAATTTTAACAGTGTTAGTATGGCGACTGATTATGATTTCTAGGATGAATAAGATCAAAAACAGGCACTTAAAAGAGATACTGCAAGGCGAATTATCGGCTTTAGAAAGTAAGCTTTCTGCCGATTTGCCGGATGAGGGAAAATCGACATTAACCAGCAGTATGGAGGAGTTGCGTTTAGAGGTGGAGAAGGATTTGAAGTAGAAATTTATTTAGCCTTATTAGTGGCTGACACTACTTTTTCTTGAATCTTAGGAAGGGAATCTAAATCGGGATTGAATAGTTGAAGATAGTACAAATGATGGAGTGCTTCATTGGTATAGTTTCCTTGTAACAAAACGTTGATGAGAGTTTCTCGATAATGGGCGTTTTTAGGATCAAGATAAGTAAGTTTTCGAGCGGCTTCATAGGCAGTTTGGAGATAATTACCTTTCAATGAAGCGCTTAAGCTACTTTCTAAAGTGGTACGGCCAAAATCAGGACCATTCAGATATAGTTGGTTGCCTTCAAAATTTTGTAGATCAGCAATTTTTTGAGAAGCTTCTTGATAACCGGGGAGCAGTGATAGGGCTTGGCTAAAATGGCGATTAGAATCTTCATTTAAACCGTAGTTAGCTAAAATAATGCCGGTAAGATAATGCAAGGAGGCGAAATAATTCTTTAGACCAGACCCAAATCTATCTTTTGAAGATACCGTTTGATTAATAAGGTTGTCGGTAAGCCGGTAGTCTGGTTGCGGAAGACTTGATGGCAGATTTTTAACAACTTCAAAAACGTAGCCGGTGGGGACTAAATAAAAGGGATCCCCATTAAGACCTATGTAACTGGTGTAATATTCATCCGGGTCGGTTAGGTAGACGGGACGGTCCATTAAGTTCCAGGCAATTAGATGAGCATAATAATCGGGATTACTTTGGTACTCAAAACCATATAGATGTGGATGACGATCAAGGAAATGACGACGGTAGAGATTGTTTTTAAAAAGAAGAATTACATCGGGTCGACTGCTTTGGGTAAGCGAGTGATACATAAGCGAGTAGCACGAGATGTCGGAGGCGCAAATGATTACGCTATCTTGTTTAACACTAGCGAAGACCGTTTGGGCATAGTCGGAAAAGAGGGTATTCTGGCTTTGATTAGCCACCGGATACCCACGGAAAATTTGAATGGAAGAAAAAATAACCAACCCGACAAATAGGATACGAGTGCCATGGGATTGATGCCATGAAGTTAGCGTATGGGCAAGGGAGTACAAGCCTAAGAAAATAATTGGTATCAAGGTAGCATAGTGCATAAGTAGTTGCCGCTCACCAATACCATAGAGCAGCAAATACTCCATTCGGTTGGCAGGATCGGGAAAACCCATATACCCGGCGACAACCGGACCAGACAAGAGTGAGAGTGAGAGGATGAATACCAATGGAATGGTACGTTTTTTTAGACAATACAGAGCCCCTAGAAGAGCCACGGCAGCGCCGATGAAGGAAATTTGACCGACAAGGTGCTCAAGATATTCAATTTGTCGAGTAAAGAACGCAAAACCAGGATTAGCAAAATAGGCGTCACGATTGGCATCTTGGTCGATGAAATAACCTGAGTAATCTTGACGTAAAATATGACGGATAACTCCGTTGAGGTTTGGTTCAAAATACCACGAATACTGGGTGGGGCGAAGATTTAAGGGAATTAAGGCAAGGTTGGGAAGAATGAAACCTATCAGAGCGAATATTAAAACCAAAAAGCCTGATTTGGCAATATTTAAGAGCGGGAGGGGGTTGTGAATATAGAACGCATAGAAGAGCAGGATGAGAGAGGGTATAAAAACAATGGCTAATTGGTAATGAGAAACGAGAATACCAAAGCTAAAAAAAGCTAGAGATAAATAACGGAAACGTTGAGAAGAAGTAATCTTTGTCGCAAGGCTTTCCAGAGAAAATAAGATGAAGAGACTACATAAAAACTTGGTAAGGCCAGAGATTTCAAAAATGCCGGCATACAACCAATTGAGCGGAGAGACTGAAACGAATATTACTGCAGAACCTAGAATAACACCTGATAGCTTAAAAACGGCTGGCTTTGGTTTAAGTCGCTTGAGGGTTAGGAAAAGGCAGAAACCGATGATAGTAGCCGATAGGGCGCTTAAGAGTGCATTAAGGAGGTGGGCGGCAAATGCGGGTTCGAGGAAACCGGCTATTTTAATGACGAAGAAACCTAAAAGAGTCAGTAAGGGATACCCTGGAGGATGGGGAACACTTAGTTCAAACGCGTTGGATACTAACTCACTGGAATCGGCATACCCCAACTGAGTACGGGGAGCGGTGAGACTATACAGCACCATCAGGAAAATAAATAAAAGTGCAAAGAAGACTTTAGGTAAACTTGCCTGCGGTAGATTTCTCATAGCACAGAGAGCTCTTCCAGTGAAGCGGAGGCTGAGGCGTTCTGTGGATCAATTCGGAGGGCGTTGGAAAATTCTATGCGGGCGAATTCGATTTCTCCTTGTTGGCGGTATAAATTGGCTAATGTCAGTCGGGCAGTAAGGTTTAGGGGTTCGGAAGCAACGGCACCAAGGGCTGCTTTGTAGGCTTTACCTAATTGATTGTTATCGATTAATGGTTGGACGTAGTCAAGCCATTTTTGGGCTGAATCTACGCGACCACCAGGTTCCACTCGATAATCCTCTGCCTGTTGTTCTAGATTTGTCCTAAGCCCGGTAATTTGCTCTTTTTCTAAGGGTGAGAATTGAAAAAAGATATCACTGGCAGCATTAAATTGCGGCAAAGATTGTTCGCGGAAACCATAGCGGATGTATAAAGAACCATTGAGGAGATGATCTCGAGCAGCCGTGGATTTAAGAAACAGACGATACGGATCGTAGATTGAAGTGGTGGTTTGAAGCCAGCGGGATGTGAGAGGGGTGGAATGGTCGGGAAGCGATTGGGGGAAAGTACGAGTTAGTTCGGCGTAGCTGCCGTGGGGAATTAGATACATATAGTTATCATTGATGCCAAGGAAGTTATAGTAGAAGTCAGATATCTCGACGGCATAAACGGGTCTTTTGTCTAGATTGCTGGTGATAATATCGAAGAGGCGAAACGGATTGTCCTGGTAGGCGAAATAATGCAGCGACGATTCGGACAGTAATTGGGGAAGCAGAGGGTACGCCAAGGGGATAATGCTGACATCAGGGCGTTTCTGATTAACATATTTTTCGTACATGAGAGCGAAACAGCTCGTATCGGAATAACAGGTGATTAGCGCGTTTTCCTTGACCGAATCAATAATTGATGAATACCGGGCAGCAATTAGATCAAAACGGCTCATGTCGGTATTTTTGTATACAAAAAGTATTTGAAGACCAAGGCTTACGATAATCAGAAGGATTGGGAAGGACCTAAACATTGACCGCGTGCTAACTACCTTAAGCCCTGCCTGCACGCGAGTGAGAAAAAGGTAGAAACCTAGAGCGAGCAAGGGAGTTAGGGAAACTAAACCGGGAAGGTACTGCCTGAGGGTAATACCCTGGCTCCCCCAATCACCCGGCCAAGTAAGGTAAGCGGCTACAAATGGACCTAAGAGTAAAAAATTAACGATGACGGGTTGGGCCCGTTGGCGGTCTTTAGCATTTGAAAGAAACAAGAGCAGGAACGGGATGGCAATAAGATACGGTAATCCGCCATGAATCAGGAGCAAGTATAAATAATGAATAAGCGAGCTAAGGGAGCGATTTAGATCAAGACCGGTATTGATAAGATTGGTATAGAAACCTTGTTGGTACACATTTCCAATAAACTCAGAGCGACTGACCATCTGCCACCACCCCTGGATGGTAGGTTCGAAATACCATGACACCGAGGGATTCGTAAGCAGGGTGAAAAAGATGAGCAAAGATGAGAACAAGGCTGAGAGAAGCGTAATGGCAGAAATTTTGGCAAAAAGTTTGCGGTTTGATTGAATTTTTCTGAGGCCAAAAAAATAAAAAGGGATACCCATGAGGCCAAGAATGAGATGATGTGATACGGAAAGTCCCAAAATAAAAGCAGCTGAAAAAAGATAATTTTTATAACTTTTTGACGTGGTCGAGAGCGTCTGAATTCTTATTAAGAGTAAACTAAAAAGAGAGACGAGTAAGGTGGAGAGTGAGTGTTTTTCGGTAATAATGGAGTACTGCCAATACAGGGCAGTGAATGCCAAGGCTAAAACGGCAGCACCAGCACTAATAAAGGCGGTCCGGCGCTTTAGAGAATTTTTATTGACGAAATTAATAAATTGAAACGAGGAACCATAGGCACATAGTAAAGTGAGGACGGATAGGAGAACACTTAATAGGTGACCTTTAAAGGCAATGGAGACAGCGGGTAAGGGTAGGTGGGTGAAAATGCCCAGTAGCAACGTATACAGAGGATACCCTGGCGGGTGGGCTACGCCGCCATTATAGGCGACGGTTAGAAACTCATCGGAATCTGCGTACCCGACATTAACCCGAGGCATAGTGAAGAGGTACGCTGCAAGAGGGATTAATATAATGGAAAAAGCGAGGAGAAGATTTACTTTGGGTATGGTGAACTGGTAGCGCATAGTTGAATTACTGGATATGATTAAAAAGCACACCCATCATACCCAGCATTTGTGAAACCTACAAGCGACTAAGTGCGACAGAACAAACATTTTTATGGATTTTACTCCGTCAATATATCAACTTTTTGTAGGTAGACACTCGTATGCACAGGTAGTGGCTCATGAGGGAAACGTTTTTACCAAGTTGCAATTGGAGGGGAAATGGACAAATTTGACCGGTTTTAACACAATTTACTTGTTAGGGCTTTGGGACAACCGAGGGCCTTTAATAGTGACTGAAGAAGAAGGAGTGTTGTTAGAGGGAATACCGCAAAGGATGCCATCGGTCTTTGCCATTACCGACCACGAGAACGTAAGTCCCGTTTTGGGAAGTTTGTCTCAGTTACAAGAATTAGTGAGACATCTTAAGAATAGCGGTTTTAAAGTCATAGTGGATTTGGTTGTTAACCAGACTTCGACGGTCCACCGGTGGGTACACGATCACCCAGAATTTTACCGACCGGGAGAAAATGGGTTTATCGCAGGTTTTTCGGGAGATGTTTATATGCTTAATCTGGAAAGACCAGAATTGCTCGAAGAATTCAAGCACATCATTGATGTTATGGCGCGACTGGGTATCGACGGTGTGCGGGCTGATATGGCACATTTAGCCCCACTGGCATTTTGGGGAGAGTTGATCCAACAAACCAAAGAGATGCATAGGGAATTTATGTTTATTGCCGAGGCCTACAGTGAGACACTCTTCGACTGGGGCGTGCAGAAAGATCTAGTTGACTGCGGATTTGATTTTGTATACCACGAGTTTTTGTATCGAAATTTACGAAGTTTTTCTGATCATAACCACCCTCTTGAATATGTGGTGGGACACCTAAATTATTTTTTAAACAGGACGGACGCTACACACTATATTCATTATTTTAGAAATCATGATGACCCATCAGGCTTAAAAAATAAGACGCATCCGAGCGGCTGGGTGCAACTCCAGACTATGCTACCGGGTGGGACACTGACATATATGGGATCTTTGGCTGGAATGAAAAAGCGTTTGGCACACCACCATTTGGACTTGCTTGATGATAAAGCAGACGAACTCGTCAAGATACCAAAGTGGTGGAGGAGTTGGATAGCTGTGTATAACACTCTAAAACCAATTGCAAAGAAATTCTGGTTAGAAGGTAGTTTGCTTTGGGCAGAGGTGAGTATGATTTGTGGTAAAGGTAGCTACGTGGTTAATTTGGAGGACAGACCAATGCAATTGGCGCGTGTTGATTCTGGTAGTGAGGGTTTGCTACACGCAATAAAAGGTGGAGATGAGTTACGCCCTGGAGAGGGCGAATTGTTTTTGAGTTTTTAAACGGGTTTCAATGATAGTGATAATGATGATTAAGCCCAGCAGCAGGAGTGAGATTATTGAGACCGTGAGCACGACTTGGGTAAGTGAAGTGACATAAAAAGCCAAAATGATGGCTTCGATTAAAAAGAAGATACTAACAAGGGGAAGAAAAAATCGATACCCCACCACCAGTAGGGTGGTGGAGGTGATAATGATGAGACTAATAGCGGTGGCTGCCAATCCATACAAGGGGATCAAATTTATAACCGGTAACGTTTTTGCTTTTTCGAGTAAGACAAACAAGGAGAGGTGGGGTATGAAAGAAAAGGTGAGAGTGAGAAAGATACCGATTCCAAAACCCCCAACAAGGCTTTTGATGAGCATGGCCTTGACTGGTAATTTTTGCGCGTGTTGATGAGAAATCTCTGGAATAAGTATGGCAATCAAACTATTGACGCAAAAGTAAATGATTTTGCCGATTAGGACTAACGTAGCATATTGACCGGCTGTAGCGGCACTAAAGCGGGCTTTGACGAAGAGGACATCAGCAAAGAGCAATACTTGAATGCACGAGGTGGTGTATAAAGAAGCAAGAAAGAAGCGAAGGTATTTTTTTGAATTAATTGGTAAAGAAGGAGAGAGGAGGCGTTGAGGGTTGAGGACTGGATAGTTAATTTGAGAAAAGAGAAAAGAAGCAATCATGCCCAGAGGGATGCTCACTAAAAATTTATCCAATGCCGATATGGGAAGGGGTAGGAAGATTACAAACAGCTTTACGGTATTTTCGATCATAAGTGAAAGCGCGTAGCTAGAATATTTTTTTGTTCCAGCCAAGACCCCACGCTGCCAAGACAAAAGCAGCAGGAGACTGGAGGAAATGGTGAGGGTGGTGAATACCGCTAGGCTTGCCGGTAGCTTAAAAAGGGTAGTGAGTGGAAGAAAAAGGAGTATTAGCAGCACACTAATAAAAACAGCGGCGTACACGGTAAAAGTTCGAGATGCGCGAATAAAACCGGGTAGTGCGTTTGCGTTTTGGTGAGTATGCCACGAGGCGTATTTAGTAATGGTGTACGTTAAGCTTAGTGATACTAAACCGAGAATGAGTATGAGATTAATGGTGGCGGTGGAATGGCCAAAATCTTCAACGCTGAGCCATCGCTGGGCAAGAAGATTAAAGAAATAAGAAATAATATTACCACCCATAGTGGCAAGTACCACATGCGAGGCGCCGTGGCTGAGAAATTTTAAAAATTTGTCCTGCATAGAATACTCACCCGACTACCGGTTGCTCACAACCGGGTAGGTGCCTTAGAGTAAGTATATACTGCCAAAGCCAGATACAGGTCGTTAGTTAAGCGCAGAAGTAAATATGATTACCTTAGAACCACAAGGATTAGTTAAGAAGCTCGTAGGAGAGTCCTTGAATGTGCAGGTACATTTGAATCCAAAACTTGAATACGAGGTAGAGTTATACACCAATATTAACGGTGAGAAGGGGGTGTATCCCTTTGAGCGCGAAGGTAATGCTCACCGGGTAAAAGTTTTTTTGACCAAAAGCGGTTTATTCAGTTATTCGGTACGCTTTAAAAAAAAGGGGACAAAAACTTGGTTCTTTTTAAAGGACAAATACGCAAGAAAACTGATTAACCAAGTGCATGTAGACCCAGCTTGGTTGTCCCACGCTGTAGCTTATTGCGTATTTGTTCGCTTTTTTAAGGGGACGGTGGGAACCGATCTGGAAAAACAGCCCGATGTTATTAGGGACGGTACTTACGACCAAGAATTATTAAAATCTAAAAAACTACTAGACAAGGCTTCTTTACACGCAGGTGAAGGAGGAACGTTTGATGATGTAAAAGCACATTTAGACACCCTGAAAAAAATGGACATTAACATGCTGTACTTTAATCCAATCCACATGATTGGAGAAATTTACCGAGGCTATAACATGTTGGACCAACTGCCTCCGTACTTGCAGCCGGGGAGCCCCTACTCTGTTAAAGACTATAAATCGATTGATCCAGAATTAACCTACGATCGAGATTCAAAGCGATTCTTATTGGCTGACCCGGCTCAAGAATTTAAGGAACTGATCAATGCCGCCCACGAGAGGGGCATGTTTATTATTATGGACATGGTTTTTAACCATACCGCGCATGATTTTGTACTGCAGCGGATCCGGCCAGAATGGTACTTATATAAGGAAACTATTGACTCTTTGGATGAACCGTATTTATACCCTGAGGATGTGAAGGAAGGAAAGCCTTGGGGGGACCCAAGACATTCGATGGCGCCCTTTGACCATGGTGTGTGGTGGACCGATTGTGCCCAACTTAACTGGGAACATATGCTCCCGGAAGGACCAAACGATCCCCCGCCTAACTATACGATTAAGGAAATGTGGGAATATTTTAAAGCTATCCCCCAATTTTGGATAAAACACTTTGGCGTAGACGGTTTTAGAGCTGACGTGGCATACCGGGTGCCTACCGCATTTTGGAAAGCATGCATTAGTGAAGCCAGAGAATTTGCCAAAGACATTAAATCCAATTTGGCCAATGATGTAATTTTTATTGGAGAATCATACACCAACAATTTAGCGCAGTTGCATGAGGCTGGTTTTAGTGCCGTCTACGGTGATTTTTGTCATAAACTGAATAAACCGATCCAGCTTAAAGGGTATTTGGACTATATTTATAATATTGGCGGGCACTATTTCCCCGAGGGGTCTCGTTGGTTTCATTTTCCGGATAGCCATGATTTTGAGCGAGGGGTGGTAAAAGTGCTGGGTGAAAAACCAACTAACATGCAAGTGGCGCTGCTGGCAAACCAATCGCGATGGTTATTAACCGCCACCCTCCCCGGGATCCCTTTAGTTTTTAATGGTTTTGAGAAGGTGGAGTGGCAACCGATTAATATCTGGAGTTATGGGGCAATCGATTGGGAAAAGGAAATTGACCTGCGTGAATATATTGCCAAAATTAACCGAATTCGGAAGCGCTTGGTGCCCCTGCAAAAAGGTACCTACCGCTTCTTGGACACAAACCAGGGACTCAATGATGAGACTCAACTGTTTGCCTATATCCGCCAATTTAAGGAAGATTCCGTAATTGTGATTGTAAATATGGACGTTTACAACCAGGCAGGACCAGCCGAAGTCTATTTACCACCCGAGTTTAGTGGTAGATACCAGTTATTGGACCACATGACACAAAAAAAGTATGAACGAGAGGGCAGGGTGCTCACGGTTGTATTGGAGGCAGGGCAGGGACATATATTTGAAGTATTGAAAAGAGACTAAGTTATTTTTGAAACTGATAAATGACGATCCAGCCAAATAAGCGGCGGCGAAAAATGGCATGGGGTAAACGAAACTTGAGGATGGGTATATAGAATGACGAAAAGGTTTTTTTTACTATTTTAAAGTGAAGGTCTTGAGTAAATTGCTCAATAAGCCATTGAGGCAATACAGTGATGTGTCCACTTAAGCGGTAATCATTGAGAGTGTGAAACGATAAACGACCGGTCGCAAAAAAATAAAAACGGCTGATGATGTTTTCGACACTGGGGGTGGTAAGAATAAAAACCCCTTTTGGTTTCAAAATTCTATAGACTTCTCTTAAGAATTGCAGCGGGTTTTCGAGATGTTCTATAGTTTCGGAGGAGATGACGACATCAAAACTACCCGAGCGGTATGGTAAAGGATGATTGGCGTCAACCTTTTTAAAATGAAAGCGTTGCCGATTGAGCTTAAAGTTGGCAGAATTGATGTCGGCACTGTGGAGATTTTGGTACCCCTTGGCAAAAAGAGTTTCGGATACGTATCCCTGACCACAAGCAATGTCGAGGATTTTGGCTTTTTGGGGAACACCATGGAGTAGTTCAAGAATACGTTGGTCGATAAAGGGTTCGGCCATACGGTTTGCGCGCATATCAGTTGACTTGCTCGATAAACGTTTCGGCACTTTTAGAAGCTGAAATAGAATAAACCTCTACCCAGGTACCGTTTTCTTGAGCCCGAGTGAGTAATGAGCTTTGATAGGTATCTAAGAGCGTGCGGCAGATTTGTTGGTTGGGGGAATATGGATGAACCACAAGTAAACCTGAGTTACTGGCTTCGAGTTCGAAATCCTGACAAAATTTAAAAACTGAGGGGTTTGAAACATACCCCAAGTTGGGACGTTGTAAATAGAAATTCTCGGGAAAGGCGCCAAAGACTGTAGTGGTAGGGTGATTGATGTCAATGTACGCAGATACTTTTTGAAAGGTCCGGACCATATCGATAACCCGCAGATCAGCAGGAGGAGTGAATCGATAGGTTGCGTCAAGATTTAAACGGGGATGCCAGGCTTGGATGAAAAATAGAGTAACCACCACCCCAACAATTAATAATAAGGGGGTTTTGAATCGTATTGATGCGAGTTCAAGAGCTTCGACAATGATGACAAATAAAATAATGTAGACCAAGGGGATCATAATTATTAGGTAGCGAGGTAAGATTTGGGCGGAAATTATAAACAACAACGCACCGGTGACGAGGACCGAAACCATCGGCAGCAAGACCTGAAACTGGCGAGGTAACTTTTTGAGCTTTGGGTTGTTAGAATAGAGGAAATAGGCACTGATACCCGCTAATAAGGTGATGACGCTTCGATTTTGATCTAGGAATAGTTGGGTGGCAAAGACCCGAATTGATAACAGAAGGGTGTCTAGTGTAGCGCTGATACGAGTTTCGAGTTGGGCGGCGGGTTCGGCGAGAAACCACCCCGTGACCGTGTAGTGATACACAAGCCACAAGAAATAAACCAGTAAGGGTATCGAAAGACGGAGGAAATCGGGAGCGGAACGCCGAGGAGTATAGTACCAGTAGTGGAGCAGTAAAAACGGGAGGGTGATGAGGGCGGTAATTTTAAATAGGGCGGCTAGGGAAATAAATATAACCGCTGAATAATATTTGCGGGAGGAAGCCAGGCTTAAGCCAAAAATGGAAAGAGAGGCAACGGGAAGGTCAAGATAGACTATAGCATTTTCGGCCAGTATTACCGGGGTAAATGCAGTTGCGATGGCCGATAATAGCCCCACCGTACGGCTATGAAGGTGCGTACCCAATACGTACACGGAATAAACTAGCAGAGGAAGAAAGGGAAACATAAAGACATGTGACCATAGGATGGGTTGTGAGGAATTTTTAAAAATGAGAGCGATAATGGCAGGTAAGAGCGGTGGGTGGGAAAAGTTTGATCCTACAGCAACAAACGGCCAAAAGCCATTTGCTAAAAAATGATTCGCGGCGTCGACTATAAAGGCAGCTGCATCCCAATGAAACGGCAAATAGCGGGTGGGGAACCATACCGCGAAGGAAAAGATAAGGATTAAGAAAAATAGTACATTATCGAAGGCGCTTATGGGGTGTGATTTAATCCAATTTACCGCACTATTTATATAATTGGCCATGAATTTACTATAGCAAGGCAACGACAACAACAAAAGGACGAATCAAAACATACCGTGGTACTGGGTACTTAACTAGAAACTGCGTCTTGAAGCATAACGACGCGATCGGCAACGAGCTGATGCAATTGGATACGATTGGCAGCTTCGGCGAGCATTTCGGCAAGCTCATAGTCACCAACAGACTCAGCCACCCAAGCAGCAATATCATTGGGTACCCGTTGGAAGTGGAAATCGATAACGTCGTCGGGTACGGAATTTAGAGCGTCTGCCAACTCTTGAAGAGTATGAGCTTGCTGGCCGTTGCTAAAGATGAAGGGTGAGATGGCGGTTTTGAGCCAACGTTTTGCCAGGTAAGGTGGGAAGTTTAGGGTGCGCATTTGCTGGCGTTCGAGAGCAACTACCATCCCCCATCGATGGGTTTGGGCTTTAAGAACATCGGCCAAATCCTTATCGCCAATGATGTGATTAACCCAATCGGCGATGTCGTGACGGCCATCAAGTAAGTGGTGATTGAATGATTCGTCGGAAACGCTGGTTAAGGCTTGTTTAAGTTCAAAGAGAGAGTGAATTACAGGACCGTTATGAAAGGCGAAGGCGAGCGTAGCGGGGACAACGTACGCCTGCCACTTGGGTGTGTCATAACGCCGGGGCAGAAATGTGAGCATATGAACTTTTCTCCTTTAACGGTAGTTTAAGTTTTGTGGCGTGTGGACTCGATTTTTTTTGCCTACCACTATGAGCATACACACGTAAACGGATATCATGCAAGACGTTCATAAAATGATTGTAGGCCTCGAAGGGGGTGGAGTTGGGGGAAAAATACTTATGTACGTCGCCATCGGTAAACCACTTGGTACACATGTAATAGAAATGATCACTGGTGGTGAGGGAGCGCCAGTCTCGGATAATTTGCGGGTCCTTCGTCTTAAAAACCCCTTCTTCAAGCGCATACAAGGTACGCGCTGCGTTTTCTTGCATAGGATTACCTAGCCAAGCTGAGACGTCACGCTCAAGATCAGCCCAGGAAGTAAGGTGCGGGATATCCAGAGTAGCTTGTGATGGAAAGGCTTCTGCGGCCTGAGACACGGTCATAAAGGTGTTATCCGGGTGCTGTAGTATTTGACCAGGGAGAGCGTGGAGAAAATCAAAGATTCCGGTATCGGCCCATTGGTGTTCGCCGATAGTTTCGTAATCCATAAAAAGATTGACCACATGGCCATTACCGTTTACCTGAGAAACCCAACGCGCATATTTTTCTGAGGTAAGCGGCCAGCTGGTCCAGCCTTTATTGGAAAACCTAAAGGCTATATCGTCGGATAAGCGGTAATTTTTAAGAAGAAGTTTGATCGATTGTGCCCCTTGGGGGGTGTAAATAAAATTCGGGGAGCGCCACTCGAGATAACGATCAACCCCTTCGGCTAAAATAGCTTTAAAGCCCAAGTCTTGGATAGTCTTGGCGATGGCGTTATTGTAAATCAGTTCGGTGTTGCGGAAGGCCGTGGGGGTAACCCCGAAGAGTTCATGTAATAAATCAGCGTGTAATTTAATCTGGCGCTTAAATTCTTTGGGTGAAAAAATTGAGGCCAGCGAATGATAGTAAGTTTCGTTTATTAGCTCGACTCTTTGGGAACTTACCAGTTGGCGGAAACTTTTAATGACTTCGGGGCAGGTATCGGCTAACTGTTCAAGGAATATTCCCGAGAGGGAAAAGGAAATTTTAAACTCCGGATGTTTTTCTAAGAGAGTGAGTAAGGTAGCGTTGGCCGGCAAATAGCACTTGTGGGCAACTTTTTTAAGGATAACCTCATTGTTGAGGCGATCGTGGGAGGAGCCTTGAAAATAGCGGGTGTTCGTACCAACGTCGAAGACTGAAAATTCACGCAAGCGCCGGGGCTGGTGGGCATGAAAGTATAAAACGATAGCTGCCATAATGCTTATGAAACCATTTGTTGATACACACGATTAATTTTTTGGGCGGCAGAATTCCAGGATAGATGACTTAATTCTTTAACAGCCGCTGACTTAAGTTCTTGACCGATACCAGGAAAGGAAAGTATGGTATTAATGAGCGAGGCGGTGTGATTAACATCCCAGAAATCGACGGTGAGAACGTTTTTAACGGTTTCAGCAACACCCGATTGGCGGGAGATAATACATGGTACTCGCGAGGCAATTGCTTCAAGTGCAACAATCCCATATGGCTCGGAGACTGAGGGCATGACAAAAACATCGGCCATGGAATAAAGGTTGCGCAATGGTTTACCTTGCAAGAAACCGGTAAAGATAACCCGATGGCTGATGTTTAGAAAAGCAGCATCGAGAATGTGTTTTTGGAATTGGTCACCGTCGCCCACAACTATAAAGACAGTGTCAGGATGGACCGCAAGTACTTGTTGGGCAGCACGGAGGAAGTAATCGACCCCTTTTTGATACGTGAGGCGACCGACAAATAGGACAATTTTATCGTGAGGGAATATGCGACGAACGTCTTGACGGGTAAACTCGGCCGGATCGACCCCATTGTGCACAACTGTGATTTTATCCTTTGACACCTTGTAACGGTCGGATACAACATCGGCGGTGTAATTACTCACTGTAATGACTTTGTCGGCTGCTTGTAGACCTTGGTATTCAACTTCGGAAATGCGAGCGTCACAATGGTCACCGGTACGGTCAAATTCGGTAGCATGGACATGGGCAACTAATGGTGTACCAAATTTTTCTTTGACCGTTA
>CAYXRB010000004.1:5717-8076 GCA_964467565.1 uncultured Pseudomonadales bacterium | reverse complement strand
TGGGGAGTATGATCATAATAACTGGTATTGTACTGGGTACGGTACTGGGCAGGAGAAATATAGGATTTAAGCAGAGAGTTGATCGCGGTGATTTGAACCCCCTGGAGCGGATGGTCAAGAATGTTCATGAAACTAACATGGGTGGGTAACCGTCGAGGTAGAGCAAAAGAAATATTAACACCCAAGTGTGACAACCCTTTGGCTAACCCGTAGCAGGCAACACCCAAGCCACCAGTATTATACGGAGGTAATTCCCACCCGAACATAAGCACCTGTGGTTTAGAAGTTTGCATTAAAAAGACTCCAGCACAAAAATAGGCCTTATGTTCCATAGTAGAGCTTTTAAAAAATGGGTGTCAATGACAGAAAATTATCAATCTACCATCTATAGGTTTATTATTGTCAGATATGAACTCCGTTTGATAGACAGATTGTTTATTTGACATACCAACCTTTTACTACACTTATTTAATGAATTTGAGATGATCTCATTAACTCTACTGACATATTATTAACACTATTTTTTTACCAACTATGGTCAACAATTCGATTCATTTACCCAAGCTTTATGGGTTGGTACAATACGGTAGTTTTGTTTAAAGGCAATTATCGGGCCGAGGTGGTGAAATGGTAGACACGCAGGACTTAAAATCCTGTGGACGCAAGTCTGTGCGGGTTCGAGTCCCGCCCTCGGCACATATGAACGGGGATTAGCGCAGCTGGTAGCGCGCACGGTTTGGGACCGTGAGGTCGTGAGTTCGAATCTCACATCCCCGACCCAATGACTAATGCGGGTGTAGTTCAATGGCAGAACGTCAGTTTTCCAAACTGAGAACGAGGGTTCGATTCCCTTCACCCGCTCAAGGTAAAAGTGGCTTTGGATTAATGTATGAAACTGATTTCACTTAACGTAGGTTTGTTTGAAGACAATAACGAAAAGCTAAAAGCATTTATTCGAACACAGAATCCCGACTTTCTCGCTTTGCAGGAGGTTACCCGAAGCGTGGAATCAGCAGCGCTGGCGGAATATGTGTCTAAACCCGCGATCGATACCGCAACGGCCAACTTAGGGTATGGTTTTTACGGACCCCTCTCTATCTTTAAACATTTTGAGCAACAAGATTTTCATGGTAAAGAAAAGTTTGTGTTTGATTTGCACGGTGGGGTAGAGTTTGGCAATTACATTAAAAGTAGGTACGAAATAGTGTGGGCGCGGAATATTTTTGTGCAAAACTGCTTTACGTTTATAAAGGACATGACTGGGTGGCCCGAAACAGATTATAGAGCGGTAGAAGTGGTAGATATGGTAGTTGGCGACAAGAAGTTGAGAATTCTTAATTACCACGGCATCTGGACCAAAAACAAGTTAGGAAATGAGCTTGCTTTAAAAGCATGCGAGCAGATTAGGGTGTTGGCGTTAGAAGTAGACTACCCAGCGATTATTTGTGGCGACTTTAATTTGTTCCCGAAAACGGCGGCGATAAAGGTGTTTGATGCTGATTTTAAAAATTTGCCCAATGAGTTCAACATAAAAACGACGAGACCACCAACAAATGAATTACATGACCTTGAGAGAAACGTGGTGGATTATGTTTTGATAAGTACAGGAGTTACGGTGAAATCTTTTAGGGTGATTGATACTGACGTGTCGGATCACTTGCCTTTGGTAATGGAATTTGAACTTTAAAGTGCCCTCGGAAGGAATAGGAGCTTGCTCGCTTATCAAGAATAACTCATTTCTCTTCGTTTTATTTTTTGAGCGCTGCACTTCCTCATATAATCCATCGAATAAGAGCCTTGAGGGTTCTTATGCTCGAATTACCGAACCTATATTGCAACACTTGCTTTCCATTATTATTGTGCCGCCAGAAGGAATCGAACCTTCAGTCTACCGCTTAGAAGGCGGTTGCTTTATCCGTTAAGCTATGGCGGCATTAGGCTTGCCGGAGCGATTAGAAGGGTAGGTGGCCGCTTAATCCAGTAAGCTTTAGGGGGTTAATGCTTAGTATTGGTATTTTAACCTACTAAATAAATTTACCCTATTGTTTCAGTGCGTTTGCACTTAATATAGAAAAGTAATTAATTTAAAATAATTTAATCAAAGAGGATTTTTTATGGTTAATGCGGACGATTTAAACCAGGTGACAACCGATTTACAGGGGAAGCCGACGGACGACACTGCACAGGATCCGAATGCCATTGTAGGTAACACAAGCACACAGTCTACAGCTGATGAGCAATCTTTTGCCGGCTCAGCGCCCGGACCTGGGTCCGATGACGACGTTGGGGCGATGATGGCCCAAGTTACCGGCAATGAACCACCCACGGGATAGGCAGGCAGCACCGTATTCATGGTATT
>CAYXRB010000004.1:0-5707 GCA_964467565.1 uncultured Pseudomonadales bacterium | reverse complement strand
GGGAGAGGCAGGTACCACTGTAGCCGAACAGGTTAATCAAGATGAAGCAAGCCGCCACGGATCGGAAATGACCGGGGCAGATGTGGCTGAATCAGTAAGTAGCTCATCGAGTATTGATGTTGATGCGGGAGTGGTGGAACCACCCAAGCCGTATTCGGAAACAGATGATACCGCGCCGGATGACAAACAATGATTATTTTTTGTGCTAAGTCGTACTAGTTTGAGACTGATGAAAATAACTTGGTTGATGTTTTTCGCCAATTGGCCGGGGAACGGGTTGGGTTTCATTTATTTCTAATTGAACAGCGCCAATTCTGGTGCCTTTATTTCTATTCTTTAAATATCTGTGAACGAGTTGTATTCCGTACCCGGCATCATGGACAAAGTTCCGTAATGTATCCGGGTATATTATGTTTAACAAGGGACGGTAACGTATTCTATACACTTCCACTAGTGTCATTTCGTCATGCGGAAAGTAACGGCGCCGGTATCTCTTATTACTTGGATTAAATATCATACTTAACACTCTTAGTGCTGTGTTTCTTAACGAGTTTGTGAACCTAGACGACACTTGAGCATTCGTGATACGGTTACCTATGCCTGCGGGAGTCGGGAATATAAGCCCTGCTTGAATTTCTGGCTCTCGGCCTTCGCTGGCATTCATAGAGTTAACCGAGTGTTCATAACTTATTACCGGTGAGTTCAACTTTTTATAGTTTTGTGCCATTTTGTCCCCGAGAGTATGTCCATCTAAATATGCCAATCTTTGAATATTGGGATCCTCTAATTCCGCTTGGTTAAACTTTGCTACTTTTAATGTCACTCCATCTTCTGCTAACTGGGTATAGTCTTCAAGTAGATTCGGGTGATACCTATATAAATAATTCAAGACGCCAACCCTAGATCTTTGCGCATATTTCTTAATTGACTGAACTCGGTCTTCAATCTGCTCCTTAAGATGGGGCGGTGAATTATCAATTAGTGAAGTAATGCTTCTACCAATACTTTCCCCATATTCATCCAATCGATAAGCGATTGTGGTAGATATTCTTTCTAAACTTTCTACCATACCTGCAGCATTACCAACCTCATTGTTCGTCGCATTCTTTATTAAAGTATCAATTACAGCGAATGGTTGAACAAATTCCGGAGAGATCATATATCCCCGATCCGGTAGTTTTAAGGCTGATTTAATGTCTGATGCTGCTTCCGCTCTAATCATATTTGTTTCTTAACTTTATCTAAGATTTCATGCCACTTGGCTTCGAAAGTGTTTAGAATTGTTTGAGCTTGGGCTGACAATTGAGCTTTTGACGATGCGTCGTAAGTGGTTAGAAGCTTAAAGTCAATTTCTGATAACTTATTTCTTAAGACTTTTGTTTCGTAGGCTAAATCTTGGCGCAGCGCTTGAATATCCACTCGAAGAGTGACTAATGTATCTAAATGTGTATGGTCAAGAGAATTTTGCATGTTTTGAAAATATTTTAAAAGGAATTATACCTTATCTACTACTAAATTTGTAGTTATTACCTACCACATTGACTAATCCATACTCATGACAACCAAAAGAATTAATTTTAAGGATGAGAATTAAGGTTTTTAAAGCTTTACCACGAGCTTTTGCAGCATGATGTAACGGTACGCTCCCCAGGCAAATAAAGCCAGCGAAATGAGAATTAAAAACCAAGCAAGTGCCAAAAGCACAAAATTGGTGGCAAAAAAATGCATAATACTACCCCCGGCCAAGCTTAGGGCGACAGAGGTGCGGATATACGCCAGAAACGTGCGCTCATCTGCCAAAATGGTACGTTGGGCCGCTAACTTTTCGCGCATGTCCAGATGGCCGTTATTCATGATCTCTAATTGTGCGTTCATACAAAGTATTGAAAATAAATATAATATGGTTTGCTGTTCTAGTTAAGAGTACTCCTGAATAATTTTTACATTCAAGTAGGGGTTTTTGTTCCTCTGCCTTGAGGATGAAAGAAATTCCAAAAGTTTTTATAAAGTGTACGTTGGATACAGTACGGTATAATGACACTTGGGTATTTTTTTGATGCCCTAGCTTATGGTGGTAGTAGCTCAGTTGGTTAGAGCGCGTCCCTGTGGAGGATGAGGCCGCCGGTTCAAGTCCGGTCTACCACCCAAACTTTTAAGGGGTAAATACCTACCCCAACCAATAATTAAGAGAAGCTTAACTTGCCTTTGCCAAAGTAACTAAATGCTCTTCGCCACCAGAATGGTCAATTTCTGACTTAACTATTTCAAATCCTGCTTCGGTAACCAACTCAATGTTCTTTTCTGCTCCGTAATGACTCCAATACATTTCAGCTCCACAAAAATTGTCTTCTTTTCCTTCCCAGTCATTTGCCCCCATTGTGATTAGAAGATGTCCTCCTGGATTAAGAAACGACCTAAACTTTCTGATAAGATCAATGTGCTTTTCTCTTGGAGTGTGAAAAATTGCATAAAAAGAGACGATGGCATCAACTTGATATTCACTATCAGCAAGTTCAGACATGTCCTTGACTTCATAATCTGCCTCAGGCACATTTGATTTTGCCAATTCAATTTGAGCTTCAGAAATATCTATGCCAACGACTTTCATCCCCTTTGAAATTAGATAATCATCTATTGGCTTACCCGCTCCACAGCCTACATCAAGAATAGTTGAGTTTGGTTTCAGTGCTTTAATCAGACCTGCTAAGTGCTTATGATTCTTGAATTGGTCTCTAAAATCAGAAGAATAGTTTTTGGCGGCAACATTATAACCATCTTTTACTTTATTATTCATGTTCATACAGTTATTGTAACATTTGACTGATTAAGACATGTATTTCACCCATCCCCAACTTCACCAACCCCACCTGACCGCACCCAACTGGCACAATTTATGGCACGATATAGTTCAAATCAATCATTGACAATTTGTAGTCTGTAACCTACAATCTAGTATTGATCATGGAAATCCTAAAAACCGATATTTTTGACAAATGGTTAAAGAAATTAAAAGATAAAAAAGCTAAAGCAGTTATTCAAGTAAATATTAACCGTTTAATCGAAGAGAATATAGGAAAAGTCAGATCACTAGGAGATGGAATCCATGAAAAGAAAATTAATTATGGACCTGGATACAGACTATATTTTATAAACCACAATCAAAATCTATTAATTTTGCTGCGTGGAGGTGATAAATCAACACAAGAAAGTGATATTAAACAAGCAAAAATCATAGCCAAAGAAATAAAAACAGAAATGAAAGGAAAAATATGAAAATAACAAAATACAGCGCCACAGATTATCTAAAAACAGAAGCAGATATTAAAGAATATCTTAATGCTTCTTTTGAAACAGGTGACAGCAAGCTTATTGCTAGAGCACTTGGTGATGTAGCAAAAATAAAAGGTATGAGTAAAATTGCCAGAAAAACAAAATTAGACAGGAGTAGCTTATACAACTCTCTTACTACCGAGGGTGATCCAAAACTAAGCACGCTCACTAAGCTGATTGAAAGCTTTGGTTATACTTTTTCAATTAAGTAATTTAATTTCAGTCAACCTCAACCTCACCAACCCCACCAGCACAACATCATCAAAGGCTGATAGAATACGCTCTATAGACTTCACAACAACCGAGTCCAGATCTAAACTTGTATTTCTGGGTATTGGACCCAGACTCTATTTTAACCTCCTGCTAAAATCCACTTAAGGCACATCCTGCTAGATGAATTTTAATATTATAAATTCTGCTTTATTCATACGGATATTTTATGAGGCTAATAGAGCGAGTGAATGACAATACGGGTTTACGTGAATTCTATGGCCTTGTCGAGGAATTGTTAGGATTCCAAGATGACCAAACAGAAAGTATACAGGTAGCTCAAGCACTACTTTTAGTTACAGGCACGTTTGTACGTTTATATGATCCTAATTCGTTTGGATTGTGCTACAGTTTTTGGGGTATAGAACCGCAAGATGAATCTGTTGGAGAGAAAGCATGGAATATTGGAATTGATGAAGGTCTTATAGTTCGGGCAGATGATGCATACATGACAAATCCGGATATGAAAGAATACCTTGAGCGGCTTCGTTGTTTATTTACAACATCGTTACCGCGGCGATAAGAGTAGACTTATTAGTTTTGAAGAAAATGATATCAAATATTTAATAAAAAATGATTAAAGCGGTTTTGTTTGACGTGAATGGAGTGATTGTTGATGATGAGCCGGTTCATGAGCTAGCCTTTAGAGAAGCCGTTAAACCGTATGGCATTAAACTTAGCCACACTGATTATTTAGCGTGTTGCGCCGGAAAAACTGATAAGGATGGTTTTGAGGCTATTGCAAATAAATTTAGTAAAGAACTGCCTATACAAACACTATTACGGTTTAAAAGCCAGAAATATTTAAAGTTTTTTCCCAAGAATAAAAAAGCGTACCCGGGAGTACTTGAGCTGATTGAAACGCTTAAACATGAATTTAGGTTAGCCTTGACATCAAGCTCGGCAAGAAGAGAAGTGGAGTTGATTACAAATAGTTTTAGGATCCGGAATGCATTTGAGGTGTTAGTTAGCGGCGATGACGTGGCAAGCGGTAAGCCTGATCCTGAGCCGTATCTTTTAACCACGCGGTTATTAAACCTTTCACCCTATGAGTGCGTAGTGATTGAAGATTCTGCAAGCGGTGTGGCATCGGCTAAAAGCGCAGGATGTTACTGCATAGGGGTGAGTACAACGCATACAGCAAAGGATTTATCTGGCGCTGACATGGTAGTTTATGAATTTGATAAAATCACTGGCAAGTTAATTAGGAGTTTATAAACACATTTTTAATATGTTTTGATGATTTACTGGCATTGGATAATTGCTGCAGAGCTCATGTTAAAATGGCTTAATATGAAGGTAGGAATTGTTTCTGATACGCATGACAATACACCGGCGGTAGTGTGGATTATTGAGTACTTGAATAAAAACAAGATTACAATGACATTTCATGCCGGGGATATGATAAACCCAGGCATAGTACGCCGTTTTGCTGAACACTATGAAGGAGAGCTTCATTTTGTATTTGGCAATAATGACGGTGAACACGCTCTACTGGTGCGAAGGGCTGACGAGGCAAACAAAGTAATTTGCCACATGCAGGAAATGCGGTTGGAATTGGAAGGGCGCAAGATTTTCATGAACCACTACTCTACCATTAGCGAAAGCGTCGCCAAGTCTGGAGAGTTTGATATTTGTATCGGCGGCCATGACCACCGCTTTAGAGTTATAGAACACCATCAGTGTCTTTTTGTGAATCCGGGAAACACAGTGACCAAAGATGTATGGTTACCGCAAGAGCCGGATAAGGAAAGTGGATTTGTGGTAATGGACTTGGAAACGTTGGAATGGGAACGGGTGCAATTACCTGATGGTTTGTAATTAATAAAGAAACCTAGTTTGATGTTTTTTATTTTGTCTGATGCAGTTGATGCGGACTGACCGAATGCAGCAACTCGGGATCGTTATTTTTGGGTGAATTGACCCGATCGCTGACCCTTGTCATTTCCATAAGGTTTGAGGGGTAGGCGGTAACCATTGATTTAATCTCTGGTAGTGAAGTGTTTGGATCGAGCCAGGCCAATTCATGCTTTTTAGAAATAATTAAAGGCATGCGATCGTGCAAATGACCTACCAGTGAATTGGCAGGCAGGGTAATAATGGCAAA
>CAYXRB010000003.1:76305-76557 GCA_964467565.1 uncultured Pseudomonadales bacterium | reverse complement strand
GATGGTTTCTCCGTTTTCGCAGGTGTGGGCGAACGCACCCGTGAAGGGAACGATTTATACACCGAAATGAAGGAGTCCGGGGTTATTAAGAATACCGTCATGGCGTTTGGGCAAATGAACGAACCGCCTGGTAACCGTTTGCGGATTGCCCTAACCGCCCTTACCTTTGCCGAATATTTTCGTGACCAAAAAGGCGAGGACGTGCTTCTATTTATTGATAACATTTTCCGTTTTTCCCAAGCTGGTTCCGAA
>CAYXRB010000003.1:63362-76283 GCA_964467565.1 uncultured Pseudomonadales bacterium | reverse complement strand
CATCTTAGCTTCCGAAATGGCAGCACTTCAAGAGCGTATCACCTCCACCAAACGGGGTTCGATTACCTCATTCCAAGCAGTCTATGTGCCAGCCGACGATTACACCGACCCCGCCCCCGCTACCACCTTTGCTCACCTCGACTCCACCATCTCCCTCGATCGCCAATTAGCCGCGCAAGCCCTTTTTCCGGCAGTCGACCCCCTGTCTTCAAACTCACGCATCTTAACTCCCGCGGTCGTCGGTACCGATCACTATGAAACAACCCGTGGGGTGCAAAAAGTCTTGCAGCGCTATAAAGATCTGCAAGATATTATTGCCATCTTAGGTATCGATGAACTTTCCCCCGAAGACCGGCTCACTGTTGCCCGGGCCCGTAAAATCCAGCGTTTCTTAACCCAACCCATGTTTGTTGCCGAAGCGTTTACCAACATTCCCGGCAAGTACGTCACCGTTGCCGAAACAGTCCGAGGCTTTAAAGAAATCTTGGAAGGGAAGCACGACAGCATTTCAGAACAAGAATTTTATATGGTCGGAACCATTGACGAAGTCGTCGAACGTGCTCAAAAAACTAAATAGCTATTACAGTGAGTACTTCTCGTATCTTTAGTACTTGCTGTTCATATATGTCTGACCCTAAACGCCAACTTTACATCGATATCATAACCCAAGAACGCCGCCTGCTCTCCGAAACAGCCGACCAGATCTCGGCTCCCTCGGTGTTAGGTGAGGTCACCATTTTACCCGGCCACATTCCCCTGTTTACCCGGCTAGAAGACGGCATAGTTAAACTTAAAAAAGGCAACCAGGAACGTGAATTAGCCATTTTTGGCGGTTTTATGGACGTCGGTCCCGGCAATAAAATAACCGTCCTAGCCGATACGGCCGTACTGGCCGAAGACGTCAATGTCGCCAGAGCGGAAGCTGCCAAAGTAAAGGCTCAGGAAGCCTTAAAACAAAAAGCCTCCGAAGTTGAATTTGCCCATGCCGAAAGTGCCTTAAGAAAATCGCTCCTCGAACTCAAGGTCGCCCGTCGCCGCCGAGTTTCCTCGGCTAGCACCGAATCTGCTACCTAAATTAGTTCACCCCTATCTGACTCACACACATACTGTTACTCCGACACTCTGACCCACTGATACTCTGATACACTGACTCTTATGCTATTACTTCTCCACGGAGACAACACCGTCGCCTCACGCACAGAATTAACTCGTCTCGTGCAGTCCAAGTCTAATCAAGCCGAAATTGTGACTCTGCCTGGTAACGACTTAAACCTTACTGATTTAATTCAAAATCTCGAAGCCGCTTCCCTTTTTAATCCAGAAAAACTCATTATCATCGAAAATCTTTATGTGCATCGGTCTAAAGATACTCTTAAGTCAATAGTTGAGTATCTCTCAAAACTCGAACCGTCGAACCATTTAACCGTCTGTGTCTGGTCTTCCAAACCCCTCACCCCCGGGCAGTTAAAAAACCTTCCCAATTTCACCCATAAGCTGTTTAAAACCTCACCCATGGTCTTTAAATTTTTAAATAGCATTCAACCGCATAATCATCAACAAATGCTCTCACTCTATCGTCAAGCGTCCACAATCGACAGCCCCGAAATGATCTTTTTCTTACTCATAAAGCACGTCCGTAATCTATTTTTAAGCCAAGACCCGAACACATCCCTTCCGCCCTGGCAAAAGACCCAACTCGCCCGGCAAAGTAATAAACTTGGCGAAAAAAAGCTTATCCAACTTCACAACCTGCTCGTTGACCTAGACATAAAAAACAAAACCGGTCTTTTAGTCGGCTCTCTTGGTGCCAATTTAGAAGCGCAACTTGTCAAACTAGTCTAAAGACAAATATAGTAAGAACACTTAATGGAGACACAAAAAATGGATCAAGTCAATCCAGGTATTTTCAAAGCTTATGATATTCGGGGAATTTACCCTTCGCAACTTAATGAAGAAATAGCATATCGTATCGGACGCGCTTATGCCAAGTTAATGCAGGAAGAGTTAAAAAAAGATGCTTTAGAAATTGTTGTTTCCAATGATATGCGTCTCTCTTCTCCCCAATTGAAAGGCAAGTTAATTCAAGGCTTGCTTGACAGTGGTGTAATTGTGTACGATGCGGGTTTCTTAAGCACTGCTACATTTTATTTTGCAGTAGGCTATTACCAAAAAGATGGAGGTATCCAAGTTTCTGCTTCACACAATCCCTCAGAATATAACGGATTCAAATTAGTCAGAGCTAAAGCCGTCCCTGTAAGCGAAGATTCTGGCATAATGCAAATTCGGGACTGGGTAATAGAAAATAATTTCCATAAGGCAAATCAAAATGGAATATTCCGACCTTTGTCTAAAGTTACTCCCACCATGGCTTCGTCATTCCTTGATGGAGAAGACCTAGAAAGCATTAATCCATTAAAAGTAGTTATCGATGCTGCAAACTCAGTAAACATCCTCGATATTCAGGCTATTTTTAAGCAAATCCCCCAAATTGAGTTGGTAGTCATCAATGGTGAAATTAATGGAAACTTTCCGGCTCATGAAGCCGATCCCTTAAAAGATGAGAATCTGAATCAGCTTCAAGAGGCTGTGATAAACCACAAGGCTGATATTGGTTTAGCCCCAGATGGTGATGGAGACCGATACTTTGTTATCACTGAAAAAGGAGAGCTTGTAAGGCAAGAAATTTTACGGGGAATCATGGCTCAAATTTCCTTAGGTGATCATCCTGGCGCTACTATTTGCTACGATATTCGACCAGGAAAAATAACCCTCGACATGATTCTTGAAGCAGGAGGCACTCCATCTGTTACTAGAGTTGGTCATTCTCTAATTAAAGAACAAATGCTTAAACTCAATGCTGTATTTGGTGGTGAATCATCGGGTCATTATTTTTACCAAACGAAATGGGGTACTTTTGAAGCGCCTGCTTTACTAATAACCAAATTGTTACGCTACATTAGTCAACAGAATAAACCCTTATCAAAAATAATCGCACCACTTAAAAAGTATTTTCATTCCGGTGAAATAAACTCCACCGTAAATGACGTTACTGCCAAGTTGCAGGCTATTCGTGAAAAGTACGCTAACGCCAAAGAGTTATCCGATCTCGATGGCATTACCGTTACTTATGATGATTTCTGGTTTAATGTGAGGCCTTCAAACACCGAGCCCAAATTAAGATTGAACTTAGAAGCAATTAATCATGAAATTATGACATCCAAAAGAGATGAAGTTTTAAACTTAATAAGATCCTGATCAGGTTTTAAAGCTAAGTTTGAAGCCAAGTCAGAAGGGGAGTATAACAAACTTAAAGAGCAATTAAAAACCATGCTTTGCTCTCACCCCGAAATTGACTGGACCCATGGAGTTAACACCCACGCCCTTGATTAAACTAAACGTGTCAAAGTTTTTTATCCCAACATTTATTAACCTCATGGAGGCATAGTCACTATGGCTAAATTTTCTGTAGCCGTTTTTAATTTAGATAACACCCTTGTTAAAACCGAACCAGCCGCAAAAGAGGCCTATCGTCAAGCAATCTATTATTTAGCCAAACAACACGGCCTTCACAATAAAAGGGATAAATTATTCAACCATTGGAAAAGAATTGTCACCAAACTTTTAGGCGAAAAAAAACCCCAGTTGCGCCGCTTTTCATATTCTTTAAAAAAATTAATGGAAGAACATAAAATCCCAGAAACGTATTACCCGCAGGCTTTGCACACCTACGAACGGGTTATGCTGGAAAATCTAGAACCGACTCCGGGGGCTAAAGATTTATTCAAAAGTCTTAAAGAAGAGGGTTTAAAAATTGCTGTTGTTAGTGGCTCCGATCGGTCCGAAACTATTAAGAAACTTAAAGCGGGGAAATTGTTCCAATATGTTGATTGCATTGTCAGTTCCACCGATGTTGACACCATGAAACCAGACGAAGTCTTTTTTAAGACTGTCTCCAAAGAGTGCGGGGTTAAATTTAAACAAATGATCGTCATTAGTGATAGCCTAATCGAAGACCTTAATATCGCCAAAAAATTAGGATGTCACACGCTCCATTTAAGGCCATTTAGCCCTCTCCATCAAGTTCGCGAGAGTGTTGTATAAAAATTGGCTCTAACTCGCGCTAATTTTTGCATTGTGTTTACTCTGCCTTATTCATACAATAAAGAGTAAGTAACTCCGTCACTGGAGTTTGTGTTAGTGCAAACAAAAACTGCCCATGAATGATCAAAAAAATAGTGCTTCAGCATTTATAACCTTACCCACTGCGCACCAGTCAGATGTTGTGCAGTTACCTCAAGAGTTTAAATTGTTGTCTCATGCCCACGCGCTAAACCTGCCCACCGCCCCCACTATCTGCATACCTCATCAATCTTTTCTAGAATTAATAGCCACTTCTAATTTGGTCTCACTCTGGCACCGTGTTCAGGCTTCACCCCCTCAGCAAAAAGCCCATGCCCTTGTTAACTTTACCCAGAGTTTTAAAAAAATTCCCCTGCCCTCATCTTGGTTTGACCGCTTCAACCACGTCTATACATCTTATCTTCAAGATAATTGGGTAACCATTTTCTGCCCCGGTAGCCCGGCCCTCCCCACCCGGTTGCTTCCAAAATCCACGCCGTTTATGCGGGGTGAAAGTGTGATTGCCAAAACCATCCACAATGCCTGGACACTGCTCTTAAATGATGTAACGGCCGCTATCAACACCAATCCTTACGCCCATCCGGATATAATTCTACCCTCAATAATAATCCAGTCTGTTCCAAGCCCCGAATGCTCCGGACAAATCGATTCGATTAAAAGTAATAATCACAAGTATTATGCCATTACCGCCTTCAGGGGTTTATCACCTCAAAAGCAATCGCTTGCTGTATCGGTTCCCGATCACTACACCCTCGATTTTTTAAACGGCGAACTCGTCAGTTCTCAAATCCCCCCCAAATTCACCTATACCACCCTCGATCGCTATGGACGTGTGAGTGTTAAAAAAATAAATTCAAAAAGGCCTCCTACCCCTCTAATCGATTCAAAATTACTCCACATTCTTCTTAAACATGCTAAAAAACTTGAATCAGCCCTGCAACATCCGCTCTCCCTTGATTTTTACATTAGTCACGGCCGCCTCTTCATTAGCGGTGTGTCATTAATTAATTCTTCACCGGTTACACCCTCTCAATCAACAAGCAGCAACTATACTTCTCAAATTAACATCAAGGCTCCGGCCATTGCCCAAGGTATTCCTGCCAGTCCCGGCCAAGTCAGCGGTGTCCTCAAGGTTATCAACACACCCAAGGACCTAGGTCACCTGAGTGGTTCAGAAATAGTCTATCTTCCCTCCGCCAGCATTACCTATGTTCCCTATATTCACCAAGTGGCTGGCCTTATCGCCAAAACCGGAGGCCTTACCTCACACCTGGCTGTTGTTGCCCGGGAAACCGGCTTACCATTAATCACCAGCGTTAATCATTTACCGGCAAAATCCGGTGATTCAATCTTTATAGATGGTACAAGCGGTAAAATATATCCTGGGAGCAACCAAGCAATCCCCATGCTCCAAACTTACTCCCAACCTGATCATCTCTATACCCTCGCCACCCGCATTTTCTTAAATACAACTCAGGCCAATCTTCACTCATCATTAGAAACCATCACCCATCTGGCCGGGGTCGGGCAATTGCGAGCCCGTCATATTTTAAGCGCCTTTGGCAAGCACCCCAAGTCCTTTACCCGCGCAGATTATAGTCAATTCGAACAATTACTCCATACCACCGTGTTTAATATCTGTCAGAACTTCGCCAATAAACCGGTTTATTACGTGCCCGTTGATCTAAATGCTCTCGATTACGATGAATTGCTCAAGGGAAGCAACTCCACTCCGGTCGATACTAATCCATTACTTGGGTATAGAGGTGTTTCCAGGCTATTAAATGACCCCATGCTCCTTGATCTTGAATTAAAAGTTATTTTTCACCTTCGCTCGCACTATAACTGTACCAATCTTCATCTTGTTGCTCCATTTGTCCGCTCAAGCCAAGAGTTTTTGCAGTTTAAACGTAGAGTGCATAAATCAAACCCAGTCGTTCACAGTACCCTTCAAACCCTGAGTCTTATCGAAACACCTGCTATGGCCAATGCCATTCCGTCACTCATCGAATCAGGTGCCGACGGCTTTATCTTAAGCCTTGATCACCTCATACCCCTATATTTGGGGATCGATCCGCTCAGCCACGAACTCCAAAACCTCATCCAGCCCATGATTACCCAAAGTCTGCCGATGCTCACCAACGCCATTGGGCAGGCTGCAGCCGCTAACAAATTACTAATTCTCAGTGGTGCACTTTTAGCTCACCATCTCGATCTGCTACCGCCTCTGGTGCAAGCTGGATTATCTGCGGTGAGCACCGAAATATCGTACCTACACACCTTAAACGCCGCGCTTCATCATGCCCATAAACGTCAATTCAATTAAAAAAATATGAATGTCGTCTCTGCCCAACCGACTATCCACACGCTGCAAGCCCGTGAAATCCTCGATTGCCGTGGGGTTCCCACTATTGAAACCACCCTGTGGCTATCAAACGGTGCGGCCGTCACCACCTCGGTACCTACTTCTACTGTTACAGGCAAAAATGAGGCCAAAGAATTACGGGACAACGACCCAAATCGCTACAATGGCTTTGGGGTCTTAAAAGCTGTCAACTACATTAATACCTTCATAAATCAGAAACTGCACGGTCTTGATCCGGCCAAACAGGGTGAGATAGACCGTATGCTGTTACAACTAGATGGTACCCCTGATAAACATAAGCTGGGGGCTAATACGCTTCTTTCTGTTTCCCAAGCAGTCTGTAAAGCGGGGGCGGCTAAACACCGGTTGCCTCTTTACCAATATTTAGCCTTAAAGTACCGGCTCGCCTCCCATCTCTCCATACCCACCCCTGCCTTTAATCTCATTAATGGTGGCAAGCATGGTGCCGGCAACCTTGATTTTCAAGAATTCCTCTTGGTCCCGTCAAGCCGTTTTTCATTTTCCCAAGGTTTACAAATGGGAGTTGAAGTCTTTTTTGAGCTTGAACGCCAGCTTATTAACAAAAATGCTATCCATAGTGTGGGGATCGAAGGAGGGTTTGCCCCCAATCTCTTCACCAACCTTGATGCACTCGAAATAATCATGCAAACCATCAACAACACTTCCCACCAATATGCCCATGACGTCTTTTTAGGCCTCGATGTCGCCGCCAATTCTTTTAATCGGGGCGGTAAATATGCCATCAAAGATCGCTCCCAAGCCTTCTCCAGTAAAGAATTTATCGAATATTACAAAGACCTCAATGAAGATTACCATGTCTTTTCTCTCGAGGATCCGTTTACCGAAGACGACTGGAAAAGTTGGGTTGCCTTAACCCAAGAATTAGGCAATAAAGTCGTTATCGTCGGGGATGATTTGCTTACCACCAACAAAGAGTTGCTCAAAAAAGCCATTGCCCAAAAAGCCTGTACCTCAATTTTAGTTAAACCCAACCAAATGGGTACAATTACTGAATCGGTCGAAGTAGCCAAAATCGCGCGTGATGCCGGTTGGACTATCTTCGTCTCCTGCCGTTCTGGCGAAACCAATGACCACTTTATTGCTGATTTTGCCGTTGGTATCGGGGCTGAATACGCTAAATTCGGCGCTCCTTCACGAGGCGAACGCGTCATCAAATACAATCGGCTATTACGTATCGAGTCCGAACTCCATGGCGCCTCCACTGGCGGAGGCACATGATCAACAACAATTCTGTTTCACGACCGGTCGTCTTAGCAATTTTAGATGGTTGGGGAGTAGTCCCGCCCAATCCGGGTAACGCTATTACCCTGTCTCAGACCCCCACCTATAATCGCTTACTAAATAGCTACCCCCACACTACCCTCGAAGCAGCGGGAGAGTATGTTGGACTTCCTAAAGGTGAAGACGGTAATACCGAAACCGGACACCTGAATTTAGGTGCCGGACAAATCATATACCAGGACCTGCCCCGCATTAATCAGGCCATTGCCGATGGCACATTTCAAAAAAACTCTGCCTTTCTCACCGCCATCAAACATGTGCAAACTCATCAGAGCACCCTTCATATTATTGGTTTAATCGGCTCAGGTGGGGTCCATTCTCATCTCGATCATTTATTCGCCGTTATCCAAACCTGCTTAAGTCATAATTACCCGCACTTTGCCCTCCACCTCATTACCGATGGGCGCGACTCTCCACCCACGTCCGGTATCAACTATATCAAGCAAATTAAACTCAAGTTAAACAGTGTCGGGGCCGGTAAAATTGCCTCCATTATGGGCCGATATTTTGCCATGGACCGTGACCACCACTGGGACCGAACCGAAATTGCTTACAAAGCCCTAACTCAAGGTATCGGTACGTTAGTCATTAAACCAGAAGACGCAGTCCTGTCATCCTACCAACAGCAAATCACCGATGAGTTCATTAAACCCATAATCGTCGCCGGACCGGACAAAAAACCTCTCGCCTTAATCAAAGACAATGATGCGGTTATCTTTATTAACTTCCGCATTGATCGACCGCGACAGCTAACCAAAGCCTTCGTATTTCCTAACTTTGAATATATCTCCCTGCAAAAAGAAGGTTTTGACCCCCATGCCATTAAATACTTTAAGTCGCACCTTCCTCAAGATACCAACCCTGGTACCCCTCCAAAGGCCTTTGATCGTGGCCCGCTCATAAAAAACCTCTTGTTTGTCACCATGACCGAATACGAAAAAGGGCTTCCAGTCAGCATCGCCTTTCCTCCCCAATTAGTCGAAATGCCGATCTCAAGGGTTGTTGCCGAAATGGGGTTGCGTCAGTTAAAAATGGCCGAAACCGAAAAAGAAAGATTTGTCACCTATTATTTTAATGGCCAGCGCGAAGATCCCTTTCCCGGTGAAGATCGCATTATTATTCCTTCCCCCCCCGTTCCCACCTACGACCAAAAACCGGCTATGAGTTCTCAAGAACTAACGCAAACCTTAGTCGAACGTATTCGCGCCAATATTTATGATTTCATAGTGATTAATTACGCTAATCCCGATATGGTCGGCCATACGGGCAACCTTCACGCCGGCATTAAAGCCATTGAAATCACCGATACCAACTTGCGCCTCCTTTCCGATACCTTGTTAAGTGTCGGCGGCACATTGGTTATCACCGCCGATCATGGCAATGTCGAAGAAATGATTAATTTAGAGACCGGAGGCATTGATACTGAGCATTCGGTCAATCCGGTTCCGCTTATTATCGTTTCCCCCCAATATCAAGGTATACCTCGTACTATTCCCCGGGGAATCCTCGCCGACGTTGCCCCCACTATCTTAAAACTTATGAATCTCCCCAAACCTTCATCAATGTCGGGGAATGTACTCATATGAAATTATTACCCGTAATTCAAGTCCCTCACGTATTCCAGCTATGTGACTACTCTTCTTCTACTTGTCCTCGTTACTGTTCTTGAGCTACCCGGAATACATGTATGTCCAAAAACATCTTTCATACCATCTTAAATCCCAAATCCATCGCTGTCGTTGGCGCCTCCCGCGATCCCTCCAAAGTGGGTCATCAAGTCTTAAAAAATATCATAAGCTCCGGCTTTAGAGGCAAGATTTTCCCGGTCAATCCCAACGCTCGCTCCATTTTAAACCTTCAATCGTATCCCACCGTCTCTCATATCCCGGGTACCCCTCCCGACCTTGTCATCATTATCACCCCCGCACCCCTAGTCGAACCCATAATTATCGAAAGTAACGCCCAAAAGGTACCCGCAGTTATCGTTATCTCAGCGGGGTTTGCCGAATCAGGTCTTAAAGGTGCCACTCTTCAAGCCCACCTTAAAAAAGTCACTCAAGCATTAAAGGTGAGAGTGCTTGGCCCGAACTGCCTGGGGTGTTTTAGTACCGTAAACCGCCTTAACGCCACCTTTGGGCCTGCCTTGCCCCAAAAAGGCAATATCATGCTCATCTCTCAATCGGGTGCCCTGGTCACCGGCATTCTTGACTGGGCTAATGCGCACAACCTTGGGCTGTCACACGCCATCACTTTAGGTAATCGGCTCGATATTAGTGAAATAGATGCCTTAGAGTTTGCCCTAAATGATAAACACACGGGTTTGGTGATGATCTATCTCGAATCATTTGCCAATGCTACTCAGTTCTTTCAACTGGCATCTAAGGTAACACTTAAGAAACCGGTTATTCTGTTAAAAGGCGGTCAGTCGTCACAAGGTCAGAAAGCCTCCGCCTCTCACACCGCCGCTTTAGCCACTAATTATGTCCTTGTCAAAGCTTGGTGTCGGCAAACCGGTGTCATGCTTACCGATACTCTTGAGTCTTGGTTGTCCCTCGCCTCGGTGTTGCATTCTCTGCCGCCTCTTCACAATAATCGTGTCGGGATCATCACTAACGCCGGTGGTCCGGGAGTCTTAACCACCGACGAAGCTATACAGCGTCACCTAGATGTTCCCGTCTTGAGTAAATCAACCCGCATTCACCTTAATCGTGACCTTCCCCGTGTCGTCGCACAAAATCCCCTAGACCTATTAGGTGACGCCCAGCCAGAAGATTTCATTAAAGCCACTTCAGCCCTGCTTGAAGACGAAAATCTCGGCTCCCTTGTCCTCATCATGACCCCGCAAACCACCACTAAACCTTTTAAAACAGCCCAACTCCTCACCCCCCTCATCAAAGGTTCCCGTAAAGCCGTTATTGTCGTCTTGGTTGGTGGTAAAGTACTTCGAACAGCCAGAGCAGTTTTTGAAAACGCCTCAATTCCGGTCTTTACCTACCCCACCCCAGCCATCGAAGCCCTATCGCAAAGTTATCTCCTCACCTCGTACCGCTCCCATGCTTCTACCTATCCCTCACCAATCCGCATCCCTGTCTCTAATACGGATCAAATTAAAGGCAATCACCTCTTAACCCACCCTCTCACCTTAAACAATGCCTTTAAATTATTGCAAATGTATAACCTTACTATTCCTGATTATCAAATAATCGATGACAAATCCGCTTTACCCAAAGCCCTGAGCACCCTACATCGTCCGGTAGTGTTAAAAACCGCCAATATGGGGTTAAAACATAAAGCTAAATTAGGGGGTGTCTATCTCGATATCATGACTAATGTTCAAGCCCGGATTGCCTACGAGCGTTTAAAACGTCTGTCGCCTCAGGTAATCGTCCAAAAAACCATCGCTGCCCAAGCTGAGCTCATTATCGGTTCTAAACGTGATCCTCAATTAGGTACCTTTATCACTTTTGGCATGGGTGGTTCTTTGACCGACGCCTTAAGTGATCGGGTCTATGCATTTATACCCGCCTCTCGCAACTATTTAAAAGAGCTGCTAATCAATTACTTATAAGCAAAAACCTCCCGTTACCTCCTGTAGTCGACGCGGTCGTATCCCTCATGCACATCATGGTGCGTTATCCTCAAATCGTGGAAATGGAAATTAACCCCTTAATGGTCACTCGCCGTTACTCCTATGCTGCCGACATTAAAATCACCCTCAGTGAAGAGTAATCCGAGTATTCCAAGTAGTCGTGTTACCCCAACTCTGTGTTTCTTGTGGTAACCGCAATACTTTCGATACGTATGGTTTATCTTCCTGTTCTACTTGTTCTACTCGATCTTCCTGTGCTACCTTTAAACCATGTCTGCCCATTTAAATTGGTTTGTCGCTGGTGCCGCTGGTGAAGGAATAAAGTCGACTGGTGTATTGTTCTCTAAATCGTTGCTGCGGCATGGATACCACACCTTCGACTACACCGAATATCCCTCGCTTATTCGCGGCGGTCATAATACCTATTTAGTCACCGCCTCACCTGCTAAGGTTTATTCCCCCGACCAATATATTGATGTTCTCGTTGCCTTAAATGCCAATGGCCTTAAACTTCATGGCAATCTACTGCACCAAAATTCAATCGTCATCTATGACGGTGAAGACATTAAAGTGGATCCCGCCAACCTAAATCTTCCCGGTCAAGTCGTTTCCGTTCCTTTCAACCGCTTAGCCAAAGAAGCTGGTGGTGAACGCGTTATGGCCAATAACGTCTCCTTGGGCGCATCTGCCGCGCTTTTAGGCATGGACTTATCCGTCCTCAATTCCGTCATTAGTGATACGTTCAAAAGCAAAGGTGACGAGATCGTGCATACCAACCAAGCCTGTGCCAAGGCTGGATATGACTTTGTCACCACCCAGATTCTTCCCAAAATCAAACAACCAAACTTGGTTGTCAAACAGTCAGTTACCGACACTCACTCTCTCACAGGCAACGATGCCTTGGCCTTAGGATTAATAGCCGGAGGTCTTAAGGCTTACATTGCCTACCCTATGACTCCCAGCTCCAGTATCTTGCATGCTATGGCAGATTGGCAGGAAAAAGCCAATATTTTTGTTAAACATGCCGAAGATGAAATCGGTGTGATTAACATGGCCTTGGGTTTAAGCTTTGCTGGCGTTCGGGCTGCAGTGGGTACGTCAGGGGGTGGTTTTTGCTACATGACCGAAGCCGTCGGTTTTTCGGGCGTTGCCGAATTACCCTTAGTCATCATCGAAGCCCAACGCCCCGGTCCTGCCCTCGGTATGCCTACCTGGACTGCCCAGGGCGATCTTTTATTTAACCTCTATGCCAGTCAAGATGAGTTCCCTCGTGTTATTCTTGCCGCCTCAGACGTCGATGACGCCTTTGCCCTTGGGCAACTAGCACCCAATCTCGCCGAAGAATTTCAACTCCCGGTTGTTATCTTAACCGACAAACATTTAGGCGAAAGTGCGCAATCCACCAATTTCAAACGAACTGCCTTTAATAACACCCGTTTCGGTTTCGAACAAAATCCTCAGCTCGATGAAACTGGCTATACCAAACGTTACGATTCCGGATCAG
>CAYXRB010000003.1:57267-63352 GCA_964467565.1 uncultured Pseudomonadales bacterium | reverse complement strand
CCGCACTATTCCGGGACAACCCAACGGCTACTATTTAGCCAACTCCTATGAGCATGATGTTCATGGCCTGGCCTCAGAAGAAGCCGCTGATCGGGTTGCTCAAATGGACAAGCGCATGAAGAAACTTGACCCAATCGCGGGGCGCATCCCACCCCAGTTTTATAACGGCTCTGACCACCCACAAGTTACACTCATCGGTTTTGGCTCAACCAAAGGTGCCCTGCTCGCTGCCCAGGAGTTGTTAGTCGATCAGGGCATAGATGCGGCAGTTTTTAATCTTTCCTGGCTCTGGCCTTTCCCGGCAGATCAAGTCTTAGAGCGCATTAACCAGAGCCAATGCCCAATTGTCATCGAGGGAAATAAAACCAATCAATTAGCGACATTAATTCGACAAGAAACCGGCTTTGACATCTATCACAAACGTACCAAATACGACGGCCGCCCCTTCTACCCACAAGAGATAGTTGCCTGGGTAAAAGAGGTTTTAAACAGTAGTTAATTGACTAAATCGCTAAACTATCCAAAACGATTTAGTCATCCCGTACCGCCAAGTGAGATGTGACGAGCATGGCAATGCGGGATCAGAGGAATAAAGTTATGACAGATAATATCCTAAACGACCCTTGGTCCCTCGACACTTACATCCGGCCTACTTGGTGCCCGGGGTGTGGAAATTTTTCAATTTGGCTGTCTCTTAAAAACGCCGTCCAGCAACTGGGTATTCCCCAAGAAAAATTGGTCATTGTCTACGATATCGGCTGCTCCGGTAACATGGCCGATTTCTTAAAAGTCTATGGCTTTCACGCCCTCCACGGCCGGGCTATCCCGCCGGCTGTGGGCATAAAATCGGCCAACCACGATCTCAAAGTCATTGTTATTATTGGTGATGGTGGGGGCTACGGCGAGGGTTTAACCCACTTTTTAAACGAAATGCGCGGCAACCATGACATTACTGTTTTAGTCCATGACAATCACCGCTATTCGCTTACTACCGGTCAAATGAGTCCTACCACCCCTAAAGGGACCAAGACTCGTTCCACTCCTTTTGGGGCCATCGAGCGCGAACTCAATCCCATCGCCATGGCGTTATCTAATCACGCCACCTTCGTGGCTCGTGAATTCGCCGTTGATGTTAAAACTGTGCAAAGCCGAATCGTCGAAGCGGTAAACCACCAGGGCTTTTCCGTCATCGATATTTTACAACCCTGTATGGTTTTCAACCCCGAAATGGATACCCGTTGGTACATGGAGCGAATTGTTAAGCTTGAAACCCTCAGTCACCAACCCAACGACAAAGAAGGCGCCTGGAAGCAATCAATGAGAACCGATGCAATCCCCACTGGGCTATTCTGGCACGACACCACCCAACAACCCTATCACCAAGACGATCTCACCCTCCAGCACGGTCCCTTGGTTAACCATGATATTTCACAAATCGACATCGCCCCCCTCCTCAAGCAATTTTCCTGATTTTCGATTAAAAAACTATTGCTCACTATTATGGAAGCGCAACATGAAAATAGTGAAAGTCTTGATCAAATTCTTGTTGAGCTAGATAAGAGGCATAATTCTTCTGGAATGAAACCATCCGAAGCCTGGCAATACCGTGAGACTATTCGGATAAAATACGGCTTGCCCGAATGCGGCTACAGGTGGAATGATCCTCTGAGGTACATTGGTGAAATTGAGACCTTTTTAAAATCCAATGGTGTCACTATTAGACCCAAACATGAGTTCCAAAATTTTTTTGCGGAAAATAGTGATTCAGGTGCCTTGACCAGTGGGCCTTCAGTTTTTAGAGATTTAACCATAATAGTTCAGGGCGAAAGTGATGATTGGTATAAGCTCAGGGCGCGTGCAAATCAACTTGCTCATGAATCAGTTCATGCAATGCAAAATATTAAATATCCAAGTATGACCAATGAAGAAGCTGAACGTGAAGCATATTTTTACCAAATGCTCACTCCTCAGGAATTAATTGAAGCTGCAAACAAATCCGAAGGATTGGGATTTCTTTTAGCTTTAATTGAAAAAAATGTAATTAATTCCAAGAAAACTGACGAGCGACTTCATCCTATAAACAACTAGTTCTACTTCACCCTAAACCAATTCTTAATCATTCCTAAAATATCTTGTTCTTTGCTGCGCTTGTAGTAAATCCACACTACCACCACCAAGCCAATCAAGGCCAGTAATACCTGCACCACACTTTCAATGCTATCCAAACCCTTTAAAAGTGAATCAGCCCCACTTAAGGCTGAATAGCCAAGGTACAAATAAAACAGACTACGGAATAAATTACCAATAAGCGACCCTAACAAGTACGAACGTAAGTTTACCTTTACCACACCCGCGACTGCTGACACCGGCGCCGTTGGCATAATTGGAATCGCCCTGGCTAGAGCCATTACTACTAAGTCCTTGCTTCCCCCATTAAAATATTTACCCACACTCTCTATTTCTTTATGACTTATGCCAATATATTTTCCAAACCTATTCACCACCAAATCTTCGGCTTTATCAGCAATAAAGTACACCACCCAGGATCCTGCAGTTTTAGCTAACGCACCCACCACCGATAACCACAGAATAAATATAACTCCCAAGTTTTGTGCCCGGGCAATCGAGCCCGATAAAGTCATAATAATCGGGGAGGGGATAGGGGCTACCACTTCTTCTATAAACGCCCCCAAAACTACAAACCAAGTTACCGGCACCTGTTGTGCCAATCCTATCAGCCACTGTTCTAATTGAAAAAACATACCCATTTACTGTAACACAGCCATACGATCTAAACACGAGGTCGTTCACCAGTTATCTTAATAAACTCATTACTTTGTAAACCTAAAAAAATTATTTGTAGCGTATCCATTAGCCCTTGATCGCTTAAAAAATTGGAATACCATCTAGTTGTAATACTTTCGTATCACCCCCACCACTTTACCCTGTATCCTCACCCGGGTGGCATATATGGGCGCCATAGCCGAGTTGGCCGGTTCCAACCGCACTCGGGTCGCTTCTCTAAAAAATCGCTTTAGCGTCGCCAGACCGTTATCAAGCAAAGCCACTACAATATCACCGTTGTGGACATCTGGTTGCTCTTCTACCACCACATAATCGCCGTCTAAAATTCCTTCCTCAATCATCGAGTCCCCCTTGACCTGCAGCACATATGACCGGCGCTTACCGCTTACCATTGTCGGGGAAATACTAAATGTGGCGTTGGGATCTGTATGGGGTAAAATTGGTTGACCGGCCGCAATATATCCCATCACCGGTAATTGCAGGTGTGCGTTAGCCGTATCTATTAATTGGTCCGTGAGTTCTATCCCTCGTACTGATCCCTCGTACTTTTTCAAAATCCCTTTCCGCTCCAATGCACCAATGTGCTCGTGCACCGTCGCTAAAGAAGAAACTCCAATGGCATCGGCTATTTCTTGTAAAGTAGGGGAGTAACCGTTGCGCTGGATATACTGCGACACAAAATCGATAATTTGTCGTTGTCTGCGGTACAAGGTAACAGGCATAACTCCTCCTTAAGAGACCGCCGTAACATGAGAAATAGCGGTTTTCTTTTTGTTATATTTGTTTAATATTAGAGTATAATTCGGGTTTTAACAGACAACCAAATAATACCCAAAACTATAACTGTCAGTCAACTGGATCAATATGCCTCAATTACTCTCATCCGCGTCAATACCATTTCAACTCAAAAGTAGCTTTCAACTCACCGGCGATCAACCCAAAGCAGTAGATATTCTCACCCAAAGCATTCAAAAAGGTAACAAGCACCAAACTTTATTAGGCGTTACCGGCTCGGGAAAAACTTTTACTTTAGCCCACGTTATCCAAAAGCTTCAAATACCAACCTTAATTATTTCGCATAATAAGACCCTAGCTGCACAGCTTTATCAAGAGTTTCGCGACTTTTTCCCGGACAACGCCGTCTCTTACTTTGTTAGCTACTACGATTACTACCAACCGGAAGCCTATGTTCCCAGTACCGATACCTACATCGAGAAAGAGACTGATATTAATGACGAAATTGACCGCCTCCGCTTAAGTTCAACCGCCCACTTACTCACTCGCCCTGACACTATTGTTGTCGCTTCCGTGAGTTGTATCTATAACCTCGGCTCACCCGTAGAGTACGCTAAAAACTTTATCGAGCTTGCCCAAAACCAATTGATAGACGTTAAAACCCTTTCATCCCGTTTTATCGACATGCAGTATTCGCGCTCCGACTACGAACTCAAGCGAGGTACCTTTAGGCTCAAAGGTGACACCTTACAAATTTGGCCGGCTAACCTTGCGTATGCGTTATCCATATCATTACTCGATAATGCCATCGAAACCATTTCACCCATCGATCCGCTCACCTTCGAAGTTTTAAAACTCAAAAAACCTGCTCAAATGACCGATTTGCCCTATCCGCAAGATCAAGATTACGTTCCTAAGCGTTTTTATATTTACCCGGCCAAGCATTATCAAACCAACCAAGAGGATCAAGAAACTATTTTTAAAACCATCAAGACCGACTTAGCCTACCGTATCCAGGAATTAAAAGATCAAGGAAAAATTGTCGAAGCCTACCGTTTAGGTCAAAAGGTTAAGTACGACCTCGACATGATCAAAGAGTTAGGTTTTGTGAATGGTATCGAAAACTACTCGCGCTACTTTGATGGGCGCAAACCCGGTGAACCACCCTTTAGTCTACTCGATTACTTCCACTACAATGCCTCTACTTTCTCTAAAGCACCCGAAAGCACCCCAACTCCCAATCCCTCATTTCTAACCATCATCGATGAATCCCACATCACACTACCGCAATTAAGAGGCATGTATAACGGCGATCAAGCCCGAAAGCAGATCTTAATCGACTACGGCTTCCGCTTGCCCTCGGCCATGGATAACCGACCGCTTAAGTTCGAAGAAATTCTGGAGCGCACCCCGCAACTTGTCTACGCCTCGGCTACCCCCAATGAGTGGGAATTGGGCTTAAGTGGTAATCATGTTGCCGAACAACTTATTCGCCCTACCGGTTTAGTCGACCCCGAGATAGAAATCCGTCCATCAGACAATCAAATCCCTAATTTGATAAAAGAAATTATGATCCGCAAAAGTAGGGGAGAGCGCGTCCTCGTTACCACCCTTACCAAACGAACCGCCGAAGCCCTAACCGAGTACCTCAACGACCCTCAAAAGATTAAGGCTGTGGCTTCCGATTCACCGACTATCCGCTATTCTGATCCTCCGAAAGTCCAGTACCTCCATGCCGACGTTACTACCCTCGACCGCTCCGATATCTTAGACAGCCTGCGTACCGGCGAATTCGATGTGGTGGTTGGTATCAACCTCTTGCGAGAAGGATTAGACCTCCCCGAAGTCTCGTTGGTTGCCATTTTCGAAGCCGACAAAGAAGGTTTCTTGCGCTCAAAAACCTCGCTTATTCAAATCATGGGCCGGGCAGCCAGGCACCAAGAAGGCCGCGTCATCATGTACGCCGACAAAATGACACCATCAATGAAAGGGGCTATCGACGAAGTTACCCGCCGGCGTACTATTCAAATTAAATACAATCAAAAACATCGAATAACCCCTCAATCCATCCAAAAACCCATCCGCGAAAAGTTACTCCAACGTACCAAAGAGGAATCACTTCCTAACACCCGCACTCCTGTACCCAAATCTTTTAAAGACCATGGCTGGAAGAAAATTGCCGACATCGATCCTCAATCACTCACTCCCAAAGACAAAACCAAGCTCGTTAAAGAGCTCAAAAAACTTATGAACCAAGCCGCTAAGGATTGGAATTTCGAACAAGCCACCATCTATCGCGACACCATCAAAAAGCTCGAATAAAATCTCAAGTATCTCAAGTACTCCACGCATTATTGAAAATAATTTTGTGATTTCTGCGTTAAGAAATTCAATTCCTTCTAACGTACCTGGAGCCCATGAGATGCATTGTAAAATCTATTCACCTCGTCAGATAAAAGTTTAACCACCTTTATCACAATCTCAACTATGATCACCAAATTCACTCCTTCGTTTTGGAGTCCGATTCGCCGGGATAAATAGTGAA
>CAYXRB010000003.1:53727-57257 GCA_964467565.1 uncultured Pseudomonadales bacterium | reverse complement strand
CTTAAAACAATCCTCCCCTTTTCTGATTCGAATTGACCGGTCTTAGGGTTCCATACCAATACATTTTCATTTTCTGTTTCAATCACTTCCACAATTTCATCTTCTCCCAGTGGCACCAAGAGCCCTGGTGTTAAGGTTTCACCCACTACAATTTCTACTTGAGTTGTACCTTCAGGTAGTTCTGGCAAAGGCCTTCCTAAACCATTACCTTTTTCTTCTCCAGACATATTTTCTAGCATTATATACCATTGAATCTTTGGGCAAAAATGTAATGGAGTGGTATGAACCCAAACTCCTAAAATACCCAATTTCCCTTGACACATATCCTATAATATTTATATGACTCCAGAGAAACTAGAATTATTAAAGCCGAGGATCACAGTTGAGGCTCAAAGAAGTGCCGCAGAAGTAGTTTCACTGCTCACGAACCCTGATAACGTTTTAAACTTCTATTTGAGCGGAAATCCTAAAGATCGGGGGGCGTTTAAACGTGTTGAACTTGCAGACTTAAGACCAATGCTGCTTCCAATAGCTGGTATGCCGGAAAAATTTGTGCTACGAATTTCTTTAGAAGAAGGCAGTCTTGTGCCCGCCATTGAATTGCAGGCTCAATTTTCCCCGAACCCTCAAATAATGACTATCAATTGCTGGTTAGATCGTAGGCAAGAACACATAGCAAGGGATTTAAGAGCGAAGTTCGGTGATTTTTATGATCGTATTGAAGTAGTGTCAATTCGTGATTTCGATATGGACGTTTCACTTATGAATTATATTTCTTTAAGTGACCCCACCACGGCAACCTCTGAACTATACGCCAGATATGACCAAGGTTCACTTATTGGTTTGCGAAATGGAATCGTTGATCAACTCCGTAATGATTAGGATATAAGACAATTTTCAGTACTATTACTTGTGTGTGCTTCGAATAGAAAAAACATGTTCTGCCTGTAATACCTGAACTACTTGTAATACCTGTTTCTTACCCTTGCATCTTCGGGCTAAATTCGGTTAGAATGTTTGGTTCTTATGAACAGTAATTCAGTCTCACCGTCTACCCATCTCATCATCAAAGGTGCCCGCCAACACAACCTCAAAAGCATCAATCTCACCATTCCTAAAAATAAATTAGTTGTTCTGACCGGACTTTCCGGTTCAGGCAAAAGTTCGCTGGCCTTCGATACCATTTACGCCGAAGGCCAGCGCCGCTACGTCGAATCTTTAAGTAGTTACGCTCGGCAATTTTTGGGCATAATGCAAAAACCTGAGGTCGATTCCATTGATGGCCTCTCACCGGCTATCTCCATCGATCAAAAAGCCACCTCTCATAACCCCCGCTCCACCGTCCGTACCATCGCCGAAATTTACGATTACCTACGGTTGTTATTTGCTCGTATCGGCCATCCCCACTGTCCAAACTGTGGCAGTGAAATTGCCCCGCAAACTCTAGACCAAATTGCCCAGTTAGCCTACCAAGAGATCGGCAGCGCAGCCGTCTCAAACCCCCAAACCCGCTGGTTTATTTTGTCTCCGGTAGTCCGCGACAAAAAAGGCGAGTTCACCGGCCTCTTCGATAATCTTCGCAAAAAGGGTTTCGAACGGGTTCGGGTTGACGGCCATGTCTATAACCTAACCGAAGACTTTTTACTCATCAAAACCAACCGGCACAGCATTGACGTTATTGTTGACCGTTTCACTACCCCGGCACCTGAACTCAAAAATGCCGATAGCGCGCAGGCATTAATCTCTAAACTCCGCAAATCCATCGAACAGGCTTTAGAACTATCCAATGGCTTGGTCATACTCTCTCAAGTACTCGATCCTTCCCTCGATTTTCCCATAAAACCCACCAAATATAACGATAAACTCTTTTCACAACAGCTAGCTTGTCCAAACTGCAATACCAGTATGGCTGTTATTGAACCCCGTCTCTTTTCATTTAATACCCCCCACGGTGCCTGCCCTACCTGTACCGGCTTAGGTAATCTTCTTAAAATCGATCCGGCCAAACTAATCGCTCCCGATATTTCTATTCCCGAAGGTGCCATTATTCCCTTGGCCAATGCTTTGAGTAGTGATTCTTGGTATTCACGAAAGATGAAAGCAATCTTAAGCAAACACGACGTTGATGCCAATACTCCTTTTAAAGAATTACCCGAAACCATAAAAGAAATTATCCTGTACGGCAGCCAAAATTGGTACCGGGTCGAAGGTTCAAATCGCGAAGGTCGCCAAGCATCATTCTCTTTCCAACCAGAAGGCGTGGTCAATGAATTGGAACGCCGCTATCAAGAAACCGAATCCGACTTTATCCGTACCGAGTTTAGCCGTTACATGACCAAAGAGGTGTGTAAAAGTTGCCATGGTGATCGGTTAAAACCCGAAGCTCTAGCAGTCACTATCAACCATCAAAATATTGCCAATGTCTGTAAGCTCTCGATTAACAAATCACTTTCCTGGATTCAAAATTTACAGGCCACTATCACCGATGACACAGATACCACTTTAAACGCCAACGAAAAAAAAGTTGCTGTAAGCATTTTCAAAGAAGTATCTGTCCGCCTCAACTTTCTTTGCAACGTCGGTCTGGATTACCTAACTCTCTCACGCGAAGCCGATACGTTAGCCGGAGGCGAAGCCCAACGCATTCGTCTAGCCTCTCAAATTGGTACCGGCCTTACTGGCGTCCTATATGTTCTCGATGAACCTACTATCGGATTACATCCTCGCGACAATGACCGTCTTATACAAACGCTTACAAACCTGCGCGATCTGGGCAATTCTGTTTTAGTCGTCGAGCATGACGAAAAAGTCATGCGCGCATCTGACCACATCATTGATATTGGCCCTGGCGCTGGTATCGAAGGCGGGCATGTCACCTTCGAAGGCACCCTCCAACAAATGCTTCTACACCAAAACTCGCTTACAGGTCTTTATCTTTCGGGTAAAAAGAAAATCGATTCCCAAGCCATTCTTAAAAAAGCCAAATCATTACATCAATCCCTAAAAGATCTTTCTGCGCGTCATCAACCGGTAGAGTTTAATGCCAAACTCACCGTAAGCGGCGTCACCCATCATAACTTAAAAAATATTACAGCACAGTTTCCTCTGGGAAAATTAGTTGTTGTTACGGGCGTCTCAGGCTCAGGCAAATCCAGTTTGGTTCATGAAACGCTCTATCCGGCTCTTAAAAAAGCCTTGGGTTTAAAAGTTGACGAAGTCGGTGAGTACCGCCAACTAAGCGGCGCCGATCAGGTCACCAAAGTTTTTTTAATCGATCAAAGCCCCATTGGCCGGACCCCTCGCAGTAACCCGGCTACGTATACCAAAGTGTTCGATGCCATCCGCGAACTCTTCGCCAACACCAAAGATGCCAGAGAACGTGGTTTTAAACCCGGTCGCTTTAGTTTCAATGTTAAAGGCGGCAGGTGTGAAGCCTGTCAGGGTGGGGGAGAGGTAAAAATCTCCATGCAGTTCTTACCCGATGTCTACATCACCTGTGAAGTCTGTAAAGGAAAACGATACAACCAAGA
>CAYXRB010000003.1:50328-53708 GCA_964467565.1 uncultured Pseudomonadales bacterium | reverse complement strand
GTGTTTTTTATCGTGACAAAACTATCAGCGAAGTCCTGAATATGTCGATTAAAGAAGCCCTTGAATTCTTTACCGATTTCCCTGGCTTAACCAAAAAACTGGCGACGCTCCAAGCAGTGGGCTTAAACTACATCAAATTAGGCCAACCGGCCACCACCCTTTCGGGTGGAGAAGCCCAACGGGTTAAACTGGCCAAAGAATTATCACTCCATTCATCCGGTCACTCTGTCTATTTACTCGACGAGCCCACCACGGGTTTACACTTTGAAGACGTCAAACACTTGCTCGTAGTCTTAAAACAATTGGTGGCGTTAAATAATACCGTCATAGTCGTCGAACATAACCTTGATGTTATCAAAAATGCCGACTACATCATCGACTTAGGACCCGAAGGGGGGGATGGGGGAGGGGAAATAGTTGCTACCGGTTCGCCAGCCGAAATTAAGGCTAACCCGGATAGTTTAACCGGCCGTTATCTCTAAAAATTGATAGTTTTTTTAATACTGCTCCCAAAAGTATGACCAAATTCTCAAATACCAAAAAAAATATACCCGCATAGTCCAGTTGTTGCCCCTTCTTTAGTTATTTTATCTTGGTGATACGCCTAAGTATTAAAAAAATTCGTATTGATAATTGATCATTAGTTGTTGCAAGTGATACCCTTGGCCTCATGCGTGTTCTTCATGCTCTTTTAATTTGTCTTGTCTTGATGAGTTGGTCTGCCAGTAATTCATTTGCCCAAGATTTTCACACCTCTCTCGATTCACTGTATGTCGCCTCTTTTGATAAGCCGGTCGCGGTCACCGACGTCTTTACTTTTAAAAACCTTACTGCGCAGAAGTTTCCAAATAAATACACTGTCTATTTAGGTGCCACTCGCATCAAGAATCTAAAAGTCACCTCCGCTCAAAATAGAGACTTAGATTATCTCCTAAGCCAAAATCAAACCCAACAAATCCTTGAAGTCACATTCTCCACACCCACGGTGGGTAAAGATAAAGAGAGCCGCTTCACCCTCACCTACGAAGATGTGGATATTGCCGTTCACGAAGGCACGGTTGCGTCTGTCACCATCCCTCGGCTTTCTAAATCTGCTCACATCGATAGTGCCACTACCGCTCTAATGGTCCCGCTTACTTTTGGACCTCCGCAAATGGTCTACCCCAACCAATACTCTGTTACTACCGACCCGGCGTATTCGCGCGTCGATTTCCCCCCAAACACCCTTCTCGATTCCGGCATCACCCTGATGTTTGGCGACAAACAAATTTACGAAATCAACCTGGAATATACCCTTGAAAACCCCACTATCACACCAATCGAAACTCAGGTTACCCTGCCACCGGACACCATTAAGCAACGCGTCCTTATTCAATCCCTTGATCCAAAACCGCTAGCTTTGAGCCAGGATCTTCAGGGTAATTGGCTGGCCACCTATACCTTACAAGCAAAGGAACAGCTATTAGTTACTGCCAACCTCTTCGTCACCGTCATGCGGGACAATCAGCCGCTTGCCGGTTATCATAGCAATTCTCTGTCAATTTTTTTAAAACCTCAGCTATATTGGGAAGCCGATAATACTACGCTCGAACAAATTACCTCCCCCCTGGATACGCCGTTCAAAATGTATGAGTATGTCACTGAAAATGTGTCATACGATTTTTCCCAACTTAATAATTCAACTCTCAGCCGCCTTGGTGGATTAAAAACCCTAACTCAAACAAAATCCGGGTTGTGTTTAGAATATGCTGATGCCCTTATCACTCTTTTCCGGGCAAATAAAATTCCCGCCCTGCTCCACATCGGGTACGCAAAAACCTTGAATCCCACCCTTCAGCCGGTAGGCCTAAATTCACAGTCTCTTCATGCTTGGGTCGAATTTTTTGATCAAGCTTCAAACTCGTGGAGGCTAACCGATCCAACTTGGGGACACACCACTGGCGGTTTCGATTATTTCAATCAATTTGACGTCAACCACATCACCTTTGTCGTTCAGGGCGATGATTCACAAACCCCAGTAGCACCCGGACTTACCACCAATAGCATCAAATCCTCGTCCTTTACGGTATCTGTCGCCGACAGCCAGCCTCAACCTCATTACAGCGTTCAACAAACCTTAAACACACCCTTAAGTACTCTTCTGGGTCTGTCGCAATTGTATAACCTCACCCTCACTAATAATTCAAATCTTAGCTTGTATAATACCCCGATACTCATTAAACCAAATCCGCTAAACCCCGCTACAGTTGATTATCTTGCACCACTGGGTACCAAAACAGTTCCTGTTACACTAAGCCAACTACCATCGGGCAGTTCACCGGTTACCATTACTATTCAAAACTCAAGTGCTACCTATGATAACTTTAAATCACACGCTTCCGCCACCATCGCCGCTACTACCCTCACCGTCTCAGTGGCGGCCGCAGTCGCCGTTCTTGCCTACTTCACCTGGTATTTATTGGTTCATCGGCAATCACGACGAGGTGCTATACGTCGGTAAGGCTAAAAATTTAAAAAATCGTTTAAAAAGTTATTCCCGTTTAAACCTTCTCCTACCCCGGACCCGCCAATTAGTCAAAGAAGCCAAAGGGGTCCGTTACCAAAGCATCGCCACCGAATTTTTAAGCCTCATTACCGAAGCAGAATTAATACGTTCCCATCAACCTCCGTATAACATTCGCCTTAAAGATGATAAGTCACCACTGTATATTATTCTCACCAAGGAACCAATCCCACGTTTTCTTACCATTCATCGACAGGCCTTATCAACTCGTCCCGACTCCGCCTACAAAGCGGTTTTTGGTCCCTATCAATCATCGCATCAAGTACGTGTCTTGTTAAAAACTATCCGTCGCATTTTTCCCTTTTGTACCCAAACATCTTCCCAGGCAAAAAGGAAACAGGGTTGTTTCTATTCCCATCTCGGTCTTTGTCCGGGTGTGTGTCACGGTAAAATCAGCATCAAGTCGTATAACAAACAATTACACAACATTACCCTTCTTCTTCGCGGCAAATCCAACATTCTTATCAATTCTCTTACCCGTCAAATCGAAGCGTGTAGTCGTATTCAGGATTATGAGGCCTGCATTCCTCTGCGCTATCAGCTTGAATCGATAATCTACCTAACTAAAAAACAACCTTCCAAAAACGTGGCCATCGAGCTTCCTAATCTTATCGAAGATGAACAAAATGCTCGTATTTTTGGCCTAAGCTCGCTGTTAAGTAAATACCAATCGCTACCCAAAAACTATGTTTTAAAAAGAATTGAGTGTTATGACATTTCCAACGTTATGGGGGAGTACGCCACCGCCTCTATGGTAGTCTTTACCAATGGGGTACCGGATAAAGCCAATTACCGACACTTTAAAATTAAGAACACC
>CAYXRB010000003.1:46285-50297 GCA_964467565.1 uncultured Pseudomonadales bacterium | reverse complement strand
GTATTCCCCAACTTATCATTATCGATGGTGGTATCAGTCAAGTAGCCGGTGTCCAAAGCGTATTCAACTGGACAATTCCTCTTATCGGTATAGCTAAAAATCCTGACCGGCTAATTATTCCTACCAAAAAAGATTCTCAACCCTATGCCAAAATCGCTCTTAATCCTCACTCACCTGCTGCCAGACTGGTCCAGAGCATTAGAAATGAAGCGCATCGTTTTGCCAAAACCTACACCTTAAAACTCCATACCAAAGCCTTCTCTCAATAACCTTCCATCGGTCGATTTTTTTTTCGACTCTACTTGTTATACGCGTTGTTCCTGTGATACCTTTTTGTCATGAAGCACCTAATCAAACGGATAGCAATTACTCTTGTTTCCATCGTTATCGTCAGTTATTTAACCCCGGGTTTATCTTACTCCAATAACTTTGGTGTCCTCATTGCCGCCAGTGTCGTTTTATCCCTTGCCAACGCCATAATCAAACCCATCCTTAAAGTAATTTTTCTTCCTATTACCTTCCTCACCTTTGGCTTGTTCAATTGGTTTCTTAATGCCATTATTTTATACCTCACTACACTCATCACCCCCGATTTCACCGTCAATCCTTTTACGCTCCAACTCGGCAACCTTAGTTTGGTCCTCTCAATTATCTGGGCGTATGTGGTTATATCCTTCTTTCTTAGCTTCACTTCCTCCGTAAGTTCCTGGATTTTCGATGCATAACCTCCATAAATCATGGTAGAATGCGCGTTATGGATCCATTATTAGCCTCTCTTACCATTGTCTCGGTTCTACTTATCATCACGGTCATACTTCAAAATCAAGGAGGCGGATGGGCTACCACTCTCGGTGCTCAATCGTCATATCACACGAAGCGCGGCATCGAACGTACTCTTTTTTATGCTACTATCGTTTTGGGTATTGGTTTCGCCCTCCTAAGCATTTTAACGTTGATCCGATAAGTTATACTTTAAGGACTTCATGAAGGTAGTACGTCGTTGGTACTGGTTAATTTCTGGGCTGTTTAAGAAACATTTCTTTGTGATCATCACCTCTATCGTTGTTGGCAGTATCGCCGTCACCCAGTTTCCTCTTCTCCTAAAGTTTCTCCCATCCAAATCAGTTATTCACGTTGGGAGGGTTGGTCTGTACACCCTAAATACTCTCCCTGCCGATATTCAACAACAAGTCAGTCTGGGTTTGACCTCCGTCAGTCCCGACAACCAGTACGCTTTAGCTGCAGCCCAAGATTTGGAGGTATCTTCCGATGGCACCGAGTACACTTTTACCTTAAACCCCTCCATTACCTGGCCCGACGGCCAAACGCTTTCCAGTGCCGACATTAATTACACTATTGCCGATGTAGAAGTGGAGCGCCCGAACCAGCAACAAATTGTCTTTAAACTCAAGGAGCCGTTTTCACCTTTCCCGGTAATTGTTTCTCAACCGATTCTTAAAAAAGTCACTTCTCGGTTTGGCGTTAATAAAACCTCGATTGTCGGCCTACGCCAAGGACAAATAAAAAATATTCAGTTTGTTCAAGACTATGTACACAAATTAACCCTCGAAACAGAGAATCAAATATTTCACTATTCTTTTTATCCCACCGAAGCCGATGCGGTCACCGCCTTCAAGTTAGGGTCCATTGACAGCATTGAGTACCTAAATACCCCATACCTTCCTGATTGGCAAAATATCACCACTCAGACAATTAATTTATCCAATCGCTATCTCGGTATCTTTTTTAACACTGCCGACCAAAACTTGCAGGAAAAAACTATCCGTCAACTACTTACGTACGCTATCCCCAAAGACACGAGCAAAAACCGCGTTGTTAGTCCCATTAGTCGACGGTCGTGGGCGTATAACCCGGTTGTTAAACCCTATGATTACAACCTCGAAACCGCTAAATCCATGGTCCAAAAACTTAAAGAGACTAACTCCAATTTCACCCTCGATCTTGAGCTAACCACTACCCCGACCTATGCCGGAATTGGTCAAATAATCGTTGATAGTTGGCAAAGTCTGGGTTTTAACGTCAAACTTACCATCGTCCCATACCCAGATACCAATGATTATCAAATCCTCCTGATTGGTCAGCAAATCCCCGATGATCCCGATCAGTACGCCCTTTGGCACTCAACCCAAAGAACCAACATCACCAAATACCAAAATCCAAAAATTGACAAATTACTCGAAGACGGACGCAAAGAAACCGACCGTGAAAAACGTTCGGTCATTTACCAGGACTTCCAACGTTTTTTGCTCGAAGACTGCCCCGCCGCATTCCTCTACGAATTACCCTTTTATACGCTCTCACGTGTGTAAACATTTTAATTATACAGAGCAATATATCTCTCCAAACGCTGCGCCAAAGCGTTATACCCTTGGGCTCGTGCTACTTTAAGCCAAAGCTGTCGTAATTTTTTAGATTCCGGTTCAATAGTCAAAGCTTGTCGTATCATTCGCTCGGCCTCCTCATTCGAATTTTCAGACATTGCGTTTATAGCCAGCTGCTCCAGTTCTCCTACGGGTATTTCATTTCGGATTTGCGTTGAGTAGGAAAAATTGATCGTCGCAGCAATTTCTTGTCTTGTCATGTTCAATTCTGCAAGGCTTTTTGCTTCGGCGGCGTATTCTTGAGCCTCAACTGCTAAACCATTCCTGCCAGCATAATAAGCCTGTATCGCATATGTTTCTGCCAACCAGCCCACAAAGCCCTTGTCCCATTCATTTGTTACTCTGCTTTTGTCGGCAACGTAAATTATTCCAGTGTCACTGCAAGGTCCTCTAGTTATTTCCAATAAACTTCCTTGGGGACATGCGGTGTACGGCCCGCCGTCAAATATCAATTTATCCATCATGTTCGCATCGTATCCAAGCAAAAATACGTTTCGATTACTATTCTGCGCCCAGTGCACTATGTGAGTTGCTCGGGCTACATAATCCACTTCGTCATAGACGGCTGGATTTTGCACCCTTTTAACCAACTCTTTATCCCGTACAAAAAGGCGCAGCGGTACTACCAGCAAATCTTTTCGTTCACCTAAAACATCCTGTGTATACAGCAGAGAAAACACCAAATCGTTACCCACAATCACCACACTGTCTCTGGGCATCGCTAAAATCTCTAACGAGTACCACTCTCGTGCAGTTAAGCCTATTAATGGCGCAGTTTGTAATCTATACAAACTAATGAGCAGCAACAACGCACTAGCACCCACCACTACCAGTCGTCCAAATTTTTTCAACCAAAGTACTCCCAGTCCAGACAATAAGCTCCCGGTAACCACCGCAACATAGTGCATTCGGTAAAGAAGTAAAGAACCCCAATAAAACTCGGAGTCCGTAGCGGTGCTTGCTTGCGGATACAATAAATATCCGGCAATTCCAACCCCGCTGATCAAAAAAACCACTAAACTAAGCCAGAAAACTTTTTTAAACCGTTTAAGTACATAAATCCAGGCAAATAGTATTAATAAAATTACACTCCACCCCATATCCTGTATATACCTTTTCATCCATTCTCGAGCACTGACCAATGCCCAAGGCCACGACCATGAGTTCGTGTATCGTTCAATTGCTGAACCATCAGCTGCGTAGTCTTGCCTCCAAAAAAAACGCCATATTCCCTCAAAATTGGTCGATATCGGCCACCAAAAACTACCCGGTTCTCTCATCCCCAGCCATACATACAAACGATAGGTCAGCACAAGCGCTAATAGCATACCGCTTACGATGTACCCGATTTTTTTCCACGACTTTTTTCTACTGTACTCAAAAATACGCTCCCAAAGTAAAAGACCAGATACAATACCCGCCAATGGGTGGTGTAATCCTGCCAAAGTAGCTACAACACCAAGCATGGCTAAATAGATATGACCCCGATAGGTGAGGGTTTTTAGCCATAGCCAAATCGCTACGAATAGCATCAATTGGGCTAACCCAAATACCTCAACGGTTATTGTATGGGTCACAGTCGAACTCGCCGACAACCATGATACAGTTGC
>CAYXRB010000003.1:32801-46183 GCA_964467565.1 uncultured Pseudomonadales bacterium | reverse complement strand
TGTGCTAGTGTTAAATGGTGAATTGCCAGTTTCAACTCTTCACTGTCGGCATACCCGGTCAGTGAACCCGGCAGAATGTTGTAATATAACCTGCCAAATATTCCCAAAATAATCGTCAACACTGCCGCTCGTGCTATCAATACACTGTTTATTAACCGCCCCCAGAAGCGTACATGACTCATATCACTCTTACGGGTTTAATGCGTGTGAAACATTCGGTAGATCTCCACCCGGTTTATAACTTATCTCATGAATATCAGTACCCTCTATCAAGCTTAATCGAGCCGTAAATGCCGTTGTCTGCCCTGGAAGTACCAATCCTTGTGGGGACACCGAAAGTGCCGCTGCCGGAACTATCACCACACCGTCTTTCATAATGGCTGCCGTAAATGTGGGGAATAATCCGCCTGCTACCGATTTATTCGTTAACCGTATATCCACTAAGAACTTTCTCGATAAATTAGTCCTGGCATCAAACTCAAGTCGGGGATTAATCACTTCGATCTTATATGAGTCTCCCTCATACTCCCCTCCAACACCAAACAGTATCGTGGTTAAAAAGTCATTAATTGTTGGGCTTACCACCGGTATGGTTGCCGCACCGGTAACTACTATTGTTGGTGGTGATTTCATCTCCTCGCCCGTACTACCCAAGACGTCGCCATTCTCGTGTGTAGCTGATTGTTCTGGCGAATCCATTTCAGGGGGTGCTAGTAGTTGGTGGACAATAAAAAAACTGCCTCCCATCGCCACCACTAACACCAAACTGGTCGCCACCAGCTCATCTCTAAAACCAGACCAATAGTTCGTCAATTGCATCAAAAATTGTCTACCTTACTCAAATACTAAGACTGTTGTTCATGCAGCCGTATATGGTGAATGTTGACGCCCGGCATGGATTGCTTCTGCCTCCAGATAAATTTGGTCCTCAAGACTATTGTCAGCCAAACCCAACCAAATTGGATCATCCAGCGTTTTCTTGGAACCCAAGCCCACCCACCGTTCCATCTGCTGCAACAACAAATCTACTACTTGGGTCAAAGCCGATAATTGATCAAACCGTATATTTAATGCCCAGTAGTAATCCCGTTTATCATCCCCGCTACGAATTTCTGCCGCTTTGGTCATCACAAACATTTCAAAAGTAGCGAAATCCTGCACCGCTGTTTTAATCCATGTATCCAAAAAGTGTTCTACATGCAATACCTGTGCCAACACTTTTTTATGCTCAAGTTGTTCTTGATCGTCAGTCATTTTAGCGATTTCATCTTTAAGCTCATTCCAAAAGGAAGCGTTTTTCTCCAAGAGAAATGTCGCCTGCTGTCTCGACTTACCCAATTCCTCCTTCACCCCAGTCACCAACGCGCTTGTATCAATTTCGCCGTTAATATTTATGTATTGTAATTGGTTAGGGATTTGTTTCATTGCTCTACCCTTAAGCTGTACGCTAAGATACATTAGATGTTTTCTGGCAGCTCTATGCGGCGTTTTATCCTACTCACTATAATCCTTTTTTCTGCTTTTCTAAAGGCATCATATCCAGTTAAGGCACAGTCCCTCACCGCTTTTTCTTTTTCAGACCTCTCAGGTGGTAGCGATAAAACCGCCGGCCTTCCGCTTGCCCTCACCATCCCCGCCCTCGATGAAAATTCCCAAGTTTTAACCACTTTTAATAACTCTGTTAATCTCTCCGACACCACCGGAACTATTAGCCCAACCCAAACAACCAGCTTTACAAATGGGGTCTGGAATGGGTGGGCATACATCACTTCAGCCACTAGTGGTACGGTTATTAGTGCCAATTACAGCAGCATCACCAGTAATTCTGACAGCTTCGCCGTCAGTGCGGACTCACGCATCAAGTTTCTCACCATTATATCCGGCAACTCGCAAACCGGGAGTGTCGGTTCACAATTACCCACAGCCTTCACTATTCGGGCGGTTGATCCCTACAACAATCCCTTATCTAATATCGGCGTTAATTTTGCCTTAACCGGCATACCTCCCAATAGTTTAGGACAAGCGTTAACCAACACTTCAGCCAACACCAACGCCAGTGGTAATGCCAGCACCATTCTTACTCTTGGCCGTAAATCAGGTACCTACATCATCACCGCCACGCTCAATTCCGGTATCACCACCGCCGCTCATTTCTACGCTAATGCCATTCCTGGCCCGATCGCCTCTATCGGCATTACTCCTTCTGTTGGCGTTGTTCCCGCCGGATCAATTCTGCCTTTTTTTGCCAAAGCGTATGATCAATACGCCAATGAATTAACGGCGCCCTTTGTTACATGGTCGGTCTTAAATGGCGGCGGCACAATCGACGGAAGTGGCGTTTTTCAAGCAGGCACTACCTTAGGCACCTACATGAATACCGTTAGGGCACTTTCCGGATCAATTGGGTCCACTGCCTCAGTTACCATTGTCGGTGCAGCTGGTGAAGCCGGTGGTACCGCAACGTCTTCGGGTGTTACCCTACCCACCCCAATTCCCACCATAACCCCAGTCCCCACTCCCACTCTAGCACCCGGGATCCTTTACGATGTCCAGGTTGATCCAAGCGTCATTTCTGCCTTGGTTAATGCACGTATTCCCATCATCGCCGAGGGAGTCGATATTTTCGGCAACACCGCCCCCGGTGTTACCTACAACTTTGACACCACCGGTAACCTCGGCACTCTCACTCAAATTGCCCCTAATCAAGTTATTCTTACCACTACATCCGGTGGGCTTGGTACCGTTACGGTTACTGCCACACAGGGTAATGTTACCCGCACCACTACCATTGCCGGCAGTGTCGGTAACGGCTTAAATCGCAGACTGGTAATCGAAGAGGTTAGTTCTCCCCAAAGTGTGGGTGTTCCCTTTACCCTCTCTATCGCTGCTAAAGATAGTGACAATAATTTCATCACTGATTACTCCGGGCCTATTGTTATTGCCGATTCCACCGGTACCATCGACCCTTCTGTTGTTCAACCATCCCAAACCGGAATTTGGTATGTCCAAGTCACGGTGAGTGTGGCTAATCCCGAAGTCAGTGTGACTGCCGCCGGCGACGGCATGGTCGGCGTCTCCAACATCTTTGAAGTCATCGGTTCTCCTCAGCAAAGTGAGGTCGGCCCAGGGTTTGGCGGTCTTGGTGGCGGGGAGGGAGCCGGTGGGGTATTGGGGGCGTCCATCTCGGCCATTCTCGATAAATTACTCATCGAAAAGGATCTGAATAAATTCAGTATTTTCCGCTACATTGGCGCCGGTTTGGCAGCCGGAATGGGCATTTTAGGTACGAGTATCGGCGGTGGTATCATGGCCAGCCGGGGATTAGAAGCGATTGGTCGTAACCCATATGCCAAATCCAGGTTGCAAATCAATTTATACGCGAGCCTCGTTGCCTTTATTGTTGCCGCTTCATTAGCCGTTCTCGCCTCATTCCTGATTCTCGGATAAATCGCCAAACCATGTCGTTGCGTTTACATTCCCAGATTGGTACAGTTAATACTAGCGCTAGTCGCATACTGCTCTTATGGAAAGATCCTGGCTCGTCTATACCGGTTTAACTGTAATTTACATCATCATTTTGGTTATATATTTTATTCGCCGTTCTAAATCCCACGAACAAGAGCTCACTCAATTTTTAAGCGTCGCCCAACAGCAACTCGAACAATACAAGTTACAGGTATCGCTAAAAGCCGATCAACAGGTTACTAAAGCCATGACGGTTGTTAAAAAAGTCCAACAAGCCGCAGCCAATTTTGAAGAACAAGCCCAATCCGAATACGAGCAAATTATTGAAGATGCTAAGACTGAGCGCCGTGAAATCTTAGCCAAAACTAAAGCCGAGGTTGAACAACTGTTTAAACAAGCAGAGTTGGAACTCGATGAGTATCGTGCCAATCGTCAAGCTGAAATTGAAAAAAGCCTCGTGAAACTGGTCGTAACCGTTACCGAAAAAGTAGTCCAACAGACACTCACGCCAGTCCAACACAAAGACATAATTTACAAAGCCCTTGAAGAAATCAAGCAAAAACAGATGCGCTCGTAACCTATATTAGAATCTCTTATTCTATGGAAAAAGGTACCCAAATCCTCTCAAAAAAATTATTGTCAAAATTACCGACTACAGTAGCCTTAAAGTCGGTATCTCAGTCGCTTGAGTCGCTGGCCCAAAATACTTCTTTTAAAAACCACGCCTCAAGCATAGTTGCCGACCCGCACTTATCCGATTCTCAAAAAAAGACCCAACTACTGTATCTGATTCGATCGGTAAATGAACCGGTCTTATACGATTTCTTTGCCGATGAACTTTCTCAAGAAAATTATTGGCTTTTTACCTTTGATAAAATTGACTATTTCGACAAGTTCGTACAAACTTTTCAGCAAGCCACCGAAACACTTAAAGTCATCCATTTAGTTACCGCCATCAATCTCGAAACCCATGAGATCGAAGACATTGGTAAGCGGCTCGCCCAGTATTTTGGCTTTAGTGTTGTTATTAACCTTGAGGTCAACCCTGCCATCATCGGTGGCTTGCAAGCCAGGCTTGACAATGTCGTCTTTGACCTCTCACTTCGATCAAAATTTCATTCCTTCGAACACAATTGGGTCAAATCCTTGGAATCTCTCGAAGAAAATGTCGGGCGTAATCAACCCCCGCTCCCAACAGCCTAAATATTTTTAATATCTCTTTTTACACTGTGAGTTCAGACCAATTTGTATATACTGTCTAGAGTATGCCCAATGCCCCAACCTCAAAAAAACTTGAAGAACACCTATCGTTCAGTCACACAAAACCTACAGAACCGGATATTAATGCGGTTCAAAGTCCCGATCCGATTATATCCACAGCCCTAACCTTCCCTCGTTTGCTTGATTTTTCATTCCCCGATTCAGAGACGCCAGAGACGAATATATCTCAAGTTGGGGAAGTTATTTACGTTGGCGACGGTGTCTGTCATGTGCGTGGGTTAGATGGTGCTAAAATTGACGAAATCATCGAGATTCATACCTATAAAGGTACCGAAAAATCACTAATTTTAGGAGTGCAAGAGGATAAGTTAGAAACCGTTGTTTTGGGTAACTACACTAACATCAAAAGAGGTGATCCGGCAAAATTAACCCACGCCAAATTAAAAACACCCGTCGGTAAGTCGCTTCTTGGCCGAGTAATTAATCCTTTAGGGTTTCCTCTCGATGGCAAAGGTGCATTAAAGGCTGATCATCATCGTGAGGTCGAATTTAACGCGCCCGGTGTTGTGGACCGCGTTCCTATCACCCAACCGCTCCACACCGGGATTTTGGCCATCGACACCACCATACCAATTGGTAGAGGACAGCGCGAACTCGTCATTGGCGATCGAAAAACCGGCAAGTCTCGCGCTATGCTCGACCTTATTAGTAATCAAAAAAATGAATTCGTCTATTGCATTTATGTCGGTGTGGGAATTCAATCCGCCAAAGCTAAAGGCACGCTCGAACTCTTAGAGAAGAGAGGGGCAATGAAATACACTACCATGGTGATTGCCTCTTCCGATGACCCCCCCTCGTTGCAGTATTTGGCGCCGTATGTCGGAGCGGCTATCGGTGAATTTTACATGTATTCCGGCAAACACGCTTTGGTAATTTACGACGATCTCTCTAAACAAGCCAAGGCCTATCGCCAGGTTTCTTTGCTCTTAAAACGATCCCCGGGTCGGGATGCGTACCCGGGTGATATTTTTTTTCTTCATTCCCGCCTTTTAGAAAGGGCTTCCCAATTATCACCCAAATTGGGTGGGGGTTCATTAACAGCCCTCCCTATTGCCGAAACCCAAGCCGGGGACATATCCGACTACATCATTACCAACCTCATGTCTATCACCGACGGTCACATTTATCTCGATGCCAACATGATGCACGAAGGCATTATGCCAGCTATTAATTCGGGCGCCTCAGTTTCTCGTATTGGTGGTAAAGTCCAATCAAAGCTTTTACAAAAAGTTGGTGAATTGTCGGGCCGTATTATCGCCCGATACGAAGAAGTTAAATCCTTTGAAACGATTAATACCGAAGTCACCGCCGAAACCATGCGAGATATTAAGCGGGGTAAGCGTATCCGTGAATTATTTTCTCAAGACACCGACCTTCGTGTGTCTCACGATGAAGCAGTGATTTTTTTAGCTCTCGCCACTTCAGCTCGACTCGATCACTGGGATATGGTTCATGTCAAAACCTATAAAGAATCCTTTATCCCTTTTTTTCGCTCTCTCTCCAGTCCCAAGCTTCAAGAGGTCTTAACCGAGACTAAAAAAATCGAAGAAATCGACGAACTCCTGGATAATATTTTTAAGCGTTTTTGTTACCGCTTTAAATTGCCCACTCTACCTACAAAGACACAGGAATCACCATAGACTATGGCTAGGCTCAACGAAATTAACGAACAACGGTCAGTCGTTACGACGGTCGGTTCTTTCGCCAACTCTCTTCAACAAATTGCGGCTATGCGCATGGTTAAACTCCGAAAAATTGTCTTCAATTCCCGACGTTTCGTTGATGAAGCTACCCTAATTCTTCGTGAACTTCACTTAGAACGTACAACTGGGAAAAAATGGTATTAAAAATAATCAATCTACTATAAATGAAAACAACGCTTCTTCCGAATCAGACGACATCAGTCGCGTTCTCCATCAAAAAGCTGTCATCGTCATGACGTCAGACATTGGTTTGTGTGGTAGTTATAACACCGAAATTATCAAAAAACTTGAAGAGGTCATGCCCCAGCACCCCGATGCCGATTATTTTGTCTTAGGTCACAAAGGTCAAAATTATATGTCGCGGGCTTCAGCAAAATATCAAGTTAAGTATTACCCATACAACATTCCCGAAGAAGTCAGTATTCAGGACTTACGACCACTCATCGGCATGTTTTATTATTATGCCCAAATTTATCTCATTTACTCGCGTTTTATCAATACCGCCACTAGGGAAGTGGTCTTCATGGAATTGGCCATTCCCAACATTAAAGAAGCCGAATTGGAAAAAGAAAAGCTCGAAGGTAAATTCATTTTTGAACCCAGCATCGATGAACTAATTGCCAGTGTCTCGGCCAGAGTCAGGTATGCCTTATTTCGGCAACAAATTCTCGATTCAAAACTATCTCTATATACCGCCCAAATGATTGCCATGAAAACGGCTGCCGACAACGCCCAAGAACTATTAAAAGATTTACAGCTGGAATACAACAAGGCGCGACGCAAGCTTGTTGATAAAAAAATTCTCGAAGTCCAATCTGGACGTACTTTGTGGGCTAATTGAATAAAATGGATTCTATCAATCGACCTCACCAACCTCTACATGCCAACCCGACACTGGCTGCACCCCACCATATTGGCCGGATTGTTGCCTTAAAGGGAGCGGTCGTCGACGTCCACTTTCCCCTCGAATTACCGGCGATCAACTATGCCCTTGAGGTCCAAAATAGACAAAAGCTAAAACTCGAAGTCTTTGAACACCTTACTAATCATGTTGTCCGCTGCCTCTCCATGTTACCCACTTCGGGCTTATATTTGGGTCTGCCGGTAAAAGATTTGGGCGATGTTTTGCATGTCCCAGTCAGCGAAGGCTTATTGGGACGCATCGTTAATGTTTTTGGTGAACCCATCGACAAACGCGGCCCAATTCATAGCACTCAAACTGCTCCCATCCATGTTAAGAGTCCCGGATTTTTCTCAGTCAAATCTGCCTCAGAAATCATTGAAACCGGTATTAAAGTCATCGATTTTTTCACTCCCTTTTTAAAGGGTGGCAAAATTGGTTTCTTTGGCGGCGCTGGAGTTGGTAAAACTCAATTAGTTACCGAAATTATTCACAATACCACCATAAAACACGGGACTCGTTCAGTCTTTGGCGGGGTAGGGGAGCGCACCCGTGAAGGCACCGACCTTTATCTAACCTTAGAAGAAACCAAAGTGTTCGATAACGTTGCGGTGGTTTTAGGCCAAATGAATGAGTATCCGGCAATGCGTTTTCGCACTCCCTTAACTGCCGTTACCATCGCCGAGTATTTGCGCGACTTAACCGGCAAAGAAGTGCTTTTATTCATCGACAACATCTTCCGTTTCATCCAAGCCGGCGCCGAAATCTCTACCGTGTTGGGTCGTATTCCCTCCGAAACTGGCTATCAATCCACCATGAATTCTGAACTGGGTGAAATCCAAGAACGTATTGTTTCCACCGCCAAAGGCTCTATCACCTCTGTCCAAGCCGTGTACGTTCCTGCCGATGATTTTTCGGATCCTGCCATTCAGGCAATATTTTCCCACCTCGATTCGGTCGTAGTTTTAAACCGAAAAATTGCCCAGCAAAAAATCTATCCTGCCATGGATCCTCTAGCCTCGAGCTCATCTTTAGATAAAAATATTTTAGGGGAAGAGCACTATCAAGCCTTAAGAAGTTCCATGCAAACACTCGAACGCTATCGTTCACTGCAAAATATTATCGCTATTTTAGGTGAAGGGGAGTTATCCGAAGCAGAAAAAGTCACGGTTGGTCGTGCCAAAAAGCTGATCAAATTTTTCTCACAACCTTTCTTCACCGCCGAACAATTTACAAATAATCCGGGCAAATATATCACCCGTGAAGAAACTATCGATGGCGTCAATCAAATTCTTTCAGGAAAATTCGACGAGTATAGCGACGATGCTTTCTATATGATCGGCGCAATCAGTGAAGCCAAAATTTAGACCAAAGTTTTTATGGGTGATTCAAATTCGTTTTCCCTCGTGATTGTCTCTCCCGACACGCTTTTGTACGAAGGCACCGTGTCAAAATTAATCGCCCCCGGGCATAATATGGAAATCGCTATTTTACCCAACCACACTCCCTTATACGCTCAGTTAAAAGAAGGATCTATCATAATTACCGAAACCTCTGGTGTAGAAAAAACCATCAACATCGACGGCGGTATCTTGCGGGTTAAACGTAACTCTGCTTCGGTCATCGTCGGGTTCGAAGCCTTACGGCAATAACTCTAAGTCCTCAACATCTCTATACGTCTCCAGCTTACTTAATCCCGTTTCGTTATTTGGCTCTACCCGTAAGACAAGCATAATCTCTCGCTTTGCCAAAGGGTAAAAACCTCTCTCTTCGTAAAACTGGGCTAAACTAAGCCTAGGCGCAATCTGCCAAGGATTCTTAAATACATCGGTTAATAGTTTGTAGTACTCACACTCATCGTATCCATTACACGTAGTTTCTCCAAAAATTCGCTTATATAAATCAGGTGTATCATAAAATTGTACTATTTTGCCACGCCTTTGTGCTCCAAAACCCACATCAAGAATCCTAAAAGGGTTATCCGGATAACCATTGTCCGCCACCGATCGCCAATTTTTTTCATACCAGTCCGCAGACAATTGCGGCGCCACGCTAAAAATGTCCACTCCGTCATATTTTGGCCATATAGCTCGTAGTGCCATCAGGGAAAAACACGACGCATCCTCAAAACATATGTGCACAGTATTCTGCTTAGCTAATTGGTGAATCATCCGCTCTTCAAAAGCTCTATCACTCACTCTTTTCATTTCATCAAAGTTGGTCTTGAACCAATAACCATAATAAAGCGCTACTGCCACCACCATTACGATCGTTAAAAATTTTCTTTCCTTTAGGTAGCGCCAACAAATTGCCCAACCCAGTACCATCCATACCAACAGTATTAGAACCGCCGGTAAATAAAATCTTTCTGCTAATTCTCTAACTCTCACATAATCTGCCGATCCAACCGGATGCCCTCCCAAAGACATATTTACCACTACCCCAAACGTCAACACTGCGGTTAAAACCAGTATGCTTAATCGTAGATCTTTAGCCAGTAACTTTCGGCCTTTTAGTAATCCTAGTAACAGTAAGAATAAGGCGGGCAGGGGAGTGTGTGTCACCAATAAATTTCCCGCATATACAATCGATTCTGTCAATCCAGCCCGGGTTGGCATAGTTAAATACCCGTTATGGATCAAACCTACTTCCATGTTTGCTCCAGCAAAATCCTCCCGGCTAATATACCGTAACCAATCAGAAAAACTTTCTGGCTGTTGCCAACTAAAACGCTCACTCTCAGGTATCGTTGTCAGGCTCAGGCCCACATAAGGTAGAGTAAATCCAATTAAGCTAAAAACTCCCATGATCACCCATGCCTTAAGCGCGATTTTTTTAGTAACCAACCAGAACAAGAGCGACGGCAGGATTAACACCATCATCTGGTGCTGGTTAATTAAAAAACCCAGAATCAAGCCCAACAACAACCACTCTTGATTTTTTATTTCTCGTCTTATAGTGCTCAACCTAAACCACCACCAACACAGTAGGGAAAACAGAAGCAAGCTCAGTGGCATCACCTCTACCATTAATGAGTACTTCCACCACAAGGTATTAAGTACCAAACCCAAACCCATTATCCAAATTGACCACCCGGGTATCTTACCTATAAGTCTGTTAACCCCGGCAATTACCACTCCTCCGGCTATTGCCATTAATAATGCGCTCGAAGCTTGAATTAACTCTGGCCTCGAACCCACCAACATAACAAGAGTGCGAAGCAGTCCTAAGTACAACGGGTATCCGGGCGGGTGCGCTAGTCCGTGGCCAAATGCCAGCCCTAGAAACTCGTCACTATCCGCCACTCCTGTTATTCCGCTCGCTGCTTGCCCAGCTCCCCATAAAAAAGCCGCCAGTACCGCCAAAATAGTATGCAATCTATTCACTACTACTTACACCTTCCGGTAGTAACGCTCCAGCGAACTTCGAATAATTTTTTCCTTATTCTCGTTCACGACGCTGGGTAGTGGTAAGGTTTTTGCCATAAAAGGCACGCTCGTTAACCCTTCTATTGCCATTTTCAAGAACACCTCAAACTTACCCAAACCCACTAATTCTTCCTCTGTAAATGCTCCGCCAAACTCCTTAGAAAGCAATGCTCCATCCCGAGCTCCCACTACAAAAGAAATCAGTGTCCCTACATTCCCGAATATTGCCTTTTGAATGTCTTCGTCCACTTGGCCGATATACTGGTTTGCCAATATTAAATTTAGGTGGTATTTTCTCGCCTCCGATAATATCTTTACAAATGATTGTGTTGCAAAATTTTGAAACTCGTCTACGTACAAATAAAAATCTTTGCGCTCATGTTCTGGAATACTCACCCGGCGCATTGCCGTTAATTGGATTTTAGTAATAAACATGGCCCCCAACAAGGCCGTAGTGTCTTCGCCCAGCTTACCTTGGGATAAATTAACCAATAAAATTTTTCCTTGGTTTAACACCTCGTCGAACGAAAATGTCGACCGCTGTTGACTGACAATATTCCTAATCCGTTGAGAAGACAGGAATTGGCCGACTTTGTTTAAAATGGGAGAAATGGCCTCGACCCGTAATTTATCGGTCATTTGCTCGAACTCATTCAGCCAAAACTCGGCCAGCAGCTGATCTCTACCGGCAATTTTTGTAACCACTTGGCTGCGGTAACGACCGTCAGTCAGCAATCGAATAATATCTACAAAGGTCGCATCATCTGTGTAAAGTAAGGTTAAAATGGTGTTTCGCAAAATATATTCAAGTCTAGGTCCCCAGGAGTGGTGGTATAACTTATAAAACACTCCCACAATTCCTGAGGCAATCAAGTCGGTGTGTTCTGCCCCCTCTGCATCAAACAAATTTAACGCAAATGCCCTCATTTCATCTATAGTCGGGTCCAAGAAAATCACATCATTCGCCCGTCGCTTTGGCACGTAATCAAGGATCATCTCCGATAAATCTCCATGTGGATCAATCACCGCAATACCATTACCCTGACGAATGTCATTAATGGCCATATTTGCTATCAGTGTTGATTTACCCGAACCGGTTTTACCAATTACGTAAATATGCTTGCGCCGGTCTTCTGGTTTTATTCCAAAGATTGATTCTTGGTTTTTCCAGTCAGTTACGGCAAAAAAATTAACACCTTGTCGTTGCTCTTCATTCATTTCCTTAACCACCGGCAAATTGTCGGGAGGCTCCGCCAGCACTACCTTACCCCAATTAATTGCCTTAAGCCCGCTCATCGATTCATCCGGCAAATGCCACAGCGACGCCGCTTCTTCTAAGTTTAAAACCATTGTGCTTTGCCGCCAGTAAAAACTTCTTTCCCACATTTTTTTCCACACGTTTACGCGTACACCCCCTTTTACATCAACATGCCTCAATCCGTTTCCTTCTCCCATAGTGTATGCCCCTAGCGACCCCGCCATCTCCTGCAGTAACTGTTGGGCATCTTCTTTGGTTTTTGAACCAAGTCCTAATCGATATTGCATCTCAACTAAAGGCGTTTTTAATTTTCTTTCAAACATTGCTTTATACGGGCTTGTCTCTTCCGTTCCGTCAGGCATTACTCTGCGCATTCCCTCCCTTATTCTCCGTTGTAATTCAGCTTGGTTAGGTATACGAGTCAACACTTGCACGTATGCGCTGTCGTGCTCTGCCAATTTTGCCATAAACCCAAGCAAGCCGGTTAAGGGGTAACCTTCTTTAAAATCCTGGTACGTCTTAAGCATAAAAGGGTAGCCGGCTGCCTGTGACACGGTTGCCAGAGCCACATAATTTTTTTTAGATAACGCAATCATTGGATCTTCGCTATTAGTCGTCACCAAAGTCCTAGGGTACCTACTCACCAATTGTCCCATTAAAAAACTGGCCAGGCTGGAATGGGCAGTTACATAAAATTGAGTTTTCTGTTCCGCCGATCGAATCTCTAAAGAAAGTGCGTGTTTGGTTCTCCATAATAGGTGGTCCAGCAAAGTCCTTTTTCCAAAGGTTAAGAACGAACCCAAAAAACCTAATTGTGCCTCCGGGCTTATTTCATCGGTCTTAGCCGGTTTGCACTGTAAATATGTCAAGTCTTTCATGTTTCACCTTAAAAATCATTGTAGTACATCGAACCATTAAATTTATTGCCATTTTCTAGTATGCCGTTCTCTTACTTAACAAGTCGAAAAAGGATATTAATAAACCAAATTCGAGATCTTAATCCCATCCAAGCTTGGCAAGATCATTTTGTATGATTTCAATTCTTTGCATTTCCATTTGTTTGTTTTGCTTATCCAGCGCTGATCGGAGTTTTTCCCAGTAGTCTTGATTCTTCAATTTATAGAACGCCAACAAACGCCATACATGCTCAGCCCCTTCCCAATCACCTGTAGCGGTAAAATGTTCACCATTTACTTCAAAATCTTCAATTTTCATAGCCTTAACTGGTTCAGTCACTCGATCAGTAACCAGCAATTGCCTAATCAACGGTAGCTGCTCGTTATCCTCACCCACTATTTCGGCAAGGCCAAAATAATCCTCAGCTAATTTTTCTTTACGAGATATAT
>CAYXRB010000003.1:26692-32791 GCA_964467565.1 uncultured Pseudomonadales bacterium | reverse complement strand
TCCTAATACCCCGATAATACCAATCCCTACTATCACCCTTGGGGACAGCTTCTGCAAAAGTATAAGTGCTTGGTGTAATTTTCTCTGCCGTTTCTGGCTTTTCCGTTAATACTCTTATGTACAAGCCTTTTGGTTCAAGGTAATACAAACCCTTCTCGAGGCTATAGTATTCCATATACCTCTCAAATCCTTGGGTCAAAATCACCGGCCGCTGGTGTATGTTATAACCAAGCAGTAATCCCAAAAATTCCGGCTCGGCAAACAAATTAAAAGGGTATAAATCCGGTCGTTGCCTCAGGTAATCAACCCTATAGGTCGCCAAAAAAGGAATCACCTCTACATCACTCCTCAGGCCTTCAATATCCCTCTGGTAAAACAAACTGTAACAATCAATATCGGTAGCACAAATTATCAGGCTATGCTCCGGTACCTCGGTCAAAATTTGTTGGGCATATTGTGCCACTATTTTTCTTGGGCTTTTATCAAAAAGTAAGGATCGATTACTCCATAGTTGTAAGCTTATGGCTATCAGGGTAAGGATTAGAACCATTTTCCTCCCCATCCATTGTCTGCTCGCCACCAACCCATATCCAGCCAGAAGCGTAGTCACACCTATATTCATCAAAAACTGGCGGGATTCTACCCCCTGTTGTAAGTAATTGCTCATACTCGAAGGATGGAACATGTAAACAGCCAGCAATGGTCCAGTGGTAATAAACACCCCACCCAACAACCAAAACTCCTTACGCTTATGTTTAAACAAGTACCCCAACCCGGCTGCGGCCAGTAGTGTTAATGGCCAACCCGCCATTTCTCCCAACCGCAATGCATAAGTAAAACCCCACCAAAAAGAGTCCTTCGTAATGTGATCAAATCGAACATAAGCGGGCACTGTCAGCTCTCTTCGCCATTTAGGCTGCCCATAATCCGCCCGTAAAAGGTGGGTCATGACCGATTGGTTTGAAGTCTTGCTGATCCAGCTTAAGGGTACTGTGTTATCCAAAAGCCAGTACCATGGCCCAATGTATGCCAAAAGACCTACGCCTACCAGTAATACTCCCACAAACCCTGATTGGATCCAGTTCTTAATATTCTTCCCATGATTCAAAGACAATAACCATGCTAGTCCGTAGAAAGGCGTTACTAGAAGGCCTAATTGATAGTGGGCTAAATAAACACCAAATAAAACAGCACTAAAAAAGTACCATCTGCTTCTACCTGTCCGATTAGCTTGAAGCAAGAGCCAGATCACGCTCATCAGTAAAAACAAGGCTGAATGAAAAATCTCGGTAGTGCTCGCATACAACCAATATAAGAAACTACTCCCCATCAGCAAAGCTGTCAGTGCACTGATTAATAGTGCGTCAGATTTATTTATCTTTAAAGTTAGTTCAAGTAGCCGGTATATTACTATGAAGACTATTCCCAACACTCCGGCCGCGATTATAATCTGCAGCCAGTATACGGCGCTGGGTTGCCATTCTTGTGGGGCTAATCCCGAAATACTATGGGTAATATAGGTCCAACCCAAATATCCTGGGGGGTGGGGGATAGATCCTAATAAACTGGTTACCAGTAGTTCATCAGCATCGGCGTAGCCCGTTGGATTCCACGGATGCGCTAGTCCGTATAAGAGTATTCCCATAACTACTAACAGTATTCCGACATGTTTCATCTGCTCATCATAATGCATTATTCAATCAGTATTCCAGGCATTTCCATTGGGATTTGTTTTCACAATAAGGTACTAATTGTTTCCATTCAAAATCTAAGCATCTATGTGAAAATCAATAATAAGAGAATCCTAAGAATTGCCTGTTGACATGAGTAACTATTTACTGCAATTATGGATTGTATCCGCAAAAGGATATGTAATTAATTAGTTGAAGGGGGGTGAGTATGAAAATACTATCCAAAGTTTTAGGGCTAGTTTTTGCCTTAAGTTTGCTCCTAGTGCCCACTGGAGTAAATGCAAGTACGGTTACTAATCTAATTTTAGATTTAAGTGATAGTCGGCCGAGTGTGAACTCGATTCACTCCTTCACCTTTACCCACACTACTGCCCAAACCCTTGAGCAAATAATTTTCATGTATTGTCAAACCCCTTCCGGGTCTTGTTCAATTCCCACTAATATCAATACTAACAATGCCAATGAAAACTCAATCGGCGGCGGTTTAACTGGTGCTGATTGGACGGTCACGAGTCCCTCAAACGGTACTATTCACGTCGACTTTGTTGGAAGTGGCCTTGGAGAAGTTGAAGGTGCTAATTCACCTATGAATATCGCCGTTGGCAACATTACCAACATGCAAAACGGGGATTGTGGAGGCGCAAGCAACGATTCTTCTGAAACCTGTTATGTTCTGGTTGAAACAGAAGATCCTACCGATGCGACTATCGATACCGGTACAGTGTCATACACCATAATTGAACCTGTGGTCGTCACTGCCCGCGTTGACCCTACCTTTACCTTTACCGTCGGCGCAGTTGGTGCCAACACTATCAATAACCAAATCACCACTTCGGTTGGAACCACCTACAATACCTTACCCTTCGGGAATCTCACTGCCAGCACTCCCAAGTATGCCGCCCAATCACTTCGGGTCACTACTAATACCGAAAACGGTTATACCGTCACCATGACCATGTTAAATCAAATGACTGGTGTGTATACCTCAAATAACATCGACCCGTTTGCACCTTCCTTAGGTGGCTTCGGTTGGGGCGCTCCGGCAGCCTGGACCGAACCGACTGGTAACACCCCCAACGATAACACGGGCTGGATTGGTGCCAACACCACCGATACTGATGTATCCGGTTGGAATAGTTCACCAGAACAAAAATTCGGGCCTGTGTCGAGTTCCGAAAACACAGTCATGTCAGGTGCTGACTCAGACAATGGTTCAACGCCAGTCTATGTGACCTACGCTATCGAAGCCAACGTCTTCCAACCTGCCGATTCGTATACCGGGACCATCATTTACAACGCCTTACCTACCTACTAAGCAGCTTGTTGTTTAATAGCTAAAAAGCGCCCTTTATCGGGCGCTTTTTTATCCTTTCTCTCTATATGCAGCAGTTCAAAAATGGTATGTTTAAAAGGTATGTTGTTTGTTCCTGACCTGGTCATAAAATGGGTAAATTTTTTATTACTCATTTGTCTGGCTGGTGTACATCTTTCTTTTCCTCATCAAATATACGCCCGACCAACCACACAAGTAGAGCAGCAAATTAACCTTCTTACTTCAGAACAGTCTACGACCAACACCACCTTTTCCCCAACAGACAATGGTCTTGGTTTATTTCTTTACGAACCAGACAAATTTAATGGTGAGAAAGTCTATTTTGAAGCAGTCATGTACTGTAACAGTTGTTCAGGCGGAAACGCTATTGCCTCAGCCGCACTCTATTCCGATGCCGGGGTTGTGGTTGCCGGTAGCACAATAAGTACCAGCAATTCCTCCTACACTCATATAAGAAGCGGTGATATATCAGCTGGCTTGAATAATGATGAATACACAGTACGCTTTAGCCTTGATGCCGCGAGCGGAACCGCTTTTATCCGCACCGCTCGGCTGGTAATCATTCAAATAGATGACAACATCACACACACCCAGAATCTAATCGAGCTTGGTAATAACGATACCACCACTAATACATCTTATGAGTTAATCACCGCGCCCAAAATTTATTTTTGGGACGATGATGTTTTTAGCGGCATCCAAAATGTGTATCTGGAAGCAACTCTAAAATCATCAGATTCAGAGGGAGTTGCGTATGCCGCCCTATCCTCTAGTACCACCTGCGCCAACACAGTTTCCGATTCAGAAGTCAGTGTTAGTGGCACAATCTGGGATCGGACGCGTTCAAGTAATATCCGCTCAAATCTTACCGATGATACCGATTATTGGATTTGCGTTAAATCAACCGCCGACACAACCAGTTCGATAGCATCAGTTAAATTAATCATCGACCAGACTGACGCTACAGGCATTCATAATTTTCAACTTATACACCCGCTGATAAATTCACCGGTCACCGATAGTGATTCTACCTATACATCCCAAAACTTTATCTATCTCTTTGATCCGCACACATACCAAGCCGACGATGTCTTTCGTTATTTTGACGCTACCCTACAAACCAGCCAGGAAACCTCAGATGCATTTATCCGCTTATTCAACGCTTCAGACAGTGCCAACATTGTCTCCGGGGAACTAATTACCAACAGCACAGGCTACTCCCGCCTTCGCAGTAACGAATTATCTGCTAACTTACCCAGCAGCATTAAAACCTTAGATGCCCAAATAAAAAATGAAAATACTGCCATCACCACCGTCTCGAACGCTTGGTTGGTCCAAAATGTAATCCGAAAACCTGATTCTGCCATAACTTTTAGCGTCGGACCAGTCGAAGCCGGAGTAGTCAATAATGCCATCACCACCTCAGTTGCTTCAACCTACAATTCCCTCCCCTTTGGTAACCTAACCTTCAACACCCCCAAGTATGCAGCTCATGCCTTATCGGTGACCACCAATGCGGTCAGTGGGTATACAGTCACGGTCGAATTGCAAGATTTCATTCAAGGTTTGTATCCGGCTAACATTATCGATGCTTTTAGCCACCCATGGGCTGTACCTGCAGCCTGGACACAACCGACCGGTGATACCCCTAATGACAATACCGGGTGGTTTGGTGCCAACACCACCGACAGCCGCATCAGTAATTGGATTGATGCTCAAGGTAAATTCGGAGCTATCACTGATTCACCTCAAGTAGTCATGTATTCCGGTACCGCTGATTCGGGTACAACCGCCTATGTTACCTACGCCCTAGAGGTAAATATTTGGCAACCTGCCGATGTCTATCAGGGACGAATAGTCTACAACCTACTTCCTGTGTATTAATTTTCCTCAACTATTTTTTGTACATCCAGGTCATAGAGCAAATATTTTCTGTCCATTCCCTGTTCAAGGGTAATGTCCAGCAATCCATGCTCTATTGCCACCGGTAAACGCAGTAAAAAACTTCCGTCACTTCTGGGCATAAAGGTTCTCGTTGTGTTTGACAATAATACTGTCCCACTTTCGTCGTCTGCACCTAATTCCGCTATTACCGCCTCATCTTTTATTTCTGTCCATGTTAATCGTATTGGTAATGATCCAGAGGGCGCTACACCCGAAAGGTTTAATATCCCCGACCTTGATGCTAACGTAACACTGGTTACTTGCATTAGGGATTTTTCCGGTACTTCCTCAATCCGTTTCTGACCTGTTTCCGATAAATTTTTAATCAGTTCTTCAACTTTAGCAATTTGGTCTTCAGAAGCACCCGTGCTTCCTCCATTATCATCAGAATTAAAATACCGCGACGACAAAAACACCCCGGCCGGTAAAAGTATTACCAAAAGTAGCAAAAGCATTTTATCCACGATTCTCATAATTACTCTTTCACCCTTGTGAAACTATATCAAATTAAAAAATAATATAGCGCACCCGGACAATTTTATATACTCTGTAATAATGTAGACTGGTTGTAATCAATCACTGGCTATGAATAAACTTTCAAAACTCTACTTCCTTTTTTTCACCATTATTGTGGTATGTGGCGTGCTGTACTCCAGCATCCGTGTCTTGGTTATCACCCCCGAATCCGCCGTTCTTGGCAGGCTCACTCAATTGTCCGAAGCTCAGGTGTTAAGCCTGATTAATTTACAACGGGTCCAAGCAGGCCTCACCCCTCTCACCAATGATGACTCATTAAATCGAGCCGCCCGCTCCAAAGCCCAAGACCTGTTGCAAAGCGGTCAATGGTCTCACCAAGTTAACGGCAAGACTCCTTGGTTGTACTTAGATGAGGTGGGATACGCTTATAGCTTGGCAGGTGAAAATCTAGCCCGGAATTTTTCCTCCAACGAAGCCGTCATCACCGCCTGGCTTGCCTCACCTTCACACGCCGCCAATATCTTAAATGCAGGGTATAGTCAGACCGGTATTAGCATCCAGCAATCGCCTCTAAACAACAATACTATCATTGTTCAGCTTTTCGCTCACCCGCTCGATCCTCAGGGGAAGCGAAGAACATCAATTGACCATGGA
>CAYXRB010000003.1:7574-26682 GCA_964467565.1 uncultured Pseudomonadales bacterium | reverse complement strand
CAGCTATCAAATCACTCAAGCCATACAACAAGACCTAACCAGCGCCCGTCCATTATTTATTAGCGCCGGTGTAGTAACTTTATTTCTGAGCTTTCTTGGCATTATCGTTGTCTTAAGCATTTCCTTTATAAACACTCACAGACAGTTCGTGCCACCCGCGCAGTTATGGCGGGTCGACAGGGGACTGTAGATAATTTATACAACTACCTCATTGACCCAAACCGTTAAATTCTCTACGATAAGATGAGTTAGTTTAGCCTAGGTGATAAAGGAACAACTGCCCATGAAATCACAATATCCCCACGTTGTATGGTTTAACTCCGTTGCCAAAAAAGACATTCCTTTAGTTGGTGGCAAAGGTGCCAATCTTGGTGAAATGACCCAAGCGGGTATTCCGGTACCCAATGGTTTTATCGTTACCTCTCCGGCATATTTTTACTTCATCGAATCAAATCAATTAAAAGATAAAATCAAAGCAGTCTTAAAAGATCTTGATATCAATAACAACAAAGCGCTCTTTTCAGCCAGTCACAAAGTCAAAGAATTAGTTTTAAACGCCAACATGCCCTCGGATTTAGCCGACAGCATTCGTTCGGCCTATGCTAAGTTCGAATCTAATCAAGAGGTAGCGGTTCGCTCATCCGCAACCGCCGAAGATTTACCCGATGCCTCATTCGCCGGTCAACAAGCCACGTTTCTTAATATCTCCGGAGCCAAGGATGTAGTCGAAACGGTTCAAAAATGCTGGGCCTCACTATTCGAAGCCCGTGCTATTTTTTATCGTCAAGAAAAAGGTTTTGACCATTTTAAAGTCGGCATCGCCGTTCCCGTTCAACGCATGGTGCAGTCCGAAATCTCTGGAGTCATGTTCACTATAAATCCCATCAATAACGATCCATTTACCATAATTGTAGAGTCTGTATATGGCTTAGGGGAAATGATCGTGCAAGGTTCAGCTACTCCTGATCATTTTGAAGTCGATAAGCAGCGCTGGACCATTCGCCATAAAGAAATTTCCACTCAAACAATCATGCTTACTAAAGAGCATGGAATAACCAAGGAACGCCCTGTCCCCGCCTCAAAACGCTCAGTTCAAAAACTTGATGACGACATCATCCTTAAAGTCGCCCGCCTAGGTCAAAAACTTCAGGAACATTACCAGTTCCCACAAGATATCGAATGGGCGTACGAAAACGGAAAAATTTATATTGTCCAAACCCGCCCCATCACCACCATGACAGCGGTAGAAGGCAAAACAAATCAAGTCCTGGGTGAAGTCGCCAGCATTGTCGGCAACGCTCCCAAACCGGTGTTAAACGGCTCAGCTGCTAGCCCCGGCATAGTTACCGGCAGAGTGCGTATTCTCCACTCACCCTCAGAAAACGATTTGGTGCAAAAAGGTGACATACTGGTTGCGCCAATGACCACGCCCGATTTTGTTCCAGCCATGAAACGGGCGGCGGCAATAGTCACCGATCAGGGTGGTCAAACCTCTCATGCGGCTATTGTCTCCCGCGAACTAGGAGTTCCTTGCATTGTGGGCACCGGCTCGGCCACTAAAAAGCTTAAAAACAACCAAGAGATCACGGTCGATGCCCAAGCCGGTAACGTCTATATTGGTGCACTGCCGGTTAAGAAGTCTTCTATCAAGCTCCCTCAGGGTATTAAAAAAATTAGAGACCTCAAAACCAAAACCAAGGTGTATGTCAACTTAGGTGAACCAGACATGGCTGGTGGCATAGCTCAAAAATACGTCGATGGGGTTGGTCTTCTTCGGGCCGAATTTATCATTTCCGAATACATCGGCGTACACCCACGCTCGCTCCTAGACGCAGGTAAACGTTCCTTTTTTGTCAATAAATTAGCCGAAGGCCTCGAAGATTTTTGTCGGGCTTTCAACCCCCGCCCTGTTATTTATCGCACCACCGACTTTAAAACCAATGAATACCGGGGTCTCTTGGGCGGCGATAAGTACGAACCGCAAGAACCTAATCCCATGTTGGGGTATCGCGGCTGTTATCGTTACATAAAAGATGACGACGTTTTCAAAATGGAACTGGACGCAATTAAAAAGGTACGCGAAAAATTGGGTTACAAAAATCTTCACGTCATGATTCCATTTGTTCGCACTATCGAACAAATGGCCATGATCAAAGCCATCATGGCCAAGCACGGCTTGCAGCGTCGGAGTAATTTCAAACTCTACATGATGGTCGAAATCCCCAATAACGTTTTCCTCTTAGACGAATTTATCGACCTTGGTCTTGATGGCGTTTCCATCGGCTCTAATGACTTAACCATGTTGGTTTTGGGTACCGATCGTGATAACGAAACTGTGGCCAGTGTGTACGATGAACGCGACCCTGGGGTCCAAAAAGCCCTTGAGATGATCGTCCGTACCTGCAAACGTCGCGGTATCGCTTGTTCCATTTGTGGCCAAGCTCCCTCAATCTACCCCGAAATCACCAAGAATTTGGTTAAGTGGGGGGCGACCAGCGTTTCCGTTAGCCCCGATATGATCGATCGGACCAGGCTAATAGTGTATAACGCCGAGGCCAAAGTCAGGGCTGAAACTGTCACCGTTAAAGACAAAAAACGTCGCGAATCCCTCACCCTCTTTCAGCGACTCTTTAAATCAGACTAACATGTACCTTAATCCTTGGTGTGCAATATGCTGCCCCTAATCTCACATCTTACTGCGCGGATGATCCTCGATTCTCGCGGAACTCCCACTGTCGAGGCAACCTGTCATCTCACCGATGGCCGGTCTGCCACTGGTAGCGTGCCTTCAGGTGCTTCAACAGGCACTTTCGAAGCCGTCGAGTTACGAGATAATAATAAGCTTAGTTTTCAGGGTTTAAATGTTCTCTCCGCAGTCAACAATGTTATCAATGAGCTTTCTCCTCAGGTAGCAGGCGAACAAGCCTGGGATCAAACCAAACTTGATCAAGCTTTAATCGATCTAGATGGTACCGATAATAAAAGCAAATTAGGCGCCAACGCTATTTTGGCTGCTTCTATAGCAGTGTGTAAAGCCGGGGCACTCACCAAAAACGTGCCAGTGTATCAACATATTGCCGATCTATGTGACAACGACAAAGTCTTGTCCATACCCACCCCGTTCTTTAATATTTTAAACGGCGGGCTGCATGCCGGTATGAACCTTGATTTTCAAGAATTTATTATTGTTCCCAACCCTAAACGAATTGCTCAGTACCCCCAACAACTCGAAACGGGCAGCAATATTGCCCGCTCTCTTAAAAAGACGCTTACAAAGCATAAATTCCCTACCTCCACCGGCGATGAAGGTGGATTCGCTCCAGTCCTCTCAAAAAATCGTTATGCGGTGGATTTAATCGCCGAAACGTGTCACGAAGCCCAAGTTAATTTTAAAGATGACGTTCAGATTTCATTTGATTTTGCCTCTAATAGCTACTTCAAAAACAACCGCTTTTACTTAAAAGACAGCGCACACCCCATTGACATCAGGCACTATCAAGGCTACTTGGAAAAACTAATCACCGACTATAAACCGTACTCCTTCGAAGATCCATTTCCGGAGGATGCTTGGACAGACTGGACGAAGTTTAGTGCCGCTTTTGGTGATAGGGTGGTGCTTATCGGCGACGATTTTCTTGTCACCAACCCTAAACGTCTTGATCGTGCCATCAAAGAAAAGGCCTGTAACGCTATACTCATCAAACCCAATCAAATCGGTACCGTCACCGAAACATTAGCGGTTGTTAAAAAGGCCCATGATCATCATTTTAAAACCGTCGTTTCCCATCGCTCCGGTGAAACCACCGATGATTTTATCGCCGACTTTAGCGTTGGGTGCGGGGCAGGTCACGTAAAGTTTGGTGCGCCCGTTAGAGGGGAACGGGTAGTCAAATACAATCGCCTGCTGGCCATCTATCATGAATTAATCGCTTAAAAATCGGCTTCTTGCGATGTGCGCTCAAGCCTAATAGTCTTATTCCCATGAGCTCACTCCCACGCTCCGTTTGGTTCGCCGTCATCAGCGGCGCTCTATTCCGTCTCCTGTTCCTCCTTTACAGCCATCACATTTACCACCCAGACGAACTCTATCAGTCCGTTGAGATCGCCACCAGACTTGTGTACGGCTTTGGCATCATTCCCTGGGACTACACCTATGGCCTCCGCTCCTTCACCACTCCTTTTTTACTCGCAGTCCCCTTGTTCATTACTAAACTTTTCTCAAATCCGCCTGCGCTTGGTTTTTTAATCATAAGAATTGCACTAGCTCTGTTATCAACCACCATTATTGTTGGGGGGTACCTAGCCATTAAAATGCTTACTAAACATCCCCAACTCGCTCTTGTTACTGCCTGGGGTCTTGCTGTCTGGTACGAACTTATTTACTTTAGCTCCCGACCTCTAACCGAAAACCTATCTCTCATATCCCTATCCATATCATTAATCCTCGTACTCCATCCCCACAAACAGCGTCTTTTCTTAGCCGGAATTTTTCTCTCTGCCGCATGCCTTTGGCGTATCCAATACTCACTGCCGATTGCGTTAGGATTTTTTTTGTATAAAAAATTTCTTAACCCCCCCCAATACAAACCTCTCATAAGCGGCTTTCTATGTAGTGTCACTGTTTTCGCCCTGTTCGACTTCTTTACATACGGCTTTCCCTTGATTCATATCTATCGTAATCTGGAATTAAGCTTCTTTTCAAAAATTTCCCAACTATTTGGCGTTTTGCCCTTTACCACTTATTATTCCGCCCTTATAAACACCACCGGTGGGTTGCTCTTACTCATTCCCTTTAGTGCCAAAGCCCATAAAGCGAATATAACCATCCTAAAGCTGGCAATCGCCGTCATACTCCTGCATTCCCTTATCGCTCACAAAGAGTACCGTTTTATACTCATCGCCATCCCACTCCTGGTTATTCTTCAAACCAGTACTCTTTATAAAATTTTGCACAGCTTTTCTATTCTCAAATCATATGCCGCGCCCCTTACCATCAGTATCGTCACTATCATCTCCTATTTAGGCCTGTCACATTCGCTTCCCAATCTTTCGACCGTTTACGACAACCCACCCCTTTATCAAGACGGTGTCCATACACTCCTTTCTACAGCCGGCCGCCTCAATTCAACTTGTGGTGTGTTCATTCCCGATCGGTTCTGGGTCTATACCGGCGGGTATTCCACTTTTGGGAAAGAAGTGCCTCTGTATAGCCAAGACATTCACCCGTCCTCAGAAGCGATGGTCAACACCCTTATCATAAAAACTCAACAGCCTCCACCACCCGGGTATAATTTGCTCAAACAGTCTTTCGGCTATTCGCTCTATCAGCGACAGGGTAATTGCATTCCCGATGCCAATTTTTCTACCATTCGTAGTTTTGAATTTCTAGACGATGTGTTAAAAGGCAAAACCCAATACCAATTTAAATTTTTAAATTAATCCATGACCAAACCACCTACGCCAAACATTACCACCACTCGCCTTACCAAAGTTATGCTTGGTATTTCGCTCTTTATATTCTTCCTTTATCCCAGCGCAGATGCAGATTTGGGCTGGCACCTGCGCTATGGCGAAGAATTTTTAAAAACCGGTCAAATCCTTAAATCAAATCAATTCTCTTTTGTTATGCCGGGCTTCGCATGGATCAACCATTCGTGGTTCTTCGACATTATTGCCGCCCTAATTTTTAAATACGCTGGCTTCATCGGTTTAACGGTAGTGGGCTCTCTGCTTATTACCACTTCCTACCTTCTTATCATTCAATCATTTCCTCTCCACTGGTGGCTCGTCAGCACTGTCTTGTATATGTTCTTTGGTCAGCATCTCTATAACACCGGTTTAAGAAGCCAACACTTAAGTCTCTTATTCACGGCAGTGGTTTTATCCCTCTTCCTGCACACGTATAAAACAAAAAAAATTAAGCCGTTGATTGTTCTGCCGTTTATCATGCTCATCTGGGCTAATGCTCATGGTCAGTTTTTATTAGGACTAGCCACTATCTTCTTGTTGTCCATTTCGCTCCTGGTGTATAAAACTTCAAACATAAAACACTCAACAGTAATCAGTGTGCTTTTTTTCTCCTGCCTAATCACCCTTTTCAATCCGTTTGGAGCAGGTCTTATTTTCACCTCCATTCAACACCTCACCTCACCGCTGCTACAAAATGTCTATGAGTGGATGCCTTGGGAGCTAAACACCCCGCGCATGGGTATTCTCCTCGCATACATCTTCACCTCTTCTTTCATACTCCTCAAAACCCCGTCAAAAAATATCGGCTTAACAATGGCATTTTTTGCCTATGGACTTCTGGCTATCAAAGCCCGCCGTCTTATTCCGTTTTTTAGTTTGGTCTCCTTCGCAACTATCGGGTTTAGTCTTAATTCATTTAGGTTAAAAATTCGTCTTAAGCCTCTCAAAAACCCTGCGTATTACTTTATCTCTTCAATTCTAATTCTCTTTATTTCAGTTTCCGCGGCCTTAAAGCGACCCATTTTATCCCAATCATGGGATACCTATTGTCACTCAACCGTATTATGTTCCGAAAACGCCTTGCGCGTTATGTCCGATCTTCCAGTCAGCGGCAAGGTCTTCAATTCATACCGATTAGGGGGGTGGTTAATATACCGCTATCCTCAAATCCCGGTATATATCGACGGGCGAATGACCTTGTGGCAGAATCCCCAAGGATTTACCCCGTTCCAAGAGTACCTCACTCTTATCCACGCCCGATCAGGTTCCAAAGAAATATTTTATCGCTACAATTTTGACTATGTCATAATCCAGCCGCAATATGCCCTAGCCGGTGTCTTAGAAAATCAAGAAAAATGGCCAATCCTGTACCAGGATGACGCGGTCATGCTCTTTGTCAATCCCCGTCGTCCAAAATTATGAATAGAGTAACTGCTCGTACTCTTTAAGCATTCTGGTTGTATTGTAGTGTGTAGTTACCTCTAATGTTCGCTTCATTCTTTCCAGCCAAACCACGGGCACATCACGTTCGTTTCGATGATAGTAAGTCGGAATCACATCATGTTCCATTCTAAAAAAGAACGTGTCCGACAAGTGGTTATCATCTAAAGTCCATCCCACAGTATGCCAATCGACTTCAGCGGCCCATCCGTCTTCTACGGTCAGTTGCAATACCCCGTTCGCCGCAGCCTTCATTCCCGAAGTACCCGATGCTTCTTGGCCCTGAATCGGAGTATTTAACCAAACGTCACTGCCAACCACCAATTGTTGTGCTACTTCCATCGAATAATCAGGCACGAACAATACGTGTCCTTTTAATTCATCTTTCATAAATCCTATTACTCTTTGCAGTAATTGTTTAGCGGCACTATCTTGGGGATGTGCTTTTCCCGACACGATCAACTGAACTGGTCGACTAACTCTGGTTAACACCGATTTTAATCGCTCCACGTCTTCAAAGAGGGTGTTTAATCGTTTGTACAAAGCAATTCTTCTCGCCCAAGTTAACACCAGCCAACTAGGATCATAACCAAAGCCAGTTTTATTCTGTATAAACTCCATGGTTTGCCGCTTTTTTGCCAAATGAACGTGCCACAAAGCCTCAAGATCGTCTTTATTAGCGACAATCTCATGATCTTGCCATGTCGGTAAGTGAACTCCATTTGTTATTGATACCCATTCAAATTCAGGCCATAAACTTTTTGATAACTCATAGTGGGGCCTGCTCACCGCGGATGCTTTAATCGACACATTTAACGCAAATTGGGTCATGCTAAAGGTGTTTGTAGATGGATCAATCCCGGGCTTTAATAATTCATCGATCGAAATCCCCATTTTTTCTGCGTAGTAGTAGCCATATTCCTTTAGATTCGACAGCTCATATGCTTGGTTACCAGCCCGAACTAGGGTATGGTTGGTATAGACAATTAATTTCTTTGCTTCATCACTCGCCTGTTGGTAAGTTCCACCACTCTTCTCAATAAATGATCGGGTTAACTGCCAAAACAAGAATGCGGGTCTGCCTTCATTAATATGGTATAAAGCTGGGTGGATTTCCAGCGCTTCGAGTAATTTAACCCCGCCAATTCCCAAAAGTAATTGTTGTTTTAGTAAATCTTCATCGGTTCCAAAATACAATGCTTTACAAATATCTCGCTCATCGGGTTGGTTTTGATCAGTGTTGGTATCCAGTAAATACAGGGTGACACTTTTTATTGTTTTTTTCCAAACCCGGGCCCACACATCCACTGTCGTCAAGTGAACCCGTACAAACAGCGGTTGTTCCTGATGGGGCAAGTAAACATGCTCAAACCCCAGTGTCACCGGATCAACTTCAACATTCTCTTCTACTTGCCATCCGGACTCATCTACTTTGGTTCGGGCATTACCTCCTCTGTATAACAAACCCACAGCCACCATCGGAAAGTTTTGGTCTGCCGCTTCTTTAAGGGTATCTCCCGCCAGCACCCCCAACCCCCCTGCGTATAACGGCAAGTTTTTTTCCAAACCATATTCTGCACAAAAATATGCCACAGGGTGCTGTGGGTCAACCGTACTCATTCATTAAGGCTACACTATATTTCTTACCTATAACAACCGGTATTTGCCCCAATTAATGAATTTAATTATTTTTAGGAATGCAGCTACTTTCCCCACAGATGTTTGGAGAAGATCCCAAAAGTCTGCTATAGTGCAGAAAGATTCTATTTCTAGAGGTAGTAGCAGAGTAAAGGAGACCTTGTGAAGTATTTATCCCAACACCTTTCCGACCTACACGATAAAAATGTGCTCGTACGCGTTAATTACGATGTCCCACTTAATAATGGTCAGGTGCTTGATACCACTCGAATCGAAGATTCTTTAAATACCATACACGCCTTGCAACCACATGCTAAATCAATAATTCTTTTAGCCCACGCGGGTCGGCCTGATGGCAAGCCACACCCAGAGTCTTCCTTAAAACCAGTCGCCCTTACTCTATCTAGTCTTTTAAACCTCCAAGTTCCCTTAGTCGACTATGCTACCGATATATCCTCGCTCACATCTAAAATTAATTATCCCATTTGTCTTTTGGAAAATCTTCGTTTTTGGCCTGGTGAAGAAGCGAATGATCCTCACTTCTCCCAGTCCCTTGCTGCGCTCGCTCATGCCTACGTCAACGAGTCATTTGCGGTCTGCCATCGGGCCCATGCCTCTATGGTGGGCATTCCCAAATTACTACCATCGTATGCCGGATTATCTCTCTCAAAAGAAATCGACGTTTTAAATCAAGTCATCCATAATCCCAAAAAACCACTGGTGGTCGTCATCGGTGGTGCCAAACTCGAAACTAAAGAGCCTTTGGTTAATGCCTTTTTAGGAAAAGCCGACCATATCCTAGTCGGAGGTAAGCTAGTCCAGGAACTGGTAAAAAACCCAAATCCAAATCCTACCATAAAATTTGCTAGCTTAACCCCCAACGGTCGAGACATCACCACCCAAAGCGCTCACGAGTTTGCCAGTATTATCAATCAAGCCGGGACCGTTATATGGAATGGTACCATGGGTGTTTTTGAAGAACCTGAAAATGCTGCCGGCACTACTATAATTGCCCAGGCAGTGAATTCCACCAAAGCATTTACTGTGGTGGGGGGAGGGGACACCGAAACGTGCCTAACCCAACTAAAACTCGAGGCAGGTATTGATCATATATCCACTGGTGGCGGTGCCATGCTTGAATATTTGTCTAAAGGTGAGTTGATTGCACTTAAAGCATTGGAGTGACTTAAAAAATCTTATGCCCAAAAAAAAACCCTCCCGGCTCCAAACAAATTCTAAAACTAAAACATTCCCAGAACTCGAATCGATTCGGGTATTATTCATCCTCCTAATGATTATTGTCATTATCGCTATTGTCTCTGTCGTCCGTGAATTTTATCCTCCGCAAACCCCCATTGTTTCATTAGAACCCAACCCCAACCAGCAAGAGGTAACGATCACCGGCCCCAATGCTTTTTTCTACACCAAAGTCTTCCTCGATCGTGATAAAACCTTCGTCTCTTTTCCGTTCAAACCCCCTTCACCCCCTCAGCTCATCTGGTTATTTTTGGTCATGCAAGAAGGGACACCCCATACCCGGCTTTTAATCTCCCATCCGGTCATCAGTACCCTGGAGTGGGAAAGTATTACCGACGACTTTGCTACTCTATACCAAAAAGTCCCCAGGTATGATTCCATTGATGATTTCCTTAGCAACCCCCCAACCTCAAGCCAAACTACGGTACTCATGGACCCATACCTTTCTCGTACAAACCCGTACCAAGAAGTTCCGGCTACCGCCATACCCGAGCGTGATGATAATCTTAACCTTGATGGGATTGACTATATCTTAACCACCTATCACGCACCGCGTATTGGTCACGACGGCTTTCATTACTACGAAACTACTCTAAACGCCCAATTAGCTCAACTAAACGACAGTGAACAACTAATTTGGCAAATCTTAGCCCCCCAGGCCAACCAAGACAATCCTCTTACCATTGGCACCATTCATGTTGATTATCGACAGTACTAAAACTTATGCGCGTTCTCTATGCCGTCAATGAAGCTGCTCCCCTGTACAAAATAGGTGGTTTAGGTGATGTGGGCGGGGCGTTGCCAAAAACACTATCTACCTTTCCCGGATGTGACATCCGTCTCATTCTACCGTTTCACCCCGAGATTAAACAGCAATCATTATCGCTCATGCCGGTGACCTCATTTTCAGTTATTTATAACCATGAGCCTCTTCCGGTCCAGATTCTCCTCACTCAACTTCCCTCATCCCGGGTCCCTGTCTACCTTGTCGAGGAACAAAAGTATTTAAGTACTCGTACTGATGCCTCGGATAATCATGCCGATAAATTCGCCGTCTTTAGCACCTCTATCGTCGAGTGGTTAGCCCACCATTCGAATCGATATCAGCCCGATATCATCCATTGCCAGGATTGGCACACAAGTTTAATACCCCTACTCATCACCCATCGGTATAACCAAATTAGAGCTAAAACCTTAATTACTATTCATAATTTAGAGTATCAAGGCTCCACTTCAACTCCCATTATTGATAAGCTTCATCTTGATCCCAAAAAGTGTCGTTTCCTTGATTCCGATTTGTCAGATAACGAGTTAAATATTCTCTTGGAAGGACTGGTTCACACCGATTTTATCTCCACGGTTAGCCCCACCTACGCTAAAGAAATTGCCCACTTAAACCGAAATGACCTTATTTCCCAAACGTTATCCACCCGTAGAGATCGACTCGTCGGCATTTTAAATGGTATTGATACCCAAACGTTTAACCCTCATTTTGACTCCCTCATTTATAAGCCGTACTCGCTCGATTCTGTTACTCAAGGTAAACTGGCAAATAAATCTGGTTTAATTCATGAGCTTAAACTCCAACTCAAAGACAGTGACGTGCTCATTGGTTTTGTCGGTCGAGTTGATCCGGGACAAAAAGGCATCGACTTGCTTATTGAAGCCATTCGCCGCCAATTACTTCCTCCCGTTAATACCGGCTTTGTCTTTTTGGGTACAGGTGATCCTAATTTAGAAAAAGAGTTACATCAAGTTGCAGCCAACCATCCACGAGTATCCATTACCACCCGTTTTGATGAAACTTTAGCCCATAAAATCTATGCCGCCAGCGACGTTCTGCTTATTCCTTCTCACTATGAACCGTGCGGGCTTATCCAATTAATTGCCATGCGGTACGGTTCATTGCCGGTTGCCCATGCTACTGGAGGTTTAATCGACACCATCAAACCAAAAGTCACCGGTTGGCTCTATACGCCCAATACGGTAGAGGGTATGATGGGTGCGTTAAATGGCGCTTTAGAGAGCATTTCACATCTGGAAACATTGCACACCATGCAAGAAAGTGCCATGAAACAAGACTTCACTTGGAACAAACCAGCCAAGGAGTATTTAAAATTATACCGAAACATCAGCGATTCCTAGTCAAACACTCCTTGACAATAAAGCAGAGGTAAACTATTAATTAATGTACGGGTATATCATGAATAAATTACACGTCACACGTACACTCAGCTTGATTTTTTTGAATTTCGTTATCCTCAGTTCCTTTATTAGTATTGCCCACGCGCAAGAACTTGACAAAGGGTTTACCGTCATACCTCCCAAGTTTGAATTAGTCGCCAATCCTGGAGATACCGTTGTCGAAAGAATTCGGGTGCGCAATGAAGCCTCTTTCCCGGCCACCCACACGGTTGTGATCGAAGATTTTTCCTCATCGGGTGAAGAAGGTGCTGTCACGCTTGAAGACGGTAATAGTTCCTTTTCTTTAGCAAGCTGGATCCAAACCCCAACAACTCAACTGGTATTGCAACCGGGCCAAGAAGAAAATTTCAGCTTTACTATTCAAGTCCCCAAAGACGCTGAGCCCGGTGGTCATTATGCCTCAATTTTATTTCAAACCGGCGGACCAACCACCCCAGGGGCTGCCAGCGTTACTACCCGTGTCGGTACACTGGTACTCCTCCGAGTCTCGGGTAATGTTAATGAAGCAGCCACAATTTCAACGTTCGAAGCACCCAAGTACTCACAGCAAGGACCGGTGAATTTTACGCTTCGAATACAAAATGACGGCAATGTTCACATCAGACCTAAAGGAACGATTATTATCACCGACTTGTTCGGTCGAAAAGTTGAAGAAATTCCTTTAGATGGAGCCAATGTTCTACCCGGTTCGGTGAGAAAAACCGATTCCACCTGGGAGAAAACAAACATCATTGGATCATATACAGCCACCCTGGTTGCTACCTATGGTCAACAAAACCTCCCATTAACCGCTGCCACTCGTTTTACTGTCTTTTCACCCACCGCCGCCATCCTTATTGGGGTTGGTGGTATCGCTTTACTTTTCTTCATCTTCTCTCTTATCACTGGTCGTGGGCGATTAATGAAAGCTATGTCAGTCATTGTCCGGGGTCATTAATTAACTCCCTTTCTTTCCGTTAAGTTAAGCCAATTCTGCTAGTTAAAAAGTATTCCGCGTCGTATCTCATTAGGTAACTTTCAATTCTCATATTCCAGACTCAAGAGCCAAGAGTATACAATGAAACTGATATGACCAAACCTCACATGGCGAGCCTTGTTTTTAGTGCTCTCTTTGTCAGTCTTACGCTAGTTTTCGCCTTATTTTTATGTGCAACACAAAGTTACGCGCAAAGTTATTTGACCGATCTATCTGCTACCCTAAATACCAACATTATCTCAGAGCCCGCACAGCTTTCCATTCGTTTTACGCTCCCTACCAATGCCCTACCCATTCGTAACATCGACTATATCCAAGTGTATTTACCCGATTTTTCAAACATAAGCCCTCCGTCCCTTGTAACCGGCGGGTACGCGGGCATCCCGGTCTATTCAGTATCAGGTCAATATTCTCAAGTCACGGGCATTACGGTTCTGCCCGGTCAATCAATTTTCATCGAAGGCATTAATCTCACTAACCCCGCCTCACCTGACTTGTTTCAAGTCATCGTAATGGTCACCAGCGACGCAGCAGCCACCCAAGTTCGTAGCATCGGCAATACTATTGCCCTGCGAAATTTTTCTGGTGCGGTTTCGGTTTCGGCTACTATACCGAATCTTTTTGGTAATTTACTCATCACTGGATACACCGCTCCTCAAAGTTTTATCATCTTTACCGAAGGGAATGCCGTTATTGGTACTACTGTAGCCGAGGACAACGGCTATTTCTCACGTTATTTTTCTGGCCTACAACCCACAACCCACTCAATCACTTTCTACGGCGTCGATTCAGCTAATCGTTCAACCTCACCCATTAATCTCGAGGTCTACACTCCGCGCCAACAGCTTATCACTATATCTAATCAAATTCTTTCGCCCACTATCGAACTCCTCAGTAACCTCATCAATCAAGGTGATGACTTAGTTGCCTCGGGTTCCGCAGTTCCCTTATCCGATCTAACTCTTTTCACCGACTCTCCACTTCGTACCTACTATGCGTCCGTTTCAGCTACTGGGTCCTGGACCTATTCAATAACTGACACCCTCAGTTATATATTAGGTGATTACCGTATCTATGGCCTGACCCTCACCGGTTCAGCCCTTCAAAGCTTGCTCAGTCCCTCTATTCCGTTTTCAATCACCTCAACTTTAGTGGGCGGTACTACCTGCGGCGACATTTCCCAAGGAGATTTAAACTGTGATGGTAATATAGACCTCACCGATTTTTCGATTCTCATGTATTATTGGGGTACTGCCAATGCTGCTGCCGATATTAACGAAGATGGTTTAGTCAATCTAACAGATTTTTCTGTCCTCATGTACTGGTGGGGGACATAGCGGTTCATGCATATTCTCATTTCGTCGGTGTACCATTTTTCCACTCTATATGGGGGGAATGAACATTATGCCCATCATCTAGCGACCCAACTAGTTGATCTTGGTCATCATGTTTCATATGTATGTGCGTATCAAAAATCCAAAAGTAATACCAAGTATGCATACCAATTAATTCATCAACCCACTCTCGAACTTATGCAAAAAGCCCTTCCGTCTGCTTCTTGGTTTAAAGTCTTAAAATATCCAAAATTTGATGTGGTCCATGCGTGCGGCTCTGGTTTACCACTCAGTACCCTGTCATACGCGTATAAGCGCCTTCACACCCCCACCGTATTAACTTTCCAAGCGCCTTTAAATCCCAAAAATGTAGTATTCAGCCTGGGGGCTGCGATAGAAAATGCCAGTATTAGCGCCTGCTACAACGCCGTTATCACCACCTCACCGTCTAACGCGACAGTCCTCTCTAACCAATATTCACACCTACCTGTTCATTGCATTCCCTTGTTCCTCTCACCTACATTCACCAAATTAACCTTAGGGAAAATTCAATCTCTTAAGCGATTAAAGCCAAAATATACCCGCACCGTCCTTTTTGTCGGCCAGCTGGATTCTCACCACTACTACAAAGGGGTAAATGTTCTCTTAAAAGCCCTTAAAATCTTACCCGAACAGTATCGACTGGTCATTATCGGCGATGGCGATCAAAAAAAAGACTATCAGTTCAAAGCTCATGACATTGGCGTAGGGAAGCGGACAGAATTTTTGGGTGCAATCAATCATAGTCAAATTCCAGACCACATGGCCCGAGCCGACGTCTTAGTCCTTCCCTCAATCAATAGCTCAGAAGGGTTCGGAATGGTCCTTCTTGAAGCGATGGCCTGCAACACTCCTACCATTACCACTTCGGTTGTTGGTTCGGCCAATTATTTTCAAAAGCATAAAGTCGCCACCATTATCCCGCCACTAGATTCGAAAAGATTGGCCAAAGCCATTCAGCAATCATGTGAAATAAATAATTCTTCTCGCATTACCAATGCCTATCGTTTTGCTCTCAAGCACACCCTCAGAAATATGGCACTGTCCACCATAAAAGTATATTCGTCTCTTATTCATTGATCTATGGTCGCTAAAAATCGCATTCTCTTCTTAAATGAAAATCCGCTACCAAGGAATTTTGATACCGGGACGATTGCTGGCAAAGAACTACGCCTCAGAGCCGCGTTAAACGAAATTGATGAAGTTCATGTCTTAGCGCGCTCTGGCAAACCTTTTGCAACTAAACGGTTAAATCAAACTCATCTCGAGGAAAAGATCATCGTCCATTTACTACCTCCCTGGCCGTACTATCTTGCCTTTATTCCCTTATTCATTAAAGGTCTATTATTAGCCAAAAAATTAAAAGTGCGGAGCATCGAAGCCGAGAGTCCACTCTATTCCGGTCCAGCTGCCGTTCTTATCGGCAAGCTTCTTAATATACCCAGTCTTGTCGAGGTACGTGCCTCCTATCATGAACTTATCCATTACAGGCTTAAATTTATTCCCCTTAAATTAAAAAAAATTGCTGTCTATGGCATTATAGCCAAAACCCTCCAACAGGCTTCTGCCATCATATGTAATTCCGCCTACTATCAACGCTTAGTCGCCAAATTTAATCCGATCTCTGTCATCATTAATCCGGGTGTTCAATACGGACCTTCATTTCAGCATGCTCCCACAATCAACCGTCCAGCCACTATCGGCTTCATGGGGCGCTTAGTTTCCGAAAAAGGCGTTCATTTATTACTCGAAGCGATAGCCCTTTTAATACATAAACACAATGTGCCCAAATTTCGTGTTGAGATTGCCGGGACGGGGCCTCGGACAAATTTTCTCAAAAACTTATCAAAGCAATTAGAGATCGATAATTGTGTCAGTTTTTTAGGTCACGTTCATAATTTTTCGCATTTAAAACACTGGGATATCGTCGTCAATCCCTGTCTTGCTAAAGCACCCCTAGAAATGATTAATGCCGAGGCAGCTGCCGCGGGCATTCCGGTCATCGCCTTTAACCAAAATGGGCTCCCCGAAACGGTAATTCATATGCAAACTGGGATAAAAGTCCCCGAGCAAACCTCCCAGGCATTAGCCCAAGCCATCACCACGCTACTTACAAAAGACCAACTCTATGCTCGTTTATCCCACCAAGGTCCTGATTTCGTTAAAAAGCACTACAGCTTTAATCAGCAAGTGGAAACACTTAGAAAACTTTATCAGCAGTTTGGTATCATTTAAACCCAATTGCTGTTATGGCAAAATGAGGACCTAAAACCTGTATTTTTTTACTATCTTCAACAGCTGTAATTGCCTGTAACGCTCGTTCATTATTTGCCGGACAAACCAAACGAACGTGTTTTTGTCCATACTTAGGTTCAATTTCAGCCACCAATACTTCCTGCAAGTTCTGAGTTATCACCACACTCGATTCTAACGTCCCATTAATATAAACATCACATGACAAGTCACCCGTTATGGCTGATTGCGCTTCTATTGTTACTAATTCAAAAGCTTCTTTAAACCAAATGTCAAACACCGTACTAACTAAACTATAAGCACTGCCCGCCCTGTCTGTTTTCAAATCACCCACACCCCCTCCCGTTCGTCTTAAAAAATTGGCACGTTCAACAACTTCAATCCGCAACGGGTTAGTTTGTTGCGTATCGTGCACGCTAGGCTCCGTAATGGGCCTTAAGACGTAGCCGGTTCCTTCTTGCGCAACAATCTCTAACCGGTTATTAGATAACAAACGGGCTAAATTTAATCGCGCTTTATGTTCCAATATGCGTTTATTACCATAAAAGATACAATCGAACGGGTAATCCGTTTTAAATACTTCCCACTCATCAGCTCGTGTCTCTGTTTGTATTGCTTGCAGCAAGTCTAAACGGTTCTGATAATCAGGGTACAATTCAGGACTGCCCTCAAAGAGTGTTTTTTTGCCGGTTACGTACGGTATCCATCTCCCCGCATCATCTTGCACATCGGTTATATAAAAATCGCATTCAGGCGCGGTCGTTCTCATCAAACGAATATCCTCAGAGGTGGTTGCCGAATAATTCCGAATAAATACCTCAAGGTTTTTATAACTGTGAAGGAGGATTGGAATACTACTACCTACCAATATTACCCAGTACATGCTGTTATAAATCCAAGGCGTTTGCCCTCTTTGCCAATAAGAGGTCAGTTTATCAACCAAAACTTTTAATCCATACGCTGCTGCTAATGAGTAGGGGATAGCAAAAAGGTAAGCGATTCGCTCGTGCTCGAGCCATGGATAGGTTTTTAAAAATACGGTATCCAATACCGGTGTAGTAAAACGAATTATCCAAACTAAAAAAATAGTAATAAAAAATAGTGCCAATATCTTCAAATGCGTTTTCTTAAAACTTCCAATAATCCCGACAATCGCTAAGAAGTTTAATAAATAATTGCTATTTATCTTTAAAAAATATAGCTCTATGTATGTCCACATCGCCCCCAAGGGATAGTGTGGTTGGTGTTTAGTCAATTCATCTAATTGAATTCTAGAAAAACCCTGCCATAAAAACGGCCAAGCAATAAAAACACTCAGTCCTAACAACAATAACCCCAAACTAGCATTCTTCCTAAGACCGTTAAAGTCAACCGGGTAAACAATTAATAGAGCGATTGTTAATAATGTGAATGAAAATAATTCACTCGTGTGGGTTAAGAATATTGAGATCAGAAAGACCCATAGAATAACTAGTTTAAATCGGGAGGAGTCCTTCATCCAGTAAGCCATCATCGCTAAAGCGTAGGTCAGAAGGGTAATGCCCATTAACATCCCCCAACCACCCCAACTCAAAACGTTAAACGGGAATAAAAACATTGTTAAGATCAAAAAACTCGCTCCCGCCGCTAAATTTCTTCTCAATCCTATCGCTTCTGCCAATACAAACACAGCCCATGGAAAAAAACTGCCCATAATCAAAACTAAGGGGTAAACAGAATCCAACAAATTTTTTATCCCTAAGCTTCCCAAAACGCTGGCTATAAAGACGTGCATACCCATTGGATACCCGGAGGGAATAGAGCTATAGGAGAATATTCTTGAATAATCTAAAGTTTTATTCTCAAGAATTTGGCGTACCATAAAAACATGGTTAGCCGCATCATGGTTGTGCGGTGGAGTAATACTTGGTTTATATAATCCCTGATATGTCATCCACCAAAACACTGATCCCGTTATCACGGGAATAATCAGGAGCACCATCCCACCGATAGAATCATTGCGTTTCAATCCAAATAACCATTCACTAAAATCCTTAAATCCATATTCTCTTGCAAGCCAAATAAGTCCGGTCAATATTCCCAGCAACCCACCTAAGTGAACCAACTTAAAAACCACACTATCCAGAGGGATTCCGAGCCGATAAAGCAGATGAGTTGTCACTACTACTAATCCAAAATATATACCAGGTAAAAACAGTATCCAAACAATTTTGGAGTGGGGTAATCCGAACCATTCACTATCTCGATACCATTTTCCAAACATACGGATTCCTTCCTAATACATAATAGTCTAAATACCCCAATACTCGTGCCATAATCTCCATCCCCAGCAGTCGTATTAATACTGGCAAGACATACGGCTTTGACACCACTAGCTGCAATACCACCATCACCAAAGCCGAAGGTTGCATTGTTACCACTTTATAGTTGTACTTTTCACTCACCCACTGATGTCCTGCTTGTACTCGTCGTCGTTGAGTTATAAACTCTCGAACGG
>CAYXRB010000003.1:0-7564 GCA_964467565.1 uncultured Pseudomonadales bacterium | reverse complement strand
GGTTTTTGGCCCCTTGTTATTAACAATTGCCCTTGGCGCATACACTACCTTGTAACCAATCAGTTTTAAAAATACTTCAATGGTTGCTTCGTCGACCGCTGATTCTTTTGGTAACTCGCGTATAACATTTAAAAAAGCCACAAACTCCCCACACTTGGGTCTTATTAAAGAAATTCTATGATGTAATTCCCATAACAGCGCAATTTCCTTATTTATCACGCCATCTCTTCGCGCTCTTGGTACCGGTCGGGCGCCCACCATCCCCACCTCGGGGTTTAAAAAAGGCAACCCGATTTCTTCTAACGCGTCCCTGTTAAGATATAGGTCGCCCGAAAGCGTTGCTAATACCCGAGCAGAATTTCCTTTCATAAAGGCATTAATTGCTGCCGACTTTCCGTATCTTTCAGCCTCTTCAATAAACCGGATCCTTTTATCACTTTTCATTAATTTTCTTACCACCCGATTAGTACTATCAAAACTTCCCGACGAGATTACCACCACTGATTTAAGCCTGACAAAATGTAATCGGGAGTGCAACACACTCACTATCGCTCTCTCTATATTTTCTTCTTCATTATGGGCAAAAATACCCACGCTAATATCAACGTGTTTTAAATTAAAAGCCATATTTATTACGATAAACCAATATAATCTTAAACTCAACCGTCAGTCACGAGTTGGCAAGTACTATTTGACCGGTATAATAAAATCCAAGTATCATTGCCGGGGTAACTCAGCTGGTAGAGTAGCGGTATCGTAAACCGCAAGTCGTGGGTTCGAATCCCACCCTCGGCTCAGTCCATTTCAACAAATTACTGCATAGACCTTGAGAGAAAACTCAAGATCTTCAATCCACTTTCCATTAATTAAAATTGGGCGCTAAAACCAAGGGTATTATCTGCTCACACATTACCACTCACTTGTTATAATGGTTCCATGATTCGATACCACTCGGCTAACGAACGAAAATCACGATTGGCTCGCCATGAAAATGCCCGGTTCATGCGCCAAACTATTCTCATCATCGTGGCCACCATTGGTTTAATTGCTGCCATAATTTTCTTCGGGATCCCGCTACTGATTCGAGCTGCAGTCTTTCTTGGTGACCTAAGAAATTCTGCTCAACCCCTGGAACAAACAGATACCATTCCACCCAGCGCACCTCAAATAATTACTCCTCCACAAGCCACCAACAGCGCCACCCTTACCGTTAACGGTTTTAGTGAATCAGGCAGTAAAATCGATCTTTTTAATAATAATGCTTTAGTGTCGCAAACCGTGGTTGATGCCGATGGGAATTTTTCATTTAGTCAAATTGCTCTCGACGATGGGATCAATCGTATGTATGCCATAGCCTATGATGAGGCGGGCAATGCAAGTGTACGTTCAAGTTCCCAGACTATTGTCTTTCAATCCAAAGCTCCTACTCTAGTCATCAACCTCCCCACCGAAAACCAACATTTTTTTGGCTTGAGCGAACGTACCATCGAAATTTCTGGAAAAACCGATCCTGGCACCACCGTTACCGTTAATGAGCAGCATGCCCTTGTTTCCACCGATGGTCAATTCTCCACCAGGCTCCAACTTAATCCCGGCAACAATAAACTAACTATCACCACCACCGATCAAGCAGGCAACCAAACATCCAAAGAAGTGAATGTCAACTATTCCGAATAGCCACACTTTTATACGCCCACAAACCCCACCACCACACCATTACCCAGGGATAAAAGAAGCTGTTATTGGTCAGTGAGTGTATTAATATTAAGAATAAAGGCAGCCAAATCCTAAATTCCTTACGAGCAAACCACACCACACTTCCTATCCACCCAGTAAAGGCAAGGAACCCTATTACCCCTGTTCCCACTAAAACAAACATAAAACTATTATCCGGCCCCGAAGTATGGACCGGTATAAGTGGATCAACTGCAGCTCCTTTTGCTTCTATCAATTGAGTCTTATATTGGCCAAAGCCCCATCCGCTTAAAGGACGCTGTAAAAAAAGCTGCCAGGCGTTTATCGTACTTTCCACTCGGTGTTCGATACTAAACGTCCGTTCCAAACGTACGCCTTCACCTCCAGGTCTTGGCAATAATAATATTGCTGTCATCAAGAAAGGCAAAAAAATTAAAATGAGCTTTCTTTTCCATCCTACCAGTACTAGCGATAGTAACCCGATCATGAATACTAAATAAACACTGCGCGCATAGGTTAACAACATCACCAAAATCGACAATAAACTAACGTATTTCCAGTAGGGGAGTTTGTACAAACTCCAAATTAACGTGTTAAGCACAGCCATTAAACCCAGGTACGATGGATCATACAAAAGGCCAATTGCTCTAAAGTAATGGTCATCCCAACCATAAAGACGTAAAAAGCGTGTGTCGGGTAATAGTAAGTATTGAGCCAATCCTCCAAAAACCAATGTCAAGCCCAATCCAGCCAGTAAGTGTAATAGAAATTCTGGCTTAAGCAGTCGCTCAACCATCAAATACAAAACCCTACCATAAGCTGCGTAAATTCCCAATCGAATCCAATACAACCAGCCCACCATACTTTCCCAATTTCTATTAAAACTTGCAGCAAGCAAAGTTATCCCAGCTATCGTAAAAAATACGAGAAACAGTTTCATCGATAATTGATCAACTGATAATATTTTTTTTAGACCGTATTGTTTAAAGGCCAATAAAATTGTCAGAATTATAAACACCTCGAATAAATACACCGCCACGCTTTGAGTAATTTGCCCTCGGCTAAATTGTCCGGCACACAGCAATAAAAAAATTATGCTGTGCATTAACAGTATCCCACCCTCACGTCCATTCATTTTCCTTCTCAAAAACATTAATTTAAATAATTGAACCCTTACTAATAAAGAGTGGTAACTCATCATTGCTGCGTAGAGCAAACCCGGTAATCCATCTAATATCCCGAAACGGAAAAAGTAGTTATAAATAAATTTTGCCGTTGGCTTACCCAACAAATCTATCACGCTCCATCGCTCATTTACCCTGTATCGGTGCTCTGCGTCGCGTTGTGCATAGTTTTTAACTGTTTTTTTAAATTCTATTAAATTTTTATGTGGTGAATGTAAAAGTGGAGCGTGTAATCTTGCCGGGGTAGTAATATTCCAATACTCGTGAATTGGACGCTCCCATATACCGGCACCTTTTTTTCCTAGTCTTACCAGCCATGTATTTCCAGGTTCACCGTACCGTAATCTTTTATTTCCGTAAACATCAACTCTCCTAATTAAATACCCAGGCGGACCCTGATCAACAGTGATTTGTTGCCTAATTTCAGCCCTTAGCTCTGGAGTAATAAACTCATCAGCATCAACAAACAATACCCAACGGTTTCTGGTTTTCTCTAAACCAAAGTTGCGCGCTGCAGCCATGTCGGAAGTTTTGTAATTAACAACCATATCGGCTCCCGCGGTCAGGCCAACTTGTCCAGTCCCATCTATAGATCCAGTGTCTACCACAATAATCTCATCACACCATTTCAAAGACTTGATTGTGTGTTCAATCTTACCCTCTTCATTCTTTGCCACGATCACAGCACTAATCTTTGTTTTCATACACCTTTGGTAACGCTATAACTTGACCATATAATTGGTAGTGCCAGTAATCTTTCACACTTGCCTCACCAATCGGGGAATATATATAAACGGGTAATCCGTTATCAGTATCTACCTCAAAACCCTGGCTCAGGCTTAAAAAAGTATAGCCGTCCATATAACTTGAAAATTGCGAACCCACTCCTAGACTTTTATAGGTGACCGGCTGATTACCGATATGATCATGAATTACCGACACGATTTCTTTTTGGTAAGCAAGTGGTAATCCGTAAGTTTGCCAGTCTTTATTCCAATTTTTCTCTGTAGCCACATAATAATCGTTATGGAATAACGCTGTTGTAGAGTGTATAGACCAGGCTAAAATCACTACCACCGCCAACCCAGTAAGCCTTCTTGGTAAAGACATGAAAATCCAACCGGTCACAATTGCCAAAGGCACAAATAGCCCGGGGAAGTAGGCTTCCGATGGCGAACCATGAATTAGATAAGCCGTTAATTGTACCCATAACCATAAAAGTGACCACCCGATTAATGTCACCTTTTTATAATTCTCGAATGTTCTAATATATTTAAACGTCCCGAATAGAATTATGGCTAAGCTCGCGTAAATTCCCCAGTCGCTCTGCCACACCCAATATTTTCCCAAGTAATTATGAAGGCTGCTCCAATAAGTAGCCAGTTTACTTATTGAAAATTGGTGTTCCGCATCAAAACCAACAAAACTGATCAACCTATATCCGATCCACAGCAAAAACATTCCCAATTGTTTAAAATTATTAGTTACATCAAAAATTATCTGCGGTGCCAAACCTACCGCCAATCCAGTAAATGCCCATCGCAGACTAAGCATTCTCTTTCCCTTGTCTGCATAGTAGTATTTAATCCAATAAAATATCAATAATAGAAGTAATGGAGCTGCTGCCAATTCAAATTGAAACAGCAAAGCCCAACTTAGAGCAATCCAACCGAAAGTTTTTACCGAATCAGCTTTTTTCTGCAAAACCCACAAAAACAATACACTAAACAAAGGGATTGGATTAGTCATAAATGCTAATCGCGATTGCACAACTACCAATGGTGAAGCTGCCAAAATAAGTGCCGCTAATAAAGCTGTTTTTTTGCTTAATTGCTCTTGTGCCAAAAAGTATGTCCCGATTACTGCCAACAAACCAATCAAAGCACTCATTATTCCTGCCCATTCCGCCTCAGGCCCAAACAAGCCAAACACAGCTGTAAGAAGCCAGATGTAGAGTGGTCCTTGTTGAAAACGCGGAATACTCGAGCGTATACCCAGTAGCGGTAACTGGCCAGTTTCCCAGGCCTCAACCGCAGCTAAAAAATCTCTTCCTTGATCACCAATTAACGGCATCAGCGTCGTTATCCGGTCAAAGCGCAAAAAAGCCGCTAATCCAATAATAAATAAAAGTTTCCATTCTTCGAATAACGCCAGCCAAGTTTCAAGTAGGGTAGCGTATAATTTGCCGAAATGTTTTCTAAAAAAACGGTATCTTGATGCCTTAAATGCGCGAATTATTTCCCCATTCTCTCTATCAGTTGACTTACCCCTGCTATGAATAACGTATGCTTTTGGATAGTAAAGTATGCGATAACCCTCTTCGCTTACCCGGCGGCAAATATCATTATCTTCCCAGTACAAAAAAAACGCTTCGTCAAACCCACCCAATTTTTCGAAAAGGTTTTTTCGCATCATCATAGCTGCACCCGAAATACTCCCAACCAATTTTTCAGAATTCAATTCGTGGTTTTTGTACCAGTGCCGTGCGCTTAATACATTCGGTATCCTATTCAACGCTGAATATACTACAGGCGCACTCCAAATTGTTGGTTGCCTGGTAGTCGATAAATATGCCGTATTATTGTCATCTCGTAATTGCGGTCCTATCACCCCAATTTTCGTATCACTTTTTAATTTCTTTAGCAGTGTAGGGATCGTGTGTTTATTCAATACACAGTCCGGGTTAACAAAAAATAAATATTCACCCTTCGCCCTCTTAGCACCCAAATTACACGCTGCCCCAAATCCCCTGTTTGTCACCGAATTATCGATCACAATCGTCTCTACCCCCTCATTCTTTGGCACCGAACGCAATAACTTCTCTAGAATTTTAGAATTCTTATAAACAACTATAATGAGTGACACATTAATTTTTTTTGACGCAGTCATTGAATGCCTTTTCTAAAGCGTGTATATGCGCAGGCCAACTATAATTCTCCTCCACGTGCTTTCTTCCTTTTATTTCCATTGCCCGACGCAGAGATGGGTCTGTGGCAATTCTTCTCATGGCTTCCTTTAAGGCTGTACTGGTCCGTTCAATTAACAATCCCGTTTCACCCTGTACCACCGTTTCCGCATATCCGCCTTCATTAACCGCAATCACCGTCGTACCGCATGACATCGCTTCCAAAGGTATTAAGCCGAATGGTTCGTTAATATCTAAGCAAATTACTGCCGCCGATCGCTGGTAAGCTCGCAACAACTCTTTTTCCGACAAACTAAATCCCTTTTTATTATATGAAACCACTTTTACGTTAAATGGTAATTTTGACGAATGTATCACTTCAGCTAAAAGCTGATAGCCATGAGCCTCATCTTTTTCACCAATAAACAAAAAGTGTATCCGCTTCTCATCAGTCTCATCGGGTTTAAAAAATGTCGTATCCACTCCTAAGGGTATAACCTCCGCATTCACTCCATATGCCTTTGAAAGGTTTACCTTATTAAATTGACTTGTTGTTATCACACATGTCGCTTGTGACACATTTATTCGGTCAATCGCTTTCAAAATCCTTCGGTGTAGCCATTCAAGCACTAGTGCAGATAGTGATCCGTCGCGGTGTGAACTAAGGCTACCTTCATATATCAACCTATACCACTCTTCTGCAAAATAAAGAGTTGGCACGTTGTTAATTAAACTCAACAAAAATGGGGCTTGTGTGTAAATATCGGGATGTACCACTACGACTTCTGCCCTAAAATTATCCACTGCTTGAGCAATCTTTCCATAAATCGGCAATAAACGAGTAAATAGCTTTATGTCATAGGGCATCCATCCCTTCATCGCCGATGTGACATCGTATTGCCTCACCGTAATGCCTCGGATTTGATCAAAATCAAACGCACAATCATCACTGCTAGTGCAATAAAGAAGAGTGTGTTTCTTACCAAGACCTTTGAGTTGCTCAAAAACTACCCGCTTTGCCCCTCCTTCCGGTAAAAGATCAACTACTGCAATCCGCATAAGTCTATTGTAACTCACACCAGGTCATACGGTAGGTACTCGTATGTCAAAAAGGTATACTAATAATCATGGCAGTCAGTTTAACCCGGCTTACATTATCCAATCTTAGCTGGGTTGGTCTTCTTCGCGCCACATTACGGTTCCAGGCAATAGTTCGAACCGTTATTCTGGCACGCTTACTCACACCCATCGACTTTGGTATTTTTGGCATTGCCGTTATCGCTGTTGCTTTAACCGAAATGATAACCGAAACGGGTATTAACGTCGTCCTAATCCAAAAACGCGATTCCAATAGTCTAGAAAAATTCATAGATACCGCCTTTGTAGTTTCGATCCTACGAGGTCTTTTGATCTCCCTCGTTATAGTAAGTCTTGCCCCATTCCTGGCAAATTTCTTCAATAATCCTCAAGCCACATCCATAGTCATGGCAATTGCCCTAGTTCCTTTTATCAAAGGCTTTATCAACCCGGCTATCGTCAGTTTCCAAAAGCAACTTTTATTTAAAAAAGAGTTCACCTTCCGCGCTCTAATCACCCTTACCGATGCAGTAGTGGCGATTACCACGGCGTACCTGACCCGCTCACCTTACAGTTTAGTGGTAGGTATGCTCGCAGCGGCACTAACCGAGGTTACATTGTCACATGTAGTCTTAACATTAAAACCGCGTTTCGCTTTAAATATTTCGCAGGCCAAAGAAGTTCTCGGGGCAGGGAAGTGGGT
>CAYXRB010000002.1:70172-80852 GCA_964467565.1 uncultured Pseudomonadales bacterium | reverse complement strand
TCTCTTTTTAAGCTGTGCTGGCAACGATTCGTCGTCATACACCTTTTCAATATACGTTTGGTAATCCACCGAGTTATCGTATTGTTTACCGCTCAAATAACAGGGGATTGATGGGTAAGTTTCCCTATGACACCCCACCGTGTCCGGGTAATAGGTAAAATCTTTAAATACTGTAGCTATTTCATGATTAGTGTCAACGATTTCTGCAAATGCATCCGACTGAAATGTATCCAAAATAAACACAATGACATTTTGTTTTTCAGACATCTCAAAACGGACCTTTTTATCTAGTACTGGTCGTATTTTTAAATCAACTCCTGACTTATATGCATCCCATCCGACAGCCAGGCTATTAATCAACAATAAAAAAAATGAGATTATGAGTAACTTACGGGACAAATTTTTTTTCAATGCAAATCTTGTCAATTCCAAAATTAAGAACATAAACAACATGCTTAATACGATTCGTTGTGGTGAAATAGAAGCCAGTTGAAACACCATATTTTGTGCATTACTTCCCGTAGTCGACATTAATCGTTCACCATAAGCAAGAAGCGACCCCCCTAAAGCCAAATAACATAGCCATTTTTTTACACTGTTTGGCAAAATAAACGAAGTTATGTAAGCGATTACTCCAACCACTACTAATCCGATCACCATAGACAAAATGAGGAAAGTCACCGTATATGATATGAAATTTATTTGATTTGGAAAGAAAACTTCAAAACTACCAAGACCAATACTATGGCAATAAAGCAATAAAATCGAGGCTATAAACAAGCTTCGATCCGACCCGAACATTTTTTTTAAAGAATTGTTAACTTTAATCATAAAAAGCTTGCTTTAGTTTTATTCTAACTGCCAAAGCTTATTCCTATATCAAATTTTTTGCCTTATCTCTTTTTAAGAGATTAATAATCAATCTATCTAACATCCTCAAGTAAGTTCACCTGATTGACAAGATCGGTTACATCAACTAAATCATACGGGGTTGTAACAGATTTGGGAACAAAAACTGTGTCTCTTGGAATTGGTAATTGGGAACTAAAGTAGTAATTCAACAATAATGTCCACATGCTGACCGGGCTCATATTTGAGTAAAACCCATTGGTTGCCTCCGCCTTATCAGCATATACTGCCATCAAAATTGGTGCATGTATTCGTACCGAAGTAATAAACTCTTCCAGGTTTTCCGACTCGTCGGGCAATCCGACTGTTGCCGGGTATGGGCCCTCATCACTTTGAAAAATGATCACAGCCGGTTGGTTGCGATTTAGAATTTCTTGTGATAATCGCAGCATTATCTTGTTCGCACACGCTAGTTGCTCTAGGTAGCCCTGTTTATTATCATCCTCCCGCGCCCTTTCTAATGAAACCGGATCGCAGTCGTGGTTAACCAGATAGGGTGGATGAGGCAACATGACATGGCCAAATACGAACTTTGGGCTTTCTATTGAAACATACTCGTTAATTTTTTGATTAAATTGAAAATCTATATTAGCCTGTAATCGCACCAAGTTATAAGATTCCGCATAAAAATAGTTCCCCGTTGTAAGGCCAAGTATGGTGTTAAATAGTGTTTGCTCATACCAGTTAAGCAGTAAATCTTGGGTACCTGCCATTAAATTAAAGGTGTAGACCGCATCAGCACTATCGCGAGTCGGCGGCCACGAATTTCCCAACAAAATATAGCGGTAACCTCTGTTTTTAAAAAAGTTCACCAGGGCATTGTTTTGGATATGCGTTTTAAATACCACCGCTTTATCTACATTGTCTTTGCCAAGTACCTCAGGTAAATAATCTAAATGTGACAAGTTAAGGCTACTGGCAAGTGATAAATATGTCTGTGGGTAGTTGGCCGCACTGTTTGAAGCAATGTAAAAACCACTATTCTCCAATTGTGACAAAAAGTCGGAATTATTGAATTCAAAGTAGCGTTGTAGTACATCTGCCCTGGCATAACGGTCGAAAATAAAATAGTAAAAGTCGGGTGCGTTGTTCGTTTTGGCTATTAAATCTCCAATATTATCTTGCTTTCCTTCAACATAAGTACTAAGTTTATAAAAATTATAAAAGCGCATGATTTCGAATGGAACTATTTTTACCTGCAGTAACAGCCATGTAACGCACGCTATAAGGAAAATTCCTTGCATTAATTGATTACCTATTCGATTCTTTTTGAGTAGTAAGCCGATCGATAGAAGAATAGAGATCGCCAAAATTGTACTCAGCAAGCGTGGCAGGGGTAATGTTAATATTTCAGCCACAAAAAGGTACAGTTTTCCAAAAAAAACAGTCAATACAATAAAAATGCTGGTGAAGAAAATACTTTTCCGCCATGTTTTAAACAAAAAATAACTGGCGGTCAATACCAGTGCCGTGAGCAGAAGTGTTAGAAAAAAAGGCAATAGGGTTTCACTAACCCACCACTCATCAATATTGCCCGAATATAAAGCTAAAATGGGAATGCTTCCAAACAATAAAGGTGTTAACCACCACCAAAAATTTACCTTTTCTTCCATAAATAAAGCCACCGCTGGCTCTCATCTACTACTACTTTTTTTTCTAAAGTAAAAAATTGTAAAAATTCTTTTTCAAAAGTTGATTCTTGATAATCCGCATAAACGTCGTGGCGCGTCGCCAACATTTTCTTAAGTTGGGAATCTGTTTTTGGCACCCACTCAATCAGCAAATTGGTGCCCAGTTCAGCCATCCAACGGGCAATGTGGCGCAAGGGAACATTTAACCCGATTCGCAAGTGATGCACTAAGGCTAGGGCAAGTACTAAGTCAACCTTACCTCTGCTTACAAGTGATTGCCGTTCGCAATGGCCCCAACCTAACCCAGGGCTCGGATTGGCCAAATCCATAATTAATGCCAACCGGGATTCGTCTTTTGTTTCCTTAATGTTTGTGTAGTGCGCTTCAACCGCTAACGGATCAATATCAAATCCAATGACCAAGCCTCCCGTGCCATCCCAACTCACCTTCGGTTTTATTTTTAGTGCCCATTCGTGAACCACCTTTTTTTTGTGCTCAAATGCTGCTCTAGAATAATTGGTAAACTCGTAATAATCCTTCCATTCAGTTAGTGAATTTTTTAGTTTCATGCCCCGCACTAATCTCTCCAAATCATCAATTATCGCCAGCAGCATTGACTTTGTTATACGGCCTAACGACTTCACCCCTTGAATAGTCCGTGTTTTCCCTGTTTGATTCTTAGCGTGCCAATGCAAGTGCATTAATAAAGCTCGATTAACCAACGTCTTTTTTGGCAGCAATCTACTGACCAGTCGTAGAGGTATGCCGTCGATAAATTCACGTTGCAATCGATACAGTTCCACATCTGCATATGCCCATAATGCCAATGGGCCAATAAAATGCTCGCAAAATTGTTTGTAAGCAATCCAAGGTTTACCCTCTTCATATTTTTCAAACGAAGTATGGTCTATAAAAATTGGTTTACCCTTCAGCCATTGCACGTTATAGGCGCTCGCATCCTTCAAACTCATTCCCTGGTTTATAGCTAAACGTTGAATGCTAAGGGTGAGCAGTGCCGCATCTTTAAGCATCCCAAACGGCCATTCAAAAGGGTAACTTATAAACGGAATTTTTTTTACCTCAAGTGTTAACCCGGATTTGTTTGATTCAGGTTTTAAAATTTTAAAAGGCAACAACATCCCTGGCCTGACCAAGTTCTCGTACAATCCCGATTCTACGAGTTGGGTAATGATCGACGCATAATCTCTATTTACATATCTAAACACTTTGCCGTCTTTAAAAAACACAAAACCTGCCGGGTCCTTAAAACTACCTCCGTCAATCAGTCGCGTCCTCATTGCCTTTGCATCGGTTCTTTTGATTTAATCCTTAACACCCACTCTTTAAACTTGGTTATATATCCTCGGGTCATATACAAGCCGCCAACTAAAAACCCTATAACCAATTGGGTTATATAACTACCCGCTCCAGGGTCTAAATACGCTTTAGCATCGGCAGGAACCACTAAAGCAATCATCGCAAACAAAATCAGTAATAGCCTCATCGCTCCACCCTATCAAATATAAGCCTATGTAATCAACCATGAAACGAATCAGTTTTAAACATCAAGTCAGATACACCAAGGTTTATGTTCTAAAATAATCTAAATTAATAAGCACAAAAAATTAATACCTTGAATCATAATTTTTATTATTTACTTGCACAAAAAACCCAGAGTTCTTCAAATTAATTTTTGGTATAGATATATTGGTCTGGTGTTAGGGCATGCTGTGTATATTGTGAATCACTTTCCAGGCGCTCAAACATCTGTGTCGATTGCAGTGGCCAATGATTATTAGGGCTCTGTCCCGATCGAATATCTATCGCGATCACATCGGGCATCCATTGGTCGTAATCTTCGCGCAAGAGCATAACGTTGTGCGTATGTGTTAAGCGTACCATCAGGTTATTTTGAGTCATCACCAAACCATTATTTGGAATGTGCCCTGCAAACGTATCCAAAAACCGCATCGTCTCTGAGTGAGTGTAAAAGGCATTATTAACCAATAAGCCGTATGGTCCTTGAAGCCGCCAGGTTACTACCAGCGGTATCAGCACTAAAAGCAGGCATAAAAGGTAAAGCAGGACTCGGTTTTTTAACAGGTTATTGATTCCCACTACACCGTGTAAGGCAGAGTAAGCCAGCAGTAAACCACTTATCAAGCTGTAATGCAGTTTTAATTCCCAGGCAGCACTCGTTCCCAACCCAAACCGTACCACCCAATCTTGCAGTAGCAGCGGCCAAGTAAAAGGTGCAAGTAATGGTAATCCTGCAAATGAGGCAAGCGATACGCCAACCGTTTTAATTTTATCTGGATGTAATAATCCTTTTACTTCCTGCCAAAGAGCTTGTTGCGGCATTTGGTAGTAATAATCAAGACCCCCTCTAAACAATGGTATGATTTCCTTTGTCACCACCTGCCAGTAAATCAGGCTAAACAGTACCAACACAAGGCCATGCTTCCAGTGCGCTCTTAGCATTAAGAAAACCCCCAAAGCTGCGCTAATTGCTACAAATGTTTCTTTAAATCCGAGTGTTATCAGTATCAGTACCCAAAACCACCGCCACTTCTTTTTTTCTAAGGCCAAGAGTGCCAGTGCCAAGCTCAGAAGTGCTGGGATTTCGGTATGAAACCCTGCGATCGCTCCGTTTTGCCAACCCAAGAATAAACTTAAAGCCACGGCTATTGCCCCACTCAGAACTGGTGGTAACTTCAGACTCAAGCCTGTCAAGTAGACCACTCCTACCGTTAATCCCAGAAATAGCGCCATTATCACAAATAAGGGTTCGTAATTGTTGGTCAACCAGTACAGTGGGGTCAATAGGTATAAGCTTGGAGTGAAGTGGTCCCCTAGTTGATGAAGCGGATAAATATCGATATGGTCAATGAGCGGTGGTTTGCCATGAGCTACTTGCCATAATGCTTGATCAAATATCCCATGGTCAAAATAATAGATTTCTCCTTGCCGCCAACGGTGCACCATTAAAAGGCCCACCAGCCCAATAAATACAGCTACATACACTCTCATCCATTTGCTAACAGTTTCCCGCGCTACAATCATACTAATACGTATAAATAAAGTAACTCATTTTATATGATTAAACACTGTCGGGTAGGATTCGTTCTTTTAATCGCCATAGTCCTCAGAATACCGCTCCTTAATGGATCTTTCTGGCTCGATGAAGCCGCCCAGGCAATCGAATCAGTGCGCCCTCTCGTACAACAACTCGAAATTCAAGCCGATTTTCAGCCTCCTCTCTACCATCTTTGGGTACACTTATTCACCTATATTTCTGCTTCGGAATGGTGGTTGCGCCAAGCTTCGCTTTTACCGGCAATCGGGACCATCTATTGTTTCTACCTATTAGGGTCTAAGCTGCAAGGGCAAAAGACTGGAGTGTTTGCTGCATTACTCCTGGCTACTTCCCAATTTCACGTCTTTTATTCACAAGAACTCCGTCCCTATTCATTAGCCGCGTTTTGGGGAATGCTCAGCCTTCTTATACTTGTCAATTTGTCAAAAAAATTCTCAAGTAAAAATCTCGTTCTCTTTTCACTCGTCAATTTAGGGGGAATGTACACGGTCTATACTTTTTTCTTTTTTACTCTCTCCCAACTATTTGGGCTAATAATTTCCAAAAAAATCCCCTTTAAGCACCTCGCACTCACTATCACCCTGCTTTGTATAGGCTACATACCTTGGATTATTCCCTTGTCACAGCAACTCGAAACATCACGGAGCGTTCGCCAAACACTGTTTGGCTGGGAACAAGTCGTGGCATACCCGTTAGATAAGGCAATTCCCTTAACTCTGGTCAAATTCACCTTCGGCCGCTTGATCATTCCAAACAGCTTGTTTATAGAGGTTGCACTGACGGCTATCGCGGTTCTTTTTTTGGGAATTTCTATCAAACTTTCACAATTAAAGCACAAAAAATTAATTTTTATCACTTTAATACTGCCATTCATTCTTGCGCTTCTCACCTCACTTACCATCCCGCTTATCGATCCCAAACGCTTTCTTTTTCTGCTGCCTCTTGTGTACATTTTTATCTCCAGTCTTAACCATCACCCCAAAGGGAAACTACTCATTCCCATAATCTTACTGATTAATTCGATCGGGCTAGTCCGATACTGGACTAACCCTAATGACCAGAGGGAACCATGGAGGGAAGCCATAACCGCTATTCAGGAGAATTCGCAATATTCGAACGCAGCCGTTGTCACCACTTTTTCACCTTCGCTCGCACCGCTTATGTATTATCCACTCAACCTCCCGCTTCATGCCCCTAATAATTTACAGGTTAATAATTATCAGCGTCTCTATTATTTCCAATACCTGCAGTCAATCTCTGATCCTCATCAGCTTGTTCGCCAGTCCCTTAAGCAGCAGGGGTTTGCCGAAACTGGTTTTCTCCAGTACCCAGGAATCGGCAAAATCGTCATAATGGATCGTGCACACTCAAATTTCATCTATCCATAAGGTACAATCCATGAGCTTAGTATGAACTACGGCTTTGACATCTCATCTATTCCCTATGGTACCGGCGTTTCGCGGTACACGGCGAATTTAGTCAGAACGCTTTACAAACATCTGTCACCGCAGGAATCTCTGCTCCTTTACGGTAATTCACTGCGGCGAAAAAGTGAACTAGACCAGTTTGCGCAATCGATTAATTCCTCAATCTCTACCCAATTCTCTTACCTGCCACCAAGTTTTATGCCTCTCATCTTTAATCAATTAAATCTCAACATCGAACTATTTACTGGTAGGCTATCAGTCTTTCACACCTGGGATTGGTACGCCCCGCGTACCAAATACGCAAAACTATTAAGCACTGTTCATGACCTGGCTTTGTTTAAGTATCCTTCGGTTGCTCACGCCAAAATCGAATACGCTCATGCCTCTTCGCTCGAGCGTCTAAAAAAGTATAAAGCCCACATCATCGCGGTATCCAAAGCAACCAAAAAAGATCTCATCGAATTAATGGGTTTTAATCCCTCTCGAATCACCGTTATTCATAATGCTCTTCCGGCCGAAGCACGTCTAAAACCAGACCCAAAATCCATACAAACCGTCATTAAACGTTTTGAGTTAAAGAAGCCTTTTTTCTTAATGGTTGGTACTCTCGAACCTCGAAAAAACTTTAAGAACCAATTATTAGCCTGGCAGCACTACCAAAAAGACTTTGATTTAGTCATAGCCGGTAAGCCTGGCTGGGAAAAAATTTCACCCCAAAAAGGCGTAATTTTCACTGACTATGTTTCGGGTGGTGATCTAGCTGCCCTGTATTCACAAGCTTCCATTCTCCTGTATGCCTCACTATACGAAGGTTTTGGTTTACCCATTCTCGAAGCCTTTTTCCACCAAACTCCGGTCGTGACCAGCATGGTCAGCAGTTTACCCGAAGTCGGTGGTGAGGCCTGCGAATATGCCGACCCTGATTCAACTGATTCCATCATACAGGCGATTGCCCGCGCCTTATCCCGATCAAACAACCTCAAAAAAGCCGGACGCGAACAACTTAAAAAATTTAGTTGGGATGATACTGCTCAAAAAACTCTCGATCTTTATCGAAAATTAGCATCAACGTGATTGCGACATGGATTCAACTCATTCCTCTTCACCTTTGTCACCTTCCTTATATTTTGGCATAGACGGCAACGAAGCCAATGTTGCCAAGCGGGTTGGTAGTAATATCTACGCCTATCAACTATTACAAAGTCTGCATGCCTTATCCAGCCACCATCGCTTTAATGTTTTTCTTAAATCAGAACCAGCAGCAGACCTGCCATTACCCCGATTAAACTGGCAATACAAGGTACTCACTCCTACCAGGCTTTGGACACAATGGCGCCTTCCGCTTGAACTATTTTTAAATCGCGATCGACCGCAAGTTTTTTATAGTCCCTCGCACTATGCACCTCGTTTTAGTCCCATCCCCACGGTCATCACCGTGTTTGACTTAGCCTACCTTAAATTCCCCAACTTATTTCTTAAACTCGAAAGAGGGTATCAACAGCTCAAGGACTGGACAGACTATTCCGTTACCCAAGCCGCCCATATTATCGCCATTTCCAAGCATACTAAGAAAGACCTCATCTCGACCTACCAATTACCCGAGGATAATGTAAGCGTTGCCTATCCTGGTATTGATTTTAACTTTTTTAAAAAACCATCTACCGCTTCACGCAAAATTACTCTGGATCGCTACGGCTTAACCCAGCCATACATCCTCTACGTTGGCACGCTTCAACCGCGTAAAAATCTGGTCCGCCTTGTCCAAGCCTTTGAAAAATTACCGCCTAAATTTAAAAGTTACGAGTTGGTATTAGCGGGCAATCCCGGGTGGCTCAATCAAGAGCTGGAAAACTATATCAGTATTAGTCGGGTAAAGAGGCGCATTAAAAAATTGGGCTTTGTCGACAAAGAAAGCCTCCCCGCTCTGTACTCAGGCGCCGCCACTGTGTGCTTAGTCGGTTTGTATGAAGGTTTTGGTTTGCCCCCCGCCGAAGCCATTGCTTGTGGGACAGTACCGGTTGTTGCAAATACCGCTTCATTGCCAGAAGTAGTCGGGAAAAGTGGTATTACCGTTGATCCGTATTCAGTTGGAAGTATCACTCACGGTATAATTACAGCAGTCGGTGAAGATTCTACTAAGCATAAGCTTCGCCTTAAAAGAATAACCGAGCACATCCAGCAATTTACTTGGTCAAATAGTGCTCAAATTGTAGCAAAGGTCCTGTATGAAATCGCCGTTTCGCGACAAAGACAATAATTCCTTAACCTGGTCAAAAGCTTTGCCAAAAATCACCCTTCGTTTGTACAACTATTGGCTCGACCTTAAAATAGCCATGCTTTGGTTCTTAGGCTACATCCCCTTTCATTTTATTCGTCGTTTCCTTTTTTCTTGCGCCGGAATCAAAATGGGTCCCAAATCCACCATCCACATCGGCGCCCGTTTTTATAACCCAGCCGGCGTTTCTATAGGAGAGGGCACTATTATCGGTGACCACGCCACACTTGACGGCCGCGCCCCGCTTATCATTGGGAATCACGTTGATATCGCCTCGCAAGTTATGTTGTTAAATAGCGAGCACGACATCAACGACCCGGCATTTAAACCCATCGAAGAACCCGTGACCATCGAAGATTACGTCTTCATCGGTCCAAGATCAATAATTCTTCCCGGAATCACCATCGGCAAAGGAGCAGTGATCGGTGCCGGGGCAGTGGTTACCAAAAACGTTGCCCCCTTCACGGTTGTTGGCGGCGTTCCTGCCAAAATCATCGGGGAGAGAACATTAAAAAATCCCAACTATAAACTCGGCCGCTTCCGCCTGTTTCAATAATTCGGTATGCAACTCTCCGTCATTATTGTTTCTTTTAACACCAAAGACCTCACACTCAAGTGTTTAGATTCACTCAATGCTCAACAAAAATCTGATTCAGTCGAGATTATTGTTGTCGATAATGCTTCTTCCGACGGCAGCAGTGAAGCGATTAAACAACATTTTCCGCAGGTCAAGATAATCCAAAATAATGAAAACGCCGGTTTTGGTGCAGCCAATAATCAAGGTGCTAAGCAGGCTAGGGGAGAGTATCTACTTTTTTTGAACAGCGATACCCAAGTTATCGACTCTGCTCATCTTAAGCTGTTCGAACATAGTAAAAAACATCAAGCGGAATTTGCATCCTGCCAACTCTTAAATCCAGATGGTAGCCTTCAACCTCAGGGGGGACACCTGCCAACCCTTGCTAATCTGTTTGCGCAAATGCTTTTTCTCGATGATTTACCTGTCCTTCGAGTAATATTTCCTTCATATCAAAAACGTGACGAAGCATTTTTCCAAAAAGATCAGTCAATGGGCTGGATTGGCGGTACAGCTATGCTCATAAAAGCAGACCTTTTTAATTCACTCGGCGGTTTTGACGAGCGTATTTTTATGTACGCCGAGGATGTGGATTTATGTTGGCGCGCTCAAAAAATTGGCATCAAACCGCAGTATTTTTCTGCTCCTCAAATCATTCATTATGCTCAGGGTAGCGGAAGTTCAAAAAAAGCTGTTATCGGCGAAATGAGGGGTTTGGCCTATCTCTTCAAAAAGCACCAACCAATCTGGAAGTTGGCCCCGCT
>CAYXRB010000002.1:69082-70162 GCA_964467565.1 uncultured Pseudomonadales bacterium | reverse complement strand
GCCCTCCGGATCATACTTTTTGGTATCATACTACAAGATGAGCCCAAAAAATCCGCCTATCAAGAAGCTTTTGCAGTGGTTTGACGACCACATTTTAGCGATCCTGTCGGCTATTCTTATCCTTGCCATTCCCCTTATCCCTAAAATCCCACTATTCGATATACTCCCGGGTTACATCGTCCGCGTCCGCACCGAAGACTTTCTTGTCTTGGTTTCTGCTATGGTTCTCTTAGTTCAGTTGTGGCGAAAAAAAGTCACACTCGAACCCACCCTCACCAGATTAATCTTACTCTATCTAGGTATCGGACTTCTATCTTCTCTCTCGGCCATTTTTATCACCAAAACGGTGCCCATGTCCGACATCCACATTCAAAAACTCTTTCTTCATTATTTTCGACGTATCGAATATTTTAGCCTTTTCTTTATTGTCTATGCGGCTATTAAACAACACATCCACGCTAAAATGCTAATCTTTCTAACCGGCTTAGTTGCCCTCGGGGTGGCTGTGTACGGTTTTGGGCAAAAATACTGGTACTGGTGCGTCTATTCCACCATGAATCGGGAATTTTCTAAAGGCTGGTGCCTCTATCTAACCGAATACGCGCGCGTTCCCAGCACCTTCGGCGGGCACTACGACGCGGGCGCATTCGTCATGGTCGTCGCTACCATTCTCCTGGCCGTCTTTTTTGCCCTCAAAAATAAATGGTTAAAACTTGCTTCCCTCCTTTCGTTTATCGCTTCCTTGTGGCTTCTAATAATGACCGCTTCCCGCACGTCATTTTTAGGCTACATTATCGGCGTCACACTCATGTTTGGCATTTTTGGATTGATAAAGCGTGTAAAATGGGCTATACCGCGTTGGTTCGGGACCATGGCCCTTTCTGCCCTCATGCTCTTTAGTTTTGGCGACCTTCTCGATCGCTACCGCCAAATTGTTCGCATTGACCAATTTACCCAGTATCTCGATCACGCTTTCATTAATGAAACAATTGATGTCCCCAAAGACTACATTTCATTAGGCGGTCAGGTTAAATTAGAAGATGACAAAACTCCCATCATAGTCCGCTCAGACGAACAACC
>CAYXRB010000002.1:53646-69072 GCA_964467565.1 uncultured Pseudomonadales bacterium | reverse complement strand
ACAACCCACTTCACAGCGGCCAAATCCATCACAGTCACGACGGCCAGCCGACGTTTACGAGGACATTCCCGACAGACAGGTATTTATTAACGAAGCGGGCGAAGAAGTCATCATCGAAGTGCCCCGAACTTATTCCGAAAACGCCCAAAAATATGGGTTATCGGCAGCCATACGTCTCGATACCCTGTGGCCTTTGGCCATAAAGGGGTTCTTAAAAAATCCCTTACTCGGCTCAGGGTATTCTACCCTTAATAAAGAAGCGGTCGGTATCTTTACCGAAGCGGAATCAACCGACAATGATTTTTTGCGCTCCTTGGGTGAAACTGGCCTCCTCGGCTTTTTGTCATTTTTTGGTATTGTCGCCGTGGCAATGGCAAAAAGTTTAAATCAATCGCGCAGAGCTTTACAAAACCCGGTGTATATTGCCGCCAGCATAGGGTTTTTTGCCGCCTCGGTTGCGCTGCTTATTAACGCCATCTACATCGATGTTTTCGAGGCCAGTAAAGTAGCCATGAGTTATTGGGCGTTTGCCGGTCTGGTCCTGGCGTTACCCAAAATAGATTCACCTAAAAGTAATCAAACCGTCAAACCGCTAAAAACTTAATTTCCAACTCTAAAAATGCTGCAATTGCCATTTTTAAATACCGCTAAAAGTAATTCAAAACGCGCCCTTTTTTTAATTCTTGCCCTAAGCCTTCTCCTGCGTTCCTATCAATTGTTCACACCTCTAGCCGACTGGCATTCATTTAGACAAGCCGATACTGCATCGGTCGCTCGTGAGTATTCCAAAAATGGCATAGACATATTACGTCCCCAATATCATGACCTATCCAGCATTCAGTCAGGTTACCCCAATCCAAACGGTTACCGCATGGTCGAATTTCCGCTCATTCCCGCGCTCGTAGCCGCTTCCTTTCCCGTAGTCCAAGGGCTTAATATTCAAATTCATATCTGGTATCGAGTCGTAAATATCGTCTTTTCGCTTTTCTCAATCCTTTTTCTCTATCGAATTATGCTATTCATGTATTCCCAAAAAATCGCTCTAACTGCTGCCTTTCTATTTGGGGTGTTGCCATTTAGTGTGTACTACTCACGCACTACCCTTCCCGAAGTGGCGATGATTACCTTTGCCTTGGGTGGCATCTATTTTAGCCTCAAGTCCACTTCCAAAAATAGTTTTGGGACCAATTCCGTCTTCTCTCTTTTACTTTCCTCGATCTTCTTTTCACTATCCTTTTTGTTAAAACCGTTCGCCCTCATTTTTTTACCGCCAGCGTTACTAATGATTTTGATGAGTTTCATCAAAAAACCAATCAACTTAATTTTCGGTGTACTAACACTAGCGCTCAGTATTATACCCTTGTACCTCTGGCGGCAGTGGATTACTCAATTCCCCGAAGGCATCCCCTATAGTGCATGGCTGTATAATATTGACGGCATTCGCCTGCGACCAGCCTGGTTTAGGTGGCTTTTTTACGAACGATTAACCAAATTAATTTTAGGCTTTAGCGGCATCATTCCCTTTGTCGCCGGAATTTTTGCAATCTTCAAACTAAACCGGGCAGCCGTATTCATCTGGACTTGGGTTACGACTTCTCTAGCCTATTTAATTATTATTGCCACCGGTAATGTGAGGCACGATTACTACCAATACATGCTCACTCCCCTTATTGCCATTCTCCTGAGTTTAGGAATCAATCATCTAACGCAAAGATTCGGCTCAAAAGGTAAGAACCTTGCTATTTTCTCTCTTATTATTGGTTTGGTGCTATCCGCTAATACTATCAAGGGGTATTACCAAATAAACCACTGGGCTATCGTTACTGCCGGTCGCGCTGTCGATCGACTCACTCCCCAAGATGCAATTGTAGTTGCTCCGTATATGGGCGACACCGCCTTTTTATACCAAACCAACCGCCGCGGTTTCCCTTTTGGCATGTATATCGATGAATATATTCAAGCCGGGGCTGATTATTACGTCACCGTCAACTTCGATGACGAAGCCCGCGAGTTAGAAGCAAAATACGAAACCATCGAAAAAACCAATGATTATCTATTACTAAAGCTAAACTAATTCCCATTTCTATTGATATTTTTAAATTAAACTTTAGGTAAATACTTTTTTAATTTAAGGCAATAATTTTTTCGCTCATCAGGCTCAGAAAGTACGCTTTTGTTTGCCATTTCTTGATTGAAATTATCATTAATATAACGGGGGAAGATATGTAGATGGTAGTGCATAGCGTGCTGGTCTCCGGCACTTTCATTATTTTGTCGTATAGTTATTCCGTCACATTGATACGCTTTTTTCATGGCCACACTCATCACTTGGGAGGTTTCAAAAATACGCTGCCCAATTTTACTTGGAAGTGTATATAAATTTTCAAAGTGATCATTGGGAACTATTATCACGTGTCCCTTATTCACCCCAATCCAAAAAGAGTTTATCCACACACTTACCAAATCATCTCGAAAAACAAGGTCATCCTGTTTGAGTAAAGTTTCATTGTTTTCGATACCCTCATTACCTAGGCATATCGGGCAAGTGTAACTTTTGGGTGCATTACTCATCATGCTAAACATTTTACACGCAAGGGTGGGTAGTTAAATGAATAAAATCAACCAAATGAGCTTAAGACTTTTTAGTCAGCTTTAAAAAAATAATCAGACATAAAAAAAGCGGCTTGCCCCTGCCGCCTTTTTTTATAAAAACTTAAGATTACTTATACCGCACAGTTCTAAGAAAAAAGTAAGAACACTTAGGAGAATCGAGGTAAATATATCGAAACAACTGTTCCTTTCCCTGGTTTGCTACTGATTCGTATCACACCGCCATGAGCTTCTACAATCACCTTTGCGATTGCCAATCCCAAACCGGTTCCCTTAGCCGTATGGGCTGTGTTTTTGCCTCGAGAAAATCTCCTGAATAACTTTTTTGATTCCCCGATACTCATTCCCGGCCCAGTATCAGACACCCCAATTCGAACTTTGTTACCGGTACTGTTCAACGTCAGCGTTATCGTGGCTCCCAGAGGCCCATATTTGATCGCATTATCCAAAAGCACGAGTAGCACTTGTTTAAGTTGATCATAGTCACCCTTAACCTTAACCGGTGAGTGTACTTTAACCAGCACTGCTTGCTTTTTTTGTACGGCGACCCGGTTCATCAGTCCTTGGCAATGTGTTAATAAATCGGGTAAATCTACCACCACAAATCCCATTTTCATTACGTTGTGTCGAGCTCGAGCCATCGACAATAAACCCTCTACCAAACGTTTTAAATGAAATACTTCTTCTTGGACCGAAGTCACAAGCTCTATAGTTTTTTTTCTGGTATGTGGTCCCGTTTTTTCATAAGCCGATAGTAGCAAAGCCAGGGTTGTCAGCGGTGTTCTCAGTGAATGGGAAACGTCACCCACAAACGCCTGTTCAGCTTCCAAAACCATGCCTATGGGTTCCAGTGTTTTCCCCGATAGCCACCAAGCCACGACACTACCGCCCAGTATCAAAACAAGATCAAATAGGTATAGTCGCTTCTTAAACTCATCATTCAGCTCGTTGTATCTGTCCGAATATTCCTGCACCTGGCTCGAACCGGGCGCAGCCCCTTCAATGACTCGATATACTCGCAAATAAGAAGAATTTCGTGCATCTAATGTCAAGTAGGTAAAAAAAGCAATCAGTGACAAATAGATAAGTAAGTACCAGGTCGTTAGCTTGATCCTTGCTTGCACAAACGGATTTAAATCATGCCAAAATTTAAAATCCATTTCCTCTATCCTTTACCCCAGTTTATAACCCAGGCCTTTATACGTCTTTATTAAGGTTTTTTCATTTGGAAAAGCTCGGTCAATTTTTTTACGCAAGTATCCTATGTACACGTCCACCACATTCGATAGTGAGTCTATCTCGGAACCCCATACATGATCTAAGAGTTGAGTTTTAGACACCACCTGACCTTGGCGCCGCAGTAAAAATTCCAATAAAGCAAACTCTTTGGCCGAGAGATGAACATCTTGACCGTTTCGCATTACAGTTTTTCCTTGGGGATTGAGCACCAACGAATCGTACGCAAGCATAGGAGTAGCGCTCACACTCATCCGTCGCAACAATGCCCGTATTCTTGCCAGCAATTCTTCAAATTCAAACGGTTTGACCAAGTAATCGTCAGCGCCGGCGTTTAATCCCCGTACTTTATCTGCGGTGGTATCTCGTGCAGTCAACATTAGTACGGGTGTCGTATTTCCCTCATCACGTAAACTTTGGCAAACATGGTACCCATCCATGCCCGGAAGGTTAACGTCTAGAATTATTAAGTCATATTCCTCGGTACTTGCCTTCTCAAATCCTTCATTACCTTCAAAAGCTAAATCAACGGTGTGATTTTCTGCATGTAATAATGTTTTTAGCGATTCTGCCAGTTTTATTTCATCTTCAACAATCAAAAAGCGCATAGCCGCTTCAGTATAGCAAAGCTCTTTTTACCGTTGGTTTCAGATATAATGGCAGAGTATGCGCATTTTAATGCTCACCCCATACCTACCGTATCCTTTGGTTTCTGGCGGGCAGATTCGCACCTTTAACCTTTTAAAACACCTGTCCAAAAAGTATGAGATCACCCTGTTCGCCTTAATCAAAAACGAAGCAGAACGCCAACATGTTAGGGCAATTAAACCTTATTGCAAAAAGATAGAGGTGTTTAAACGGCCATCCAAACCTTTCACCCCCTTAAATATTGGCCGTACAGGTTTTTCTCTGTATCCTTTCGTCGTCATCCGCAACCTGGTGCCCCAAGTTATCGATGCGGTTAAAGACGAGTTATCCTCTGGTCAATACGATCTTATCCACGCCGAAACTTTTTACATGATGCCCAACATTCCCAAAACCCACATTCCCATTATCTTGGTTGAGCAAACTATAGAGTACCTGGGCTATCAAAGTTATGCGCAATCTTCACGACACTGGTACCTTCGTCCGTTTTTTTACCTTGACATCGAAAAGATTAAATACTGGGAAAAACGTTATTGGCATTCCTGTTCCCGTCTCATCACCATGAGCGAAGTTGACAAAGAATTTATATTAAAAGAAAGTCCCGATATAGGACAAGTCGATGTCGTCGCCAATGGCGTATCTCTTGATTACTTTAATCAGACTAAAAAAAATCATCCTAAAGACCCTACTATCCTCTTTGTAGGTACCTTTAATTGGTTGCCTAACCGTCAAGCCGTAGTTTATCTTGTAGAAAAAGTCTGGCCAGAAATAAAAAAAAGCGTACCCAATGCCAAATTGCGAATTGTTGGTTTTAGCCCGACTCCCGAAATCAAATTTTATGCTTCCTTACCCGACATATCCGTCGAAGGTGATGTCACCGATATTCGCACGGCGTATGCCTCATCGCACGTGCTCTGCGCCCCAGTTAATTGGGGTAAAGGAACGCGTTATAAGATACTCGAAGCTATGGCAACCAAAACCCCCATCGTCGCCACACCTCTGGCGGTCGAAGGCATTGCTGGAATTCAGGCCGGCAAGCACGTTTTAGTTGGACAAAATCAACATGAACTAGCTCAGCAAACAGCTAGGGTGTTAAAAGACATAGATGTACAAAAAAACTTAGCCAGACACAGTTACGAGTTGGTCTCTAAAGTATATAGTTGGCCGGTAATTGCCCAAGATTTGGATCGCGTCTATCAGGAAATTGGCGGTAAACTATAAGGTATATCACCAAAAAATCACAATAAAAAACCGATTAAGCCGATCAGACTTTTTTTAATCTACGATATAAATGTTTATGACAAAACTCTCAATCATAATCTTAAGTTACAACACCAACGCCATACTCAAGCAATGCTTGGAGTCAATCTATCGCTATCCACCCTCCGACTCCTTCGAACTCATCGTCGTTGATAATGCCTCCTCCGATGGTTCTTCTCAAATGGTCCTCAAGCATTTTAATCAAGTAAAGCTAATCCAATTACAATCAAATCGTGGTTTTGCCGCTGGTAATAACGCTGGACTTAAAGTTTCCCGTGGTGAGTATGTCATGTTCTTAAATTCAGATACTCAAATCAAAGCCGAAACTCTCGACCAGCTCATAAAATTCATGGATACAAATGCCGGCGTTGGAATGGTTACGCCAAAAGTGCTCTTGCCCGACGGGTCTATCGATTTAGCTTGTCATCGTGGCTTTCCCACTCCATGGAACGCACTCACTTATTTTACTCGTCTTGAAAGTCTATTCCCAAACTTCCGCCTGTTCGGAGGGTACCACCAAACATGGAAAGACTTTAATACGACCCATACTATAGACGCCACTGCTGCTACCGCAATTATTGTCAGAGTGAGCACCATTAAACAGGTTGGGGAATTGGATGAACAATTTTTTCTCTACGCCGAGGATCTCGATTGGTGCAAGCGGTTCAAAGACAGTGGTTGGGATATTGTGTATTATCCGCACGTCACCGTTCTTCACCACAAAAGCGCTTCTGGAAAAAAACGCAGCCTAATGTCACAAAGTGAGCAACAACAAAAACTGCGCCAAGAATCAATTAGGCATTTTTACGCCACCATGAAACAGTTCTACGAAAAACACTATTCTCAAACCTACCCTAAATGGCTTCGTCGACTAGTTTATTTGGGTATCGACCTTAAACAAAAACTTCATAAATAATGTCTAAAGTAACTTTTTAACTTATAAAATTCTAAGAATTGTATTATGGTGATGAATATCGGCATCGACGCTAGGCTTTACGGTTTAGAACACGCGGGTATCGGCCGATACGTTAAAAATATAATAGATCGGGTCATTCTCTTAGATAAAAAAAATACTTTTACCCTATTTCTTACCCCCCAATACTTTAATCAATTAAATACTCCAAATAATGTTATCAAAGTAGTAAGTACCCTTAAGCATTATTCTTTGGCCGAACAATTGTTAATGCCCGGTCACTACCATAAAGCCAACCTTTCCCTTCTGCACGTCCCTCACTTTAACATTCCTTTAGGCTATCACTCACCTTTTATAGTGACCATTCACGATATATTGTGGCACTCCCACAAAGGCTTGGCAGTAACTACTTTAAACCCACTTACTTATAGCCTTAAATATTATGGTTATAAAAAAACAATTGCTCATGTCATAAATCGTTCACTAGCCATTATCGTGCCCAGTAATTTTGTCAAAAAACAAATCGCTGCCTTTTATTCCCATTCGTCTGTAGAAAACAAGACAAAAGTTATTTACGAAGGGGTTGACTCAAATTTAACAACGCGCTCAAAAAAAGTTTCACTGGCACCTGTAACTCAAGCATTTATTAACCGTTCTGATTTTATCGTTTATGTTGGCAGTGCCTATCCTCACAAAAACTTGGAAACACTCCTGTCTGCCATTATCTTGGTGAATGTGAATCGGACAACCCCCATTAAATTGGTTATCGTCAGCTCTCGCTCGGTTTTTCTCAAACACATAATAAAACTCATTAAAACCAACAATCTACAATCACTAGTCCACCTTGCCGGTTTTTTACCCGACGACCAATTAGCTCTGTTGTTGTCAAAATCTCGCGCTTTAATCCAACCTTCACTTTCCGAAGGTTTTGGCCTAACCGGGCTCGAGGCCATGGCATCTCAGGTGCCAGTAATTGCTGCGTCCGCCGGGGCTTTACCCGAAGTCTATGGTTCGGCTGCTCTTTATTTTGAACCGCTCAATAAGCAAATGCTTGGTCAGCATCTACAACAAGTCGTCGATGATCCAAATGTAGTTAAACATTTAATTCATGAGGGTAATCAACAAGCCGCCAAATATTCCTGGGACACTGCGGCCCAAAAAACGATCGAACTTTACCGACAATCTCTTAAAAACCTTGCGCAAAATTAATAATCATTAGTAGTAATCAATGCTTTGTACTATGAAGGTTGTTCTAGTCTACGATCGGGTCAATAAAGTTGGAGGTGCCGAACGGGTCCTTCAAGCCTTGCATCGGTTGTACCCAAACGCACCTTTATTCACTTCTGTCTATAACCCATCATCTGCTGCGTGGGCCAAAGACTTTGAGGTGCATACCTCATTCATCCAAAATTTGCCTTTTGCCCGCACCAATCATGAAGCTTACGTTATGCTTATGCCATATGCCTTCGAGTCATTCGATTTTTCCGAATTCGACGTGATTATTTCAGTCACCTCCGCCGAGGCAAAGGGGATAATTACCAAACCGCACCAACTCCATCTATGTTACCTGCTCACCCCGACCCGGTATCTATGGTCTCATGCGCATCTGCATGCTGGCAGTGGCGTACGTGGAGGATTGAAGCGTAATTTTCAATCAAAATTGCGTCAGTGGGATTATATTGCCTCAAAAAGACCAGATATACTTTATACAATTTCCAAAACAACCCAAGCCCGCTGCCGTAAATATTATCGACGTTCTTCAACCGTTATCTACCCACCTTGTAATACCAATGATTTCTCGAATCATCCATCACCATGTTTGAAACCAAATTTTGATTATTACCTGGTGATTTCACGCTTGGTTAAATACAAAAAAGTCGATGCCGTAATTAACGCCTTTAATCAATTACCCCATCACCATCTCATTGTGGTCGGGCAGGGGAGAGAAGCTCAATACCTACACTCTATTGCGGGTAATAACATTCACTTCAAATCCAATCTAACCCATAGTGAGTTGGTCTGCCTGTACCAACATGCTCGAGCACTCATTTGCCCTCAGCAAGAAGACTTCGGTTTGGTAGCTGTTGAAGCCCAAGCCGCCGGTACACCGGTGATCACGGCTCCTTCCGGGGGCATAGCCGAAATAGTGATTCATAATACTACCGGCGTTCATCTTAAAGATTCAACTCTCTCCACTCTTATTAATACCGTCAGACATTTTTCGCCAAATCAGTTCAGCCGTGATACCATTAAAAAGCGCGCCTACCAGTTTGATACATCGGTTTTTATAAATAAATTTTCCCATCTTGTGGAGGGTCAATGGCAGAAACACCAGTCAAAATGAAAGCCGTCATTTTTGCCGGCGGGGTCGGCACCAGAATGTGGCCGTTATCTCGAAAAAAAAGTCCTAAACAATTCGAGCCGATTATTGATAATCAGTCCACTTTACAAATGGCAGTTTCCAGGCTTCGTCCCGAATTCGATTGGCATGATATTTACATCTCTACGGGCGAAATCTATCGGGATATTATCGAAAAACAATTGCCCGACATACCCAAAGACAATATCATTGGGGAACCACAAATGCGTGATGTCGCTCCTGCCGTCGGTTATTTAATGGGCATTATTGCCAAAAAAAGCCCCAACACTCCTACCGTTATTCTATGGAGCGACCATCTAGTCGAGAGAGAAAACGTGTTTAAAAAAGCTATTTTTGCCGGTGGTAAATACGTTCAAAAAAATCCTCATCAATACGTCTTTTTAGGCCAACGGCCACGTTTTGCCAATCAAAACCTCGGTTGGATCGGTTATGGTAAAACCCTTACATCAGTCGATGGTTTTGAGCTTAAAGAATTTAAAACTTGGCATTATCGACCGGACCTTAATACTGCCGTAAAGTACTTTAAAGATAATGGTCATGCCTGGAATCCAGGCTATTTTGTGTTGCTCCCCGAATTTGTCTTAAAACAGTACCAAGCACATACGCCACAAATGTACCAAATACTTTTAAAACTCCAGGAGTCATATGGTACCGCTGACCACACTCGGCTTTTGTCCCAACTCTATCCCTCTATGGAAAAAATCAGTTTCGACGATGCCATTATCACCAAAGCCACGCCTGATCAGGCGGTGGTAATTTCCGTCGATATGGGTTGGAGCGATATCGGCACCTGGGACGCGCTCAAAGAAGCCCTGCAAAATTATCCATCGGCCAATATCACCCATGGCCAAGTTAAATTACACGAAACTACTAACAGCCTCGTCTACAACTACACCCCTAGCTTGGTTACCACCGTCGACGTTTCCGACATGGTGGTAGTCGCCACCCCCGACGCTATTTTAGTGACCAGGCAACAATCTATACCAAAAATTAAGGACATGCTTAAAAGCTTTGAAGATACGGATTTGGAAAAATACTCCTAAATTTTATGTACCCTATTTCAAAAAGAATTCTTGATGTAAGTGTTTCTTCAATATTACTAATTCTTTTTTTACCCTTCTGGGTTATTGTGCCTATTCTTATCAGGCTCGATTCACCCGGCCCAATTATCTTTCGTCACAAACGTGTCGGTCAAGGTGGACGGGAATTCAATCTGCTTAAGTTTCGTTCCATGATTGCGAACGCTCATGACTATTTACACCAGGAAAATCCCGAACTTTTGAAAAAATTTAAAGAAAGTGACTGGAAACTGGAAAAGGACCCGCGCATAACCAGGCTCGGCCGCATTTTGCGGTCTATCACTATCGATGAATTTCCCCAATTAATTAATGTTTTAAAAGGAGATATGAGCATTGTTGGCCCAAGGGCATACATGCGTGACGAGCTGGTCGAACAAGTGAAGCGCTACCCCCAAACAAAGGCGCACATCAAGGACATCTTATCCATTAAGCCTGGCATCACTGGCCCTTGGCAAGTATCGGGTCGTAACGAAATACCTTTCACCAAACGGACCGAGCTCGATGCCCAATACGCCCGTTCCCGAAGTCTTTTACTCGACATTGGCATTATCTTAAAAACACCTAGAGCGATGTTTAGTAAGTGGTAAAAGTTGCATAAACTCCCCCTTATCGCCTACAATGCCATCATCTATGACTTCAAAGAAGCGTCAATCACCACCTGCCATCACGACTGTGGCGGAAACCACCCAAGACTTCGACCCACCAAATCGATTTGTCAGTTTAGTCCGCAAATTGCAGCCCACATCACCCGTTGGCTGGATCGTTCTAATTATTGTCTTTCTCATTGTAGCCTCACTCATTTTTGCCAGCATCGGTGCAGTTTATTCCTACTTTGTCATGCAAAGTTTAAATCCCAAGATTGCCAGTCTCGAAACATCATCTCGAGCTGCCTATGATAGTTTAAAGACTCAGGACTTGGGCGCCACTAAAACACACCTACTTGAAACCCAAACCCACATCCAAAGTGCTCGAGCTGATTACCAAAAAATTTCATTTTGGCGGTATACACCGCTTAGTTGGCATTATCACGATGGTATCAGGGTTTTCGAAAGTGCCTCTGCTGGAGTTGATGCCGCCCTCATTTTAGTCAACGCGGTTGAACCATACGCCGATGTTATTGGCTTCCAGGGACAGGGCAGTTTTGTGGGCGGTACGGCCGAAGACAGAATCGTAAAGATAATTGAAACCCTTGACAAGGTTACCCCCAGTCTTGACGAAGTCATTGCCAAATTGGAGTATATTGATCTGCAAATTGAAGGTATTCATCCCGGTCGCTACCCATTCAAATTCCGCGACCAACCGGTAGGTGATCTGATCACCAAGGCCAAAACTACTGTTTCTCAAGCTACCGACGTGATTACCCAGATCAAACCGATTATTCAAGTCTTGCCATCAGTAGCCGGAGTTAATGAACCCAAGCGCTATTTAGTCCTTTTTCAGAATGATGGTGAACTACGCCCCACAGGTGGTTTTTTAACAGCCTACGCTATTTTACAAACCGAGAAAGGTAAGGTCTCCCCCGAACGCTCTGACGACATCTATGACTTAGACGCTAAATTTAACACACGCGTTCCGCCGCCATCACTTTTGGGAAAATATCTTAAACAATCCCGTTGGAATTTACGCGACATGAATACAAATCCCGATTTTAAACTCTCAATGGATCAATTCATGGGGTACTACCAAGATATTCCTGGTGAACCCAAGGTTGACGGGGTAGTTGCCCTTGACACCCAAGTCTTGGCCGACCTTCTGACGGCTTTAGGACCTGTCGAAGTACCCGGTTACGGGATTTTTAGCCCTGAAATTGATGCTCGCTGCGACTGTCCCCAGGTTATTTACCTACTCGAAGATATTTCTACCCGCCCAACGCCATACTTCCGCTCAGAACGCAAAGCCGTGCTAGGGCCTCTCATGCAAACCATCCTCTTTAAAGCGTACGGGGCGCCCAAGCAGGTCTGGCCCCAGCTGTTCCAAACTATCTGGGATAGCATTAATGACAAACATGTGTTGTTTTACTTTTACGACGAAGCAGCTCAGCAGGCAGTCGAGGCAAATAACTTAGCTGGCCGTATCAAACCCTTTGATGCTGATTATCTGCATATCAATGATGCGAATTTGGGCGGTGCCAAATCCAACATGTTTGTCACCCAAGCGGTCGAACACGATATTACCATTGAGCCCGATAAGATCAAACGCACCTTAAGCATTACCTACAAAAACCCTCAAAAAGGCAGTAACTGCAATTTAGAAGCCGGACAACTTTGTTTAAATGGGGTTATGCCTAGTTGGATCCGCGTCTATGTCCCCAAAGGCAGTACGCTCGAATCAGTTCAAGGCATCGACGAAGAGTATCAGAACACCTACGAAGAACTCGATAAAACGGTGTTTGAAGGCATGTATACGATCGCACCTGAATCTCAAACCAAAGTGGTCTTCACCTACACGGTACCGCTGACCGTTGCTACCGAATACCAAATATTAGTGCAAAAGCAACCAGGCACCAAAGATCCTCTCCATACCTTTACCATAAATGGCTCCTATCATGATCCGATTAACCTCAGCACCGACAAAGAACTAACCTTCCCCCTCTAAATGTCCCGCTCATCCACCGTTCATGCAATTGTACTCAAACGACGCCCCTTAGGAGAGGCAGATTTACTCCTCACATTTTTTTCTAAAGAATTGGGTAAAGTTACCGCCCTTGCCAAAGGGGTTCGCAAAATCAACTCGCGCCGTGCCAGTAGCCTAGAGCCGGCTATGTACGGTAAATACGCATTGTTGAGTGGAAAAACAATGAACACTCTCACCGAAACGCAAATACTAAATAATTTGGGGCCCAAAAATCCGACTCTAGTCAACCTTACCCGCACGCAGCAAGTATTAGAAATAGTTGATATTCTCACCATCGACCATGAACCTAATACTGTTGTTTTCGACCTCTTAAGCAATACCCTTGAATCGATCCGGTCAAATACGTTTACTAAAAGTGTTTTTTTAGAAAATGTCCGCCGCATTCTACAAGCATTGGGATTTACTCATGATAAACAATTTTCAGAACAAGGTTTAAAAAACTATGTCGAAGAACTAGCCAATAAAAAACTCAAAACTAAATCATTCTTGACAATACCTTAGGTTAACGCTTAAATAACTCCGACAATTCAATCACTACCATAACCGCCTTTGGCAAGCGCGAGTAGTCATCTTAAAGAGCCCCGCGTTAGCGGGGAAGTAGGGTGGAACCACCCCGATAAATATCGGAGTCCCTCAGCGAAAGCTGAGGTTTTTTTATAGTGTGGTCCGCTTTTTTCAAGATGAAGACGCAGAAAAAAGAGTAGGTCACACCGAATCCGCCACAACTAAAGTGACGGCGGATAATATACTTAATATATAAAGGTTTACTTTTTTCGAGGCTAAGTCGTTGAAAAAAGTAGCTGGTCTTATATATCCGCTACGTCACCAGCACAGCGGATAGTTAAATTAAGGAGTTTTATGGCACACACTGTTGCAACACTTGATCAAATAATTTCGTTGGCCAAACGTCGTGGCTATGTCTTTCCCACCTCCGAAATTTATGGGGGTTTGGTCAGCAGCTATGATTATGGGCCAGCGGGGGCCCAGCTTCTACGCAACCTTAAAAACCTTTGGTGGGAAGAATTTGTTAATCGTCGTGACGACATGGTGGGGTTAGACTCACAAATAATTTTAAATCCGCAAACTTGGGTAGCCTCCGGCCATGTAACTTCTTTTAATGATCCGTTAGTCGAAGACAAGGTTACCCATGAACGTTTTCGGGCTGATCATCTCATTGAGTCCTGGCTTAAGGATAACCCCCAAGAAACCCCTATCGATGTCACCCAATTAGACGTTCCCGCCATGGCAAAATTCCTCCAAGATCATGGTCTTAAGTCGCCATCAGGCAACGACCTAACCGAGCCCAAAGCCTTCAATCTCCTTTTTGAATCATCCATTGGGGTAGTATCCGGTGACAAAGCCAAAGTGTATCTTAGGGGTGAAACCGCTCAAGGTATTTTCAGTAATTTTAAAAACATCCTCGACTCCACCCGTTTGCAACTTCCTTTTGGGGTTGCTCAAATCGGCAAAAGTTTTAGAAACGAAATTACTTCGGGTCAGTTTGTCTTCCGTACGCTCGAATTTGAACAAGCTGAAATTGAATACTTTTTTGACCCAAAAGAATCGGATTGGCATAAACTCATGGACGATTGGAAAGATGCCATGTGGCATTTTGTCACATCTTCTGTTGGTTTGTCAGCCGATAACCTGCAGTGGCGTCGTCACTCCGATAAAGAACGCTCTCACTATTCCAAAGACACATTCGATCTCGATTATCGCTTCCCCTTTGGGTTTAAAGAGTTATGGGGGGTCGCCTACCGCACCGATTATGATCTAAAGCAACACCAGTCTCTTAGCGGGCAGTCGCTTGAATACACACATCCCCATACTAACCAAAAATTTATTCCTCATGTTATTGAGCCGGCACTCGGTGTCAATCGGCTTTTTCTAGCCCTTCTCACTCAAGGGTACCATCAAGATCCAGCCACAAACCGTGTCATCCTCAAGCTTCCAGCACACCTCTCTCCCTACCAAGTAGCTGTCTTTCCTTTATTAAAAAACAAACCCGAACTTGTAGACAAAGCCCGGTCCGTTTATCAGGAACTAAAAAAGGACTATCGGGTCACCTGGGATGAGCGGGGCAATATTGGTAAAAGGTACTATTCTCAAGACGAATTGGGTACGCCCTTTTGTTTAACCATAGACTTTGAAACATTAGAGAATGAAAGCCTAACCGTTCGTCAGCGCGACTCTGGTCAGCAAGAACGCGTCAATCTCTCAAAGCTGGGTGAGTTTATATCCTCAAAAATAAAATGATAATTTGACCGTACTCCATCTCACCACACGTTAATTAACCTCTACTAACGGACCCGGGGCCAATCTTTACCTGTGGTATAGTTGGTAGTGATTTTCACTATAAAGCATTGTAGGGTCGTTAACCTATTAATTTAATTAAAATCCGCCATATGCCAACCATTTTGTTAGTCGAAGATGATGACCAGATTCGCCAAATCGAAGCTGACTATATGAAACGCGAGCGTTTTAAGGTAATCGAAGCCGCTTCCGGCAAAAGAGCCCTAGAACTTTTTCTGGATCAAAACTTTGATTGTGTGGTCTTAGACTTAAACCTGCCTGAAATCGACGGCATAACTGTCTGCAAATCCATTCGTGAACAATCCGGCGTTCCCATCATCATGGTCACAGCTCGCAGCAATGAAATTGATGAACTC
>CAYXRB010000002.1:49707-53636 GCA_964467565.1 uncultured Pseudomonadales bacterium | reverse complement strand
GGTGCTGATGACTATATTAAAAAACCGTTTTCGCCAAAAGTGCTTGTTGCCCGGGTCAAGGCGTTACTAAAGCGGCCGGATCTTATTCAAGGTCAATCAGTCGTATCTCAGGGACATCTCAAATTAGACGTGCCCTCCCGCATGGCCACTAAAAAAGGTCGCTTGCTCACCCTAACCGCTACCCAATTCAATCTGTTATATCGCCTTATGAGTAACCCGGGTAAAGTCTTTACCCGCGAAGATTTAATCGAATCAGGGTATAACAAAGACCTTCCCCCCGATATTTACGATCGCACCATCGATTCACATATAAAAAACATTCGTAAAGCCATTGAAGACGATCCGCGTCGACCAAAACTGTTACATACCGTTCGTGGCCACGGTTACAAATTCGTAAATAAATAAACAAAGGGACTCTAAACTTGCCAGTACTAAGGTGAAAATTTCACATTGTAAAAAATAAATATTCTTTAAATAAAGAATTAATCACACAAAAATCCAGGACATCCATGCCCCATCGACTCTTCGATACAACTTTTTCCAGAATTTTATTTGGAATCACCCTTACCGCCATATTAGCTTTAGCCATATCGCAACTTATCAGTTTTTTTCGCCTGCAGCAGAGCTTCGAGCAGTTTCAGCACGATCAAATGGTCGCAATTCGCCGTTTTGGCAGCGGTTTTATGGTTTCGGAGGAAGTGACCTTACCCGAGGACTTAATTGCTTTTGCCGACGACTACAAGAATGAACTCAGCCGGCACGTCATTTTTTCTTTCGCTGTCGGCTTTCTCTTATCGGTTATCACCGGCATTATTATAAGCTCCCAAATTGTCAATCCGCTTCACGGATTAAAGCGCACCATTACTATGGCAACTCGTTCTCGATACACCATCCGCGCCCCAGAAACCGGCTCTAAAGAAATTCGTGAAGTCAACCGGTCCTTCAATAATCTTATTCAGGAGTTAGAAGATCAGGAAATTTCTCGACGCGAACTTATCACCGATATTTCACATGAATTAAAAACTCCTATCACCCGTATTAAAGGGCAACTCGAAGGTATGCTTGATGGCGTTTATGATGTCAATAAAATAAATTTAAAACGGCTAATCACCAATATTAACCAACTCGATTACCTAATTAGCGCACTGTATGAAGCCAATCGTTTGGCAGTCAAGGATATAGATTTAAATCCCCAGCCGGTCACCGTCCTTCCAGTCGTTGAGAGTTCTACATCCGGGCTCAATCAAAAACCTATACGAATCAAACTAAATATTCCACCCAAATTAAAAGTTACTGCCGATCCTAATCGTTTTAAACAAATAATCGATAATCTAATCAATAACGCCTACAAATACACCCATAAAGGCACCATTACTATTACCGCAAATAAAAAACGCATCAGCATCGCCGACACCGGCCCGGGCATCGATCCAGCCCATGTAACCCACATTTTCAAAAGGTTATATCGTGTCGACAAATCGAGATCAAGAAAAACGGGAGGTTTGGGTTTGGGCTTGTACATCGTCAAGCGGCTAGTAGACCTTCATGGCTGGACTATTGAAGTTAAGTCGAAGCAAGATGAGGGCACCACTTTTACTATTTATTGGGGTTAATATTATTACCTTATCCTCAATCATCTTAGATGGTCACATCTTTGTCACGGGTGATCGTTATTTTTTTACCAAAACCTCATCATCGGCTTCACAATTCTTTCACAAATGACTTATATGCTTAAGTAAGTTTACCGAGTGTAATTGTATTAGATAAACAACCTAATGCTGGTTCGAGGCCCCTTGGTAAACTACATTGGATAGAAAAATAATCCCGATGCTCCCTCGTCGGGATATTTTTTTGTAGCATGTTACGAACCTCCTTTACCAATGCATTTTAATTACCTTGAAAAAATTTCTAACCAACACCATTCCTACCCGCATATCACGTACAAATTTCTCAAAAAGAGGCCCTTCTGGGAAAATGATTCAATCCAGATTACAAAAATCGATAATTCATTTGCTATACTCTACTCATGTCTAAACGATTCAATAAAAAGCAGTTGTCAATTATTGGTGCCATGACGGCCATTCTCCTCATCGGTAGCGTTTTTATTATAAGAGGCAGATCAGGTAAAAACGATAATGCTAATGTTCGCCCCACCCCCCGTTCAGCGCCGGTCAACACGATTCCACTTGATCAGAGACCGTATGTTGAACTCAAGCCTTTATCCAGCCGTAATGACCTTCAAATCACTATTCACGAACCTCCTCTCGAAACAGACATGGTCGAAATGACGCTTGAATATGATCGTAATAAAGGGGTGTTAGATGCAGTCTTAAAAACTTTTGTCCTAAATTCTTTCCCGTTCACCGAAACCATCTTTTTAGGTTCACGTTCAGCCGGTGGCCACATCACGTACCACGAAGATGTTATTGGCGGTGATGTAATTCTTAAATTCGATGGTGGAGATGAGCCGTATGCCTTAAAAAACCCCTGGCGATACGATGATCTCCAAACCGAATACGATCAAATCAGCACTACAGATGCCATGTTTCAACTCACCTTTGAACCAGCCTGGAGAACCAATAAAATCTTAATTATGCAAAGCCCCGGATTACCCACGCCGCTTGATGGCGAAGTTATTGCCGGACCATATCTAATTCGTGGCGTGGGGAAATTGCCCAGTCTTGAGGCGAGCATCACTGCTCGGGTTTCTGGTTCCGATACCGCTACCCTCTACGGTTATGACGGCTCCCAGTGGCTCGAAATCGAATCAACCTTACAGGATCGCACTCTCTCAGCCACCACACCCATGTACGAGCTATTTGTGATCACCAAGTAATTCCCCACCCTTTGTTATAAATATCCCATAATATCTTGAATTCATATTTTTATGGCTATTTTCTAGTGGGGACTCTTACCCATTTCTTATCATGTTTTCGGTTTAAGTTTGTGTTGACAGGTAACTGGTGTAGTTGTTAACTGTAGAGAGTGGTAAAAAGTGGTAAACTATCCGATAAGAAAATATCCACTACCAATATATCCCGCAATGCGGGATAGGTCTACTCAGTCTTGGTAGGTAATGTATTAAAAAACCAAGCTCAGTAGCTTTGAGGCCCACACCATTCATGCCAGGGACAGCATCGCAATTTATCGGCCGTTTTTATCACGCACTTGAACAAAAAGGTCGGGTATCTATACCGGTCTCATTTAGACGAGCCCTAAGTTCCGGGGCGGTCATCACCCGGGGTTTAGACGGATGCTTGTTCTTATTCCCACAAGTTACCTGGGATGCCATGGTATCAAGCGCACTCAACTCACCATTAACCCAAAAGCGCTCTCGCGACTGGGTTCGATTACTTGCTAACTCGGCCGCCCTGGTTAAACTAGATAATTTGGGTCGGCTGCTCATCCCAGAGTATTTAATCGAACTTGCTAAGTTGCGCAAACAAGTGGTGATTGTCGGTTCGTTAAATCGGGTTGAACTTTGGGACCAATCCACCTACCACCAGTACATGAATGTGCTTAATCACCAAGCCGAAGCCATCGCCGAAAGTTTACAAAGTCCGCAAACTTAAAAAAACGTATCAGTATATGAGTAATCAGAATTTTTTACATACGCCGGTGCTGGTAAATCAGGTTATCGAAGCGCTTAATATTAAGGCCAAGGGGGTGTATCTAGACGCGACAGTCGGATTGGGTGGACATTCCCGTGCCATTATCGAAAAGGGCGGTCTTGTCATCGGTCTTGATCAAGATCCACAGGCCATCAAGCACGCTCAGTCGGTGGTGCCACAAGCGACCTTAATTGTCGCCAATTTTAATCAACTAGTCCGAATTTGTGCCAAGCACCAGATTCACCAACTGGCGGGGGTCCTGTTTGACTTAGGTGTCTCCAGCATGCAGCTCGATGCTGAATCAAGAGGATTTAGTTT
>CAYXRB010000002.1:44241-49697 GCA_964467565.1 uncultured Pseudomonadales bacterium | reverse complement strand
CTGTATTGGATATGCGTATGTCACCCGATTTGCAGGTAACCGCCCGCGACTTGGTGAATGGTTTAGGGCGAAAGGAGTTAATTCATCTTTTTAGTATCTACGGCGACGAACCCAAGGCTGCAAAACTGGCCGAAGCCATTATCAAGGCTCGGCGGCATAAACCCATCCACACAACACTCGAGCTGGCAACCATCGCAGAATCAGTCTATCAGGGTAGGCAGGGAAAATTGCACCCAGCTACTAAAATTTTCCAAGCCCTGCGTATCGCCGTCAATGATGAGTTAAATAATTTAAAAGATACCTTACCTCAAGCCTTTAACCTATTGGAGTGCGGAGGTAGGTTAGTGGTCATTAGTTTCCACGAAGGAGAAGACCGCGTCGTGAAACAATTTGCCAAAACAGTAGAGGTTGCAGGCACCGGCAAATCCTTATACAAAAAACCGCTTGCACCAGACCCTACCGAAATTATCAAAAATGTACGTTCTCGCAGTGCTAAGCTGCGTGTTATCGAAAAAATATGTTAGTCAACAAACCCATCTCCGTTTTTGGAATTACCTTTATTCAAGGCTCGTTAATGATGGGTCTGGCTTCGTTGCTTGTTATTAATGCTTTGTTGAGTGCCCGAGTGGTCAACATCAATTTTTCACTCAATCGCTTGCAAGAAAAAGAACAACAACTGGCAGAGGCAAATCAGCAACTTAAAAATGAATTGGTGAGCGTTAGTTCTTTAAACAACTTGACTACCCAAGCCCAGTTATTGGGTTTTAGCAAAGATATTACCTACATTCAACTCAATCCCAAACCATATTCGGTGGCTGTGTTACCCTAAAAGTGCTATCAAGGGCCATAGGGAAATATTTCATGCGTCGCTATCTCGGTCTACAAATCATTTGCATCCTCGCCTTTTGCTTGCTGGGAGTTCGCCTTTTTTGGTGGCAGGTACTCGCTCGAGACCGGCTCTATACCATCGCCCAAAGTCAATACCAGAGTACCACGACTCAAATAGGGGAGCGTGGTCTAATCTATAGTCAAGACGGTTATCCGCTCACGTTAAACCGACAGCTGCATAATCTCTATTTGTATACCCCAAACCTTGACATAAGCCAGGAAGAGCTTATCGCCAAATTAGCATCAGTCCTCGACCCCTCATCAGTCACCTTGGCCACTCAATCTGCAATCTCAATTGATGAAATCCGTCAAGTAATCCGGGATCGGGTCAATAAACCGGGTAAATGGTTACCCATAGCCAAAAAATTAACCCCCATTCAAAAAGATGAGGTTGCAAATCTTGATATCAAGGCACTCGAATTTGAAACCTATTTAAGCCGTGAATACCCTGAAAGTTCTTTAGCAGCCCAACTGCTTGGATATCTCGCCCAAGACACTACCGGCCAAGTCACCGGCTACTATGGTCTAGAGGGCTACTATGACTATGAGCTAACCGGTAGAGTCGGCCAGATCACTCAAACCACCGATGCCTTTGGTCAAGCGGTGGCACAGAATAGCAGTGAAACCGCCATCCAAAGCCGCAATGGCAGGCACATACATACCAGCCTTGACCGTGGCCTCCAATTCATGGTCGAGGAATCGCTCAAAAAATCACTCGAAAAATATCAAGCCCCAGCGGGTGAAATTATTATCATAGACCCCAATAATGGCCAGATTTTAGCCATGGCCGCATTGCCCAGTTATGATCCATCTTCATATGAGCGCTTTGACCCAAAAACCTACACGATTCCAGGCATTTTTAGTACCTACGAACCTGGGAGTACCTTTAAAATCTTTACCGCCGCTGCCGCCATCGAAGCCGGTGTTGCCACACCCGAGACTGTTTGCAATGATCCTTGTGCTGGTCCGGTCACAATTGGTCGTTACACCATTAACACTTGGGATAACCGATACTTTCCAGGACAAACCATCAAACACGCCCTTGCCATTTCCGACAACACCGCGATGGTGTACCTTTCAAGTATTATAGGTGCAGACCGTTTTGTTGATGCCATTAAAAAGTTCGGGTTTGGAAGCAAGACAGGAGTCGATCTTGAAACCGAAAGTACCCCCGCACTCAAATCCCGCTGGGGCGATATTGACGTCGCCACTGCTTCATTTGGTCAGGGTATAGCGGTTACCAGTCTCCAAATGGTTCGCGCCGTTTCTGCCATCGCCAATGGGGGCATGCTTCCCACCCCCCACGTCGTCGTCGAAGTCGAAGATAACGGCACAAAGTTGCCGGTTAAAATACCTAGTTCTCAACGGGTCATTTCTCAAACCACTGCGTCGCTTGTTACCCAAATGATGATTGAAGCTGTTAACTCCGGCGAAGCTAAATGGGCTATCCCTAAAGGCTATTCCATAGCCGGTAAAACGGGAACCGCCCAACTTCCCATTGCCGGGCAGTACGACACTGAAAAAACAATCGCCTCATTCATCGGCTTTGCTCCCGCTACTAATCCCAAAATAGCCATGCTGGTTAAGCTTGAATCGCCACAAGCTTCTCCCTGGGCTTCAGAAACTGCTGCTCCGGCCTGGTTTAACCTTCTTACTCAGATTCTGCCGTACCTAAATATCCCCCCATCCTAAAACAATCGCTTATAAGCAATTAATTTCATCCTAGGACCCCAAATTTTTTAATAGTACTACAGGCCTACTCATCCTAGGTATAATCATGCCATGCTCATGATAATTAATCGGGTATTTCCCCAGTCCCTTAAAAACATCTGGCATGCCACTCAAGCCGTTCTCGCCAATGCTATCTTTGGTTTCCCGTCCCGTCGCCTTTTTCTTATCGGCGTTACCGGCACTGACGGCAAAACAACCACCAGCACGCATATGTACCGCATGCTCTATCAAGATAAGGTAAAAGTGGCACTCATCACCTCAGTCGCTGCGTATATCGGTAATGATACGATTGATACCGGTTTTCATGTCACTACTCCCAACAGTTGGCATTTACAACGTCTTCTGCGGCGAATGGTCAGGCAGGGGGTAACGCACGTAGTTATCGAAGCCACCTCACACGCGCTCGATCAGCACCGTCTCTTAGGCTGTCATTTTCCGGTCGCTGTTTATACCAATATTACCCGTGAACATCTCGATTACCACAAAACCTTCAAGCGTTATTTAAAAACCAAAAGCAAGCTAGCCCGAAAGGCTTCTTTGATTATTTTGAACGCCGATGACCCCAGCTATCGAGAACTTCGCCGAATGGTTCCCTCACACGCTCGCGTACATACCTATAGCCTTAAACTTAATTCAATGTGGCTGCACCTAATTCGGCAACATTTCAAAGAAACGTACAACCAATCAAATGCGCTCGCCGCGGTCACGTGTGCGCAAAACCTTAAAGTAAGTAAAAACGCTATCAAAACTGCCCTTACTAGCTTTTCGGGTATCCCTGGTCGTCTCGAATACCTACCCAATCACCGCGGTCTCACTGTTGTGGTCGATTTTGCCCACACCCCCAATGCCCTTAAAAGTGTCCTTACATCCCTTAAAAATACTACCAAAGGTAAATTAATCGCAGTCTACGGTGCGGCGGGTTTAAGAGATGCTAAAAAGCGCCCGCTTATGGGAGAAATTGGTGCACAGCTTGCCGATGAAGTCATCTTGACTGCCGAAGATCCCCGGACCGAAGACGTTCGGTTTATAATCAAATCAATGCTCGAAGGAATTAAAACCAACCATGGCCATGTCCACACTATCATTGACCGAAAAGAAGCGATTCACTTTGCCATTAATCGGTTAGCCAAAGCTGGTGACACCGTCGTATTGTTGGGTAAAGGCCATGAAAAATCAATGAACCTGGACGGCAGGCATGAAACTGCCTGGTCGGATCAGGAAACTGCCAAGCACGCGCTATTACAATTATGAAACAAACAAACGCGATAATCCTCGCTGGTGGTATCGGCAAGCGTTTTAATCCCTTTACGACCACCAAATTAGACTTCCCCTTTTTAGGCAAACCTTTGTATCAGTATGTTGTTGATTTAGTACAACAACTACCTATTCAAAAACTTGTCATCGTCGTTTCTCCGTCCATGCATCATGAGTACCAAAAACGCCACTTTCCTGTTCCCACCACCCTTGTTATTCAACCTCAAGCCCAAGGCATGGCTGATGCCCTTTTAAAAGCCCGACCCCTGGTTAACTCTCCCATTTTGGTTCTAAACGCTACCGATGTATTCGAACCAATCTTAATCGAATCTCTCAGCCCGCTCATTGTAAAAAACGAATCGTTTATCGTTGCTAAAAAAGTATCCCATTATTTTCCTGGTGGCTATATAAAATTAAACTCCGACCATCACCTTAATTCGGTTATCGAAAAACCCGCAGAAGGTAAAGAACCGTCAGACTTGATCAACTTAGTCATTCATCATTTTTCAAAACCCGAAGATTTGTTCCAATTACTACACCACACCCAATCCGAATCTGATGATGTGTACGAACGCGCCCTCACTCAATACGCTCAGAAAAATCCCGTCAAAGTCATTCCCTATCAAGGCAGCTGGGCTGCCCTTAAGTACCCCCATCATGTTTTATCAGTCTCCCAAACACTCCTCTCGCACTACTTGCCTCAAAATCCCCGCCATGAAGGGTACATCCATGCTACAGCAGTCATCGAAGGGCCTGTTTACTTAGCCGAAAGCGCCAAGGTTATGCCCTACGCGGTCATTAAAGGTCCTTCGTATATCGGGCCTAATACCGTTATAGGTGACCACGTTACCATTAGGGAATCGATTGTTGAATCAGGGAGTGTCATCGGTTCTTATTCCGAAGTTGTCCGCAGTTATGTAGGCCTTAATTGCCAATTACATCAAAACTATCTGGGCGATTCGGTCCTTGAAAGAGATGTTTGGTTAGGTGCCAAAACCCTTACTGCCAATTTCCGTCTCGATCAAACAAATATTGTTTTAAAATCAAATCCACCGATTCAGACTAACCAAAACAAATTAGGCGCCTTCATCGCCTCAGGGGTTCGTACCGGCGTAAATGTTAGTTTTATGCCTGGAGTCTGTGTAGGCCAAGGGGCAATCATTGGTCCGACTACACTGGTAACCGGCTCAGTACCGGCCTTTAGTAAAATCTATACTAAACAACCGCACACGATTGCAAACCCGGTAGTAGAAAGTTAAAGTAGCCTATGGCAAAATCCAAATCTGTTGTTGTTGTGGGCGGGGGTACGGGCAGTTTTGTCGTCCTATCGGCTTTAAAAACACAGCCGTACGAATTATCGGCCATTATCAGTGTCGCCGATTCTGGTGGTTCAACCGGTCGTCTCCGCGATGAATTCGGTTTCTTGCCGGTAGGAGATTTGCGACAGGCATTAGCCGCTCTTGCCCAAGAAAAAGAGCAAGCTTGGATCCAACGTTTATTATTGTACCGGTTTAATAAAGGCTCCGGACTCGAAGGGCATAACTTAGGTAATCTAATCCTCACCGCTCTCCAAGATATGACCC
>CAYXRB010000002.1:41613-44097 GCA_964467565.1 uncultured Pseudomonadales bacterium | reverse complement strand
TTGGTGAACACCACTCAAATCCCGGTGAACTGGGTGGAAAAAGAATTAAATCCATTCGCCTTTCACCCCGTGCCGCTTTATATCCGCCCGCAGCGCAAGCCCTAATGCATGCCGACGCTATCATCATTGGTCCTGGTGATTTATACGCCAGCCTCATGCCCAATTTAGTGGTCCAGGGTATTCAATCTACCTTTAAGCAGACTAAGGCCAAAATCATCTATATCGCCAACCTTATGACTAGCTACTCCCAAACCCATGAGTTAACAGCCACCGATCACGTCAAAGTTATCGAAAAAGCAATTCGCACTAAGCTCAATTACATCATTCTCAACAACGCTCCTTTAAATGCCTCAGTCTTAAGCCCGTATACTTCTCAGAATGAATACCCCGTACGGGATGATCTGCCCACCCAAGATACCCGGGTCATTCGTGCACCGTTAATCCGTACTGCTATTACGAAGCCTGTAGAGGGAGATCAGTTAACGCGTAGCTTCCTGCGACATGATTCCCATAAATTAGCTGGAGTTATACATGGAATTATCTAATAACTCTGTCGGGGCAGTCATTCTTGCCGCCGGACGGGGTTCACGCATGCACTCAGACTTACCCAAAGCCCTCTTTCCTCTAGCCGGTAAACCGATGCTTCATTATATAGTCAATACAATTCAAAAGTTATCCATCAAAGACATCAACGTTGTACTCGGTTACAAAGCCTCTGAAGTTAAAGGGATCCTCCATAAAAGTGTCAATTATGTGTATCAACCGGAACTGTTGGGTACCGCCAATGCCCTTAATTTGGCCTTATCAGCCTTAGACTCCTCTGTTGATACCGTTCTGGTCGTCAATTGTGATGATTCTGCGTTCTACGAATCAGTCACATTACGCGATTTTATTAAATATCATTTTAACGGGCAATTCCCGGTCTCAATTCTTACTTCAAGACAATCCGACCCAAACGGTTTAGGCAGAATCATTAGAGATAAAAGTCAAAAATTCACCGCTGTCGTCGAAGAAGCCGATGCCAGTTCTGACGAAAAAAGCATTACCGAAGTCAATGCCGGGTGCTACCTGTTTAATGTTAACTGGGCGCGAAAGCACATCCCCCTGATCCCCAAGTCAAGCCATGGTGAATTTTACCTCACCCAATGTTTGGGATTGGCTGTCAGTCAAGGCAGGGAAGTCGGCTTGTTCCCTTTAAAAAATCCCCAAGAATGGAGTGCGGTTAATACCCAAGAAGAGTTAGCGCATGCAGAATCAAAAATGGTCACAAAATTAGCGGCGCGTAATAAACCCTCAGTCGTAGTATTTGATTTTGATAACACAGTCTTTGATTCGCACCGCTTAAAACTCAGTATTCCCCTGCGTGTACAACAACAACTCCAAATCTACACCGGTAAAGAGTTTATCCTCGATGAACTTAGCCAAAAATACCTCCAAATCTACGAGTCCAGTCGGCAGCAGGCGAATCAAGTGGATTTTCCCCAGATTTGTTCTCTCTTGGCTAAAGAACTTGGCAATATCGACCCCTCGATCCTCACCGATAGTATTTATTCTATGGATTTCAATAGTTTTATCCGTGAAGGGTTTGAGGAATTGTTCAACTACATCAGTAATTGGTCCAAAATTGTGTTATTCGCGTACGGTGATCTGGTTTACGAGCCCATTAAGCTGGTTAACCTTTCCCTTATAAATTGGGTTTCAGACTATTATGTCGCAACAGATAAATTAGATTTTTTGCCTAAATTGGCCAAAATATACAAAGGCTACAACTTTTATTTCGTCGATGATCAAATTCAACAACTTGAATTAGTCAATAATATATTTCCTCAAGCCACAACCATACATCTCAATCAAGGCCCTTATCAAGACCAGCAGCCCAGTAATGAGCACTTCACACCTACATTTTCCAGCAAATCCATCGACGACTTAACCGAAACGTTTCATCGCCAATTTTCCCAACACTAACCTAGAGAAAACTTCCATAGTATGCGATAATACACTCTGGTTAAGGAGTTGTAGCTTATGCAAATCGTTGAATTTCATCCTGGTGTTTTCTTGGCTTATTCCGAAGTTGAAGACGGTAATATCGACCCTCGTTTTTCACCACCAGCCACTGTTAAAGCCAACCGCAAAAATCTTTTCAAAGCCCTTAATCTTAACCCCTATCAAATTATCGAAGGGCAGCAGGTCCATGAAAACCGCGTTCTTCCCCTCGATGCCGAAAACATTAAAATGTGGAAAGGCCAAAACGTTACGGGTGTAGACGCCTTTATTACCGACCAATCCGATATCTACCTTATGCTCCGTGTCGCCGATTGTGTCCCCCTAATCCTTTATGACCCGGCAAAAAAAACAATCGGGGTCATTCACGTTGGCTGGCGGGGTGCAGTCTCAGACATTCACCTCAAAGCCCTCAACCTGTTGGCCCAAAAATACGGCACCCAACCGCGCGATGTTATGGTCTGGTATGGTCCCAGCGCCCTT
>CAYXRB010000002.1:34274-41603 GCA_964467565.1 uncultured Pseudomonadales bacterium | reverse complement strand
CAATTAGACACTCACTCTGACTGGAAACCGTATATAAAACATTCTTCCAAAGGTTACAAAGTAGATATTGTCGGGTACCTTTCTGATACTCTTAAAAATGCCGGGGTCTTAAAGAAAAATCAACATTTTAGTGGGGTATGTACCGTCGAAACCAACAGCTTGTTTTCTCACCAACGCTCCCAGTCAGACAATTCAGTTGCCGGCCGATTTGCAGTCATAGCCGCCTTAAAATAATCAGGTTTTAAAAAAGCATGCGCATGAATGCCCATTCGTCTTTGTCAAACGCTGCGGTCGACCTTTCTACACTCCGCCACCTCCATTGTATGGGAATCAAGGGCGTTGGTATGACCGCGCTTGCCTTATGTCTCCAAGACATGGGGTTTACTGTTTCAGGTAGTGATGTTGACGAAGACTTCGTTACCGCTGATCTTTTAAGGGTCCGCAACATTCCCGTCACTAATGTCAACATAGCCGATTCATTCCCTCAACAAACTCAGGCACTTATTTATACCGGGGCGCATCAGGGTTTAATGAGCCTGCAAGTTCAGGAGGCAAAAAAACGTGGGATTCCTGTCTTATCACAGCCTCAAGCCTTAGCTCAGGTAATGCGGGGTAAAATCGGTATTTCTGTCTGCGGTGTGGGGGGAAAAACCACTACTGCTGCCATGCTGGCCACAATATTCGATTACGCCTCGTTAAAGCCATCATTTTATATTGGTGTCGGCAAAGTCCTGAATCTGCAAGTTTCTGGACGGGTTTCTACCGGTGCTCATTTTATCGCCGAAGCCGACGAGTACGTCGTTTCTCCAGGAATTGATAATACCCCCAGGTTTTTATTTCAATCCCCACACATAATTGTCTGTACCAACATCGCCCACGATCATCCCGATGCGTATGCCAACATTGAAGAAACTAAAAAAGCTTTTACTACTTTTTTTGACCAATTACCCCCAGATGGTGTTCTCATCGCCAATGCCAATTCTGCCCCTTTAAAATCATTGTCCTTATCAGGCATGAACGTCCTTTGGTATGGTCGGACTCCTCAAGAAGGTCAGTGGTATGTCAAGGATAGTTTTATTGGTGAGGGAAAGCAGCTGGTCACTTGTGGCGGGCAATCAGCCGATTTTAATTTTACTCTCTCGGTTCCGGGTGTGTTTAATGCCCAAAACGCCTTGGCTGCCTATCTAGTTTCCCGTCAATGTGGGGTCGAGCACCAAACCATAATCGAAGCGCTCCAATTATTTCGGGGCAGTATGCGGCGCTTCGAAAAAATTGGCGAAAAAGATCAAGTCGTCTATTACGACGATTACGCCCACCATCCAAGCCAAGTATTAGAAACTCTCAAGGCTGCCAAACTCTGGTTACCCCTAAAGCGTCTTGTTGTCGTCTTTCAACCCCACACTTATTCGCGCACAAAAGTTTTGCTCGATCAATTCGCCAAGGCTTTTGGTCATGCGCAGGAAGTCATCATTACCGATATTTATGCCTCAGCCCGTGAGCAACCAGACCCATCCATTAATGGTCAAACCTTGGTGGATGCAATTAAAACTCATCAATCAAACGCGGTCTATGTGCCAAAAGCCGACTTAGTCACCTATTTAAAATCTAACCTAAAACCACAGGACGCAGTATTCACTTTAGGTGCTGGCGACATTTACCAAATCCATAAACAATTACTACCCTAAACTTTTATGCAGACAAATATCCCTTTAGCCCCCTTTACCTATGCCAAAATTGGTGGTCCCGCCCAGAAATTTATTATCGCGAACTCACAAGCTGAATTAGTGTCAGCGGTAAAGCGGGCTATTAATAAGAAAATCCCGTATCGGGTTTTGGGCGGGGGGAGTAACGTGCTCATCTCAGATGCAGGATTGCCCGGGCTTACAGTCATCAACCGCAGTAGTCAAATACAACTAAATTTCCCCAAACCCAACCATGTCACCGCTGATTCTGGGGTCATCGTCAATAATTTAGTCAACACCACTACTCGGGCGGGTTTGGGTGGCTTAGAAGAATTTCTCGGTATTCCCGGAACCGTTGGCGGTGCCGTGTACAACAACTCTCATTATCTGCAAAAACTAATTGGAGACTATATTACGCAAGTTGACATTTTAAGCGACACCGGCGAGATGAAAACTCTCTCTCGAACTGAGTGTCGATTCGCCTACGACTTTAGTCTCTTTCATACCAAGCCTCATGTCATCCTTGCCGCCCAGTTCTCTCTAACCCCCACCAACCCTTCGCTTGCTCAACAAAAAGCCTTAGCTGCCCTTAAGCGTCGTCGTGATACCCAGCCGCTTGAGTTCCCGAGTAGCGGCTGTGTTTTCAAGAATCCCAGTCTTAAAGATGGGCGCCAGTCAGCCGGGTACCTTATCGATAAAGCCGGGTGTAAAGATCTTTCTGTCGGAGATGCCCAGGTCAGCAATAAACATGCCAGCTTCATTATTAACACCGGTTCTGCCACCGCTACCGACTATTACCAACTTGCCGAAAAAGTTCGGGCCAAAGTCTTAGAAAAATTTGGTATCAACCTCGAGTATGAAATCATTAAATTAGGTGCCTTTAAATAAATATGGCCTCATTTACCATCCATGGGGGAAACCCATTAGTCGGCTCTATTCGTCTTGGTGGGGCGAAGAATGCTAGCTTTAAGCTCATGATCGCCAGTCTCCTGGCTAAAAGCTCTCAAAGCCGCCTGCTTAATTTTTCGCACATCTCCGAAGTCGATCACGTGGCGCAGTGCATTCGCGCGTTGGGTGGCACGGTTGACCAGAAAGGCGAACGGGCAATTTTTATCGATCCCAAGGGGCTTAATCGCCATGCTATTCCTCAAGAATTTGGTGAAACCTCACGCTCAGCCCCCATGTTCATACCCGCCCTGCTTCATCGTTTCAATACCGCCATCGTGCCTCATCCCGGCGGTGATAAACTGGGCAAACGGCCTATTGATTGGCACCTGCAAGCGCTGCAAACAATGGGGGCTACTATCGAGTACCGCGACCAATCCTTAATCGTTAAATCACCCCGCGGTGGACTAAAGGGGTGTACCTATAAATTTCCAAAAAATTCACACACGGGCACCGAAACTATCATTATGGCCGGTGTCTTAGCCAAAGGCACCACGCGCATCCAAAACGCAGCCCAGGAACCTGAGGTCGATGACTTGATCAAATTTCTAAACGAATGTGGCGCTAGGGTGCGCCGACGTCATGGTAAAGTGATCGAAATCGAAGGGGTGAGCATATTATCGGGGGGTATTCACCGGATTATGCCTGATCGAAATGAAGCCGTTTCCTACGCGTGTGCCGCCATTATTACCGGTGGAGATATTATTGTCGAAAATGCCAAACCTGAATTACTCGAAGCCTTTTTGGAAAAACTCGAAGAGACTGGTGCGGGTATCGAGGTGGGGGATTATGGCATTCGTTTTTTTCACCCGGGTAAACCACTCGCACCAACTGATGTTACCACTAGGCCGCATCCTGGTTTCATGACCGATTGGCAACCCTTATGGGCTGTTTTGGCCACTCAATTGCATGGAACTTCGGTTATCCACGAAACCGTCTATCCCTCTCGATTTCACTACATCGAACACTTACTCGACATGGGGGCATCGATTACCTTATTTTCACCTCAGGTTACCGACCCCATTAATGAATACAACTTTGATTATGCTGAATCTGCACCCCCACACCACCATGCTGCCCGCTTCGTTGGACCAACTCAACTCAAGTCAGGTGAATTCACTTGCCGGGATTTGAGACATGGTGCTACGCTGGTCTTAGCCTCCTTAGCTTCTCGTGGGACCTCGATCATTCACAATGTTGAGCAAATTGATCGGGGGTACGAAGATATTGATATAAGACTCAAGTCTCTTGGGGCTAAAATAGAGCGGCAGTAATATGCACACTTTAAATCAGTCCAATCCGATGCAATACCATCACCGTTCCTTTAAGCATGCACTCGAAGGTTTGAAATACACTTTTTTAAGCCATCCTAATTTAAAAATTCATGTCACAATTGGCGCCCTCGCACTCTTTGCCGGTCTGTTATTCCAAATAACCCGCACTGAATGGTTATTGTTGCTCTTCACGATCCTCTGGGTTATTGTCAGCGAGATGATCAACACTGCTATCGAAGCCGTTTGTGATCTAGTCACCACCGAATATCGTACCTCAATCAAAATTGCCAAAGATGTAGCTGCCGGTATGGTCTTAATTGGTGCCATTGGTGCCGTTTTAAGTGGTCTCATCATATTTACCCCTCATATACTTACCTTATTTTCGAATTATTAAGTTCATATGGCGCTATTATTAGGTCTACTCATTTTTTCCTTCATCGTCACCAGTATCGTCATCGTGCCCTACATTAACCTTTTATATAAATTACGCTTCCAACGTCAAAAACAAATCACCCAAGATGCCTTTGGAAAATTAACCCCTATTTTTGACAAATTCCATCGCCACAAAGCGGGCACCCCCATTGGCGGTGGTTTACTAGTCATTGCCGTTGTCGCATTTCTCTTTATGCTTTTACTCCCGTTTATGCGGTTGATTGGGGTTTATATCACTCAAAATCATCCTTTATCCGCCGAAGTTAATATCTTGTTCTTTACCCTTATCTCATTTGGTTTGTTAGGCTTATACGATGATCTGCTCAAGTTTTTTAATGTCGATAAAACTAAGTTCCACGGTTTACGGTTACGCCACAAATTTGGAATTCAGTGGGCTCTTGCCCTATTTATCGCCTATTGCCTTTATGCGTTTGTTAAAATCGATATCTGGTACATACCGTTTTTAGGAGTTTTTGAACTAGGTTGGTTATTTATTCCACTCTCTGCCTTTGTCATCGTCAGTTTTGCCAATGCTGTCAATATCACTGATGGCCTCGATGGCCTGGCCGGTGGTGTCCTGATGATTACGCTTTTTGCCCTTTGGTTTTTATCCTCATCAATTCTTGATACTCCGCTATCTGTTTTCCTGGCTCTCTGGATCGGCTCGCTCATCGCATTACTTTATTTTAACGTTTATCCTGCCCGCATTTTTATGGGTGATGTCGGTGCCCTGTCTTTTGGCGCTACTATGGCTGTCGTTGGTATTTTGGTCGGCAAAGTCATGGCTGTAGCCGTTATCGGTGGTATCTTCTTCATCGAGATCACCAGCTCTCTGTTGCAGTTAATGTCAAAAAAATTACTTAAGCGTAAGCTCTTTCCGGTTGCACCCCTGCACCTTTGGCTCCAAAGCATCGGCTGGGAAGAACCCAAAATCGTCATGAGGGTTTGGTTAGCCTCCATCATGTTAGCGGTCTTTGGATTGTGGCTTGCCGTTATTTAAATTCCAAAGACTTTGTTATGACCCCATTTTCGCGTTTCACTCAAGTGTATCAGGGTAAAAATGTTTTAGTCTTAGGCTTAGGGGTTTTAGGCGGGGCGAGCAAATCAACGATCACTTTTCTTAAAGCCGGTTCGCATGTCCGTGTTGCAGACATAAAAAGCCAAACCGATTTGCAATCGTCAGTTGATATTCTCAAATCGTATCCCGTTCAGTTTGTTTTTGGCCCTCATCGCCAAGAGGATATCGACTGGGCTCAAGTCATTGTCCGTAACCCATCGATACCATGGCATCACCCCATCCTCGAATATGCCAGGTCTCAAGGTAAAGACATCGTTATGGATGCGCAACTGTTTATTGAATATTGTGGTCTAAAAACCATTGGTATTACCGGTACCCGCGGAAAATCCACTACCACCCTTATGGTTCACGCCATGGTTAAGTCTGGATATCCCGGGACAGTATTTAGGCAGTAACTTAGCCCACCAGCCATTACTCCCTCTACTCGAACTCATCGACGGAAACGAGGACTCAGTGGCCATCCTCGAACTCTCCTCTTGGCAGTTGCAGGCGTTTGCCACCAAAAAAATATCGGTAAATTTTGCCTGTGTCACTAATCTGTATCCCGATCACTTAAACACTTATAAAAACGTCACCGAATATTATCAAGATAAAACCAACATCTTTAAATACCAAACCAAGTCGGACCACCTTTGTTTACTCAAGAAGCAACCTGAATTTTCTAGTTGGGCTGATCAGGCAGCGGGTCGTGTACATTTGTTCGACGAATCTATTTTACCCCCAGGCGTAACCTTAAAAGTCCCCGGTCTACATAACCGACGCAACGCTGCTGCCGCCTTTTGCTTGGCCACGTGTTTCGGTATCCCAGCATCGGTGTGTGTTGACTCATTAAACAATTTTGAAGGCGTTCCCTATCGCTTACAAACCGTTGCTATAAAAAATCAAATTACCTTCGTTAACGATACTACCGCCACCACTCCGGTTGCTACCATTACCGCTTTAACAACTCTCTCTTCGCCGCTCATAGCAATTATTGGTGGTCATGATAAAAACCTTCCGCTAGAAGAATTGGCACACACTCTTAATCAAAAAGCCGAAGCCTGTGTCTTACTAAAAGGTTCGGGCACACAGCGACTTAAAAAACTCCTCAACCCTCAAAAAATTCTGTTGGAAACCAACAACTTTAAAGCAGCCGTCCTTGCCGCAACAGGTGCCGCCAAAACCGGTGAAACTGTCCTATTAAGCCCGGCATTTGCATCCTTCGGCATGTTCAAAAATGAATTCGATCGCGGCCAACAATTCAACGAGATAGTTACAAATCTGTAATCACCTTAAAACTTACTTTGCCTCTCCCGTTTCACCCTTAGTTCATGAAAGAATGGTAATCTAAAGCCTTTAATCGTTGAGTTTTAGTCGTTAATTATGTCAAAAAACATGCATCGAAACCAAAAACGACCTCGTCAAATCAGCTCCTTAGTACGTGTAAAAACTCATGAAAAATTTCGTCTTCGACGTCAGCAAAAATCGCTTAATCCCCTTATTAAATTCGCTCGTTTTGATTGGGTTAGTTTTTTAGTTGTCTTAACTTTATGTTTCATCGGCCTTCGTATGATCTTCGACGCTTCCATGATCGATGCCTTTAAACAATTTTCCGATCAGTATTACTTTGTCAAGCTTCAAACCATTTGGTTGTTAGTTGGGCTTTCAGCTGCCTTTATTGTCTATCTTATCCCACTCTCCTTTTATCGTCGGGTGAGTCCTGCGTTATTAGTTCTCAGTTTACTCCTATTACTCATTGTACTCATACCTGGTGTGGCGCCAAAAATTTACGGTGCCAAGCGGTGGCTTTTTATCGGGTCATTTAGTGTCCAACCTTCAGAAATTATTAAACTCTCACTGGCTTTGTATCTTCCCTCACTTCTTGCCAAAAATAAGAGTTTTAAAGCTTACGCTTTTATTATCACCATCGTTAGCGCCT
>CAYXRB010000002.1:31251-34264 GCA_964467565.1 uncultured Pseudomonadales bacterium | reverse complement strand
CATGATGCAACCAGATCTTGGGACCCTTCTAATTATTATCTCCAGCACCTCGCTCAGTTATATTTTGTCAGGTGCGCCATTAAAGAAATTCACACTTTTTTTCGCTGTTGTCTTACTCCTAGGTACCTCTTTCGTTTTCGGGTCAGAGTATCGTCGTGCCCGCGTCTCTGCTTTTATTAATGCTGAGGCCGATCCATTAGGCAGTTCATACCATATTCGCCAGATTCTATTAAGTTTTGGCAACGGCGGTGTTTTGGGTACCGGTTTAGGCCAATCAAATCAAAAATTTCAATTTTTACCCGAAGCCACTACCGACTCAATATTTGCCGTTATCGGTGAAGAGCTTGGATTAATAGGAGGCATCACAGTTATTGCTCTCTATGGTATGCTCCTTTTTCGGGGTTTCGGCCTTATTCAGCGAATCCCTCTTCTATATCCGCGGTTGGTTGCGGGAACCATTCTCTCGTGGTGGTTTGCCCAATCGTGGCTCAACATCGCCGCTATGGTGGTTATCGTTCCCTTGACCGGCATTCCCTTACCCTTTATTTCCTATGGCGGGTCTGCCCTCTTACTCAACTGCATTTCCTTGGGTGTCTACCTAAATTGCTTAAAGTACCGCGTATAATGGCCATATGCGAATCTTTGTTTCTTTAGGGCACATCACTCCAGCGATTAGTTTTGTTGGCGCCTGTAAAACTACCGATCAAGTCTTCCTTATCACTCGGGCTTCAAATACTTTAGAAGCAAGTATTGCCCGCCAACTCAAGGTTAAAGCCATCCCTATAGCGGAGTGGAAGTTAAATCGCGTCAAATTATGGCACACCCTCTTCACCTTTCCTCGCTTCATTGTCTCATTAATACAATCTTTTCAGGCTATACTCCGGTACAAACCCGATCGGGTGGTCTGCTTTGGCAGTTATATTTCGGTTCCTATTGGCTTTGCTGCATATCTATCAAGAGTCCCCGTCATAATCCATGAACAAACAACTGGTTTTAGCTTGGCTAACCAGTTATTGGCTCCGATTGCCAACCACATTTGTCTCTCGTATATAACCTCACTTCAATACATTAAATCACAAAAAACTTCCGTCACAGGCAATCTCATCAGGCCGGAATTTCATCAAACTTCTCAAAAGCCACCTACCTGGATCAATAACCCTCAAAAAAAACCAATTATGTACCTTACTGGGGGTAGCCAGGGTTCTCAGGTCTTAAATTCCGTCATAAGTCAATCATATGCGCAATTAAGCCAATTCTATTATCTAGTCCATCAAGTTGGCCGCTCTCAAATACCTCACTCTCTTGCCCCGGATTCTGGTGTTATTAAACCCACTCTTACATCCTCAGAAGTTGCCTGGGTCATGAAATCTGCCGAATTAATTATTAGCCGGGCCGGGGCTAATACCGTATCCGAAATAATGGCATGTGGTGTTCCTGCTATTCTCATCCCGTTGCCAATCGCGGCCAAAAATGAGCAATTGCACAATGCCCAACTGTTGACTCAAAAAGGTGCAGGCTTGATTCTTCTGCAAGAAAAAATCAGTCCAAAAACTCTCATGCAGGCAGTCACTACCATCAAAGGTGAGTACCATGCCTACAAACGTAATGCTGTTGCCCTAAGTAAATTAATCAACCCCCGATCTGCTCATGAAGTCTATAATCTCGTCAGTCAATGACACATCCAAATTTAGGTCCAACACGCTCCGTCTGTTGACTTGGGCTGGATGGATAATTTTGCTCATCTCAATTACTTCAATTTTCATAGTCAACATTTTCCTGTTGCGCACTCCGTTCCAGGTGTACTGCGTTTTTAATGGTCATACCTGCCCCGACCCAATTTACACTGAGCTTAGAAAGTCGGTATCTGGTGGAATATTATCTATCAACCGATCACAGATACAGAGTCAACTCTTACGTAACTATCCGATGCTTAATGAAAATATCAATCTTAGCCTCAAATTCCCTCATACCTTAACTGTGGATCTTTCCACCAAACCAGTGTCGGTTTTAATCACTCATCCCGCACAAATCACTCCGGTTGCCTATGCCCTTGATGGTACCCTAATTCCCGATTACTCATCCAATAATCCTCTTCCGCTTCTGCATTTTCTTTACCCACCCACCGTTGATTCCCGCCAAAATTTCGTCCTTAATCAAGATATAAACAGCATTGCCCTCATTGAACAAGCTCTTAACATTGGTTTTACCTTCACCTTCGCTAAAAGTCTTTCGGCGTATGAACTACACGCGACTCAAGATAATAAAGTCTGGGCTGTTTTAAATCCTCAACTTGATCACACTAGGCAGCTTACCACTTTACAAATAATTTTAAGCCAGGCTACAATGAAGCCGGAATTACCCGTCATTGATGTGCGCTTTAGTCAGCCGGTACTTAAGCCATTAAGCGCACTTGGTGCTGTGGAAGAAGGTAAATTTTGAGGGTATGTCTAAAAACCATTTAGTCGCTGGCATTGATATTGGTACCGAAAAGGTATGTACCGTTATTGCCAATGTATCCGGAGAAACTAACCAGACCCATGTAGTTGGTGTCGCCTCGGGACCTGCGGCGGGTTTGCGCAAAAGCCAAGTCGTAGATCTCGAAGAAGCTATTCAGAGTGTTACCCAAAGTGTCGAAGCGGCAGAGCGTATGGCCGGGTACAATATTACTTCTGCAATAGTTTCAATATCAGGGGCTCACATTTCCTCCCAAAACTCTAAAGGGGTTGTTGCGGTCGCTCAACCCGAAGGTGAAATCTCGACTGATGACGTCGACCGGGTTATCGAGGCTGCTAGGGCCATTGCCCTGCCGTCTGCACGAGAGGTCATTCATGTCATTCCCCGGGACTATACCGTCGACGCCCAATCGGGCATTAAAGATCCGGTAGGTATGACAGGAGTCAGGCTAGAAGCCGAAGCCCATATAATTACCGGTGCTGCTACGGCCATTAAAAATATCACTAAATGTGTCAGCGAACTGGGAATTACCCCTCAGGCTCTGGTATTTTCTGGTCTG
>CAYXRB010000002.1:30366-31241 GCA_964467565.1 uncultured Pseudomonadales bacterium | reverse complement strand
CGACGGTTCACTCTCATATACGGCCGTGCTGCCCATCGGGGCTAAAAACATTACCAATGACCTCGCCATCGGCATGCGCATTAGTTTAAGTAGTGCAGAAAAAATTAAATTGTATCTTTCATCGACCCAAAAAGATGTCCCTTCTGCCACTGGGGCTAAGGCATCCGAAATTGCCCGATTACGTAAAGAATACGACACCCTTGATCTGCAAAAATTAGGCATTAGCGACGATACCGTCACTGCCTCTCGCAAAGCTCTCATAGAAGGTATTATCCGGCCTAGACTAATCGAACTCTTTACCCTCATCCACCAAAATTTAAAAGAAGCTCAGGTCCTGGAAAAAATTCCGGCCGGGTTGGTCGTTTCCGGTGGCGGCGCCGAAACAGTCTCGCTCTTAGAAGTAGCCAAACGCGTTATGTCATTGCCTGCACGTATCGGCATTCCTAAAGGTTTAAAAGGCCTCGTTGATGAACTCCACTCGCCCTCGTACGCTGCTGCTGCCGGCCTAATCCTCTATGCCCATAAGCATTCCAATTTCAGTGCTTTACGCAGTAGTACGCCGGCAATGGGCTCAATTCTGCAAAAATTACCCTTAAAATCTGCCTATCAAAGTGTTATAAACTTTATTAAATCCCTACTGCCTTAAACTGCTTGCCGGCAAGCTGCCCCATAAAGACAATAGTGTAAGAGGTGATACAATGTGGCCACACAATTATTAAGCTGCAGTTTGCTGCACTGTTTGGATTAACAGTCACATCCGATCACATATAGTTATGGCTTTAGTCAAACCCGATTTAAACGCATTCGCCAAAATCAAAGTGATTGGGGTCGGTGGCGGTGGTGGTAATGCTATCAATAGCATGGTGCGTGATCAG
>CAYXRB010000002.1:7301-30356 GCA_964467565.1 uncultured Pseudomonadales bacterium | reverse complement strand
AATTTGTCAGCATCAACACTGATTCCCAAGCTCTCCTATCGAATCAATCGAACACCAAGCTTCAGATCGGCGATGGTATTACTAAGGGTTTAGGCTCGGGTGCAGACCCCGAAATAGGCCGTCAAGCTGCCGAAGAATCACGCGATAAAATTCACGAACTAGTCTTTGACACTGATATGGTTTTTATCACCGCCGGCATGGGTGGTGGTACAGGCACCGGGGCGAGCCCTATCATCGCCGAAATCGCCAAAGAAACCGGCGCTCTAACCGTGGGGGTGGTTACCAAACCGTTTACCTTCGAAGGCACCCGTCGAATGAGCCTGGCCGAAGACGGGATTGAGCGCTTAAAAGAAAAAGTTGATACCCTCATTGTCATTCCCAACCAACGCCTGATTGATGTCGTTGATAAAAAAATGACGCTCTTAGAAGCCTTTCGCCATGCCGATTCCGTATTAGGTCAAGGTGTTCAAGGAATATCAGACCTCATCACCGTTCCTGGTTTAATTAACGTCGACTTTGCCGATGTCCGCACTATTATGACCGACGCCGGCTCAGCCTTAATGGGTATCGGGTACGGCGTTGGTGAAGATAGGGCTATGACTGCCGCCAAAACCGCCGTTGCCTCTCCTTTACTCGAGATTTCGATCGATGGTGCCAAGGGCATACTATTCAACATTACCGGCGGCGAAGATATGACCATGAGCGAAGTCAATGAGGCAGCCCAAATTATCATCCAAGCTGCCGATCCCGAAGCCAATATCATCTTTGGTGCTGCCATCGATAATAAAATGGCCAACGAAATTAAGATATCGGTTATTGCCACAGGCTTTGATGAAGAATATGAAAATGCTGCCTATGGTGCTGCCCGTGCCAGGCAATTACCTCATCTCCGATCCCAGGTTAGCTCAGACATTACACCGGTTAATCAATCCGCTCTCGCTCAAACCCCACCCGTCCAAAACCAGTCCTCTAACAACAACCAATCTGTATCCGACGCTGACCAACCCGGTTCTAACCCCGCCACTGATGACTCCAGCCTTGATGACGAATTCGATATTCCCGCATTTCTACGTCAGAAGTAATACCCGATTCAAACTCTACGCTTTCGAACCAAACCGCATCGTTCTCAGTCAACTGAACTTTAAATAATCCCTGCTCAAAATTTCCTAAAACCCTTTCAAACATCATCCCGTATCTGGCCCAAAATTCATGGTCAGTTTTTAAGACAAACACATAGTCGTACTTACCCTTTACCAGTAATTGCCCCCATTCCTCTCCGGTTATTGGCATCGCACCATTATCATCGGCCTTGTGGGGCGGTCCTAAACTCCAACCAAACGTATTTGTTTCTCTTGGGGTAATCAGGTATCGCAGCACCACCTCCCCATATCCATCACTTCTCCTATCTATGACCCAGATTCTGCTTTTTTCGGGTAATTGATTTATCACTTTGGCAGCGATACGAGCTTCTTTTCTCATGTTCTCCGACTCAGCCGCAATTACTCTTGGCATTCGCCACCAGCCGGTTTTAACCACCCATAAAGGGCTAAGCGAAAACAACAGTAGAAGCAGTGGTGTAAGGCTAATAATTTTTCCTCTAAATTTTTGGTAGTACAAAAAGAGTCCCATTAATAGTAAACCCAGATATAACGATCCCATGTATCTACCTAATGAATTTAAACGTAACGGCTTAAGGTCTATGCACGCCTCGCCACATTGGGTTGCGTACATGAACCAGTGCAAGAGTGTGTATGACCCAATAGTCAGCCCAAGCCCAATTAACCAACCATAAAGTCTCTTGACTCTACCTTTTCTAATAAAGCTGAATAATAACAAGCCTCCGAACACTGTTAAACCTGCCCAGGGCAAAAAAATTCTTCCATTAAGGCGTAAAAACTCTGCCCAAAACACTAAGGCCATACGGGGCATGAGCCGGTAACCTAACTCATGCAATTCAACCATTTTTGGCAGGATGGCACTATCGGGTATATAACCTGTTTTATCTATAAACCACCACCAGCCCAGACTTCGGATAGCCAATAAAACCACCAGTACTCCAAAGAATTGCAGTGAGCTGCGTTTATTTCTTCTGAAAGTTTCCATAACACCCAAGAATACTAAGCCTAGCGTTAAAGTCAGCGCGTTTTGCTTAATCATATATGGCATCAGCAATAGGGGAGCAATGGTAATCCATCGTTTTGGTCGAATCAAAATCGTAACCAACCCTAAACCAAAAGCTAAACCGGTTATATTATCGGCGTACGCTAGCCATAAGCCGTTGTTCCCCGTGCTAAACGCAATTAAGCCAATTACCAGGCAACCCATCACAAAACCGAATACAGTTTTATTCATATTTACCAGCCACCAGCAGCTTGACAGCAAAATCATGAGTACCAATCCGTATGACCAATACACCAACTCTTCGCTAAAAATTCCCGCCGAAAAATAATAATTGATCAATGGCATGCCGGGAAAATACCCGTTTACAATTTCAATGCCACCAAAACTCATCGGCCATAATCCATATACTGGTGTGGTCAAACCGTGAACATCAATTACATTTTTGGCAAATAGGCCCCAAAAAAATTCATCCCATTCATGGAAAGTTGTTCCCCTAACCCATATAAAACAAATGGCCGAAAGCACGATAAACACCGCATCAGATTTTAAGAATGGCTGCTTTAGCCATAAAAATACACCCGTCACTGCAATAGTCACCGCTACCGTCGACAGCAGGTTTCCAAGCCCGGCAACAAACAAAATCAGTACGAGCCAGCTCAGGGTTACAGGGTAACGCACCCCGAAAACGCGGTTATCCCAGCGGGCTATATACCCAGCCCACCCCAAAAAACCTACCAAAGATAGAAGCTGCCACATATGCCTTTGTTGTAGCCTATTTTTTCAAACTTGTTAACCTTTAATCAACTCTTTCACACGTTTGCTATACTATATCTATAAATCAAAAAAGCGATGCCAACTATCCATTGGCAACCAAACACGCTGCACAAAGAACTAAAGGGGCAACCCTTTACACTAGACTGTGCCGGGTAAGCCCGTGATAGCAAGATTAAGTTAATGTATAAGTATTAATTTGGTGTTTCAACATTACCCATTAATACTTATACATTAAAATAAGGTGGTACCTCCCTCACCAACATGGTGAGGGACCTTAAAACTAACGGTACCTTTTTTTGTATCAAAATTAGCCAGGAGTTAGTCAATGGCAGACCTTAAGTTCAATGACCTCAATCAACCCGTTAATTACCCTCAGCTTGAGGAAAAAGTTCTTGACTATTGGGATCAGGTTGATGCCTTTAAACGTTCTGTCAATGAGCGCCCCGAATCTAAACCGTACGTTTTTTACGACGGCCCGCCGTTTGCTACCGGTTTGCCGCACTATGGCCACCTCCTAGGTTCGGTTATGAAAGATATAATTCCTCGTTACTGGACCATGAAAGGGTTTCGGGTAGAACGTCGCTGGGGTTGGGATTGTCATGGGTTGCCTATCGAAAATATCATCGAACAGGAACTTAACCTCAAGGGAGGGAAAAGGGGCATCGAAGAATATGGTATAGCCAATTTTAATTCTGCCTGCCGTGCCGCAATTTTGCGTTTCGATAATGAGTGGGACAAAGTAATCCGTCGCATTGGTCGATGGGTCGATATGGCTAACAGCTACAAAACCATGGATACCACCTTTATGGAATCAGTCTGGTGGGCGTTTAAACAACTGTATGACAATGGCTTAGTTTACCAAGGGCGAAAGGTCATTCTCTACTGTCCGCGTTGTTCCACCCCTTTATCTAACTTTGAGATCGCCATGGATAATAGTTATAAAGAGGTAGAGGACCACTCAATATTCATTAAATTCAAGATAAAAAATCATCAAAACGAGTACTTATTGGCGTGGACAACCACACCCTGGACACTTATGGGAAATGTTGCCCTAGCGGTCAACCCCGCTGCGGTCTATGTCCAAGTCACTCAGAACAACGCTGTCTATTACCTGGCCAAAGACAGACTTGAAGTTTTGCAGGGCAAGTATGAAGTAAACCAAGAGCTTAAAGGCGAAGACCTCATTGGCCTTGAATACGAGCGATTGTATAGTTATCTGCCGGTTGGCGACCAAAAAGCCTTTTATGTGTTAGGTGCTGAGTTTGTTGTCCTTAATGAAGGTTCTGGAATTGTCCATACCGCCGCCATGTATGGGGAGGACGACTATCAACTTGCGCTAAAGGCAAAACTGCCGCTTATTGATATGCTTGATGATCAGGGCAAGTTCATGTCATTTGTCCACCCAATTGCCGGACAATTCTATAAAAAAGCCGAAGAATGGATTGTTAACGATCTTAAAGACCGCGGTCTTTTATACCACGCCAGCACTATCACTCACTCCTACCCCTATTGTTACCGCTGTAGCACTCCCTTGTATTACAACGCCGTACCCGCATGGTTTATAAATATCCAAAAAATCAAACCGGACCTGATTAAAAACAACCAAAGCATTAATTGGTACCCGGGCCACTTAAAACACGGTCGCTTTGGCAAAGGGCTCGAGACCGCCCCCGATTGGAATATTTCGCGTTCTCGCTACTGGGGGACCCCCATGCCTATTTGGCAATCTCAAACATCGGGTAAGCTTCGTGTAATCGGATCAATCCAAGAGCTAAAAGAAGCAGCAGTCAATCCTGATCAGGTCAAGGATTTAACCGACATCCATCGAGAGTTTGTTGATGACATCGAAATCTGGGTAGATGAGGCCAAAACCGAAAAGGCTGTCCGTATTAAAGAAGTCTTCGATTGTTGGGTGGAATCAGGGTCCATGTCGTTTGCCGAACACCATTATCCCTTCGAGAATAAAGACAAGTTCGAAGCCCGCTTTCCGGCCCAATATATTGTCGAATATATCGCCCAAACCCGTGCCTGGTTCTATACCCTCCATGTCATGGCCACCGCTCTCTTTGGTAAACCTGCCTTCCAAAACGCCCTTACCACCGGCACCATTATGGCCGAAGATGGTACCAAAATGAGCAAAAGTAAGAAAAATTATCCCGATCCCATGGAAATAATTAATCAATATGGGGTGGATTCACTACGTTTGTATTTTGCCAGTTCTCCCTTGATGAAAACAGCCGAGAACGTCAACTTTAACCGCGCTGCCATTGATGAAATCCGCAAGAAAACCTTTAACATCGTCTGGAACGTATTCAAGTTTTACCAACTTTTTGATGACGGAGTAGGGGACTATGGTTTTCCCGATGACCCTCAGGATGTTTTGGATAAATGGCTCGTCTCACTCACCAATAATTTAATCCAGACGGTTACCACTGCCATGGATAACTACGATGTCGTTTTAAGTTCACGCTCGCTCATGGAATATGTCCAGGATTTATCCACCTGGTATGTTCGTCGCTCGCGTGATCGTTTGCGAGAAGGCAATAATGAAAGCCTCAAAGTCCTTCGTACCGCTCTTCGAACCTGGATTCTGCTCATGGCCCCGTTTGCGCCGTTTATCACCGAAGTTATCTATCAAAACCTACCGGGCAAGAAAATGGCGAGTATTCACCTCGAATCTCTGCCGACTTTTGACCAATCGGCAAGCCAACCCCAACTGGAATCTATTATGGCCGAAGCGCGCCGGATAGTTGAAAAAGCCCATTCCCTGCGCAAGGATTCCGGCATTAGAGTTCGCCAGCCCTTATCAACCTTATCCGTCACCTCCACCCTCACTGCCCCTTCTCAAGAAGTTATGTCGGTTATTGCTGATGAAGTTAATGTCAAGAAAGTCAATTGGGAGCAGGGGAGTGAGTTAAAGATCACCCTAGATACTACCATTACTGAACCGCTGAGAACCGAAGGTGAAGCGCGTGAGCTCATTCGTCAAATTCAAGATTTAAGAAAAGCGCAAAAAACCGCCCGTGATGCCATGGTAATAGTAGAAGCGCCTTCTTGGCCAATAGACTTTGAGGATTACATTAAATCAAAAGTTCTTGCTCAAGAACTCAAAATAGGTCCTGTCTTAAAAGTCACTAATTCCCGATAGCGTTTTTACCAGGGAACTTTGTTCCTTTGATACCTCGTGGTATTGTGGGTTCGTGGAAAAAATATTTCGCCTTATACCTATAGTTTTAAGCCTTCTCATTTTATGGGGGCTTAGCCTTATCATGCTCCGCTCAGTCGCCCCCGCAACCCTTACCATCCAAAGTGTGGGTATCACCCTTGGTTTAGTTGGTATCATTGTTCTGGCCCGGCTTGATTACCACTTGCTCACCTTTTCACCTTGGCCATGGTATGCCACCACCATTGGTTTGCTTCTGCTCACGCTCATTTTCGGTCAAATCACCCGGGGTTCAACCAGTTGGATCAGCTTAGGCGGTTTTAACGTGCAAACCTCAGAACTTGCTAAACCGTTATTAGTGGTGTTTTGCGCTACCTATTTATCCCACATTAACCATCATTCTTTAATTAGTTTAGTCAAGTTTTTATGCCTTATGGCAGTCCCGGCAGTACTCATCTATATTCAACCCGATTTGGGGTCAGCGTCGGTCATCATCATCCTGTCTTTCATCTCCTTATTGGCCTCGGGTATCACATTTAAAAACATTGGCGTCATCGTCTTCAGTTTTTTAATCCTTATTCCTGTGGTGTTTTTCACCCTAAAACCCTATCAACGTGATCGCTTAATAAGTTTCATCGAACCAGCCCGCGACCCCTTAGGTACCGGCTACAATGCCATCCAGTCACAAATTGCCGTGGGTAGTGGTAAACTCACCGGTCGTGGTTTAGGGCAGGGGACCCAGTCACATTTACGCTTTCTGCCCGAGCGCCATACAGACTTTATCTTTGCCAGTACTATTGAGGAATTAGGCTTTCTAGGCGGCATCCTCATATTTTTTGCGTACGCTTTACTGTTTTGGGCGTGTATCACCGCGGCTCGCCTAAGCGATTCCGACACCGGTAGCATTATTAGCCTCGGGGTATTGTGTGTTGTGTTGTATCAGGTTGTGGTCAACGCAGGCATGAATATGGGGGTTATGCCCATTACCGGCATTACTTTACCATTTATCTCTTATGGCGGTAGCTCCAGTGTCAGTTTTGCCCTGTTGGTAGGCCTTTGCGTCTCTGTGTTAATCCATAGTCACACCAAAGCTAAGCTGCTAGAAATTCGGTAAATTCTAATTGCACAGCCTGGTTACCCCTGCTACAATACCCCCTGTTCCGCGCTACATCGAACCGGAATCAGATTATAGTAGTCTTAAAGTGTCAATATCTATGCAGTACGCTATCGTTGAATTTGCCGGCAAACAGTTTTTAATCGAACCTAACCAAGAAGTTCACCTTGTTGGTCATTGGGGCAAAGTGGGTGAAACGCTTAAGCTTGATAAAGTTTTGGCAATGAACAATAAAACATTCGAGCTAGGCACTCCGTATCTAGAAGCTTCAATTTCCGCTACCATTAAGGAACATTCAAAAGGCAAAAAAATAAAGGTGCGCACCTACAAAGCCAAATCACGCTACCGCCGGCACATTGGCTATCGCAGCCTGCAAACCGTAGTCACCATTCTCCCATTCGATCAAACAGCGTCGTCAAAGAAATCGACACCCGCCACTTCCAAACCCTCTTCAACTCCAAAAAAAACGGCCAAGACAACTTCCTAGCTTTATCACATCCCTTTAACGATTAGTTTACACTAAACCTATGGAGAATTTATTTCTTTTCGGGCGCTCTCCATTACTTTCGTGGGCCGAACTTAAAGCGGTAAATTATCGATTCAATTCCCCCTTAACCCTCACCCAATATCCTTCATTCGCCACCGCAACCAGTCGCAAGCCCATTCAGGCTCACAGCTGGCAATTAACCTTGGGTGGGGTAGTGAAAATATATAGTTTACTCTACTCAAACACATCAATCTCCCATCTATCCGATGTCATCAGCACGGATATCACTAATTCCAAAATTCATTCGTTCTCGCTTTCAAATATAAATACCGATATCGACCTCCAATCGTTATCGGGGCGGGTTAAGGCTTTGAGTCAGGAGAAAGTGACGCACTCTCTCCATTTTCGGGTGCTTGAATCCCCGCTTAGTTCCGCCGGTAGCATTAATAAGTATGCCGATTACGCAATCGCTTCGTATCTAAATCAAATGCACGTCTACAAGGCTATCACCGTACAAGATATAAATCGCTGGGACACCAAGGACTTTCATCGTCCAGCCCCCGATCCTCGCCGCGGTATGATGCCTCCAAAAATTTCCCGTGTTATGGTTAATCTAAGCCTGGGTAATTCGCTTACCCCCGATACCATTGTCTATGATCCTTTTTGCGGTACCGGTACCATTCTCATGGAAGCATTGGAATTAGGTGTTCAAGTAATCGGCTCAGATTTGAGTGATGCAGCGTTATCTCAAACTAAGCGTAACCTTGATTGGTATCAGCAAGCTTTTAATAACCACTCCTCGTACACACTCTTTAAAGCCGATGCCGCACAGCTAACCGTGGACCAACTCCCTCATCAAGTCGATGCCATTGTTTTCGAAGGGTTCTTAGGTCCGCCACATCTAAAAAATACTAAAATTTCTAACCTTCATAAGGGTTTATCAAAACTATACGTAGGTACCCTCAAACGTCTTCATCCGCTCCTTAAAAGCAATGGGCGCATAGTCTGTGCCTTGCCTCAATTTAACGTCAATAGCACGGGGTACACCTTCGACAAGTTAATTGACAGCTGTGAAAAGTATGGCTATACTCAACTCGTGAAAAACCTTAGTTATTCACGTCCCAAAGCCCGCATCAAACGCTCAATCTACGTTTTGCAAAAGCAGGCGTAATCTACTAAAATACCTCGTAATCTGCATCAAGGAGTTTATTGTTATGTCAAAAGTTAAACAAGCCGGCAAGACCGCCCAACACACCACTCGAAAAGGCAAGCGTCTAGGCGTAAAAAAATATGGTGGCCAAGCTGTAAAGACTGGTCAAATAATTATCCGGCAACGGGGGACCAAATATCATGCTGGTGCTGGGGTCGGAGTCGGTCGTGACCACACCCTATTTGCCTTGAAAGACGGTACAGTTACCTTTACTCAAAAAATTTCACGCTCAGTCGTAAACGTTACCTAAACCACCCCAATGCCCGATACCGTTGATTTTTTACCCATCGACCACTTGCAACCAAATCCGTTGCAACCCAGAGGCAGCATCGCCACCGATACCCTCGAAGATCTAGTCACCTCCATCAAACAACATGGCATTTTGGAGCCCTTAGTCATTGCCCAAACACCGGCTGGCTACCAAATTATTGCCGGTGAACGTCGCTGGCGTGCATCTAAACTCGCGGGTTTAACCCAAGTTCCCGTTATCATTAAAGAAACAACCCCCCAAGGCATGCTCGAAATGGCCTTAATCGAAAATGTGCAACGCTCCGACTTGAATCCTATAGAGCGCGCTAAAGCTTTTGATCGTTTGGCGATTGAATTTAATCTTTCCACCACCCAAATCTCGGAACGAATTGGCAAATCCGCTCCGTATGTGTCCAACACATTAAGATCATCACCGAAGGTCATGCGCGAGCGCTCGCTGCCATCGAAGATGTTAGGCTCATGATCGAAGCCTACAAAATCGTGATGCGGGAATCCGCCTCGGTTAGGCGTGCCGAAGAATTAGCTCGCCGCTTTAAGCACCAAAGTGGTCAAAAACCCAGAGCCACCGATGGCCAGCCGCTTATCGTTTCGGAATCGATTGATCGCATGCAAGACGATATCCAACGTTCTCTAGGTGCCCTTTCCAATGTCAAACTCAAACGTTCGTTGCGTCAAACCAAACTGTATATCGTGCTAAAAGGTTCACCCGAAATTACCGACGATATACTTGCCAGGATCCACTCAGCCATTACCTCAAGCTCATCACCAACCACAACCTAATAAGGTTTTCTCTTTCTAATTCTTCCTAGTTACCAATAGAGTAGTTGGCATGAGTTATTAAGCCCAAACGTGTCGGCGGCCAATATCGAAAGAATACCTTACCCACAATTTCATTTTTACACACCGTTCCCCACACCCGTGAATCGCTCGAATGGGGCCGATTATCACCCATAACAAAATAGCAGCCGGTAGGTACGGTAATCGCGCCGTTGCTGGTGTAAGCTCCCGGTCTGGTGACCACCCCGTTGGGTAAGTACTCTTCGTCCAATGTGCGACCGTTCAAAATCACCACGTCATTACTCACTTCAACTAAATCCCCGGGTAATCCAACAATGCGTTTAATAAAATCGCATCCTGTGCCTTCGGGGCATTGGGCTGCCCTAGGGGCTTTAAACACGACTACATCTCCTCGTTTGGGTTCACCTGTACGATAAGAAACCTTATCAGTGAGGAGGTATTCACCATCTTCGTAAGTCGGGTACATACTCGAACCATTTACTTGGTGTGGTTGCATCACAAATAAATACACAATCAAAAATATTGACAGTGCAATCACCACTGTTTCAATAATATCCAAGAAAAAATGCCCTATCGCTTTAAACATGTCGAAATCCCTCCAAATGGTAATTATGACGAGAATGCCTTAAATTTGCAAGAATAGTATCAAAATTTGACATCAGACTCATGAGTATTTGTATTAAACGGTATCCTGTGTCGTATAATCGATTAATGAATTTTATCTTTGGTCCAAACGAGATAAACCTTGTTATTGACTTGGTTCTTAGTTTAATCTCAGGCTTTGTTATTGGGGCCGAGCGAGAATCCCGGGGTAAAGATGCTGGTATTAGTACGCATACGCTGGTTATCACCGGTGCCATGCTTTTTACTTTCCTCTCATCAATGGTGGATCCGGCTTCACGTTCCCGTATAGCCGCCCAAATAGTATCGGGTATCGGCTTTTTGGGTGCCGGTCTTATCATCAAAGAAGGTGCCAGTGTTAAAAACCTCACCACTGCCGCCAGTATTTGGGTTGCTGGTGCCATCGGGATGGCCTTTGGCTTTAACTATCACCTCATTGGTATTATTGTTACCGTCGCCGTTGCGCTTATACCCAAAATACCCCATATAAACAGCAAAAGCCCCGAAGCCGTCAGTGAACGAAAATCCCGATGACCACAAAAGGTATCACACAACCGTCACAGTCCCTTAAGACATGTGAAACGCTACTCGTTTAACAGCCAGATATCATCGAATTACGCCCAGGGTCATGTCGGTAAAAAAAATCGTTGTAAAAAATTCTGAGCGGCGGACGGGATTCGAACCCGCGACCTCCTCCTTGGCAAGGAGGCGCTCTACCAACTGAGCTACCACCGCACGTGTATCAACGTACCAACTAGTAATTAATCGTGATTGCTATAAGTGGTTATTACCCCCTCCATCTTTTACTAAGGCGGGTCTACCCACAAAGGCGAGCATCACCAACATGCACCGGGGCTATTGTACCAAAAAACCATTCAAATTCGAGAAGGGAGTATAATCATATCTAATCATGCTTTCACCTTCCTCCCCAAAATTGCTGTGGATCGCTTGTATTGTTATTGCCATCGCCGCTGCCTATCTTCTCGTTGGCCATTATTTCCCTTATCTTGGCATCAGCGTTACCCTCATAAGCTTTTGCCTTGTGGGATTTTTCACCCGCCCCCAACTCTCTGCCTACTCAAAAATCTTTGGCAGCCTCTCATTTTTTTTCGCCCTCATGCTTGTTATCCGTTCAAATCCCCAAATTATCCTCTTAGACATCGTGGCTTCAATTTTCTTCGGCTCCTTAATGCTGTTAACCTCAAGCACCATCAATACACCTTTCGAAGCCATCCTCGCGCCTATTACAACAATATCAGAACTCTTCCAAGCTAAGGCCTCACACTTTAGCCAAGACCTAAAGCGAGCTATAAGCCTTTCCGGCAATACACAACTCGGTCCCACTCTCATATCGCTCGTAGTTACCGTGCTTTTATTGCTCATCATTGTCCCGGTATTAGCAGCCGCGAATCCCATTTTTAATAGCTTCGTCAGCTCCATAATCAACGTTCAACAACTTTTTGCAGACGAAAACCTTATAAGAATAATTCTGCGCTTGATCGTTTTTTCCTTCGTTCTCTGGTTTATAATAAAAATTGCTTCCTATCGCCCTAAAGCAAATTCAACCGGCACCTACATTTTCTTAAATAATATTCCCTTGCTTATCCCACAGCTAGCCGTTTTTATAGTTTTAACCATATTCATTGCCACTCAATTAAATCTCTACATGTTGACAACCGATCAATTAGCTCAATATGACTTAACCCACTCACAAAGAACCCGCGAAGTCTTTGCCCACTTAAGTATCGTCTCCCTCATCCTCTTAGGTCTTCACTACTACAGCCTCAAACAGCAGGGTAAATATGCCAAAACTCTTTATTTCGGATTACTTATCCAAGGCCTAATCCTAAACTTTTTTGCTCTCACAAGTGACATTGCCTATATAAATTCCTGGGGTTTTACCTATAAACGTTTATGGGGGCTTTTAATCGTTACCTTTATTTTTAGCAGCTTCACCATGGCAAGTCTTGCTTGGTTAAAAACATGGTCGCAACAAAAGTTTCTCCACCTGTCGCTTATCGCAGTCGGTGTCGTATTGGTTGTAGCCAATCTTTTACACTTTGATTATCTCATTTATCATTTTAGACCGGCCGCGCTTCCCAACGGCGTCGACTATGGCTATCTTGCCCGTCTCTCTCCCGACTCCTATTCCCTTGTAAAACAAATTAATCTAGATTTACCCCTTTGTCTAAAGGTATGCCAACGAACTCAGTTGCTCTCTTTTGGTAGTCTACTTTATACAACCGAAAAAATAGTAGAAAAATACTCCGATCCGGACATTGGCGGTTTTAATTTAGCCGAGTTTATTACCTCACGCCAACTGAGTCGATCAAACATCAATATCGAAAAAATCCAGAGCCTACGGCAACAAATAAACCAAGTCTATTCAGTCAATCCTTAATCCCCACAAAAGGCGTGTGTGTAGTAAAATAATGCGGTTAACACTTTTCGTTGGACCTGTAGCTCAGCTGGTTAGAGCGTTCGATTCACATTCGAAAGGTCATAGGTTCGAATCCTATCAGGTCCACTCAATTCACAAGCCGCGGTGGCGAAATTGGTAGACGCGCACGCTTCAGGAGCGTGTGAGGCAACTCATACAGGTTCAAGTCCTGTCCGCGGCACCATATCTGAGTCTGACATGTATAAATCCTGCCTACCCTGCCGTATTTTTTTCCATAACACAAGAAGGGGGGTTTGCAGCCTAGATAGGCTCAGTATTCGCTGCGGGCAATAACCGTGATTAAAATATATGACTGATAAAGACCAGTCATTAGTATGTGGTTTATAATATTTTATTCGCCCGAAGTAATCTAAGAGGCCCGTAGACAATTTCTGTCAGCATCTACTGCGCTTTATCGCGTTCGGGCAAACAATCAAGTTGACTGGTAATTAAACATGTTTACCAATGGGATAATATGGCTTAGCTAATTTCTTCGCCCAAAATTCCTTACCTGAACATTGTGGTCAAAAATATCTAATAAGCACACTCCGACGACATTAACCGCACAATATGATTGATCAAACTTGTCGAGCGTGTTTATCCAGTCTAAAAAATCCACGTCGTAATCTGGAAAACCCACTGGGTGGGTATCGCCGATTATATTGGTGGGTAGGGGAGTGGGTGTAGGTGATGGTGTCGGTGAAGGGGTGGGAGTTCGTGATGGTGTTGGGGTAGAGGTTATATATACCAAACCTGCATCACAAGCTGTATACGCTTCATATGCGCTGGATAAACGGTCGACAATAGTGGTGCGGTTAAAAGCGCCACTATTTAATAAATTTAGAAAGTAGGTATAACCGGTCTCGTTTATGTATGGGTCACGTGCCAAAATCGTACGAAATAATAAGGTCATATATTCTCCATTTGTCATAGAGATTATTCTTGATTGAAACTCAGGCGAAGTGGCAAAGCTTTTAATAATTGCCCTACAGCCCTTGGTATTAAATTGATTTTGCCACCAATCAACGTCCGATGAAGATCCGTTACGATCAAGCATTTGTCGATAGTAATGGTTTACGACCGTTCGTATCTTATCAAGCGGGGGTTTTATGTGGAGCTTCAGTTGCATTCTAAATAGGCGGTAACCTTCGCCAGATGCCCCATTGTCAGCGCTATTTCCGACCATAAAAGCATTTTCGATATGAACTCGGTCATTAGAAGTTGACTCCGCATTGTACGCGGTTGGGTAAGTATATTTACCTATACCCCATGTGCCACCGGTCTGGTAATCAAGACGCATAAAAGGAGACCAATGTATCAGGTCTTTGGATATTCTAACCCCCGCTTCCCATTGCTGGTTTTCCGGTATCTGGTCTGGGTTATATCGCTCTTCAAAACCGATATAGTATGGCAAAGTCTCATACTCTGAATGAGCCCGCGCAACTCGAAACCATTGGCCGGACCATTCTTGGTCCGTATTATCTCCGAATAAGCAATCAGAACTCGGACTACCGTCATCATAATAATTGGCTATCTGTTCTTTGGTAAATCCAACCGGCATTGATACGGAGTTAAATGCACCGTTTTTTAGCACCCGCCAGGTTGAGGGAGCTAGAGAGCCATTTACAGGTGATCGCGCAGCGGTAAAACAAGCATTACCGTTGCCGGTATAGCGGGTATAAAAAGAATAAAGGTAATCACTGTCTGCAAAAGAGGTGGGGTGGTAAATATTCCAACCGGATTGAGTACCACTCGCGGTTTTATATGCAACTTCAGGCCATAAATGCGGACCTAGATCGGTGGTGGTGGAATAATTCCACTCAGAAGGTTGGTAAGTACTTAAGTTCGTTATCCCTATGCTGCCAAAACCGGCAAATGAAGGCCAACACTGCTGCCATACACCATTGACATAACCAGCATAGCAGGGATTTGAACCATCAACTCTCACTTGAGGGAAAACAGTACCCTGGTAGAAGTAAAAATTGTTGTTAAAGCTACTCCTCATATTCTGATGCTCATTGTGCCGTATTGACACTAAACGGTTCCCTAAAAGATGAAGGCCGGTGATGCCGTTGTAAGTGTAACGCCAGGGTGTGCTCATATCCGGGAGGTAATAATTTGCATTCGGTAGGTTTGGGGTTACAACACCACTCGAGTTAACATTCAAAATCAGGTCGGGTTGTGTTGCCAATGAACAGTTAGCCGAAGCTAAAGTCAATTTATTCGCAGGAGAGCTATTTAAGAGATTTCCAGAAACTGCCGTTGTTGTTTTACAAATAAAAGAATAACTTGTGCTCATGTTATATAGCCGTCCAGCATTATTAGGTAGATTGACAACCGAAGGAACAATTTCAGGAGGGTAAGGGAAATTTTGGTGTTGTATTCCCAATTCTACGTCACGAGAGATAACTTCAGGATAAAAATTGAGGGTATTAATTGTGAGGGCATGTACTTTAGAAACGAAAAATACAGTCCACAGCCCAAAACATAGAGTGATGTTAAAGCCTTTTAAAAAAAGTTTATTCAATGACATATCATTACTCTAACAGTTTTATACGTTTTCCTACATACTCGAAGTAAATAAAGATGATAAAATATGCTTTTCATAAATTACGAGAAAGGAAACAGAGGAACAACCTGAGTTTGTAATAACATAGCCCATGAAGAGGTGTGTTCTGATTCAAGAAGCCGAGGTGGCGAAATTGGTAGACGCGCACGCTTGAGGTGCGTGTGGGGTAACCCTTGCAGGTTCAAGTCCTGTCCTCGGCACACATCGAGGTTGCTCAGGTGAGCTTATTGCTCCGACTCAGTCGAAATCGAGCTTGTCCTGAGCTTGCCCAAGGATTCAAGTTCCATCCTCGGTACCATGGGTCCTACCGGCTGTTCCACTGGTCCGCATCTTCATTTGGAACTAAGGAATATTTGCATTCCGGAAGATCCGTTCACGCTGTTGACAATTTTACATAAGTAATTACTCCCACCAGCCTCAAGCTTTTTCCCCCTCCAAAAATCCATCGACTTCGCCATAAAGTCCTGAAATTATGAAAACCAGATACAAAACCAAGTTCAGGGTAATAAGTCTGAGTATTGGGCTCTTCTCCTTCAAACTCACATTATATCGCCCATTGCCCCATAAACGATCTAATGACTATAACTACTAATCGAGCATAAACCATACGAAGTAACCTGATTAGACAAAAAAACCTATAATATATATAATACGGATGTAATTACCCTATTTATGTCATCGGAACGTGTTTTAAATTTCCAACAGTACACTGGGGTAGAAGAATTACGTAACCCCTCGTTTAATGGCGCAGAAAAATATGTTTATGAGGTCATCATAAACGACACACGGTATGCTGCCAAAATGTATCGAGATTTCAACGCATCTAGTTTAGAACGCATCAATAAGGCCGAAGCAGCCAGGAAGGAAGCTGAAACGCTCCTTCTATTACATAAGACAGCTCTTAGCCCACACCTCCCGCAGCTGCATGGCTTACTGACTGATGAAAGTGGGGAGGTGGCAGGCCTCTTAGTTGACTGGATTGAGGGGGAGGAACTAGGTTCGTTAAGCGGACAAAGACCACTAACTGAAGCGGCAATCGCCCAGCTTGAAGGGAATTTATTGTTAGTTAATCTAGTGCTGCAAAGGGATATCTACACACCATTTAACCTGATCTTCCAACCTGGAAGAAATCCAGAACTTATGATAGCCGAATACAAGCTTGTCGCACCAGAACTAATGCCTTGGCAGCAACGCTGGATCCGCCAAGAGATGGATGATTTACGAAGATATTACTGTATCTGAGTTTTAAGGATACAGCCCCTCAATATAGAATCCATCAACTTGGCCACCTTTACCTCATTTTCATATCACGTGAATGCTACAAAAAAAATGAGTGAACAGTCTATTGATAACCCTGATTTTCATTTTTTACACTACAAGATGAGGCTCCCTTTTAAATGACCCCACCTGAAAATTGGCAGAGACGGAAACCTTGCTTTATTCGAGGCAATTCATAAATTGATCTTTCGGGAAGATTAGGATGTCATAAACCTGGGCACGGGCAATATTTTGGTGACAAACAGCAACCTTTTCCGCTTGATTCTGACCCACAGGTAATCTGTAGTAAAACAACAATTCGTCTGTTAAAATGTACCCCGAAGCCTGGAAAAACAGACGTACGCACCTTAATGAAATATCCCTATACTTCGTATTTATACATCTACACTCTTGAAGAGAATTAAGTACTGATTAGACTTGTTGTTAAAATGCTGGTTTATAGGCCGCTTAGCTCAGCTGGTTAGAGCGTTCGGTTTACATCCGAAAGGTCATAGGTTCGATCCCTATAGCGGCCACAATCTAAGGTACACTATATCTATGCCAAGCTAGCCAAGGTGGTCACGGCGCGTGTCTGAAAAACACGAAATTGAGGTTCGACTCCTCAGCTTGGCACCACACCAACTTTTATTACTCAACTCTCAGAGTGACCGATAAACTCATCCCCTTATGTAGTTTTGACTCCATGAGTAAACAGTAGTACCCACAGCAGTTCAATTAGGGATAAGTTCATCCCGTCTTTTTTCTATTCCTCATCAACTTCTTTCATTACCTTAAGCCAGCCTTCACGTTCTCGCAGTACTCTTGCATTACCTTAATTTCTAAAACTTTCCGAAAGGGGGTGAAAAAAATGGCAAATAATGCAAATTACAACGACGACGTAAATAGGGACGACGATTTAGGCTCAACCACTCAAGACAAACAAGATCAAAGTAAAGGCGGACGATCTTCACGCAATCAAGGTGATACCCTAGACCAAGAAGGTCGAGACCAAAACGACGATAGCAGTAACGACTCAATGTCGTACGGATTTGGCCTCGATGATGAACTCTAACCGCTAGTGATAACCAACAAACAGCGTGGTTAAGGTAGATGGCATTAAAAGCGCACATTCGCACCATCTACCTTTTTATTCCCAATATTTTCGTTGTATATTCAGTGTATAGTTAATTCTGCACTCTCAAGATGATTAGGTGCAGTTTATGCTTTTTCGACTAACGGTAACAACCATTTTATTACTGGGACTTTATCTGATTCCTATTTGGACATATACCAGCAAGGGTAACATTCAAAACATTAAACCTGAGAATAATCCAATTTCAATTTCTATCAGTCGCCGTCAGGTGTTTAGGTATTTTTTAGGTTCTATTAGAGGCGCCCAGTCAATTAGTACATTCGGTGATGTCGGGACAGAAAAGGCAAAAGGTAACCAAATAATAACTACTGTCCAGGCCTATAGTGTACAGGATAATACTACTCCTTTGAGAGCGAATTTGTCGCCAGCTAAGACACCCGAAATCACTCAACCGCCAAGATCCACTACTACAACGGCACCCAACCCAGAAATACTAACCAAGTCAGAATATCCCTGGAAACTTAATATTACCGCCTCGGTTTTTTGGGCTGGCGACGGCGAAACTGCCGACAATGACTTTATTACCAACACCTCATCGGCTTGGGTTTCCAATTGGCCTAGGGCATTTGGCGGTATAGATACTCCTGATGCGCGCAATCCCAACAACCAGTTTTATCCGGTCAATTTTACTCCTATAGAAAACCCTTTTTATGTAGCCCTTCCGGCAGCAGAGTTTAGCGAAAATGGTTTAATTCCGGGAGCTCGAGAAGCATCTCCTTGGGCAAACGAAACCATTACTCCGGGTGGGTCATTATTTAAAAATCGCTGGGTCCAGCTTATCCACTACGATAGTTCGGGTAATAAACACGTGTGCTATGCCCAGTGGCAAGATGTTGGTCCAGCAGGTCAAGATGGGAGCGTTGAGCAGTATGCCTATGTTTTCGGGGACGAGTCAGTCCAGAACACTTTTGGCTTAGGTGCCGGCATCGACATTTCTCCTGCCTGCGCCATCGCCCTTGGATTTGGTGCAAATATTAGTCAACAATCGGGCATGGTTGATTGGCGCTTTATCGACTACGATGACGTTCCAGAAGGTCCGTGGCTAAATACCATCACTACCTCAGGCCCTAATTGGGACTAACTTCGAGGGCAACTTTCGGTTCGTCAGTTACTACATACTCTTCAACCAACCTTAGATTTCCAAAATGGGTAATTTTTGCCCAAGTTACAAATTCTCCTCTCAAAGCCTTAAATACAGATACCAGCGTTAATGTGTATATAATCGGTGTGTAGATAAACCTCATCAGGGGCGCGAGCAAGGCTTCTGGTCTAGATCTTCCATAAATCCGGTAGGCTATTAAAGCTACCCCCAATTGGTTAAGTAGGTAAAAGACCAAAAACGTCAGCGTTATTGAGCGATTGCCACCCAGAATGTTTATAATAATAAATATGTCTACTAACGGTGTTAATAGCAATAATGGTAATTGGATCAGCACTTCGCGTGGGAACAATAGTAAGCCAAAAATTCCATACGCACGATTAAAAAGTAAGTCTCTGTGTTTGTAATATACTTGTAAATTGCCAAAACTCCAGCGTAATCTTTGTTTCACCAGTTGCGACAACGTGTGCGGGGTTTCTGTGTACGCCAAAGCCTCATGGCTGTACCTAGCTCTATATCCTTGTTTTAGTACGCTCAAAGTTAGGTCAAAATCTTCCACTTGCGTTTCGCTGGCAAATCCTCCCGCTTGTTTAACCGCCTTTAGTCTCCAGGCACTAAATGCTCCAGGTGCAATCATCACCTTGCCGAACAAATCCATTACCCGCTTTTCAATGTGTTGGCCTACCGTGTATTCAATTGCCTGCAACACCGTCAGTCCGTTTACTTTATTACCCACCACAATCGAGCCTGCCACTAACCCGACTCGACGGTCATCAAATGGTTTAATTATATTTTTTAAAGCGTTTTTATCCACTAGTGTATCGGCGTCTACAAATACAACAATCGGCCCTTTTGCGTGCATCAAACCAAAATTTAGCGCTGCTGCTTTCCCCCCCTTTGGTTGTTCTAATAATTTGAACCGTCGGTATTTCTTAAATCGTTGTAACCGAGCAACGCTATTATCAGTCGATCCGTCGTCTATCACAATCACTTCAAAACGTGAGTAATTACTTTTTAAAATTGACGCTACTGTTTGCACAATTGAGTGTTCTTCGTTATACATCGGTACCAATACACTTACAAAATAATGCGGCTCACCAAAATCCATAATTGGTTTTTTATGACTTCGATAAAATCGCTGCCACAGCGCTGTCGTAACATAAATCCCCGAATGCAAAATTACCAGCGTTAAACCCACTACAAATCCCCAGTCGATCATTTTAGGTAATTTCTTGTATACGTCATAAACAGAGTATGATATTGCGGCTATTGCTTTTTCTCGCAGGGTTAATTCATTAGTAACGGTATAGCCCAACTCTTGGGCATACGCCGACATGGTTGTGAATGAATAGCCGTTTGCGCGGTAGTGCTTAACAATCTCTGGGATTGCTTTCAAAGTTCCTTCCCGGTTGCCTCCACCATCATGTAATAAAATAATTGCCGCACCGTTAGGGTCCAATCTATTATCCACAGCCATCCGCGTGATATCCAAATGGTCCGTTGTGCTCCAATCCCTGCTATCAACAGTCGGTACCGAAATCAACAAATTTCTATTAGTAGCTTCCCTCAAATACTGCAAGGAATTATACGACAATGTATTCTCAAGCCCGACATATGGAATACGAAACAATAGATTGTTATATCCAAACAAATGAGCATAGAGCTTACCGCTAAAATCAAGCTCTCTCAAAAAAACATTCCTGTTTAATTCTTGGTCTTCAGGGTTCTCAAAATGGCTAAAAGTGTGTAACCCAAGGTCCGAACCTTGTGACACAATTTGCCGGGCAATATCAGGATATTTGTACAGGGATGAACCCAACAAAAAAAATGTTCCGCTTACTCCTTGATCGCTTAAAACCCTTAGAATCTGGGGTGTGTTAATCGGATCAGGTCCATCGTCAAAAGTTAATATTACGCGTTTGGGAATATTTCCTTCACGGTGAGGTTCAAGGCCATTCTCAGTCTGGGCTAATTTCAAAAAAGTCCCTTGCCCGGTCACTGGGCGGGTTTGGGCGTTTATCTTTTCCACCTCATTAGTAATGTACCGATTGTGGTCCTCACCCTGTGCCAAGTCATAAGGTGAATCTCGTATAGCAAAAATCACGATAACGCCCAAAGACAAAAGCACACACAAACTAATTATTCCCGCCAGTTTAATTTTTCTCCAACGCTTGCCGTTATCATAGAAAATTTTTGACATTATAAGATACTACCATCTAACCCACACGCCATTTGTAATAAGTCATACACTAATATGTAAAGAAAATAAAAATAGGTTTTTTTACTTAAAATAATTAATCAAAAATCAGTTCCGCACACTATACATTAGACATCCGGATCTTATAACTATTTACAGGATTTTCAACAAACCGCCACAATGTATTCATACTTTTAATTCATAAATACAATAACCTATCCATAATACTTACACTAAATGGGAATCACTATTTTTTCAAATTAAGTTAATTCACACTCCGACCGAAATCTTTTGCCATTTTTTTATAACTATAAATTGAATAAGTAGAGCCGAAAGAATTTTTAATTTTAACCAGATCCAAAAAGTCCAAATTACCGTCCCCATCGGGGTCAATCGGCAAGGGTAAGGGAGTAGCAGTGGGGGTGCTCGGTGGTATTATTAAAAACCAACTATGGTTATCTCCATCGGATAAAGTACAGTTACTGACTTGGGTTGCATTATTGAGGCTGCATTTCCCTGCTGAAACGCTTTTTATGGTCCAGCCATTTAATCCTGAAACCGATACCGTATAGGTACCAGCCTTTAAGCCACTAATAGAATAATACGGTGCTGGGCTGCAGCCTGTTTGGCTATTATTCACAGTATTAACGGCAATACTACCACTTTGCATTCCGCTAAAATTCACTGAAATTGGTCCACTCCAGTTGTAATAATTACTGCCGCACGATCTTCCTGGTGTCTGAACTGACCATTGCTCTGCTTCATCAAAAATCCCGTTTCTATTTGCGTCGACCACTACCCTTCCGAGTAATTGAGATTGGGCGGGCGACTTATATCGATAAAAGCATGTCGAGCAATTTTTTTGCCAGAGTGGGTATTTACCGTCAGTCTCTCCATTCCCATCAAGGCTTAGGCTATTTAGCATTGCCGGAGCATAATAATCGGTAAAGCCGAGATTGCCAAAACTATCGGCTACAGGCTGGTCCTTGGATAAAGCCGGGCTCTCCTTGTAGTATGATACAAACTCTTTTGACGGTGAATTATTCCTTAATGTTTGAATAAAGTTTGTTCTTCTGGTGGGATTTTCAAACATATACTTGGCAAAATCAGGCCATTCCAATCCGGTCACTAACGGCTGAGTCTGCTGTAACATGAGCGGAAAGTCTGTAGCCATGCCTCCCAAGCCTAGGTCGCCGTATAAAGATAGATGAATCCTTGCGTTCGGATCTCCGAGTTTGACTGCTTGGGCTAGTAAACCCAATAATGCGGCTTGATTTTCTTTCCTAAACTGATCATAGGTAGAGTCAACTGGAAAGGGGATTCTCGATACCACCCCCATTCCCTTTTGCGATCTCCAAGAATTGTATCGATTAAGTTCTGCCAGACTATAATCGACCTCGTACCAGCGGGCATCGCCCGCTTCAGTCGTTCCAGTCCAGCCTGAAACAACATGTTGGTTTTCCCGTAATTGGGAATATCCGGGTTCTTGCCATAAATAATAGCCAAAAATTGATTTGCCCCGAAAATTTGTTGCCACCTGGCGGTAAAACCTAACTAATTCTTGGCGGTAGGCTTCGGAAGAAAACGATGGCAAGGGGTTGTGGAAATTCAGGTTATTAAAGTCTGTGCTATAACCGTTGAAAGCCATATCCGGGCTCTCATAAACTGAAAAAATGTGTTCAATGCCATCAGTCGTGGCCTCCCAGTGTCTTGGTACAGGGGGGGGGAGGATTATGTTGTAAACCGGAATATGTTCCAGCCAGTTATAGTTTGAATTAATAC
>CAYXRB010000002.1:1444-7198 GCA_964467565.1 uncultured Pseudomonadales bacterium | reverse complement strand
ACATGCCACAATATGCACAATAATTAATATTAATAGTCACTTTAATACCATGGTAATTTGCCAAGGCTACTAAGTCGTTGTAATAATCATAGATTCCGGTATCTGGTCTCACCTGGGAAATCGTATTTGATCCTTGCGGCCATATACCCCTGCCGTCTATGGCAAAATATGGCGGTTGGACATCAGCCACCCCCAGAGATACCATCAGCACACCTGGCTTGTGGTCATTAATCATGGCATGAAAATCAGCTGCTAATTGGTTGTATTCGGTTGACCGGTTATATTTCATGAAAGTATAACCCATAATGCTAGTCTGTGATTTATAAACCCAGGGGGTAGCTACTCGTGGCCACCACCACATCCAATTTTTTACTTCCAATGCCTCGGATGGTGCCGGCGTAATTAAACTAATTGCAGACGAAAACAACCAAATCACTAGTAGGAGGTACAATTTTGTAGGTAACTGTATGTTCTTTAATATACTCATCTACTTATGTTAAAAAGAATAATTGATCTGGTAAAAAACAAGAAATAGTTTACCTTACTTCATCGGATTCGATGCATATGAATATTGTAGCAGTTGAGGTTAGTTAATTCATTGTCCAAGAAAAACGTTGGTTTACATTCACCGGATCCATTGCTAGGGGGTATTCCATGAAATGAACATGTCAATTTCTTTGTTTCCTATTAAGGCAAAAACTAAACTCCACCTCATTTAACCTATAAGTGGACTCTTCTTATCAGACAGTTTCTTTTTTTACTATCATTCACAAGAAAATGTCTTTAACCAGACAAAATCCCATCCTTGTTAAAATAAATCTATGTTTAAAGACTTTCATGGGATTCGCAATGTTCAGGCTGGTAGTCTGCTCGAATCAGTTTTAGTTTCAGCCGTTGTAACCATATTAATCACTCGCTTTATTCTTTTTATCACCGGTTATCCAGTCCTTGGCGGCGGTAATTTTCATATTGCTCATATGCTATGGGGTGGTTTTTTAATGTTGGTGGCTCTCACCTTGTTGCTAGCCTTCTTAAGCCATCGGGTTAAAATTTTAAGCGCTATCATAGGTGGAATCGGCTTTGGCCTATTCATCGATGAATTAGGCAAATTTATAACACGTGACAACAATTATTTTTTCCAGCCTACCATTGCGCTGCTGTATGTTATTTTTTTATCACTTTTTTTTCTGTTTCGTTATATCGACCGTGCTCAACCCTTGTCCCAAAAAGAATATCTCATGAACGCGCTTTTTCTGTTAGAAGAGGCCGTCTTGCACGATATGGATGAAACCGAAAAAAATAAATACCTGCAGTTTTTAAAACAAAGCGGCTCGTACCATTACCTCAAACCCGATTTAGAACGGTTATCCAAGAAAATTAACCTGAGCGTACCCAAGCTAAATAAATTGCAAAAATTTATTCAAGCAACCACCGACAAAATTGATTCGTTTTTAATTTCGCCCTTTTATCAAACCTTAATCGTCTTTATATTCGTCCTGCAAGCTGTCATTTCTGCAGTTACCATCTTGTTCGTGATTATGTTCCAGCTTGAGCATTCTCAAACTTTACTAATACCAGTATGGCAACCAAGCTTATTTACCACCTGGGGCGAAGTCTATTCTACCCTTATCTCTACTGCATTTGCAGTTGTCGGTGTCATTATTTTGCGTCGTTCAAAACAAAAAGCCTTTAGATTTTTTAAAACGTCGGTTTTGGTCACCATTTTAATCACCATGTTTTTCAAATTTTATTATGCCCAATTCGGAGCGGTTTCTGGTTTGTTAATAAATCTTGTGTTACTCATAGGCTTAAACAACATGATTGTTTTCGAAAAAAACAAACCCGCACATAATAAAAAAGGCTCTAACAGTTTCTAAACGAGGTGTGTGCAACCCACCCTCAATCAGCTTCCAAATTGCCATTTCACAATCTGTTAATCATTTATTTCATCGAAGCATTATCATCTACCTCAGCTTTTAGTACATTGGATCAAGTCCCACTTGTTACCGTACAAATCTTCAAACACCGCCACCGTACCGTATTCCACTTTCTTTGGTTCACGCACAAATACTATGCCCATATCTAACATTTCTTTGTAGTCTCGCCAAAAATCGTCGGTTTCTAAAAATAAAAACCTTCGCTCGCCAGTCTGGTTCCCAATAAAACTATCCTGTTCGGGTTTTGGAGCACGAGCCAATAACAACCGCGTACCAGTTGAGTCCTAAGAAGCCACTACCACCCACCGTTTATCCAGTTCTGATTGGTATGTATATTAAATTAACCTGAAATGCAATTTATTGGTATATAAAACCCAATCGCTTCATCGTAATCGCGCACAACCAATGCAACCAGGCTAATCGATTACTTCATAATTAAAATGAGCCGGTCTTAATCTCACCCGCCCTTTTATACCAAGAAAATATCACCCCCGATGGTGTTTTCAGTAACTTTTGCAATGAAAATGCAACCGGCACTGTACCATCTCCGAATAACCGCTTGCCGCTGCCTAAAACCACCGGAAAAATTTTTAACCAAAACTCATCCACTAAATTCTGTTTTAATAACGTTTGTATCAAATTACCACTGCCATGCACTTGAAAATCTGGTCCCTTCCCGGCCTTTAATTCCTTGATTGTATTCACTAATCCATTGCTTTTAATAAACACGCTATTAGCCCAGTCGCTTGTTGTTAGCGTGTCCGAAGCCACATACTTATTCACTTCGTTTATTCCGGGCCAATCTGCCTCGTGTTGGGGCCAATAGCTCTCAAATATTTCAAAGGTTTTCCGCCCCAACAATAAGTCCGCTTTGTTGCTCATCTGCTTGCCCATTTCCTCGCCAGCTGCTTCATCAAAGTATGGCACCGTCCATCCGCCATGTACAAAACCGCCGCTGGTATCCTCATCTGGCCCCCCTGGTGCCTGCATCACCCCGTCCAAGCTAATAAAGCTTAACACTACAATTTTTCGCATCACCCCTCCTTAAATAGTTGGTTCCTTCCTAATAATTAATCATACACAGCATTAGGTAACTGCTCCTGCTTTGCCTAAAAATTTATCAACCTCTGCCAGCAGTTGTTTCACCTCAAAAGGCTTAGCTAAAAAACTGTCTGCACCGCACGCCTTAATTGTATCCTTGGCAGAAGGGTGGGCCGACAGCATTAGTATTGGAATGTGCTTATTCTCTTGCTCGTTTTTTAACTGTTTACAAATTTTTCTGCCATCGCTTCCCGATAAAAGCACATCCAAAATTATTAGGTCCGGCTTAAACTCGCGTATTTTAGAAAACGTTTCTTCGCCTCTATTCGTAACCTCCGCTTCATACCCGCCACCATCCAGGACAAATTGTACCGCCTCTAAAATATCCTGGTCGTCGTCCACAACGAGCACCCGCTTCATATCCATATGCATTAAATCCTCACCGGTTAATTGGCAATGTAAAATAAAACGTCGATCCCTTGCCCTTAGCACTTTCCACCCACATCCTCCCGCCATGGCGGGTTACAATCTCGTTCGATAAAAATAAGCCAATTCCCATACCCGGGAACGTTTTTTCATTATCGTCAATCACTCTGAAGAAACGTTCGAATAATTTCTTCTGGTGCTCTTTGGCAATCCCGATCCCATAATCTATGACCGAGGTAAGGATTGTGCCATTCTCACTTTTTACTAAAACATTTATTTTTTTAGCATTAGGGGAGTATTTGACCGCATTACTCAACAGATTTAGCAGCACTTGGCCTAAGCGCTCTTTATCTCCAATGATTGTGGTATTGCTCATCTGAATACTTAAATTTATCGTATGCTTGGTTGTGAGCCGGGTGTTAGCCACAATTTCTCTCACCAGCTCTGAGTAATCAAACCTACGCCGATCCATTTTTAACTTGCCTAAGTTTACCCTAGACAAGTCGAGTAAATCTTCAATCAACCGGGCTAATTTATCCGTTTGTTTATTAATCTTTGTTATAAATGGTTTAAGTTCTTCATACCCCTTTTGCTCTATCCGTTGTTCCAAAAGCTCTCCAAACACTTTTTGACTGGTAAGTGGCGTTTTTAATTCATGGCTGGCAGTACTTACAAATTCTTCACGCCTCCTTTCCATCTCCATTCGCTCGGTAATATCCCTGGCAATTTTTGACACCCCAATAATGTTGCCGTGTGTATCTTTGATCGGCGATACCGTAACCGAAACATCAATAATCCTACCATCCTTGGTGATACGTTTTGTTTCGTAGTGTTCTACTTTGTTACCCTCATACAGTTGTTCCATTATGTACGGAAGATCATCTTTTTTCTCTGGCGGCATTAACACCGACACTGGTTTCCCAATAATTTCTTTTGGCGTATATCCATAAAGCCTTTGCGCACCATGATTCCAGCTAGTAATGGTCCCGTCAACAGCTTTACTAATTATCGCGTCATCCGATGAGTCAATAATGGCTGCCCAATGCAGCAACTTTTCCATCATCTGCAAAATTGTTTTGATCTCGGGATTCTCGGTATAGACCCCACTTTTCAAAATGGCGAGTTGCTGTCCTTTTACTGCTTTTGTACCGGTTAGGGCACCGGTCAAGTCTATTTTTTCCTTTTTCATTTGGTCATTATACCGAGTATTCGTTAATCAAAATGTAAGAATAACGTATGTGACGCTCTTATTTGTATTAGTAGCCATAATTAAATATCAAGAGAAATTAGCGAGTACTCTACACCAGATAAATTACCAAAACCTCCGAACAAGATACTCCGGACAGACAAGACCTTAAAGTTGGCATCGACCACCCAAGCCGCTATAAACGCCGCCGGCACTGGTGATGAAATTGTGATCACTGCCGGCACCTATGCCGGTTTCACTGTTATCGTTGCTGCCATTATTCTTGGCGGAGCGCTCTGGCTCTGGGCCGAATTAGCCGTAGGCATTTTCACCAACTGGGGTAGCTAGTTTCGAAAATTAAACTCAACCAATCATATGGTGTTAATTCAATTATTTCCCAAAATCCCTAGCCATTCGGTTAAAGGTAAAAACAGACAAATTCAAAGTAAAATATCGGTCCTTTATGTATAGTAAATCCCTAAAGTCTACCAGGTAATCACCCGTATAATCCCCGGCCACCGTCGGCCTTAGTGTCGGCGTTGGGGTGCGGGTTGGTGTTGGTGTTATGGTTGGTGTTGGCGTCCGTGTGGGTGTTGGACTAACAGTCGGTGTAGGCGCTGGCATCAACCCTGCCGCCTGTGCCCTTATCCTTTCCACCGGACCTACGGGTATCCAAAAACGGTAACTCCAGGTTCCTCCAGGATAAAATGTATAAATATAGCCCCCATTAGAAGTAAAAGCATTCACTAAACTTCCAATTGACTCGAGTTTTATGTGACCCAGGCGGTCAAAACTTAAACGGGGGTATAAAGGGTCTTCAAATGGTTCATAACTAAATAATCCGTTTAACGCGTTATTAAAATTAAATGTTTGGGCGTTAGCAGGGAGAATAAATCCCATTCCTGTGTTGACGGTTGAATGCAGTGCAGCTACCCAATTATTCGTAGGGTTAAATGGATTAGGCGCGTTGTTTAGATTAGTTGTTATCACCGTAGAGTGATTATTTTGATACGCCACTCTCCCCAGCCCGTTGGTGAACCCTATTGTCTGTCTGGTATCCATTGAAGTTGTCACATTTCCAACATACGAAATCACACTATCAACCCGAAGAGTATTTAGTAATCCGGAATCAAAACTAATCCATTGCTCTAAGTACCATTCGGT
>CAYXRB010000002.1:0-1272 GCA_964467565.1 uncultured Pseudomonadales bacterium | reverse complement strand
GTCTGTAATTCCATTGGTACCATAAATACCTATGGGATTTCCTTTGTCTGTTCCAGCAACCACATCGGCATAATAACCACCTTGCGTCGGGTTTGGATAATCCACATCGGTTCTTTCAATAGGACAGTTGGGCGGATTAGTGGGGTAAGGTGTTGGATTCCAAAAGGCTTTCTGAAGCCCCGCCCCACCATTTGGAAGGATCATGTTATAACCAGGTAAGTTGTTTCTATCTTCTAACTTGCTAATTATTCCGCCCATTTTTGCATCAACTTGCACCTCAACCGAATTATCGGGTGAACGCAAAGTATAGTATCGGGGCACCGACACATATTTTGGAGACGAAGTAAGCTCAACATTTTGCCCGTTTAACTGACCAGCACTATCAACTCCTAAAGCATAGGCTCGAATTTCTCTCGACCCCTGTAAAGGTGCGAGCGGTGGGTTCACCCAGCTAAAACCAAAATTACCACCCACGTCAGTTCTTAATTGATTAGCTGTTATATCTTTTTCGAATCTACCGTCAATATAAATATGCACTCTAATCGAGCCGTTAAAATCAGTATCCCTTGCCCAGCCGGCAATACTGTTCATGTTAGCCACATCCAAAAATCCGGATGGCGCTGCGGCGTTTATCTTTTCAGGAATTAAAAAGATAACCAATATACTAAACACAAAGCAACGCCAAAAATTCATACATTAAGCATAAACAAATTGGAAGGTTTTTGAAAATTAAGCCCATGAATGATAACCGATGGCACCTATCCATAGTATCAAAAAACCACTATTTGTCAGTTTGATCTCTTTCCTGCCAGTGTCATATTTAAGTCATAAGCAATTACAACCGCGGATGTTTTCGATTGACAACACAAGTACTATAGAAGACAGAATAACCCACCTGCATAGCAATGTGTCCAACAAGTATAATGTTCAAGGCCATAATGCATGGGAATTATTTCTCCGCAATTTATCAAATGCAAATTTATATAAAACCACGGCATAGTTTAAAAGACTCTAGACCAGCACACTACTATGTTTATCGTTCAGAAACAGAATAATCTACCTGTCATGTGTCCAATCGGTAAAGCCGATATTCCTGCCTGCACCTCCGCCCGGGTTAACACCGCTTAAATTCACGTAATTGGTGCCATAGCGGTAATCAATCACCCATAAAATCCACTTATCACCTGAATCTGGTACATAAATCGTATTATTAACAAAATGCGGTGTCATAAGCCATTGGACTGCCCGTTTTAATGCCTGGTTCGACCAACC
>CAYXRB010000001.1:150994-152950 GCA_964467565.1 uncultured Pseudomonadales bacterium | reverse complement strand
CATCAACGAATACGACGCCTCGGTCATGGACACAAAACTTGGCCCGGAAGAATTAACCAAAGACATCCCTAACGTTGGTGAAACTGACCTCAGAAATTTAGGTGACGATGGTATCGTCGTCATTGGCTCTGTCGTCGGCCCCAACGATATCTTGGTGGGTAAAATAGCCCCCAAGGGCGAAACCGAACTTACCGCCGAAGAACGCCTCCTTCGTGCGATTTTTGGTGAAAAAGCCCGTGAAGTCCGCGACACTTCACTGCGTATGCCCCACGGGGAAGCTGGCACTGTTATCGACGTTAAAATTTTAGACCGCGAAAAAGGCGACGAACTCGATCCGGTGTGATCAAAAAAGTTTCCATACGCGTCGCTCAAATGCGCAAAGTTACCGTTGGTGATAAATTAGCCGGTCGTCACGGCAATAAAGGCGTCATTAGCCAAATTGTTGCTAGCGCCGACATGCCCCATTTAGAAGATGGTACGCCAGTCGACATCATCATTTCCCCCCTATCTGTTCTGGCCCGTATGAACTTAGGCCAGTTACTAGAAGCCCACCTGGGCTGGGCTGCAGACAAATTAGGCTACAAAGTCGCACTTCCAGTCTTTGAAGAAATCGACGAAAACGCTATCGAAGCTGAACTAAAAAAAGCTAATCTTCCGTTAAGCGGCAAAACCCAACTATATGATGGTCGCAGCGGTGAACCCTACCAAGAAAAAACTGTGGTCGGTTTAGCCTACATGTTAAAACTCATTCACATGGTCGAAGACAAAACTCACGCTCGTTCCACCGGTCCTTATTCCTTAGTGACCCAGCAGCCCCTTGGTGGTAAAGCCCAAATGGGTGGTCAGCGTTTAGGTGAAATGGAGGTCTGGGCCCTCGAAGCGCACAAAGCCGCACATTCACTTCAAGAAATGTTAACGCTCAAATCCGACGATGTCGTTGGCCGCGCCCGCGCCTTTGAGGCCATCGTCGAAGGCCAAGACATTCCCGAAGCCACCGTCCCTGAATCCTTCAAAGTCTTAGTCAAAGAACTTAATTCGTTAGGCTTAGATATTGTGCCGATCGAAGCCACTGCCGTTGATGCACCCCCCGAAGGCGAAGAAGGTGATGTCTCCTCCACTCCCGCTGTTACCGACGATCAAGCCAGTATAGTGGACGACTCCGGTGTATCCGATGACTCAACTCCGCCAGCTAGCGGATCCAGCGCCACCGACGACGCGTCAGCTGCCGACGACTCCACCACTCCAGCGGCCGATGACTCAGATGAACTAGAAGAACCAACCGATGAACAATTAGAAGCAGCTATTGCCGATCAGGCCGCCCAAGCACAAGAAAAGGCAAACGCCCTTAAAGGAGAAGAAGAATGAAAAATATTGTCGACTTTCAAGGGTTACAAATTAGGCTTGCCTCCCCCGACACCATCAAAAGTTGGTCTCACGGCGAAGTCGTCAAACCCGAAACCATTAACTATCGCACCCTAAAACCCGAAAAAGACGGACTTTTTTGTGAGCGCATTTTTGGTCCCACCAAAGACTGGGAATGTTACTGTGGCAAATACAAACGCATCCGCTATCGTGGCATTATCTGTGACAAGTGTGGTGTTGAAGTTACTCTTTCTCGAGTCCGCCGCGAGCGCATGGGACATATCGATTTAGCCTGTCCCGTCGTACACGTCTGGTACTTTAAGGGTGCTCCCTCCAAAATTTCCCTTCTCTTAGACATCTCGCCTCGCAACCTTTCCAGCGTCATTTACTTTAGTCAGTACGTCGTTATGTCGGTCGATGCCGACAAGCGCGTCGAAGTTTTAGAAGCTGTTGAGTCAAAATTAGCCGAGAAGAAAACCGAACTTGAGGAAGCTGTTAAGCTCGAAATTGAAAAAGAAAAAGAAACTTTAGATGATCGGATAAAGCATATTCGCGCCGATGTTAAAGGTGCAGAACAACAAGAGCTCAAAGTCT
>CAYXRB010000001.1:147173-150933 GCA_964467565.1 uncultured Pseudomonadales bacterium | reverse complement strand
GATTCAAATAACGCCGAAAATGTCTTCAAAACGGTGAAAGACATGGTCAAAAAACTCGACGTCAAAACTGTTATCTCTGAAGACGAATACTTAAAATTGGCCGATTATGACGCTATCGGTCACATCAAGGTCGGTATGGGTGCCGAGGCTATTCAAGAACTGATTAAACAACTGGATATCGAAGAACTCTCTGCCCTCCTTCGCGAGGAAACGAAAACCTTAACTGGTGCCAAACAAATCAAAGCTTCCAAACGCTTACGCGTCGTCGAAGGCATGCGCAAAGCCGCCATTTCACCCACATGGCTTATCCTAAACGTGCTCCCCGTTATTCCCCCCGATCTTCGCCCCATGGTTCAACTTTCTGGTGGCCGCTTTGCCAGTTCCGATTTAAACGACCTTTACCGTCGGGTTATCAACCGCAACAACCGCTTAAAGCACCTCATGGACCTGGGTGCCCCCGAAATTATTTTGCGCAACGAAAAGCGTATGCTCGAGGAAGCGTCAGCGCAAGCAACTCCGCTCCCTCTCCGAAATGCTTCGGGGTAAACAAGGCCGTTTCCGCCAAAACTTATTGGGTAAACGCGTCGATTATTCCGGCCGTTCGGTTATCGTCGTTGGTCCCGAACTCAAACTCAACCAGTGTGGATTACCCAAAGACATGGCACTTGAAATGTTCCGTCCCTATGTCTTGCGCGAACTCATTAAAAGTGGCATCGCCCCCAACGTCAAATCAGCTAAAAATGCCCTCGTTCGCCGAATTCCCGAAGTCTACGACATCTTAGAGCGAATTATCGCTAACCACCCGGTTCTCTTAAACCGCGCCCCTACCTTGCACAAACTGGGTATTCAAGCTTTTTATCCCGTCTTAGTCGAAGGTTCGGCTATCCGTATCCATCCGTGTGTCTGTGCTGGCTATAACGCCGATTTTGATGGCGACCAAATGGCGGTTCACGTCCCCCTCTCCGTCGCCGCGCAAGAAGAAGCCCGCACGCTTATGATGCCGGATTCAAACTTGTTAAAACCTGCCGACGGCTCTCCCATAACGGTGCCTAACAAAGAAATGGTTATGGGTGCCTATTACATGACCAGCATTAATCCCCAGGCCAAGGAATATCCCACCATATTCTCCAGCGAACTTGAGGCGGAAACAGCCTATCAAACCGGTGTTATCTCGCTTCGCCAGCCTATCCAAGTTCGCTTAAAAGAACTAATGAGTGACAAGCCCCAAATTATTGCCACCACCGTTGGCCGCATTCGTTTCAACCGCGTCTTACCCTCGGTCTTGCGCTACATCAACGAACCCATCAATGCCGCGTTAGTCAAAACCTTAATTCGCAAAGCCATCAAACTTTTATCGCAAGAAGAAGTGGTCGGTCTCATAGACGGCTTAAAGGATTTGGGCTTCGAAGCCGCTACTAACTCTGGCCTTTCCGTCTCTGTTTCCGACAACGTCATGATTGATAATAAAGACGAACTCATTGAAGCCGCCAACAAGCGCGCCGAAGCTGTCCAAGACAATTACAAAATGGGCCTTATTACCGCCGATGAAAAACGTCGCCTGACTCAAGAAATCTGGATGGAAACTACCGACACAATTGCCGATCAGACCTGGAACACTTTCACCGAAGATAACGCTGTAAAAATTATCATAAACTCCGGTGGTACCCGCGCCTCCAAAGACCAGGTTAAGCAGCTTGCGGCTATGAGAGGCCTCGTGGTCGATCCCTTGGGTAAAATTGTCGAACTCCCCACCAAAAGTAATTTCCGCGAAGGCTTATCTATATTTGAATATGTAACCTCCACCCGCGGTTCGCGTAAAGGTTTAACCGACTCGGCATTAAAGACGGCTGACGCCGGTTATTTAACCCGCCGTTTAGTCGATGTTGCTCACGATGCGATCATTCGTTTAGAAGACTGTGGGACCAAAGACCATTTAACCATCACTGCCGACGGCCCACGCGCCAAAATGTTCGCCAAACGTATTACGGGTCGTGTTCTAGCAAAAGATGCTCTGGGTCCAAAAGGCAAAGCTGTTGTTAAAGCCGGTGAAGTCTTAGATGAAGACCTAGTCGAATCTATGGAAGCTCAGGGAGTGACTTCAGTCTCCGTGTACTCACCCCTTACCTGTGAAGCCAAATTTGGACTTTGTGCCAAATGCTACGGCCGTGACTTTTCCACTAAATCATTAGTTACCCTAGGCACTCCCGTGGGAGTGGTTGCCGCCCAAAGCATTGGCGAACCCGGCACTCAGCTCACTATGCGTGTTAAACATGCCGGTGGTATCGTTGGCCTCGACGTGACTCAAGGTCTGCCTCGCGTCGAAGAACTTTTTGAAACTCGTATTCCTAAAAACGTTGCCCCCTTAGCCGAATACGACGGTAAGGTCTCTGTTGACGAAGAGTCGGACGGATACCATATCACTCTAGTCAGTAGTCAAAAACCAGTCAAAACAAAAACCTATATTGTACCGCTCTTAAGTATCCTAAAGGTAAAAGATGGCGACACCGTCACGGCTGGTGCACAATTGGCTGCCGGCAGTCTCGATGTCAAAGAAGTCCTCGAAATTCGCGGGCTTCTAGAAGCCCAGCAGTACCTATTGGACGAAATCCAAAACGTCTATGAGTCCCAGGGTATACCCATTTCTGATCGACACTTCGAAGTCACCATCCGTCGTATGAGCGATAAAGTCCAGATCGATCAACCAGGCGATACTACATTACTTCCTGGAGAAGTCGTCGAAAAAGTGGCCTTTAACCTTGAAAACCAAGCAGTTATTTCTCAAGGTGGTGAACCGGCAACCGCCAAAGTAATCATGTTAGGGGTATCCTCTGCTTCCCTACATACCAACTCCTGGCTTTCAGCCGCCTCTTTCCAGGAAACCACCAATGTCTTAACCGACTCGGCTATTCAGGGAAAAGAAGATTATCTCTTAGGCCTTAAGGAAAACGTCATTATCGGGCGCCTTATTCCTACTTCACCCGAACGTGCCGCTGCCCTGATGACCTCCGATACAACCGTGTCCCAACCTTGACAAAGCCGGTGTCTTGGGTATGATAGCCAAGTTATAAAGGATGAAAACTCGAAATTCTCTGTACAAATTTCGAATGTAAATCAAATATGCCTACCATCAATCAACTCATCAGACGTGGTCGGCGCTCCAAGCGTAAGCCGATCAGTGCCGCTGCGCTGCGAAAGAGTTTTAATGCTATCAAAAATCGCCATATCCCGGTTAATTCTCCACAAAAGCGTGGGGTGTGTACCGTGGTTAAGACCATGACTCCCAAAAAACCGAACTCAGCTCTGCGCAAAGTTGCCCGTGTTCGCCTATCCAATCGGCAAGAAATTACCGCCTATATTATGGGCGAAGGCCATAACTTAGCCGAACACTCCATTGTCCTAGTTCGTGGTGGCCGTGTCAAAGATTTACCCGGTGTTAAATACCACATTGTTCGCGGTAAATACGATGCTGCCGGTGTTGAAGGCCGAAAATCATCTCGCTCAAAATACGGTGTCAGAAAAACTGCCGTCAAAACGGCCTAATATCTCAAAATTAAGAATTTAACTTTATACTCCAAATCTAGTTCTGTTTAACCTATGAGACTTAAAAAAAACTATTATCGCCCTACTCAACCCGATTCGATTTACAACTCTAAAGAAGTGACAAAACTTATTAATCGCGTTATGCGTGATGGAAAAAAGACGGTAGCCCAACACCAAGTCTATTCTGCCCTTAACATTATCAAGGAAAAAACCAAACAAA
>CAYXRB010000001.1:143198-147163 GCA_964467565.1 uncultured Pseudomonadales bacterium | reverse complement strand
TCCTCTAGAAGTCTTCGATCAGGCGTTAAATAATATTACCCCCAAACTCGAAGTTCGCTCTCGTCGTGTTGGTGGTGCAGCCTACCAGGTACCCACCCCAGTCCGCCCTAACCGGGCTTTTTCTCTAGCCCTTCGTTGGTTAGTCACCGAGGCCAACAAGCGACCCAATCAAGATTTTCATACTTTTGCCGAAAAATTAGCCGCCGAAATCCTCGACGCTTCTACTCACCAGGGCGGTGCTGTTTCCAAGAAACTTACCACCCACAAGATGGCCGACGCCAACAAAGCTTTCGCACACTTCCGGTGGTAATTTCGTTCCAGGGGATGGTGTGTATCCCCCTTGATAAGGGAGTCTGTACGCTGTCTTAAAAAAGGAATAGAATAACCGAGTTATAAAAACTAATAATCAAATCTTTATGAAATGCCGAGATTTGATTTTTTAACTGTAAAACAGTTACTTTGGCAAAAATCATATGTCTACCGCTACCACAACAAGCCACCAAAACATTCCCTTAGAGCGAATTCGTAACATTGGCATTATTGCTCATATCGACGCCGGCAAGACCACAACCACCGAACGGATTCTTTTTTACACCGGGAGGTCGTATAAAATCGGTGATATCGACGAGGGTAATACTCAAATGGATTGGATGGACCAGGAAAAAGAGCGAGGTATCACTATCGTTTCTGCTGCCACTACCGCCTTTTGGACTCCCGTGTTCGAAACTCCCATGCCTAAAAGTGAATATCGCGTTAATATCATTGATACGCCTGGTCACGTCGACTTCACCGCCGAAGTCGAACGCTCCTTGCGGGTTTTAGATGGTGGCATTACCGTCTTAGACGGTAACGAAGGGGTTCAGTCCCAATCTGAAACTGTCTGGCGCCAAGCCGACAAGTATAAAGTCCCCCGTATTTGCTTTGTTAATAAAATGGATAAAATCGGTGCCGACTTCAGGAATCGGCCTTTCAAGGAATTGTATTGCTCCTCGAAGAAAAAGCCATAATTTGGCAGGGTGATGAAACTGGGGCTAAATACACACAAGAAGAAATCCCTACCGATATGAAGGACCAAGTATCAGAGTTTAGACACAGGCTTATTGAACAAATTGCCGAAACAGATGAAGCTTTACTCGAAAAATACTTAAACGGGCAGGAATTAGACCAAAACGAACTTAAAACAGCCTTACGTAAAGCAGTCATTAATTACGAACTTGTCCCCATCTATTGCGGTTCATCTCTTCGTAATAAAGGTGTTCAACCACTACTTGATGCCGTGGTCAATTATCTTCCCAGTCCCGTAGATATTAAAGAGGTTGAAGGGGAAAACCCTAAAACAGGTGAAAAAGAAATCCGCAAGTTAATCCCGGAAGAAAGATTTGCTGGCCTTGCCTTTAAAGTTCAGACCGATCCGCACGTGGGCAAACTAACCTACGTACGTGTCTACTCTGGCAAACTCGAATCTGGTTCGTATGTGTTGAATGCCAATAACAACGGCAAAGAGCGGATCGGCCGGCTGTTGTTAATGCATGCCAACGAAAGGGAAGAGATAAAAACCGCGCAAGCCGGTGAAATTGTAGCCGTTGTCGGTTTAAAAGATACCCGTACTGGCCATACTCTCACCGCCGACAATGCACCCATTACTCTAGAAGGCATATCGTTTGCCGAACCCGTTATCTCTTTGGCTATTGAGCCAAAGACTAAAGCCGACCAAGAAAAAATGGGCTTAGCCTTAAACAAGCTTTCCGAAGAGGATCCAACCTTTAGGATTCGGGTTAATCACGAAACTGGCCAAACTATTATTTCTGGTATGGGTGAGCTACAACTTGAAGTCTTAGTCGAGCGTATGAAGCGGGAATTTCATGTTGAAGCTAACGTGGGCAACCCGCAAGTAGCCTACCGCGAAACAATCAAAAAAACAGCCGACGGCGAAGGCAAGTATATTCGCCAAACCGGTGGGCGGGGACAGTATGGTCATTGTTTGCTTAGGGTCGAGCCTAAAAACCGCGGTGAAGGCTTCGCCTTTATTAATGAAATCACCGGTGGTGCTATCCCGCGTGAATTTATCGCCCCCATCGAAAAGGGTGTTAAGGAAGCCATGGAAAATGGTGTTCTTGCCGGCTATCCCTTAGTCGATCTCAGCGTCGCTGTTTTCGATGGTTCCTTCCACGAAGTTGACTCATCCGAAATGTCATTTAAGATCGCCGGTAGTATGGCTTTCCAATCCGCCGTTAAGAAAGCTGACCTCGTCCTCCTAGAACCTATCATGAAGGTTGAGGTCACGACCCCCGACGAATTCATGGGTGATGTTATTGGTGACCTTTCATCCAAACGTGCCCAAATATTAAACACCACCGTTCGTGGGAACACGCGCATCATCACCGCCCTCGTCCCCTTGGCAGAACTTTCCAGGTATGCTACAATTTTGCGCAGCTTAACCCAGGGGAGAGCGAGTCCCTACGTTGAGCCTTCACATTACGAAGAAGTACCCTCTCAAATCGCTCAAGAAATTATTAATCGCAACAAGCCCGAGCATGCAAAGGCCAATTAAATATATTAATCAAGGAGACTGCAAGGTATGCCAGACGTCTATCAAAGAACTAAACCACACATAAATATTGGCACCATTGGTCATGTTGACCATGGCAAAACCACCCTCACCGCCGCCATCGCCACCACCCTAGCCAAAAAAGGCCTGGCTCAAGCCAAAAATTATGATGATATTGACAACGCCCCCGAAGAAAAAGCCCGTGGGGTTACTATCAATGTCTCTCACCTTGAATACGAAACTGAAAAACGCCACTACGCTCACATCGATGCCCCCGGACACGCCGACTATATCAAGAATATGATTACCGGTGCCGCTCAAATGGACGGCGCGATTCTTGTGGTCGCCGCTACCGATGGTCCCATGCCTCAAACCCGCGAACACATCCTTTTGGCCAAACAAGTCAATGTTCCCAAATTGGTCGTTGCCTTAAACAAAGTGGATGCTGTTGACGATCCCGAGCTCTTGGATTTAGTCGAAATGGAAATTCGCGAACTATTAACCAAATACCAATATCCCGGCGACGAAGTTCCCATCGTGCGTGTCTCTGCTCTAAAAGCCCTCGAAGGCGATGAAAAAGCCCAAGAAGCAGTTATGGATCTCATGAATAAAGTAGACGAGTACATTCCTGTTCCTGAGCGCGAAGTTGACAAACCCTTTTTAATGCCGGTCGAAGACGTTTTCTCTATCAAAGGCCGTGGCACGGTGGCCACAGGCCGTATTACCCGCGGTAAAATAAAGACTGGTGAAGAAATCGAAATAGTTGGTCTTCATGACACTAAAAAGAGTATTGTTACTGGTGTTGAAATGTTCCGCAAAACTCTCGATGAAGGTCAAGCCGGTGACAACGTTGGAATTCTCCTACGTGGTGTCGAAAAAGACGATATTGAGCGCGGACAGGTGCTGTGTAAACCAGGTTCCATCACCCCACATACCGACTTTGAAGCCGAAGTTTACATTTTAACTAAAGAAGAAGGTGGTCGTCACAGTCCTTTCTTCACAGGCTATCGCCCACAATTTTACGTGCAGACTACTGATGTTACCGGCGAAATTACCCTCCCTTCAGGCGTTGAAATGGTCATGCCTGGCGATAACGCTAAAATGACCGTAAAACTTATCCAACCTGTAGCCATGGAGCAAAGCATGCGCTTTGCTATCCGTGAAGGTGGTAAAACTGTCGGCGCTGGTGCTATTACTAAGATCTTAAAATAAATAATTAAAAGCCCGGAAACTCAAAAAAGAATTCCCGGGCTTTTCTTTGACAACACTGCTCAGGTCAGATAGAAGAAATTAACATGGCACAAAACCGCATCAGAGTACGTTTAAAATCTTACGATCACAGGGTTATCGACGAAGCTGCCCAAAAAATTGTCGATACCGCCCTGCAGACTGGGGCTCAAGTCGTTGGACCGGTGCC
>CAYXRB010000001.1:104766-143167 GCA_964467565.1 uncultured Pseudomonadales bacterium | reverse complement strand
GCAAACGTTTTGTCGTTTTAACCTCGCCCCACGTCGAAAAAAATGCCCGCGAGCGCTTCCAAATTTTAACCCACAAGCGCGTCGTCGATATCGTCAAACCTACGGGCAAAACCATCGACTCGCTCATGCATCTTGAACTACCGGCAGGTGTAGGTATTGAAATCAAGATGTAAGGACGCAAAAATAATCTAAAGTATAGTCCGCAGTCCTCCATAGCTTTAGCGAAGGAGGGTAAATAAATCAAAATTTGAAATTAACAATTAACCTGAGGTAATGCGAGTGCTACTCGTTCGCAAAAACTCAAAGTAACATCAATCAAAATAGGATACGGATAAAAAAGCCGTATAACCGGCTTTTTTTATTGACAAAATATGAATACCATACTTGGCCGCAAGCAGTCTATGACTCAAGCGTGGACCACCTCAGGTGCCAGGCGCCCTGTGACTGTGGTGCAAGTGCCGCTTCATACGATTACTCAAGTCAAAACCGTCGACTCCGATGGCTACGAAGGCGTACAACTTGGTATCGAAGAGCGCAAAGCTAAACATACCTCCAAGTCTATGCAGACCAAAGCTCAAAAAATCGGCCTTAAAACCTTCCCTAAGCTATACAAAGAAGTGCGCATGAAGGTTTCCGAAGATCTTAAGGTTGGTAATACCCTTAGTGTCCAAGACGTATTAACTCCAGGAGACATGGTCAATGTTGCCTCACGTTCCAAGGGTCGTGGTTTTGCGGGTGTCGTAAAGCGTTACGGTTTTAAAGGTGGCCCTAAAACCCACGGCCAGTCCGATCGTTTACGTGCCCCAGGCTCAATCGGCCAGGGTACCACACCTGGTCGTGTCTACCCCGGCAAGCGTATGGCTGGCCACTACGGACAAGAACGTTTCACAATCAAAAACCTTACTGTATTAAAAGTCGATGTTGTAACCAACACCGTTTGGCTTTCGGGTCCCATTCCGGGTGGTAAAAACACCTTAGTCACTATTAAAAAAACTGGGACTAACAAAAAATTCGTGCCTCTTTTAGAAGAAGTAATTGAAGCCTCTTCCACTTTAACCGAATCAAATGTTGCTCCTATTTCCAAGGAAGATGCAGAATCTACTTCATCGCAAGCTAAAGTAGCTTCCTCTCAAACCCCAGCAGAAAAAAAAGATGAAGAGAAGTTATCAAAGCAAGAAAAAATTGATGAGCAAGAAACCACTCCAGAAAGTGATAAATAAATAACCTATTGAATAATCAATTCTTATGACTAGTATCACCCTCTACAATTTGCAAGGAACCAAAACTGGCACACTTACTCTGCCTGATTCGGTTTTTTCGGCGCCCGCAAAACCCGGCCTATTAGCGCAAGCTATCCGCGTGTATCTTTCTAATCAACGCCAAAACACTAAGGCTACTCAAACTCGAAGTGAAGTCAGTTATTCAACCAAGAAAATCTGGAAACAAAAAGGAACTGGTCGTGCCCGTCATGGTTCCCGTAGAGCTCCCATTTTTGTCGGTGGTGGCGTAGCCCATGGTCCAACCGGTAATGAATCGTACACTTTAAATCTACCCACTAAAATGCGTCGAGCAGCCCTTCGAGGTTCTCTTACTACCAAGGCAAAATCACAAGCCATGAATGCCATTGCTTCAATTGCCGATTTTAAGGGAAAAACCACCGATTTGCAAAAAATTATTAAAGCCATCTCAGGCAATACTAAAAAAACTCTGTTCATTCTCGATAAACCCTACGTGTCAGTTATAAAAGCCGGGCGGAACATCAAAAACCTCACCCTCACTCAAGCCGCCAGAGTTAATACTTATGAAGTTTTAAACCACGAGCAAATCATTATCACCCCCGAGAGTTTGCAGGTGCTTGATCCCGACTTTAAACCCGCCACCAAAGCAGCTGCCTCACCAAAAGCCTCCAAAACCCCAACAGCAAGCAAACCTAAGAAAGTTACCACAAAGCAACTATGAAACTCGTTTTAAGCTCACCCAGAATAACCGAAAAAGGCCTAAGAATCTCTGGTCTGGGTCAATATATTTTTACTGTCCCTGCTGATGCCAACAAACACCAAATTGCTTTTGCCGTCGAGTCGGCGTTTAAAGTGAATGTTGTACGCGTTAATACTATCAAGTATCAACCCACCAAAACTCGTACCGGCCGCAAACGCTTACCGGCATTAACCAAAACCTATAAAAAAGCCATTGTCACTCTTAAAAAAGGACAAACCCTGCCAATTTTTGAAACCAAAGGATAATCATGTCGTTAAAAGTTGCACGGCCCACCAGCCCAGGACGCCGACACCACAGTGTCTTAAAAACCACTACCAAAGGCTCCAAGCCGCATAAATCGCTACTAGTTAAAAAGCGCAAAGTTAGTGGTCGCAATAACCAAGGAAAAATTACCGTACGCCATCGTGGTGGTGCGCAAAAACGCCGACTTCGATTGATTGACTTTCGTCGTGATAAGCGAAACATTCCTGCAGTAGTTGAGTCGATAGAATACGACCCCAACCGCACCACCAACATCGCCTTGGTTAAATACACTGACGGCGAACGCCGTTACATTTTAGCGCCAGAAGCCTTGCAAGTAGGCTTTATAGTTTCTTCTGGTGATGACAGTGACATACTCCCTGGTAATGCAGTACCACTGCGTAAAGTACCCGTTGGTACACCGATTCATAATCTTGAATTAAAACCAGGTAAGGGCGGTCAGTTGATCCGCAGCGCTGGTAATTATGCTCTAATTCAAAGCAAAGAAGGCAATTTTGCCACGGTACTTTTACCTTCAAAAGAACTACGCCTAGTCCATCTTGACTGTTATGCTACTATTGGACAGTTATCAAACCCAGAGTGGAAAAACGTGAGTCTTGGCAAAGCTGGACGGCGTCGTCTAATGGGCTGGAGACCTGTAGTTCGAGGAACCGCTCAACACCCCGCGTCTCACCCGCATGGTGGTGGTGAAGGTCGTTCTGGTATTGGCTTGAAAGCCCCGAAAACACCTTGGGGTAAACGCACTATGGGTGTTAAGACAAGAAGTAAACGAAAATATTCAGACCGACTTATTGTTTCAAGTCGCTCAAAAGCTAAAGGAAGGTAAGCATGTCCAGAAGTTCTAAAAAAGGCCCATACATTGACGAAAAGCTTCTTAAAAAAGTTATGGTCCAAAAAAATACTGGCAAAAAAACTGCAATTAAAACCTGGGCTCGGGCTTCACAAATTCCCCCCGAATTTGTTGGCCATACCTTTTTAGTTCACAACGGTAAGCTTTTTAAGGAAGTCTACGTCAATGAAGCAATGATCGGTCATAGACTTGGTGAATTTTCACCGACACGTACTTTCCATGGCCATGGACGCATGGTTAAGCGGGTCCTTACTAAAACCTAAACACTAATATCTAAGCATCAAAACTATGCCACAAGCAATTGCCTACCAAAAATTTATTCGCACAACCGCACGAAAATTACGGTTAGTTGCCGACTTGATCAATCATCAGCCGGTCGATCAAGCTCTCACAACCCTGCAATTTACGCGTAAACGCGCCGCCGAAGTATTAGCCAAAGTTATCAAGCAAGCGCAAGCTAACGCAGTTAATAATCTTAAACTCAATAAAGACACCATTAAAATTAATACCATTATCATCAACGAAGGTCCCACTTTTAAACGGTGGCGTGCAGTCAGTCGAGGTCGGGCACACCCCATTATGAAACGCACCAGCCATATCAAAGTTATTGTCAGTGGTGACACTGCCCAACCACCAAAATCAGATGCTCAACCAAAAAAACCAGTTACCAAAGTAAAGAAAGGCAAAACTCTAAAGACGAAATCCTAAGCCCTAGCTCACGTCATCCAAGAGCGAAGTTTAGACCGTAAGTTTTAGAATTTGAAAAAATATGGGCCAAAAAGTTCATCCCATCGGTTTTAGAATCGGACCTCTCTTTACGTGGAAATCTCGGTGGTATCAAAACCCGCATACCTACAAAAATCAAGCGCTCGAAGACTTACGTTTACGGGAATTCCTCCATAAAAAACTTGCAGGAGCAGGACTAAATGAGGTAATTATCGAACGATCGATCAATACGTTAAAAATCATCTTACACGTATCCCGCCCGGGTGTCGTTATTGGTCGGGGCGGCGCCAATCTCGAAGCTTTAAAAACCGAAATCGTCAAACTTTTAAAGGCTAGTAAGGTCGATCTTAAAAATCGCAAAGTTGAACTTAAGGTTGAAGAAATTAAAAATCCCGACGCTCAAGCTCGCCTCATCCTAGAACGGTTAAAAGATCAGATTGAAAAACGCTATCCACACCGTCGCGCCGTTTCTCAAGCCATGGAAAAAGCTATAACGGGTGGAGCTAAGGGAATTAAAGTAATTTTTTCCGGCCGAATAAACGGAGCCGAGATTGGCCGTACCGAAAAATATTCTCAGGGCACCATCCCCACTCAAACACTTCGTGCTGACATTGATTACGCCCAAAGCCCCGCCCTAACTCGGTCCGGCTTCGTGGGTATCAAAGTCTACGTCTACCGAGGAGAAAGGAAGACTAATTAAATTCTAAACACGAACCTTTAAATTCTAAACAAATTCAAAATCTAAGTTGTTTAAATCATTTTTAAAAATATTGGAATTAAAATTGTTTCGAACTTAGAAATTAGCTTTTTAAACACGTATGTTGCAACCTAAAAAACGAAAATACCGCAAAGAGTTCAGAGGTACCCGTACCGGTCTTGCTACTCGTGGCAATAACATCAATTTTGGTGAATACGCCTTAAAGGCACTCGAAAATGGTTGGATTACCGCCCGCCAAATCGAAGCTGCGAGAAAAACAATTGCCCACCACACCAAACGTGGGGGTAAATTGTGGATTCGGGTTTTTCCGACCAAACCTATCACCCACAAAGCTGCCGGTTCAAAAATGGGTTCGGGTAAAGGTGATATCGAACAGTATGTCGCAGTCGTCCGTCCCGGATTGATCCTTTTTGAATTAGGGGGTTTAAATAGCGCCATGGCGCAAGAAGCTTTTCGTAAAGCCGGTCATAAATTAAGTGTCCGCACTCGCTTTATTGGTAAGTAAGCAATTCACAAGCAGGGATATCACTCTTAAACAACCAAAAAAAACTATTCACAAAAATAAACACCAAATCAAAAAGCAACCTATGAAACGCGAACAACTAATAAAACACCACAACCAGTCCATACAAGAACTTACTACCGAGGTCAATAAATTAAGTCAGGAATTGGTCCTTCGAAAACTCGATTTAGGCAGTAATAAGCTCAAAAATGTCCATGTCGTAAAACACCTCCGACATGATATTGCCCGGTTAAAAACACTCATCCGCGAACTTGAACTCAGCGTTTCAGTCAGTGGTACAACTACACCCCCCGCAGTAACAACAAAAACTATTAAAAATAAAAAAGAAATAAAACCTACCCCAACCACCCAACCCACTAAAAACATTAAAAAAAGCACCACTGCAACTGATGAAACGAAAAACAGCAAAACAAAAACCAAAAAAGGAGCCAGCGACAAATCATAGATTTCGTCTGTTGCAAATTCAAAAATTAAGGATTCAATAAATTGCTTCAATAATTAGTCATTTTACCCAAGTGACAATCACAGCAAAGAGCAATATAATACGTCGCTTGATCAGGAACAATATAAATTATGAAACTATTAACAGGCACTGTTACCTCAACCAAAATGACGCGCACTGCGGCGGTCGAGGTTACTCGTCGCTGGTTGCATCCCATTTACAAAAAAACCGTCAAACGTTCTAAAAAATACCTTGTTCATGACGAGAAACAAATCACAGGGGTAGGGGATACCGTCACCTTCAAACCATGTCGCCCAATCTCAAAAAGGAAGCACTTCATGTTAGTGGCCGTCACGCACAAAGCTCCAATTTCACTTACCCCACAAGCTAAAAAAGAAAAAACTATCCCAGCTAGTGCCCTCACTAAAAAAAGTACAGCCAAAAAACGAACGGCCAAAAAAACTAATAAAAAATCTACAACTGCTAAAAAAACACCAAAGAAAGCCAAATCTTGAACAAAACAGCATATTTTTTAATAGCAAGTGTTTATGGTCCAATTACGCACAGTACTCACCCCAGCCGACAATTCAGGTGCCAGAAAGCTCAGGCTCATCATGATCCATGGTGGGTTTAAACGAAAATTTGGCTTTATCGGTGATATAGTTACTGCTTCAGTAGTCACCGCCGACCCCCAGGGTCAAGTAAAGGCTGGCGATGTTGTTAAGGCAGTGATTGTTCGTACCCGTAAAGAAACCCGTCGTTCAGATGGAAGCTATATTCGTTTCGACGATAACGCCGCAGTAGTTATCGATACTATGCAAAACAAGAACCCTCGAGGCACACGAATTTTTGGCCCAATCGCTCGCGAGGTAAAAGACGCCGGTTTTGCCAAAATCGCCTCATTAGCCGCCGAGGTTCTTTAATACATTACACACCAAACATTAAACATTGTTCTGTCTTAAATATGAAATTACACGTCAACGACCAAGTCATTGTAACCACCGGCAAGGACAAGGGCATTAAGGGAAAAATCACTTTAGTGTTACCCAAAGATTCTGCGGTAATAGTTGAGGGGGTTAATAAGTTTAAACGCCATGTTAAGCGGCGTTCCGATAAAGAACCGGGTGGAATTGTCGCCGTTGAACGGCCCTTAAACGTCGCAAAAGTCGCGCTCGTGTGTCCCCAATGCAAAAAAATCACTCGTGTTGGGTATCAAAAAGTCGAAAATGGCGAGAAAATTAGAATTTGTCGAAAGTGTGGTCAAGCCATTGGCACTAAAAAATAAATCAAAACTTAGGGTTATAAATAAGTGACAACAATATGAATCGTCTCTATAAGAAATACCAAAAAGAAATCGTCCCAGCGCTTAAGAAAGAACTCAAACTGAAAAATGCTCTGGCGGTTCCAAGGCTAAAAAAAATCGTCGTAAATATCGGTGTATCCGAAGATCAGCACCAGGATGCTGCATTAAAAAGCCTAGGCGAACAGTTAATGGTAATCACCGGCCAAAAACCCAAAACAACTCAAGCCCGCACCTCCATCGCTTCTTTTAAAATTCGGCAAGGCGATCCCATTGGCCTTATGGTTACTCTCCGAGGTGAGCGTATGTATCAATTTTTTGATAAGCTTGTCACCATTGTTCTCCCGCGTGTTAAAGATTTCCAAGGAGTTTCCACCACTGGATTTGATCAAAATGGCAATTATAGCTTAGGCATTGAGGAACAAATTGTTTTTCCAGAGATCGAGTATGATAAAATCGACAAGGTTAAATCGTTGCAGGTTACGTTTGTTTCCACTGCGTATGATGCTAATACAGGCCGCTTATTACTAACCCATTTAGGTATGCCGTTTAAAAAAGACGCTGCAGCAGATTAATAAATCTATGGGTATAGGAGCCCAACCACCTCCTAAAAAGATATGTCTACCAAATCACAAGAATACAAGTCAACCCAAAAAGCAAAATACAAAACTCGTCAAGTGAGTCGTTGTGAAATTTGTGGGCGTAAGCGCTCTTACATCCGATTTTTTGGCCTATGCCGTATTTGTTTCAGGCGCTTGGCTCTTCGTGGCGAATTACCAGGAGTAGTCAAATCAAACACCTAAGTGAATTTTAATTCGCAAAATACTAATCAATACTATGACCGACCCAGTCGCCGATTTATTAACCAGAATTCGTAACGCCGCTTCTACAAAAAAAGCGAGTGTCTTAGTGCCGTACTCCAAACTCAATGAGGCTATCGTTAATGTATTAATTAAAAATAGTTATCTCGATGCCAGTGAAGTTCAAGAAGAAAACGGCCACAAAATGCTGCGTCTTGACTTGAAATACAAAAATCGCTCAAGCGTTATCACCACCATTCAACGGGTATCAAAACCAGGCAGACGTGTCTATTCCAGTTCTGAAAAACTTAAGAAAGTCTTGGCGGGTCACGGCATCTCGATCGTGTCGACTAGCCGGGGCATTATGACAAACGTCGAAGCCAGACAAAAAAGTCTTGGTGGCGAAGTACTTTGCAAAGTTTATTAACAGGTTATCTTTTGAATATTAAATAATTAAAACTATGTCACGTATCGGCCTAACTCCAGTTTCTATCCCCGCGGGTGTCACCGTTGATCTTAACGGGGCTACTGTTACGGTTAAAGGTGCCAAAGGCGAACTCCTATTCAAGGTGCCTCAAGGAATTACGGTCGATCTTACGGATAATATATTAAGAGTTGCTCGTCAAAACGATGAAAACCAGACTAAAGCCTTTCATGGGTTAACCCGCAGCCTTATCGCTAATATGGTTACTGGCGTGAGTACCGGCTTTACTAAAAAACTCGAATTAATCGGCACCGGGTACCGAGCAAAAAAACAAGCCAATGGCGTTACCATCAGTGCTGGGTATTCTCATCCCATCCAATATACTGCGCCCGAAGGCATTACTCTTGATGTCGAGGGAGAAACAGTCGTGAGTGTATCCGGTGCTGACCGTCGTATGGTAGGGCAAGTGGCCGCTGAGATTCGTTCAATACGTCCACCCGAACCCTATAAAGGCAAGGGTATTCGTTACGCCGGAGAAGTCATTCGGCGCAAAGCAGGCAAGGCTGCTAAGGGTGCGGGTGCTTAAAAAAAATAATCTCTACTCATCACACATTAATCAACTTAATCTATGAACACAATTAAGCGTTACTCTACCAATAAAGCCGCCCGTACCGCCCGTGTGCGTTTCAAGTTAAAAGGTAATGCCCAAAGACCTCGCTTACATGTCTACCGCTCGAACGCACATTTATTTGCACAAATAATAAATGATGTCGCAGGTAAGACTTTGGTCTCGGCTTCAGAATTTGAATTAAAAACCGCTAAGGGTACCAAAACCCAAATAGCACAAGCCTTAGGTACGCTGCTCGCCCAAAAAGCGAAAAAACAAAAAGTAAATCTGGTAAAATTCGACCGCGGTAGTAATAAATACCATGGCCGAATTAAAGCCTTCGCTCAAGCAGCCCGCGACGGTGGATTGGAGTTTTAAACTATGCAACATAGGCCACGCCAACAAAGCGAATTCGAAGAAAAAATCATTCAAGTAAACCGCGTGTCTAAAAAGACTAAAGGCGGTAACCAAATGGGTTTTTCCGTGCTGGTCGTCGTTGGTGATCGAAAAGGGAAAGTTGGTGTTGCCTTAGGCAAGGGTGTTGATGTTTTAAGCTCAATCAAAAAGGCCATTCGCCGTGCCAAGAAACACTTATTGCAAGTGCCTCTTGACGGCCAAACCATCCCCTTTCGCATCGAACTTAAACGCGGAGCAGCTCATATAATGCTAAAACCAGCTCCCAAAGGCTCAGGCGTCATCGCCGGTGGTGCTATCCGCTCAGTCTTGGAAGTCTCTGGCATTAAAGACGTCGTTGGTAAAGTCATGGGCTCAAACAATCAAGCCAACAACGCCTACGCTACCTTTCAAGCATTAGAAGAATTAAACCGCTTGGTAAAAGTTAAAGGTCTGCAGCTCAAATCAGCTTCACCAAAAGTAAACCCTCTCACCCAAAGGCTTAACTCCAGCCCCGTCAATAATCCTAGCAAAACAACCTCTCCCACCAAACCTTCAACTCCTAAAAAAAGTACATCGTCAACAGCCAAACCCCATTCCGCCGTTCAATCATAAGAATTCTCTATGAAGTTACATCAATTACCAAAAACCACCAAAAGACCTAACAAACGTGTCGGACGAGGGTACGGCTCGGGCAAGGGTGGCCATACGAGCTCACGCGGTCAAAAAGGAAACTTGTCTCGCGGGTCAGTACCAATTTGGTTTGAGGGTGGTCAATTACCACAAATCCGTCGCTTTCCCTTTCAACGCGGTAAGTTGCGGTTTAAAACCCTCACCCCCAAACCCGTTCTCATCACCTTAACCCAACTCAATACCTTTAGACCAAACACTCTAGTAACTCCAAAAAATCTCATCGAACAAGGTCTTATTCGTGTCCGAGACATAAAAAATAGGCCAATCAAAGTCGTAGCCCAAGGAACTTTAAGTGTTCCGTTAACCATTACCATACCCGCCTCTGCAAAAGCCGAAGCAGCCATTGTTAAAGCCGGCGGAAAGGTGAACCGTGAACCGGTTGCTCAAGCTATTAAGACAAATTAATGCAGTCCCCGAACTCAAGCGAAAACTTTTGTTTACCTTGGGTATCCTAGCCGTATCCCGCTTTTTAGCACACATCCCCACTCCGGGTATCAATTTGGAACAACTCCGAGCGCTTTTTGCTCAAAACCAATTTCTGGGACTTCTGGATATTTTTTCCGGTGGAACTTTGGCCAATTTTTCGATCATGGCTTTGGGTCTGGCCCCTTATATCAACGCCTCCATTATTATGCAACTCCTCACTATGGTCATACCCAAACTAGAAGCCTTAAGCAAAGAGGGGGAGCAGGGGAGAGAGCAAATTAATCACTACACTAGGCTTCTGACTCTTCCGTTAGCCATTGTCCAGAGCGTCAGCGTTATCGCCTTGTTAAACAGCCAAGGCATTCTATTATCCACCCATCCACTAAACCTGGTAGCCCTAACCAGTACAATGGTCGCCGGCACCATGCTTCTTTTATGGTTGGGTGATTTACTCACTCAATACGGCATCGGCAATGGCGTCTCCATGCTCATCTTAGCTGGTATTGTTGCCCAATTACCGGTTACCGCCCTGCAAACCATCTCAACTTCACAGGTCAACCAATTCTCCAGCCTAATCCTCATCCTTGTCCTTGGTATTGTGGTCATTGCGGGTATTGTTACCATGGATGTAGCCATCCGGAAAGTTCCCATCCATTACGCCAAGCGTGTTCGTGGTAACTCCCTCTACGGCGGACAAACTTCACACCTACCCCTACGACTTAACCAAGCCGGTGTTATTCCTATTATCTTTGCCGTGTCCTTAGTCTTAGTGCCCTCGCTTTTGGGCCAATTTTTAACCAGCCTTAGTCAGTATCCGCAACTTGTTGCTTTTGGGGCCACTATGGCCGCTGCCTTTAACCCGCAAAACGCCATCTATAATCTTGTTTACTTTTTACTCGTCGTCGGCTTTACCTATTTCTATACTGCGGTCGTCTTTGACCCCAATAAAATAGCCGACGAAATTAAAAAGAACGGCGGTTTTATCCCCGGCATTCGCCCGGGCAAAGCCACCGCCGATTATTTAAGCTACATCATTAGCCGCATTACTTTAGCCGGGGCGGTCTTCTTAGGCCTTATTGCCATTCTTCCCTCCCTTTCCCAAGTTGCTACTGGGCTAACTGCGTTAACGGTCGGTGGTACCGGAGTTCTCATTGTCGTTTCAGTCATCTTAGAAACCTCCAAACAAGTTGAATCCATGCTCGTTATGCATAATTACGATCGCTTTTTAGATACCTAAAAATTGATTTATATTAATTCTTTGAACGTTGAATATTATAAAGGAGTCTTCGGTACGACCGATGAAAATCTATGAAGATAATACTTATTGGTATCCAAGGAGCTGGAAAATCCACTCAAGGTAACCTAATTTCCAAAAAAATGGGTATCCCCTACCTTTCTAGCGGCCATATTTTTCGGAACATGGCTAAAGAAAAAACCCCCTGGGGCCGTTACGTTAAAGAAACTATCAATTCCGGTGCCTTAATCCCGGATGATAAAACCGTCAAGATTATTGAAGAATACCTAAGCAAGGCCGAATACGAAAAAGGGTATATTCTTGATGGGTTTCCTCGCACCGTTACCCAGGCAAAAGCTTTTAGTAATGGTGTCGACGTTGTAGTTTCCCTCGAAGTATCCGACAAAGAAGCCCTCTGGCGTTTATTCGGTCGTTTAAGCCAAGAAACCGGTGTGCGCCAAGACAATACCCTTGATGCAATCTATAAACGCATCGAACTTTTCCACACGCATACCAAACCGGTATTGCAGTACTACAAACGCCGCCATATTTTAGAAATAGTCGATGGTGAACGGCCTATTAAGACCATCTACTCCGACATCATGGACCGGTTGTCAAAATACAAGCGTCTGAGCAAACTCAAGTAATCACGATCCTCATGTAACTAAAGTGACGTAGGTGCCCTGGGGAGGTAAAATTTGCCTATGACTTTCGATAATAAAACCCTAGATACTTTCCGCGAGAACGGCCGTCGAATCGGTAGTATCCGCCAGCAACTGGTTAAATTCTCCCAAAAGCATCACCAGATGGAAGAGATCGACAATCTCGCTCAACAACTCATTAAGCAAGCGGGCGGCGAACCGGCCTTTCAAAAAGTCAACGGTTACCATTGGGCCACCTGCATCACCGTCAACGACGGTATGGTACACGGTATCCCGAAAGGAACATTTAAACTTGGCGATATCGTGACCATAGACACCGGCATGTTTTATCAGGGTACCACCACCGATTGTTCCTCCACCTTTGTTATCGGCACCCCCACGCCCGATCAAGCGCATTTTTTAAACGTAGGCAAGCAGGCGCTTAAAAAAGCCATTAAACAAGCCAAACCCAAAAACCAGGTCAAAGATATTAGTAAAACCATGCAACATGGGGTCGAAGCAGCAGGCTATAACGTGGTCCGCACGCTCACCGGGCATGGTCTGGGGGCAACCATGCATGAAAACCCGCAAATACCCTGTTTTATTAGCTCTGACCCGGGTTTGCGTACCAGGTTAACCCCAGGTATGGTCCTAGCAATCGAAGTCATGTATATGCAAGGTCATTGGCCGCTTAAACTCGACAAAGACGGCTGGACCTTAAAAACCGCCGACGGCTCTTTATCCGCTATGTTCGAAGAAGACGTCATCATCACTCCAAATGGCCCCGAAATCATCACTCAGCCAACACTCTTTGAGCTTTAATCGAATCATAAATATGGCCAACGATTATAACGAAACGATTCAGTGGTACGAGGATAATGCGTTGACGTACTCCCAAGCTATTAGCCAATCTGTTGATAGTGATCTAATTAATCAATTTGTCAGTTACCTACCACCAAACGCAATAATATTAGATGCAGGCTGCGCAGCAGGCCGCGACGCTGGGGAATTTGCAAAACGACAAGTGGATTACACTGGTGTTGACTTATCGAATAATTTACTCCGCATCGCTAAACGTAATAATCCCTCCCTCACCTTTATTCAAGCCGATTTTAGTCAACTGCCGTTACCCAATAACTCGTTTGATGGTATTTGGGCTAACGCTTCACTCGTGCACTTGCCATCAATTCGAACGGTCAAACTCGTTATCTCAGAATTCTACCGAATTCTTAAACCAGGAGGCACTATTTTCATAAGAGTCAAGCAACAGGTGGGAAGTACGCGCACCGGTGTGGTTTCAGATTCCCTGGTCAAACAAAAACGTTTTTTTCGCTGGTATACCAAGGCTGAATTGCAAAATTATTTAAAATCAGCGGGATTTTCAATTCTAGACGTTAAAGATAATCAACCATCCAGGACTCGGTCGGAAGTAAAATGGATTAATGTGATCGGAAGAAAGATTTAGCTAAACAAACTTCTCAACCTTGCCTTAAATGCTTCGTTCCACTCGTTCCACTGCTTCAAAAATGCCTCAATAAAATTATCTGGCTCACCCTCTTGCTCTTCAGTTTGGTCGTCAATGGATTCGCTGGAAGGAGTCGAGGAGGAAACATCATTGTTTTCGGTATTCGTCGAAACATCGACGTTGGTATTAATATCGACTGAGTTTTGAGAATTCGAGTTTGACTGCGACGTGCTATTTGTTTCACTGTTCACATTCACGCGCACCGAACCATCCTCAGATTGGTAATTAATATCTTCATCGCCGGTCGCGTTAAATTCTTGCACGTTCCCATTAGTTTCGATCCGCACGTTTGTTTGTGAATCAGCATTCGACGTATTCGTTTTTACGTCCACACTATTTTTTGACCCCTCGCCATTATTCGTAATATCAATATTTACTGCTGCCCGAGCCACCCCCACCGACAACACCAACAACGTGATCAACATTACGAGCTTACCCATAATGCCCTGATCTTACTCCAATTTAGACGGAAAAATCAATCTGATCTATATTCCAGAAATTAGTGGCTATTGATCGTATTTGCTATTATTACTCAATAAATAAAATTATGGCTATTTCACCCAAACCCCGTTTTTTACTTCTTCAAGTCATCAATCCTCACTACCACCAAGCCGATGCCAAAAAAAACATGCACGAACTCGTGCAGCTTGTGGATACCTATGGGGGAGAGGTTATTGAAAAAACAGTTCAGCACCGAGCAAAACCGCATCCGGGCACTTTTATCGGTTCGGGTAAGCTGGAGTGGTTAAAACAGGCAGTCAAAAATCTCAATATCGACATTATTGTAATCAACAACATCATAAAAAGTAGTCAACTGTTTCGGATTGAAAAAGCTATGTGGGACGGCCAGTTTAGGGGTAGGATCTGGGATCGCATTGATCTTATTCTGAATATATTCGATAAAAACGCCTTCTCTAAAGAAGCCAAATTACAAATCGAACTGGCACGGCTCGATCATATGGGCCCACGAATTTATGGCTTAGGCGGCACTGTTTTGTCCCGGCAGCGGGGTGGTATCGGTCAACGCGGCGGTTTTGGCGAAACCAACATCGAATTCGAACGTCGGTTATTAAAAAACAAACGGCTTTCGCTGTTAAAACAACTCAGACAAGTCTCTCAGCAAAAGCAAAACCGTCTTAGTTATCGCCAGGAACACGGCTTTGGCCCCGTTGCCTTAGTTGGCTATACCAGCGCCGGCAAAACCACGCTGTTTAACCGTCTTACCGGCAAAAACAAAACGACTCACTCGGGTCTATTTACCACACTCGATACCGTCGTGGGCAAGCTCAATCCACCAGCCGGCGGACCTCATCACCACTTACCCATCCTAATTTCCGACACCATCGGCTTTATTAAAGATCTCCCACCCCAACTCATCCAAGCCTTCCAATCGACACTCATGGAATCATTAAACGCCAAGCTTATCCTGCACGTCATCGATGCTTCTGACCCTGATTTACATAAAAAAATCGAGATTGTAAACCACATCCTCCAAGACCTTCAGATTACCCAGCCCATCATCCTTGTTTTCAACAAGACCGACCTAATTGCCTCTGACGCAAAAAAACGGTTATCCGATTTTTTCCAAGATGTACCCCACCATTTTATCTCTGCTCAAATTGGTGAAGGCCTTGATAAACTTACCAGAACTATTGCCAAAAGTCTTATTGAAAAATCAGAATCAACTCTTCCAGCCGTCGCTCCAACTGTTTCCTAAACAAACACAAATTTCACCCCAGATTTTAGCTTTAATTTCGGGTACACTACGTCTTAACCCTTACTCATACATCACCTCTTGTTCCAGGGGAAAGAGTCTGTTACAATAGCCAATCGAACCCCCTACCAGGGGAAAATCCCGAAAATACGGGATAAATTAAGAGGGTATGCAAAATAAGCAAACAATTGAGCTTACGGGAATGATTTCCGAAGCTCTACCAAACACCATGTTTAGAGTGCTGGTAGACAGCACCGCCCCCGAAGAGTTTGCTAATCGTACTATCTTATGCACTTTAAGCGGCCGCATGCGCATGTATCGAATACGCGTCATGCCCGGAGACAACGTTCAAATCGAAGTCACACCATACGATCCAGACAGAGGCAGAATTACCTTCCGCCAGAAATAAGCCTGGAGCGAAATTCGCTGCTAAATCAAATGTTTTAAAATTGCTTACAAAAAGCAGTCTGTGAAACACCTGATTGAAAAGCGGATTGTTAGGTGAGTGGGAATTAAGTAACTCATTCACCTCTAGTAAAAAAGAAGGGTATCTATGAAAGTAAAAGCAAGCATTCAAAAACGTTGCAAACAGTGTAAAATAATCCGTCGTCACGGGAAAATTTACATTACCTGCACCAACCCGCGCCACAAACAACGTCAGGGTTAACGAAAGGAAATTAAAAATTTATCAAATGCCATTTATATTTGAATTTTGACATTTGTATTTTTAAATTATTATTCGTATGCCTCGTATAGCCGGAATTGACCTACCAGAAAATAAACGCTCCGAAATCGCGTTAACGTACTTGTATGGTATTGGTCCTAAAAATGTCCAAGAAGTTATTAAATTAGCAAACATCGATCCTAATAAACGGGCGCGGGATTTAACCGCTCAAGAAGTGGCCCGGATTCAGCGCGCTTTAGAAAAATTCAATGTCGAGGGCACGCTTCGTAAAACTGTTCATGAAAATATTCAACGTTTAAAACGAATCGGTGCCTATCGGGGTATGCGTCATACAGCCAACTTACCCGCTCATGGACAACGCACACGGGTAAACGCTCGTACCAAACGCGGTCGACGTATGACCGTAGGTGCTCTAAAGAAAGAAGATGCTGAAAAATTAGCCGCAGCGGCTCGAAAATAAAAAGTAAAACCTATGGCAGTCTCAAAATCACCAGCAAAGCAGTTACCTAAAAAAGCCATTTCCAAAGGGAATTTGTATATTTTGGCTACTTTCAATAATACCGTTGCTACCGTTACCGATGATTCGGGCAATACTCTGTGCTGGAGTTCTACTGGTCGGGTGGGCTTTAGCGGTTCTCGCAAATCAACCCCTTTTGCCGCTACCCAAGCAATCGAAAAAGTTCTCGATGAAGCAAAGGCTTTTGCCCTTCGCGAACTTAAAGTCTATATCAAAGGTCCCGGACCAGGTAGAGACGCCGCCCTTCGTGTCCTTAAAAATAGTTCATTTAAAATAACCCTCTTAGCCGATGTTACCCCCATTGCCCATAACGGCACCCGCCCAAGAAAAAAGAAACACAACAGGTAAATTACCAATAATCAAATACCAAGGTACAAACAATATTTAATTCCCAAAAAACAAATTATAAACAATTGATCATTTGAAAATTAAAAATTTTGAATTTGTTTGTAACTTGGATCTTGGAACTTAAAAAAAGTATGGCTCGCTACATTGGACCAAAAAATAAACTAGCCCGCCGGGCAAATACAGATTTGGGCTTAAAAACCAATCCGGCAAAATTGTCGCGCCGGTTGAACATTCCCCCAGGCCAGCACGGTCGTAAGGGTACTAAAAAGCTCTCCAGTTATGGACAGCAATTGCGCGAAAAACAAAAAGTTAAGTGGATTTACGGTGTCTTAGAAAAACAGTTCCGGCGCTACTACGAAAAAGCTACTAAAAACCCTGCTTCCACCGGCGAAGAATTACTGCGCCTTTTAGAACGTCGTCTGGACAATGTTGTTTTTCGACTCGGACTCGCTCCCACTCGGGCAGCTGCCCGCCAGTTAGTGGTTCATGGTCAAGTGAAGGTTAACAATCTCAAACTAGATCGTCCTTCATATCAAGTCAAAACGGGAGACGTCATTAACCTAACCGATAAAGCCTTAAAAATACCCTACGTCGCCGGTGTTGTTGCTGAAAAAGGAAAAGCCTTACCCAAATGGCTTACTCGTCAAGCAGCCGTGGGTAAAGTAGTAGCTTTCCCGGAGCGTAAAGATATCGACGCTGATATTAACGAAAACAGCATCGTTGAGTATTATTCCCGTTAATACGGGAACCCTGAACGCAGTCGAAGGGCTTAAAAGTTAATTACAATATTAATTATTTTGAGTGTACCAGATGTCTTAATCTCGCGCATGGAAGGGATAAGACGGGAACCACTTAAAAACAAAAGAAAAGGAGACCCATGCTCCAACCATCATTTACTGTCACCGCCGAAGTCGATCGCGATGACTATAGCAAATTTATTATCGAACCGCTTGAAAAAGGCTTCGGTCACACACTAGGGGTAAGTTTACGCCGTGTTTTATTGTCTTCAATGGAAGGTGCGGCTATTACCAACGTACGTATTGATAGCGTAACTCACCAGTTTTCTACCTTAAAAGGTATGAAAGAAGATGTGGTCGACCTTATCTTAAATTTAAAACAGTTGAAATTCCGCGTAAATAGCGACGAACCTGCGACGATCCGCTTATCCGTCAAGGGTCCGGGGACCGTCACCGGTAAAGATCTAGACCTACCAGCCGGAGTCACCGTAGCCAATCCCGATGTTGTTTTAGCCCAGTTATCGGATGCCAAAACCAAACTCAACTGTGAATTAACCGTTAGTCAAGGCATGGGTTACTCTCCCGCTGCTGATCGACCTGCCGGTAGTTTAGGCGACATTCCCGTAGATGCTGCCTTTTCGCCGATTATCAAAGTCGCCTATAATGTCGTTTCCACCCGCGTTGGTCGTCGCACCGACTTCGATAAATTAATTCTTGAAGTCTGGTCTGACGGCACCATTAAACCACGAGAAGTCGTCGATGATGCCGCTAAAATTCTTGTTGGCTATTTCAAACAAGTCTTTGAACCAACCAATCTTCCCGCTGCCACTACCGAAGAATTAACTGTTCCTCTTGAGGGAGAAGTCTACAAGTTGACCGTCGAAGAGCTCGACTTACCCACTCGCATCGCCAATGCCCTACGTAAGGGTGGTTATAAAACCGTTAAAGATCTCGTTGGTGCCAACCACAACGACGTTGCTAAAGTGAAAAACTTGGGCGAAAAATCAGTCGATGTGGTAGCCAAAGCTTTAGCACAAAAGGGGTTGACCCTTAAAGATTATCAACTTAGTGAATAAATAAGAGTCTATGCGACACAAAGTCTTTGGTCGTCACTTAAACCGCGACTACCAGCATCGTAAAGCGCTTTTGCAGAATCTGCTAAAAAGTCTTATTAAGGAAGGTGCAATTACCACATCATATGCCAAAGCCAAAGCCGTTCAAGGTCAGTTCGACAAATTAGTTACCAAGGCTAAAAAAGGTACCGTGCACCATCGGCGCCTCATTCATAAAGTGGTGCAAAATACTTCATTAGTCAATCGTCTAGTCGATGAATTGGCACCCATGACTCAAGACAGAAAGAGTGGGTTTACACGACTTTCTAAGCTCGACTACCAAAAGGGTGATGATCAGCTCAGGTGTCGCTTGGAAATGATCGATTTCAAAAAGGTTGTAGTTACAGAAAAATCAGGCAAAAAAGAGACGAAGTCTAAAAAAGAGTCTCAAAGCCAAAAATCACAACAAAAACCTGCACCCACTGCTCCCAAAGCATTAAAATCTGCGGGTGTCGCCTCTGCTCAAAAAGTAAACGCGCCCAGGAAAGCGATTTAGACTATGTCCACAACCGTTAAAACTCCAAAAACTGTTCAGCGCACTTGGCACATTGTTGACCTTGAATCCATAACATTGGGCAGGGCAGCAACCCAAATTGCACGGTATTTAATTGGCAAGCATAAAATCGACTATACTCCCAATGTTGATAGCGGTGACTATGTGGTGGTGGTTAATGCCAACAACCTCAAAGTGACTGGACAAAAATGGACCAAAAAACTCTATCGTCACCATTCGGGTATTCCGGGAGGTTTCCGAGAATTTACCCTTCAGGAAGTCTTTGACCAGGATCCAAAAAGAGTTGTCGAGAAGGCAGTTGCCGGTATGTTACCTAAGAATAAGCTTCGTGCCCCTCGTTTAAAACGCCTCAAAGTCTTTCTCGACACCAATCACCCGTTTTCAAATCACTTAAATGTTAGTAAAGACCCCTTGGTTACAACCAGCAAGGAATAAATAACGTATGCCAGCAACAACTAAATCTTCATCAAAAAAAATGTCCGACTATATATATGCCGTTGGACGACGTAAAACCGCCACTGCTCGGATTCGTCTGTATCGCAAGAGTGGTGACAATTTGGTCAATGGCATACCATTCGGAAAATATTTCCCCGGTGAAGTAAGTCGTATGCGTTTAGAAGAACCTTTCAAGCTTACCAGTAGTCAAGATAAATTTCACTACAGTATTAAAGTTGCAGGTAGCGGTAAAAACGCACAACTTGAAGCGGTCATTCACGGCTTAGCTCGAGCCCTGGTAAAAATTGACGTTGAATCGAATAAACCACCCTTGAGGAAAGCCGGCTTACTTACCCGAGACCCTCGCATGCGTGAGTCCCGTAAGGTCGGTACCGGCGGTAAGGCACGACGGGCCAAACAATCACCCAAGCGTTAAAAAAACACTCCTCTGTTTTTAACACCAACCCTAACACGTTTTTATCACTAAGTTCACATAGTCCTTAAAGTGGTTTGTTCAGCCTCACGTATAATTGTATTATGAAGCGGGCATCCTCATCCAAAATAAATTTTTATTTGAACCGACTGGTAATAACTGTACCAGCAATCATCCTCTTACTCACACTTTTAATTACTTTGGCCATCGCCGCGCCCAAATACACCTTCGCCTTGCATAATTTTTTACGCTCTGCCTCGTTTAGGCCTCAAATTGTTAAGGTTATCCAGTCAAAAATTGAAGAGTATTTGCCAAAAACTACTCCTCAAGATTTAACTGATAAAATTAACCAATATCGTCTTTCGCAAGGGTTGCCCTCACTCAGTCAAAATATTCCCAGTTGCCAATCCCCAACCTCATCAACATCGTATACTCCAAAAACACTACCTGCGATGTGTGCAAACTGCACTCATGCCACTATGCTGTCTATTAGTAAATTTGCACGGGCAAATGAATTGGTTTCCTATTTTATTCAAGATGAAAATACTAGTCAGGTGTTAATCGATCCACAAATCACCAGCATTTGTGTCCGTGAAAACGAGGAAAATTTACTGGTGTATATTGCCAGATTATCAAACAATCAAGATGATCCCGACGAAGCGGCACCCAAAAAGATAGTCGCTCCTTCCAAGCCTCCAGCAAATTTTTCAGAAGAAGAATTGTGGACGGCTCTTATGAATTATCGCAACGCTCACCACAAAAGCAATTTTGAGCGAGATGAAAAACTTTGTACGTATGCCCGTAAACGTGTTCAAGACCATCTTCAATTAATTAAAGATACTCCTTCGAGTGAGTATCCCAATCCTGAAAAATACCCACTTGACGCGCACCGCGGCTTTGCCACTGATGCCGAATCCGGTTATGCGTTTGATGTTACTCAAGTAAATCAACTCGCCGAAAATTTGGCTTACTGGCCGTCGGCCACCTCCCCGGTGCATGTTATTGAATGGGGCTGGGATTCTTCAACCGAAGGCCACCGGGAAGCTCAATTAAGTGATGACTGGAGCAAAGGCTGTGTCAGTGGTCAGGATGGCTTCTTTGTCGCTATCTTTGGACGCTAAATTAAATCCAACACCTGCTTTTTCAAAAAACGAACATGCTGTTTATATGTAGGCATGTAAGCTTCCACCAATCTCCAAAAACGCTCAGAATGATCATGGTGCCTAATGTGCGCTAATTCGTGGATCACCACATAATCAATCACTTGTGGCAAAAAATGAATCAGCCGCCAATTATAAGTAATCGTTCCCGCGCTACTGCAGCTACCCCACCGTGATCGTTGTTGCCTAAATTTAATTTGCCTAAATTTAACCCCCATTTTTTCAGTCCAATACAAAGTGCGTTGGGTTATGAATTTTTCGGCTTCACGCTTAAGCCATCCGATAATCAACTTTTTCCCATCGTTTATATTTCCTGTGATTGGATAGTAATTGATTATATTTTGGTCAATTTTTATTCTTGAATCTTGAAAATTGAACCGTAAATCAAATAACGTTCCTAAATAACCGACTATTTGTTTGTTCCAATCAAAAACCGGAAAAGTATCTTGTCTCAGTTTAATTCGTCGTTGCTGTCGTTCGATCCATGGACGGGATTTTTCCACAAATCGATTTATCATTATTGTAGGGACATAATGGGGTGCTGTTACCAAAATCGTTCCGGTTGGATCTACTCGCACCCTCAAACTCCTCGACCGACTCAAACGTTTTAATTGATACTCGTTAGTCATAAAGTAGGCATATCGTACTACAATAGAGGCTATATGAAGTATTTAACCTTTGTCACAAGTGTCTTCTTAATATTTTTCTTTGCTTACGCCTGCACAAGTGCCTTAGCGCTTGATGATATTGAGAATTTTCATTCTCAAATCACCGTCAATCAAGATACGTCGCTCACAATTATTGAAACCATAAACTATGCCACTGACTTAGAAAAACACGGAATTTTTCGCTACATTCCCTTAATGTACCAACAGGAAACCGGCAATTTTTCTCGTCGCATTTCTCAGATTACGGTCACCGATCCAAACAATCAACCAATCCCGTTCACGCGCTCTGTCGAAAATCGTAATCTGGTTTTGAAAATCGGTGATCCTGACTCTACTTTTACTGGCAAAAAAACCTACATCATTCGCTATAGGGTCGATGACGCGCTAAATCAGTTCGCCTCACACGATGAACTTTTCTGGGATATAACCGGAGAGGGCTGGCAAATACCCATCCAAAAAACTAAAGCTTCAATCACGAGCGACTACGCCTCCGTTCAAGACTCGAAATGTTTTGGCGGGCCCAGTGGGAGTAACGATGGTATATGTACCGTTTTCCATACCCACAACCAAGCACAAGTGGAATATGCAAGCCCAATCAGCTACAACGACAATCTTACTATCGCGCTTAAATTTACCAAACCCAATGACTTACAATTTCCTTCATCAACTGAAAAGCTTATTAAGTTTTTAACTGATAATTGGTCGCTCATACTGCTTCCTTTCCCATTTTTAATTATGTGCTTTGTTTGGAACAAATACGGCCGTGACTGGCAGTTTATTAGTCCCAATGTCTTCAATACCGATCCCGCTGCACCAATTCACAAAAAACCTCTCAACGACTATTTTCGCGTTCCGTTTGTGTATGAACCGTTAACAGAAATAACTCCGGGAGAGGCTGGCGCTATCGTCGATGAGAAAGTCGATAACCAAGATGTTATCGCCGAAATCATCGATCTTGCCCGAAAAAAATACTTAAAGCTCGAGGCGAATACCAAGAAAGGCTTCTTTTCAAATTCTAACGATTACACCTTCACCAAATTAAAAGATAACACTAACGAACTGCCTGCCTCCCAAACCAGATTAATGCAAGATATATTCAAATCAGGGGATTCCGTTACTTTAAGTTCATTAAAAGGCAAGTTCTATACCACCATGGAGGCAGTCAAGGGCATCATCAATGACCACTTAACCCAAAAAGGCTTGTTCACAACTCACCCCACCCGAAGAAGGGTAATTGGTATAAGTTTGTCATTAGTGCTCCATTTTATAGTCATTAAAACGCTGATCGCCCAATTAGTCATCGTTGATTTCTTTTTCTCCGCTTTTTATCCCATAATTTTTGGCCTTTTTGGCCTTGGCGGGTTTATCAGTTTATGGTTGGGATATAACTTAGTCCAAAAAACCGCTTTAGGCACCAATCTTAGCCTTCAGGCTAAGGGTTTAAAACGGACGATTAAGTATGGGAAGTGGCGTGAGCAAATTAAGGAAAAAAACCTTTTCATTGAAGAAGTAATGCCCTATGCGGTTGCTCTCGGGGTTATCGACAAATTAGCCAACGACATGAAGTTACTGAATTTAAAGCCTCCACAGTATCTTTCCATCGGTTACAATTCTTCCTCCTACAATTCTATGAATATGCTCTCCTCGTTTTCCTCAACTGCCAGCTCTACCTTATCCTACAACCCCTCTTCAGGCTCCAGTTCTGGTGGATCTGGTTTTTCAGGAGGTTCCTCAGGCGGTGGCGGCGGTGGCGGCGGTGGCGGCAGTTGGTAATGTAAGTAATTACTTACACCATTCTTACACTTCACTGTTATAGTGTTTACCATGTTTGAATTATTAAATCCCTCGAACCCTTTGGCGGCATTTGTCGTCTTTGTGGTGTCTTTTGTGGCCATGTACACCAGTACTCGCGTCACCATCAGCCCAGTCACCCGCTCCAGATCAAAAACCAAGTAAGCTTTCCCCCTTTTCCAATAAAAGCTGCCCAAAGAAGTATTAATCAATAAAAGTCAGCGCTGTGCCGATCTTTCCAGCTCGGCCGGTGCGACCAATCCGGTGAATGTAGTCCTCGTACGTTTCGGGTAAATCATAGTTAATCACATGGGTTACATCTTCAATGTCTAAGCCTCGAGAGGCAATGTCGGTGGCAATTAGAACCTGTAAGCGGTTTGCCTTAAATTCATCCAATGCCCTTTGGCGCTGGTTTTGTGTTTTGTTTCCATGAATAGCCGCAGCCTTAAATCCTCTTTGACTTAATGTTTTGGCTAATTTTTCCATACTCCATTTTGTTCTTCCGAACACCAGTACTTTTTCAAATTCTTTCTTAACCAATAAATCATGCAAAACGTCTATTTTAGCTTGACCGTTAACCTCTACAATATTTTGGTTTACCGTCGCAGCCGTATCCCGTTTAGCAACCGATACAGTAACGGGATTATTTAAAAACGTTTGCATTAAAGGTCTGATTGAATCAGGTAACGTTGCCGAGAAAAAGAGTGAATGGCGATTGGGTGGTAGCCTATCAATAATCCCGCGTATGTCCTTAATAAAGCCCATATCCAGCATTCGGTCAACTTCATCGAGCACAATCGTATTAAACTCAACAAAATCCAATTGGCATTGAGCGTACAAATCCTTTAATCTACCCGGAGTCCCGACAATCACCTGAGGATTAGTCCTCAAACCTCGTATTTGTCCGCCAATCGGCACTCCTCCAATGCATTGCACGCTCCGTAAAGGTAAATAGTTAGATAAATAGGCAAACTCTTCACTAATTTGCATAGCCAGTTCGCGGGTTGGAGTAATAATTAACACTTTAGTTTCTGGGTTATTAATCATTTTTTCAATCAGCGGGACTAAAAAGGCCGCGGTTTTACCCGTGCCGGTATTCGCCAATCCAATCACATCCCTGCCTTCCAATATGTGGGGTATTATCTGGTCCTGTATGGGAGTGGGTGCGTTATAGCCTTTACTTTTAATGTTTTGGGCCAAGGTCGAATGCAGCCTAAAGTCTGCAAACCGATGCTCTGCTGTATAAGCCTGTTCCTTAACCGGCTGAGCTTGGTTAATTAGTAAACTTGGGTCAAACGCCGGCTGATTAAATTTTGGCCGGGCTGCCTTTGGTCGAGAATTAAAGTGATCCCGACGACCACGGGACCTAAATGCACGATGGTGCATAAAGTGAACTCCTAACGGTAAGACAAAGATAAAAGTCAGAAAGCTTAAAAAAGTACCGGTTCAAAATCCTGTACGCTTAACGCTTAAACCTGTGTCGCAATGTAATTGGCGGAGTATAGCACGCTAAGGTTGCCAAAGCAAAGTAAATCGTCAATAACGATAACTTGTCCATTCATATTTAAGGCATATACTAGGGTTAGTATTCCTAAAAAGGAGGTAAAATGATGCCCATCTTTAAACAAAATATTCAGAATGAAAGCATTGCTAACACAAATTACCGAAAAGTCCTTTATACCGGTACCCACCTGCAACTGGTGGTTATGTCGTTAAATCCTAAAGAAACGATTGATGAGGAAGTGCATTCTCACACCGACCAGTTTTTTCGTATTGAAGAGGGTGTAGCCCAATTCAAAATCGAAGATCAAACGTTCGATGTAGTGTCAGAAGACGCCATCATTGTTCCTGCCGGGAGTAAACATAGCGTCCAAAACACCTCCGACACCCAAGTTCTCAAACTCTACACAATATATACGCCACCAAATCATCCAGAAGGCACCATTCATATTAGCAAACAAGACGCTGATGCCGCTGAAGCCGAACACCATCAATAAGGTTTTTCGAGCCCTACGTAAAATCGTTTAAGCAAGATGAGACAGGTGTAGGAAATACAGTAACTAAAGGCACTGCAATACCGGAAAAATTAATTGTTTATTCCGCCATTCCTGCTATTATCTCTTAATATATTCATTTGAATTAAAAGGAATGTCTAAACAATCATGCCCAGAAGCAACGGTCATAGGCAGATTTTTATCAGTAAGTTAATACGGCTTATCTAACCATGTCCTAAAAAGCTGCAGCAGTAAGGGATAATTCTGCCAGATTAAGTAGCCGTTTAAGACTACTAACCCCGGAAAAAAAACTGCTTTTTCTACCATACCACCTGTTTTAATTCGCCAAGATTTAAATGGTGGAAAACCAATCCGATAGGGGAGGGGAAATAGCCACAAAACCCCTTCTTTGGTAATGCTGTCACTAAGAAGGTGTGACCACATCCCCAGCATAAATGCCCACCAAATCACATTCATATCGACCAGTACCACATTGCCCACAACACCCAGCAGTTGCTTTAACAAAAACCCAGTCAATAGCACCCCAATCAGCGAGTGGGTTATATACCTATGCCCGCCAATTAAAGGCGGAATGATTTTACCAATAATCCTGCCACCCCGGATACTCTCCCAAAATTTAGAGCTCGATTCGTCCAGATCAGGGAACAACCCACCCAAGAAGTTCGCTCCCAACGACACTAATGCAGTTGCCAACGTCATCTGCGGCACGGTGCCATAAATCAGGGCTATGGGCAAAGTCGTGAATGCGGCAAGATCATGAGTTCGGGCAGTCATAGCTACTACTCTGCATGTAACTTATTTTCGATCAATGTATGAATCACACTCCAATCGCCGTTCGCCGCCGTTAGCCCCGCTCCTCCGCCCGTATTCGAGCTCACCAAACCCATATTCGTATCTAAGCCAATTTCTATTTGCCGGTAATTTTTTAGATTCGGTAACTCAGCCAACAAGTCTAATTCCATCTGGCCGCGTACATCGGTGGTTATTAACTGTTTAACATTGGTTAACACGTTTTGCCACCGCGTTGTGTCATGAACTGTTAACAGTTTTGCTAAAACAGCTTCGAGTACCGCTGACTGTCTTTGTCCTCTGGCAAAATCACTGCTCGAATGCCTGGAACGTACAAATTTTAATGCCGTTTCACCATTCATCAGTGTCGGTTCTTGTTTAAACGTAATCGTTTCATAGCGGCAAGGAAACTGCTTTTCTAAAGTAAACCCCGACATCGTTGCGCTCATGGCCGTCACGTCTTGTGGGCTCCATCCGCACAATTCCAATTCTCGGCCTGTTACCGGGTACCACGGGTCAGTAAAGCCCCGAGGTACGTCTACGGTTATCCCCCCCAAAGCATCGATCGTTTTTTTAAAGCTAATAAAATCAACACCAATGTAAGCTTGGGGCGTAATTCCTGTCACCATCCCTACATACGCCTCGGCAAGTTGAGCCCCCGTCTCCGCTTGGTTATCTTGTAAATTCACACGCGGATAATCGCCAGACACGCTTTTTATGGGGAATAAACTGTTAATTTTTTTATAACTACCGCTTTTTAGTGGGTATTCCACCACAATGTCACGCGGTATATGAATAGTGGCTACCACTTTTTCTTGAGGTAAGATCACCACCTCTTGCATAACGTCGGTTAAATATCCGCCTTGATGCCCGGCACCTCCGTACCCCAAAAACAATAACGCCCAGACTTTTTCAGTTGCACTCGTAGGCAGGGGAGTGGGGATCAACTCTTCATTATTCTCCATAACCTCATCCGTCTTGACCCCGTCTGTTTTCACAGGCCTTTGCCAAAAACTTAACACTCCATACGTTGTCGCGCTAGTCAAAAAGTAAACTAGCATTGCCAATACTATTACCTTTTTTTTATTAAAAAGCATTAACATACGCTTCATCCTAACACAAGCTATTGTCGAGTTTGTCCAATTTTATGATTCAACTTATTGTAGCTATTTTGATAATCTTGTGGTTTTTAGGTTTTATCAACGTTCCTTGGTTGGCAATCCCCAATATTGTCCTGTTCAATATAGGTAACCACGGCATAACCTTACGCGAACTCATCATCTTTTTACTCATTATGTGGGCTATTGGCATTTTGCCATCTCCGCTACGCGAAATTGCCGGCATCCTCGTTGTCCTCTGGCTTCTTTCCTTACTCGGCATTTTTGCCATCGGCGGCATAGGCCTTACCAATCTCCTCCTTCTTGCCATCATCATTGGCATTGCCTTCTCCCTTTTTTAAACAATACCGTGGTAAGCTTTGGCTATGCGCGATTCGCAGCAGCCAGTTTTTCAGGTTACCGAACTTAACGAAGCCTTAAATCGGCATCTTAGCTTGCTCGGGGAAATGGTCGTCGAAGGTGAAATTAGCCGCTTTGATCTTAAAAATGGCCGTCTTATTTTCGGTTCCATTAAAGATTCAAGTTCCAGCGTTGATATTTTTTCTCTTTCGCACATCATTAAAAACTATCGTCAATTTGAACCCGGCATGCTGGTACATGTCTATGCCACAGCCGGTTTGTATAAAGGCACGTCAAAATTTCGGTTATTTGCCAATCAAATCATTCCCCAGGGAGAAGGAGCTCTCCAAGTCGCCTTTGAAAAATTAAAAGCCCAGCTAGAGGCCGAAGGGCTTTTTGCGCCAGAGCGCAAACGTCCCTTGCCACTGTGGCCTAATAATATCGGTCTTGTTACCGCGCCCGGCTCTTCGGCCCATGCCGATTTAGTCAAAATCCTTTCAACTCGTATGGGCAACCTGCATCTAAAAAACCTACCGGTTAATGTTCAGGGGCGCGAAGCCGTGCCCTCAATCCTTAAAGCCTTTACTTTTATTCAGCATCACCCAACCGAGTTTGACGTCATTATTATCGCCCGCGGCGGCGGCTCGTTAGAAGATTTGATCGCCTTTAATTCCGAAGACATCTGTCGGGCTATCTATGCGTGTAAAATCCCCGTTGTTTCTGCCATAGGCCACGAGGACAATTGGTCATTAACCGATTTCGTCGCCGACGTGCGCGCCAGCACCCCCAGTAATGCCGCGGAATTAGTCGTCCGAGACCGCCACGAAGTCTTAAACCAGATCTCTCTTAACCATCAGCTCATTCACACTCGCTTGCTTAGATCCATTCACCACTACAAAACTTTGGTCGATGAATCCTCACACCGCATCAAACATCGCCTGCAGCGGATGAATGCTGCCATTGCCCAAACTATTCAAAAAATCCCCAGCATTGGCATTAGTTTAAATCGGTTAATCAAAACGTATCAACAAAATATTGCCGACACCCCAACGCGCTTGCAGCAAAGGCTCAAAAGCGCGCTTAACCTTAAAGCCCAAGAAATGAGTCACCTCAACCGTTTACTTAGTTCCCTGGATTACCGCAATGTCTTAAGTCGCGGCTACAGTATCGCCCGAACATCAGACGGCCAGATTCTTACTTCAATTAGTCAAATTACCACGAAAGAGTTAATGAGTGTCCAACTCACCGATGGTATAGTACACTCAACGGTAGATCAGATTAAAAAAGGATAAACTATGGTTCCAACTAAACCCAAAATGTCTTTTAGCGCCGCCTACGATGAACTGCAGCAAATCACGCGCGAATTTGAACACAACGAACTCGATTTAGAAAAATCGATCCCCAAGTTTAAACGCGCCACCGAGCTCGTCAAATTTCTGCAAGCCGAACTCAAGAAAATGGAAACCCAAATCGAAGAAATCAACCTAGGCAACGAACCCGAACCAAAATCAGAAGCTGTTCCCATTGAACCCGAAGAACCCGACCAAACCGAAATCCCCTTCTAACTATTTATTCATATGCGTCAAGAACGAGTACATGGTTTTATTGAACCAATATTACCAGTGGAATTTGTGAGAAACGCCTTAAGCGAGATATTTCGTTTAACCGATTTTAGAATATTGGGAAGAAACAACATTCCAAACTTAACCCAAGAACCTGTATTTTTCGCTTTCGGTCCCCATTGTGGTCACCTCGATTCTCTAGTCGTCCGGCGGGCTATTCCAATACAGTACCGTAACCTGCTTGTTTATCCCGCAGCATCTACAGCTTGGGATAAACCTAATGCACGCCTCATGGCACTAGCCGCATTAAACCCTATTTCTATGGCCCGGGATGGTAATGGCCCTAAAGCTATCAGAGATAGCATGGAAAAAATAAATACATTAATCAACCAAGGTTATTCCATAGTTATTTCACCAGAAGGTACGCGTACATATGGTGATTTACCACTACAGGAACGCCATTTTAAAGAAGGTATAGCTGAATTAATCAACAGAACCAACGGTCAATTTCCGGTTATTCCAGTACGGTTAATTGGGTTGGAGAATATTTTAGACAAAAATGGGGTTCTCTATATCAAATTTCCAATAAGACATAACCGAATTTCAGTAATTTTTGGCGAACCTAAGTATTACCAGCCACACCGAAATACAAGCGGACCTGGTGCGTACAAGGCTCGCCGGGAGTGGGGTGCTAATCTTCTAGAAGATATCAGGATTCAACTAAATAAGCTTGGACGGACTTCTTCCGGATAAATTTTGCAATCAATAAGTACATCGATAGTTATTCCCCCACTATCGTTAACTGTTCCTGTGCCCGTGTCACCGCTGTATACAACCACCGTCGCCAATCTTCATCATTCATATGCTTGTTCTTCTCTTCCAACAGTAAAACCCGGCGCGCTTGAGACCCTTGGGCTTTATGCACCGTAAGCGCATAGCCAAAGTCAAATAAATCACCCATTGTTGCGTAATGTAAGTCTTCGTAGCGTGTCAACGTTGTGGCTTGGTTAAACTGATGCGAGTTTATTCTTCCGCTATAATTTACCAAGCCATCCTCCATTTCAATATCTGCGTCATACCAGTGCTGCACTCCTTGCTCATTCGATTCCGGCCGTAACGTTCTCACCTTACCCACCATCCCGTTGTATATCCCTTTTTCCCAATTATTTTTTAAACAAATCACCCTATCTCCAGGCAGGGGTTGCTCGTATTCAAACTCAAGCCGCCGCCTAATCTCTTGATTCAGCTTAATTCTTGTTGTGTTATAACCCACTAAAATCAGTAAATCATCACTAAAACTCTGCAACAGCTCCTCAATTTCTTGCCCGCTCGCCGAATCATACCGGTGCAATTTGCGTACGCCGTTGCCATAATCTTTAATCGGAATCGAACCCAATTCCCGTGCCAAGACCGACATTTTTATTATCGGATTGTCTCGTTGCTGTCGGTGAATTTCTTCTAGCTTCAACTGCGGCTGCTCCATTAAATTAAAGTCACCCCCAATCGGCGGCAATTGGCCATGATCGCCCACTGCAATCACTGGTACTCCATAATCCAATAAATCTTGCCAAATTGAACCGTCCACCATGCTAGCTTCATCCACCAGCACTAAATCGTAAGGCAATTTTGGCTTTCGCTTCCAACCGGCAATTACTCCTCCTTCTCCAGTAATCGGGGCATACAGTAAGGAATGAAGAGTGCTCACGCTGTCGTGCTCAAAACCAATACCCAAACCCGTTAGCGTTCGGTACAGGACCTGGCTTGCTTTTCCGGTATAGGCGCAAAAAGCCACCTTAGCCTTGGGTTGTTTTTTTGCCACCACACTGCGTATATACGCGAGCAAGGTCGTTTTTCCAGTCCCGGCGTATCCGCCAATGGTTAAGTAAGGTTCGCGCGCACTCTGTAACCAACCCCAAACATTAGCCAACACCTCCCGCTGATCTTTAGATAATTCAAAAGCCATAGCTGCCATAGTGTAACAACCTTAAAAAAACAATTCATGACGGGTCTTAATATCGATTCAATCATTCTCATCTCCCTTGTATATGTACCATCAGCTCTTCTAAACTTAATGTATGTCTCGCAATGCCACCAAACTTATCAAGCCTAACTTAAAAATTCATCTGTTTACCCAAAACCTTGGACCGCTTTTAGGATTTGCCTTGATTGGTTTTTTCTTTAGCCTGGCTGATGCCATTATGTCTTATTTTAGTCCTGTGTATATCGAGGGACGTATCAGCAATTCCTTCATTATGGGTTTAATTTTATCTGCGTCCTCAGCAGTCGGTATTCTTGCCGACGTATTTTTAGGGGCATTTACAAAAAATCGTCGATTTACCTTTTTTCTAAAGTTCGCCATCATTGGCGGCATCCTTTTTCCACTTATATTCCTGCTATTGCCCGCATATACTCCTGTTTTACTTCTAGCTATGGCCATATGGGGTGTTTATTTCGAACTTAACCTTTTTTCTCGCAACCATTTTATTCATGAACACACCAGCCATGAATTTCATGATTTAGGTTGGGGTATTATTCAAGCCTTTAATTCAGTTGCCTATTTAGTCGGGCCAATTATTGCTGGATTCTTATATGAAAAGAATATGCGCCTTCCGTTAATTGCTTCTGCAGGCGTGTTTTTTCTAGCTTTTCTTGCTTTCCTTTTTTTCTCTAAATCACTTAAATTCCGTAATCGAAATCAACCTCAGGTCTTTACCTCAATAAAAACAGGTATTCTCCATGAACTCAAAGTCTGGTTGGTTCTATTCCCCTTCTTATGGCCTCTGATTCTTTTTATGTTTATGCTAATGATATTAGATTCTACTATATGGAGTGTGGGTGCGATCTTATCCGATTCACTTGCACAAACGCATGAGTGGGGAGGCTTTTTAATTAGCCTCTACATGGCCCCATCTCTATTTGTTGGGGTGTTGGCCCACAAACTTGGCAAACCCTTTGGAAAAAAACGTGCTGCCTTTGTCACAACGTTAATCGGTGGATTAGTGCTCATTTTGGCAGGTATTACCGAGAATGTATCTGCCTTTTTACTCCTTATTTTTACCGCTTCAATTTTTACCTCATTGGCTTGGCCCGAAATCTTCGCTGTCTTTGAAGACTACATCGACAGACTTGGAAAATCATCGAGCGATTTGGTTGGATTAGAAAATACCACCACCAGTCTATCGTTTGTTATCGGCCCGATTCTTGCCGGCGGATTAGCTGAGTTGGTAGGCGAACAAACCACCTTTGCCGTCATTGGCAGCTTACTGGTAGGTGTCTGTATTGTCTGTCTTATCGTCGTTCCGCGTAAAGTTCACCTACCCCAATCACAATTAAAACAGGTCGGGTAAATATGTCGAAAGCTGCCCTCAAACATCCGACCCAAATCGATCCTTTTGACATCGCTACTCATACCCCCCACGAACTATTCAATCGGATCAAAACCCGCCCTTCCGGTTTAACATCGCCCGAAGCTCACCGTCGCCAAGCAATTCATGGTCACAACACCCTCTCGGATCATGTTAAAGGTAGTGCGGTCATAACCTTCCTTAAATCGTTCACCAACCCCCTTATACTTGTCCTTCTGGCTATCGTGACCATTTCCATCCTTTTGAATGACTTCATCGATGCCGGCATAGTATTAGCCATGGTATTGTTAAGCGTTAGTCTAGACTTTATCCAAGAACATCAGGCCTCCCAAGCTGCTCTTAAACTTAACCAAAAAATTGCCCTCACCTGCACGGTTAAGCGTGACCATAAAGACCAAGAAATAAAAGCTAAAGATATAACCATTGGAGATATATTGATTCTGAACGCCGGTGACTTAATCCCCGCCGATGCCCGCTTAATCCAAGTCGATGACGTTTTTATCAACGAATCAAGTCTTACTGGTGAATCGTTTCCACAACCAAAACAAATCGATGCTCTCCCCAAGAAAATTCACAGTTTAAGTCAGTTATCTAATATGGTTTTCGCCGGCACCAGCGTGGTGACAGGCTCAGCCACTGCGGTTGTTACCGCCATCGGGTCTCACACCCAATTTGGTCACATCGCCCAGCACTTAAATGAACCCCCTCCCGATAACGATTTTATTCACGGCATCAAACAATTCTCAAACTTTATTGTTCGAGTCGTCATCGTTTTTGTCATCGTCATTTTTTTCTTAAACCTCATCTTGAAAGGCAATCTAATCACTAGTTTTGAGTTTGCCATCGCCGTCGCTGTCGGTTTAACCCCCGAATTTTTACCCATGGTCATGTCGGTAGCCATGAGCAAAGGCGCGCTGCAGATGTCAAAAAAAGGCGTTATTGTTAAAAAGCTTGCCAGTATTCCTAGCTTCGGCAGTATGGATGTCTTATGTACCGACAAAACCGGTACCTTAACTCAAGATAAAATCGCTTTGGTTAAACACGTTAATTCGCAGGGTGAAGAAGATGAGTCTGTTTTTCGCCTCGCTTATATAAATAGTTCGTATGAATCAGGTATCACAAACCCCTTAGATGAAGCCATTCGAAATCATAAGCGTATATCCTTAAACGGTGTTAAGAAAATTGACGAGATTCCTTTCGATTTCATCCGCAAGCGCTTAAGCGTGGTCGCCGCCATTGGCTCACATTCCGTTCTCATAACTAAAGGCGCCCCCGAAGAAACACTGTCGTTGTGTAACAGCTACTTAATGGACAACCGTACCCATCCCTTCACTGCTGCTTCAATTAAGCAAGTTAAAACCCTTTTTCAACAATTAAGTGGCCAAGGCTTTCGAGTTTTAGCTATCGCTTCCAAAAAATTTAGTAATTCCCAAAAAGTATTTTCTAAAAATGACGAAAAAGACTTAGTTTTTGTCGGCTTTGCCGCCTTTTTGGATCCGGTAAAAATTGATGCCCGCGATGCTATCCAACATCTAGAAGAGAGTGGTATCGAAGTTAAAGTCATTACGGGTGATAACGAGATAGTCGCCAAAAAAGCCTGCCTCGAAGCAGACATTCGCATCAAAGGCGTCTTGATAGGGCATCAAATCGATAAACTCTCAGATAAAGAACTCAGCCAGAAAATCGAAAAAACCACATTGTTTGCCCGTTTTTCACCCGATCAAAAGCTTCGCGTCATCTCCTTATTAAAACAGAATAACCACGTCGTCGGTTACTTAGGCGATGGCATTAACGACGCACCTTCGCTGCAAGCCGCTGATGTGGGAATCTCCGTCAGTAACGCCGTCGATGTAGCCAAAGAAGCTGCCAGCATCATTCTAACTAAAAAATCACTTCACACTCTTCACGACGGCGTTATTGAAGGCCGCAAAACCTTTGGCAATACCATGAAGTATATCCATATGGGTATTAGTTCTAACTTTGGTAATATGGTGTCTTTGCTTGTTGCCACCGTCTTTTTACCCTTCTTACCCATGCTGCCTATCCAAATACTTCTAAACAATTTTTTATACGACCTCTCCCAACTCACCATTCCTGTTGACACAGTCGATAATGAATACTTAAGTCAACCTAAACGATGGGATTTAAATTCTATTAAAAAATTTATGTTCACCATCGGTCCAATCAGTTCGGTTTTTGATCTCATCACTTTCTACCTACTCTATAGAGTATTTGCTCTCTCACCCTCCGGTTTTCAGACTGGCTGGTTTTTACTCTCAGTCACAACGCAAACCCTTGTGATACACATCATCCGTACCCGCCGCGTTCCCTTTATTCAATCAACCCCCAGTCCCTTTTTACTCCTGTCCACTTTTGGCGTTCTCATTATCGGTTGGTTGATTCCCCTTACTTACTTCGGCCATTACTTCGACTTTATTGTGCTGCCAACACCGGTGCTTCTTTCCATTATAGGCATTTCCGGCGTCTACTTCTTCACCGCACAAGTTGGGAAAACGCTGCTCTATAAGTTAAGCGCCAATAATAGCCGTAAGCACCTCTAGCGGCCAACGGCCTTTGTATCCTGTGACGACATCTAACTCCGTAGCCTTGATTTTTCCTACCAGTAGTTTTGTTCGCTCAGTGTCGCTTAAATTTTTAATCACACGCTCGTGGGTAAAGTACATCGCTGGTTTAAAAATGTCTCCTGGATTTTGGGTATCCCTAAATCCAAACTTATGTCGGCTTGCTCTTGTCCAAGCTAACTGTTTGTTAAAACCCAGCTCACGTAAAAATTCAAAACCCTTTCGCAACGAGCCCTTAAGCATCACTCCAGTAACCGCATACTCTGCAGCGTGCTGGAATATAGAATAGTTTTCTTCGCTCCCTCCATAATCCTGAAAGTACGTCGCCAAACCTTCTTCGGTTGGGAGAACCCCTTCACTTGGTTTAATCTTGTTATAAACGCCGTTTTCGTATCGAATAACATGTGTTAATTCATGTCGCAATTCTCCCGCCACCGAAAAGTAACTGGTATCCATATGTCTATTAATTAGAATCCGCTTTGATTTAAACATCGGTCTTATGTTAAATCCCCCCGTGTCAACTAATTCAACCGTATAATCTAATCCAAGCGTTTTTAAAGTATTTTCGAACGCGCCCACGATCGTCTTAATGCCAGCAGTTTTAAGTACCGTAGGCTTTTGCTCTAACAAAGAAAGACTGGTATTAGTCAATGGCAATAATATGTCTACTTTAAAAAGAGATGACGCTGAGGCTACTATCTGGTCTAAGTTCTGGTTTACGACTGCTTTGGCTAAACTTGAGTATACCGGTTTTTTAACTATCCATTCAGACACTTCATCCTTATCCCAAGCGTAATCAAACCGTGGGTGGTACGTTTCTGAGGCAAAGAACTTGTCCTGTTCTGCAAGGTAATTTATTGGGGATAGCAATCGTATTAGATTCATCGACCGGTGCTTATTTTAGGAGACGCTCATACACCCGTACCGGTTTTGGCCCCACCACAGGTGTCCCGTTTATAAACACCGTTGGTGTGCCATAAATACCAGTACTCAGCATTTCACTTTGCATTTTTGCCACTTTTTGCTGTGTTTCCTCGCTCTCCACACACTGTTGTATTTTTTCTACATCCAAATTCATACCTTTAAGCATCCATTCCACAAAATTTTTATCGGCAATATCTTCTTTACTTGAATAAAACATTAGATCAACGTAGTCCCAAAACTTCTCCGGGCTTTGCTCGTACACGCACACATCGTAGGCTTGGGTATATTTGGTTTCATTCTTAACCGGGAAATGGGCAAAAGTAAAATTAATTGGGGTTTTTTCTATCAATTCTTTTACTACCGGATATGCACTGCGCGTATAGTCGCATGAAAAACAACCTAAAAAGACTATTTCTGGATCATCATCACCAGCCTGTTTAGTAAAAAAGTAGCCGGTATCAAAATCTTCAAGGCTTATATTTTTCGATGCCACTTCTACATCCTTACAACCTTCCTCTTCGGTCACACTCGTTTTACTGTTTTGCCCCGTTGGGTCAAACGCACAAAAACCCCCGGTAGCATACGGCCCGTTACAGTCTCCCCAAGCCCAGAAGTTGTAAATACCTCTTATTGTATAGAGAGAACTTACAGTCAGCGCAATCATAAAAATCCAAGCCAATAGTTCAAAATTCTTGCTGACCAATTTTGCCGCTTTCGGCGATTTTTTCAAAAGAGAGCTTAGTATCTTGCTTTTCACCTTAACATCAAACCCGGTATTGCACGGCCGCAGCGTCACCCGCCTAAACACACAATCAAACGCTTCTTTCGCTAAATCTCTATATTTCGCGCTAAAAATCGACAATATTCCTAATACTAAAAGGGCAATTAAACACGGCATAAATAATCCTTAAATACTCACCAATTTTACACCAATCAAATTAAACTTGTGTATCAACATGATTTGGTTATAATCGATTACTGTTATATGCGACAAGAAATAAATTTCTGTATCCGCATGGGCGAAGGTATACTGACATCAACACCGGAGGGAACCGAATCTCAGCGTACATTTGCAGCACATATGGTTATTGCTTGCGAAGGTATAAATGGCGTATGCCCAATTGAATGTGAATTGAAACAATTTGTTGACCCACAAACTTTAGCATTTTATAGGGACAGGTTAAATCAGTTTATGAACGCTGGCCCCAAAGATCCTGATTTATAGTACGTGTAAAATATTTGATAGATTATCCACAAACCGTTCGGCTTCTTCTTCTGAATTATAAAAATACACACTCGCCCGCACTGATCCTTTGATTTGATGGGCATCAAACCAACTATGCACGCAGTGCTGGCCGCTTCTCACCATAATGCCAGCTGTCTCATCCAGCATTAAAGCCACCTGGTGTGGGTCAACACCTTCAACAGTAAACGATGTAATGCCCCCTCGAAGCATGGGATCAGCAGGTCCGATAATCTTGACCCGGTCAATGTCTTTTAAGCCTTCAGTAATCTGTGTCGTCAACATCCGCTCCTGCTCATGCACGTTGTCTAAGCCCACATCCATCAGGTATTCCGCCGCTATGCCCAATCCCATAATGCCAGCGTAATCCTGTAAACCTGCCTCAAATTTTTCTGGTACGGGTAAATGCTTGTAGTCGGTATACGTTGTATATTCCACCGTGTCTCCGCCCACTAAAAATCCGTCCATTTTATCCAGTAAGTTCTGTTTGCCGTACAACACACCCATGCCCGATGGCCCCAGCATTTTATGCCCCGAGAAAGCTAAAAAATCCACATCTAAATCCTGCACATCAATCTTCTGATGTGGTACCGCTTGCGCCGCATCTACCATCACCATTGCCCCTACAGCATGTGCTTTTTGCACAATTTCTTTAATTGGGTTTGTCACACCGTCCAAATTCGAACACATCACCATACTTACCAGTTTTGGCTTTTTATCATTAAGCACCGATTCGAACCCTTCCATATCAAACGTGTTATCTGGTTTAGACCGTACCACCACGTGGCC
>CAYXRB010000001.1:69872-104756 GCA_964467565.1 uncultured Pseudomonadales bacterium | reverse complement strand
TCCCTTTACTTTTTTTCAATTTTAACCATGGCACCAAATTTGAATTATGTTCCTTATCCCCGGTTATCACCACATCACCAGCCTTTAATTCCAACGCCCCAGCGACCAAATTCAAACCCTCTGTCGTGTTTCGAGTAAATATTACCTCATTAACCCTCGAAGCATTAATAAATTTCTGAAGAGATTTTCTGGCTGTGTGTACCCCGTCATTAACTAACCGCGCAAATCTGTGGTTGCTTCTACTGGCACAAGCCGACATCTGTTCGTAATACCTTGACACTTCCTCAATTACTTGCCTAGGTCGCACGCTCATGCATGCATTGTCAAAATAAACAATCGGCTTTCCATTCACCTTTTGATGCAAAAAAGGAAAGTCTTCACGGATTTTTTGTACATCCATACTTACTCAACCGATGGAGTTACTTGTTCGCCCGACGCTGTTGCCTCCATCAGTTTCATGTCGATAATTTGCGTGAAAGCTTCGAATCCTTGCGGGTTTTCTATTCGCTCACCGTTGATAAAAAAGGATGGAGTGCTGTTTAGTCGGTTTTCCAATCCATTCAAATATTGTGCTTCAACTTTAGCTCTTACTGCCTGGGAATCGATATCTCGTTTAAATTGATCAACATTCAATCCAAGCTCACCGGCATAATCCATAAACAAATTCTTAGCATTCCGGTTATTGCTCCAGACTTCTTGAGTTTCAAATAATTTATCGTGCATTTCCCAGAATTTTCCTTGTATGCCTGCAGCTTCTGCTGCTTGTGCCGATATTACTGCCTGGAGATGAAGCTGTTTTAAGGGGAAGTGTCGGTATACAAACGCAGCTTGGCTGGCATACTTAACAGCCAAATCATTCATTACATCGCTGTACAGTTTACACGCAGGGCATTGTAAATCTGCGTATTCCACGATAACTAGACCTGCCTCCGGATTACCTTTTACCCAGTCATTTTCTGTTGCTTCTGCTACTGGCCAATTCTTTAATTCATCTGGTATTGGCAAGTACGAACTAAATATCCAGTATCCCATTCCCAGCACCGCTAAAAGCACAATACCCCATTTAATTAATTTATTTTTTCTTTCTTGTTGGGCAGCGTCATTCCGCTTTTGATGCTTTTCCATTTTTCGCCTTTCTTTTAGTTCTCGTTTAGTTAATCTTTCTTCATTCATAGCGTTACTCTACCAGAGAATTAACATTTTTCAAGGTAATTCGATCCTTTTTTATAAAAAATCAAATACTATGTGTTTAGCCATAAAAAAACCTCAGCTTACCGGGCAGCCAAAGCCGAGGTTTAAAGATAACTAAATTCACTATAACACGCAGTCAGAAGTGAATAGCAACCCCCATTTTTTACCAAATATTCTCTAATACAGAATGAGTTACATAAGCAGTACCAAGCCAAAATCATTTTATTAAACGAAAACCTTTTATACTGGTAGTAGGCGAAATTAATCATTAGGTAACCGTTTATCAAGAGCAGACAAGCCTAATCCACCCTTTATTACAAAGGTATATGAAACTCTCAAGCCCAGCCTTTAATGATAACGATTTTATTCCTGATTCATACACCTGTGACGGTGAAAATTGTAACCCACCGCTTAATATTGCCCAGGTTCCACGACTTACCCAGAGCTTAGCCTTAATTGTAAATGACCCTGATGCTCCGGGAGGTGATTGGACCCATTGGTTAGTCTGGAATTTACCACCAATTACATCATACGTTTTACCTCACCAGTTGCCATTAGGTGCTCGTGAAGGGTTAAATGATTTTGGCAACACCAAATACGATGGCCCCTGTCCACCTTCTGGTACCCACCGGTACCAGTTTTCTCTCTACGCACTCGACTCGGTATTAGACCTCTCACCGCTGACTGGCAAAGGCGGGTTAATTAAAGCTATGCGCGGGCGGATCATCGAAAAAACAATCCTCACCGCGCTCTTCCACCGCCGCTAAAAAAATTAAATTACCGTTTATTTCTAATTTTGCCCAAAATTAACCAAATAGCCGGTAATAAAGGGGCAATCCGAAGTAATACTGAAGTCGTTGGGCTATGCAATCTGTTTTCAACCATTCCTTGCCATCGGCTCACGCGCCTAAAAATGACTATGCCAACCACTATTACACCCAACAACAGCAGAATCCACAGCCCTATAAAGGTTATTGCCACGGTATAAAAAATAGTTTGCAAGTCCATAAAACTACTTATGCTTTCTTGCTTGTTGCTTTTTTAGCCTTACTCCCAGCTTTTCCTTCTTGGGTAAAACGTTGGTAGTCTTCGACAAAATAATTTTTTAGTTTTTTCAATTGGGTCGCAGTCATTGCACCGTCTTTCTTTAATTCAGTCATTACCTCATTTACTACCTGTGAGTAACGTTCCTTATCCACCTTTTCAAAACGATCACGTAAATATTCGACCTTTTCAGACAAATTTTGCCTGGCCTCAGCATACAATCGGTTTGCTTTAGCAGACGCTTTCCCAAATACCTCGCGCACCCTCTCTCGGTCTGCCGCCTCCATCATCACTTGTTTTACCCTAGATACGCCTTTCTGTACATTTTTCTTCGTTTTACCGCTCTCATCGGTTGAAAAAAGCAGCGCCGCAAGGCCTCCAAACAGTAACCCAATCGCAAAAGTCACCATACCAAACGCAGATTTGTTATTAGCCATATTTCTCCTTTCATTCTTTAATTGTTAAGAGTATCTTTTTCCATTGATACTACCGCCATAAGTGAGTGTAGCACAATTTTGCATGATCTACTAATTAAAAATTACATTAATAAAATCCGGTATCATGTTTCCAAATAACCAAACAATAGAGCAAAAGTATTCAAAATATATCACCTAAATTAGATTGATATATAAAGATATTTACTAAATTAAAAAATTGGCACCTACACTCAGTTAATGATAAAACTGAATTATCAATCTTTTTAACTAGTTTTTTAGTAAGTAAAATTAATTAAAGTCTTCAGTTCGCATGCGTTAACCCTATTAATAATTACTTTGTTTGAAAGTAAAAATACGGTATAAATAATTCCGATGTCTCAAATTGCAGTTGGTACAACTAATCCGGTTAAGATAAATGCGGTAACAAGTGGTTTCAAACGTGTCTGGCCAAAGACCGTCTGGAATTGTACTGGCATCGAAGTCAATTCTGGCGTTTCTGACCAACCCCTGTCAGACGAGGAAACCATTAATGGTGCGATTAACCGAGCTAAAGCTGCAATTAGTAAACTTGATGCAGAGTATGGTGTCGGGCTCGAAGGGGGAGTTCACAAAATTAATGGCCAGTGGTTTGATTGTGGTTGGATTGCTGTTATTGATCAAAAAGGTGCAATTGGCTTGGGTTCCACCGCTCGCATTATTGTTCCTGAAGTTATGGTTGAATATCTAATGAGGGGTAAAGAGCTAGGAGATGTAATCGATTTATTTTTCAACCAAAAAAATTCCAAACAAAACCAAGGTCATTTTGGTTTAATGACAAAAAACACGATCACCAGAACCTCAGGCTATTCCGATGGCGTGGTTATGGCATTAGCTCGGTTCATAAATCCTCAATTATTTTAAGCAAAAAAGCATTTTAATTAGGTAATGAAACTAAACCATTCGTAACTTTTAACAAGCCTTCGCCTTCCAATTCTAAAATAATAGTGTCAATATCATAAAGTGTATGGGGTAATATTTCTTTTAAAGCTGATAATTCAATTGGTTTATCCAAGGCATTCTTTAGAATTAACCCTCTTATTTTTCGCTTCGAATTATTGAAGGGTAGCTGTTTTTTATAATGAAGGCTACGTTTATTTTGATTACCATACTGCTTCTTTAAAAAAGTTCCGTAATCCATCAAGGCGTTATACCATTCTCGGGTATTATCAACTGGAAGCGTGCGCTCGACGTATTCGAGAAGCTGATTATCCCTTACTCCCTTTTGAGAAGGAAAAAAATGATACAAAAATACAGTCCGAACATTAGTCTCTATTAAGATAACCCGCTGGTTAAATGCAAAAGCGGCAATTGCCCTGGCTGTATAGGGACCAATGCCCGGCAATGTCATTAACGTTTTTATGTCCTGGGGAATTTTTCCCGAATGGGCACGTACCACTTCTTTTGCCAGTAGGTGTGCATACCTTGCTCTACGGTTGTAACCCAGCCCTTGCCAAACCTTAATTACTTCCACTAAAGGCGCCAAAGCCAATTCCTGCCAGGTCGGAAAAACTGTAATCCACAAATTATATTTTGGTAGTACCCGATCAACCTGGGTTTGCTGGAGCATTAGTTCGGCGACGGCAATCTTATATGGGTCCCTTGTGTTCCTCCAAGGTAACTGCCGTTTATTAGTCGCATAAAAATCCCACACTACTTTTTGGAAAGCATTGACCTCATCAGTTTTTAGGTTCATATCCGGTATCAGCCAAGTATGTCTCCAAGTCACCAAAATCCACACACGTATCTATTGTATAATCACCAACTCGTGTTCGCTCTAAAGCCGCTACATACCCGCCGCAACCCAGTGTTTCACCAATATCACGGGCTAACGATCGGATATAAAATCCTGGACCGGTAACCACTCTAAGGTGCAGGTGTGGATAAGAATAGTGGAGTAATTCGATTTCCCTAACCTCAACCGTTCTCAAGCCAAGCTCCACTTTTTTCCCACTTCTGGCCAAGGAATACGCACGCGTTCCACCTACATGAATAGCGCTAAATACAGGTGGCCGCTGTAAGATAGAGCCGTTAAACTGCTTTAACACCTGCTCAACCTCAATCGCTAAAGGGTTACGCCGTACCACCATTTCCACTTTTTCGCCCTCTGCGTCATCGGTGGTTGAAACTACTCCCAACTTAATCATCGTGTTATATTCTTTTTCCTTTTGTACCAACTGCTCAATTTTAGTGGTTGATTGTTTTCCCACGGCAATGACTAACACACCACTGGCCAAAGGGTCTAAAGTTCCCGCGTGCCCAACTTTTTTTTCTCCGGTCAATCGTCTAACTTGTGCTACAACCTTAAATGAACTAATTCCCACAGGTTTATTAACAGCCACAAACATTGCGCATCCCCCTTAGCACCAACATTCTAACACTCCCTGTTTCCGTGCTACTATTAAGCTAAGCAGTATGACCCCAACAATCGACTCCAACCTTAGCCAGCATTATTTACAAATACAAGCCCTCACTCCCGTGTCTGGGGCAGAGCCGGTTACCATCGAAAATTCAGACCTGCAATCATCTACGTTGCAACAATATACTTCATCAATCGTTATAGTTTTCATTGGAATGCTGGTCGTAGGTAGTATCGGGTTACTTATTACAAAAACAAGATATATCAATAAATTAGTACTGGTACTCTTTATTGCTTTTGTCACTAGTATCATCCCCATTACCATGCATTCACTCTCGCAACAACAAAGTGTGCAGACACAAGCAGACAACGACCACATTCCCACCAACGTCAAAGTCACTCAAGTCACTGCCACCAGTTTTTCGGTTCTATGGGATACAAGTGATTATACCGTTGGCACCATCAGGATTTGGGATGCCTTGGGCAATATGAAGTATAACCAGATATTTTCTGAACCTGAGGGTGGCCAAATTTACAAACATGTCATCGTCATAAAAGATCTGGTACCCAACACTAGCTACAACTTCGAAATTCTTTCGGGGGGTGAATGGTATAACAATCGGGGTAAGCCACTGCAAATTACCACCCTCTCACGATAGACTATTTAAGACTTTCCGCCATCGATATTAATTCACTGACTTCAGCAGTGGGTGATGAAAGCAATATCAATACACTATCGGGGGTTAGCATTGCTAAAGCACTCAGTCTCTTACCCGAAGTACTAGTAATGGAATAAGCCTGTTCTAGGTCAGCAGTACTCACCCGAATCGATTCTACTGTTGCCCCACTCAGGAGACTTGAGCTAAAAGCTTGCAGGTCAAACGGTTGTCCTACTTGTATTTGCCGTAACGTCATCTCGCCATCGGTTTTAAGCGTAATTCGCTTAAGAAGTGGATAGTCGTAAATAATTTCAACAAAATCATCACGACCAACCATAAGCGAACTTTTGTCGGTATTAATCCCAAAGCGTGTTTTAGGTGTCCTGGCTCCTGGAGCGGTTGCAGCATGGTAAACATGATACGAAACAGTCCTATCGAGCTCTTTTAAACCGTAATTTTTATCCAATACCCCCATCGCTTGGTATACCAAATAAGCCGTTACTAAACATACTGTTCCCATCCCCAGTAGGCCATAAGCCACCCAAAATTTGCTGTGATCATTTTTCGAATCGGGTTTGTAATCACGTTTTGCCAGGACCAGTAGTGGAATCAAAAAAATTGAAATTAGACCTCCATAAGCAATCACCTGCCATAATTCCGGGTACGGTAATCCAGGGTAATACCGTACAATCACCGACTCTAGATGTGTTATACCATCTGCCACACCCATCTCATGCGTTAAACTGGCAAATAGTGCTGCCAAAATTCCAATAATTACTGCCACAAAAGACAACGTCCATGCCTTTGTGGTCAGCATGGTATTCCTAATCGCGGCAATAAAGTATAAAACGGTCGAGATTGCGTAGGTCCCAATCACTAAACCGGTCATCGGATAAGCCAGCAAAAATTGACCAGTGATGCCTCTTTCTTCAAAACCAGTTGCAGCTTGATTACCCAGTTCAAATAAGTAAATTGAAAGTAAGGTTAGGATCAAGTACCAACTGCCGTAAAAAACCAATCCTAAAGATATGAATGAAGCTAGTTTACCGGCCACTGTCTCCTCATGTAATATCTTACCCCCCACCATTATCGGTCCAGTAATCGTCGTTGGCTGAATATCTTCTAGGGGTGTTGCAGTCACTTCCGGACTGGAGGGTGCTTGTTCTGTTTTTGTTACGTTAGCCAGCACACTAGGCAGACTAACTTGGGTTATTGGTTGCCTGTGATCAGCTGGTTTAGGTGTATATAAACTCTGTGGAGGGGGTTTGAGTGTATCAGGAATTGGTGCAATATAATTTGAGATTATTTGTCCCGTCGGGGTGTTATTAATCGTCGTATTAGATGATGTTGAACTAATCGGCCTAGGTAAATCACTTCGCGTCTCTTGGTTTTGAACCACGGCCACCGGTTGGTTTATTGTTTGGGTATGCGATGGTGGAATTACAGACATTGCTTGACGGGGAGGTGATAATGATTGAGGTTGGATCAGAGGTGGTGCTTGCCCAGGCAGCAACAACGAGGCGAAATCGTCGCTCGAACCGATTTCAGGCACCGGAAAATAACTGCCCATTTGGGAGTTTTGCATACACTTAAAGTATATCGATTAATAGTCATTTGCGTACTATGAAGTCCCCAGTCGCCTCCTACCCGAGTATTGCGCTAATTAACGTACGTTCTGCCTATAATGTTGGGGTTATCCTGCGCAGTGCCGACGCCGTTAAGGTCCATACTGTTTACTGTGTCGGGTACACACCCTTGCCAATTAACCCAAAAGTTTCTAAGACTGCTTTGGGTGCTCAAGTTAACTGGGAGCATCACTGCCATCCACTCAGTCTTATAAGGCAAAATCAGCCCAATCTAACATTCATCTCCCTCGAAACCGGTCAAGCTTCCACCAACCTATTCACATCACCCCTTCCCCCCAATACTTGTTTTCTTGTCGGTAACGAAGTCGATGGTTTGCCTCAGAAAGTACTCAACCTTTGCTCAAGCGTTTGCCATCTACCTCAACACGGTATCAAAGAAAGTTTAAACGTATCAGTCGCGGGCAGCGTTGCATTGTACGAGTATCGTCGCCGTTACCCATTAAAAACAAACAATCACTAATAAAATAGTACACTGATCACATGGATCAGTTTTTTCATCCGTCCAAGCGCTTATATTGGCACGTTTTAAGTCACCAATTCCATCAGCGGTTCAAGTCGCGTCATCGCCTTCATCTATACCAAGTAGCCATGCTCACTCTAATCATTTTTGTTTTAGCTTTTCTTATTTCCCGATCACTTCCTCAACCAATACAGGTCTTAGGAGAATCCACCATTATTCCCTCAAACGAAATGCTTATACCCTCCCCAATACCAACCACCTTTGCAATATTACCTCCCACTCTAGCCCCTAAAATCGATACAAAAATGAATATGTATTATATTGCTCTTAGCCCAAAACCTGTCGCCACCATGTCGGGTTTGTTGGCCGACGAACTCGTGCTTGCTTTAGGTCTACCTCTTTTCATCAATCAATCCTTTCCTATACAAGCATTAGCCATAGATTCATTGGGTGCTACGCCGTCTTCAACGTTTAATGGGCGGTACGTGGCCGTAATAGACAGTTTAATTAATACCACTCGCGTATACGAATCTCCTTCCGCCATCGTGTCACTTCAGACAGCGCCCAGCTCATTACTACCGTACGTTCTAAACAAAACCTTCTGCGTTTCTAATTCTGATTGCCTTAGGCGCGAAAGTGCATGCATAGAAGGCGCTTACAATCGGTATGAACCTTTTGTGGACAACGCCTTCTGCCTAACTCACGTACAAATTGCCGACACATCACCTACTACTTGTTCAATTACGCCCACCTGTATCTCCAATCAATGTCAATTAATTAATAGTTGTAACCCATAAGGAACGTATGACCTCAAAAGTAATTCTTAGTAAAGGCCAAATTTCCACCCGTATTCAAGAATTAGCAGAGCAAATTTATCACGACTATATGGGTCAACAACTAATTCTCATTTGCATTCTCAAGGGCAGTTTTATGTTCACTTCCGATCTTGCCAAAGAGTTATGGATTAAAGGTTTAACCGACTGCGAAATCGACTTTATGGGCATCAGCAGTTACAACCACAATACCGAAAGCAGTAAAAACCCACGGATTACTTCTGATTTAACAACCGACATTCGTGGCCGTAATGTACTTATCGTCGAAGATATTATTGACACCGGTTACAGCCTCGATGCGCTGTCACGCTTTTTATCCCAGCGAAAGCCAGCTTCACTAAAATCCGTCGTCTTATTATCAAAGCCATCACGACGGGAAATAGACTTTAAAGTTGATTACATCGGTTTCGAAGTTGAAGGATGGGTGGAAGGGTATGGCTTAGACACCGAAGAATTAGGCCGTGGTCGTCCCGAAATAATCATGAAACAAGACGCTTAATTAGCGCAAAAATAAAAATACCGCTTTGCCAGCCTCCACTTTTCCGCATCCCCACACATAATCGCCTAACATATTCTCATTATGTCCGCTACTGTTTTTCCAACCCTCAACGATAGTCATAACATCAGAAGTACCAGCAAAAATATTTTCTGCCAAACCCGAATAATTCAATTGATTAAACGATCCATTGTTAAGTCGATTTTGGAAACCAGCATGGCTAAAATCGTTCTGCAGCTCGACCGCTCTTTCGCTAGTCACGGTACACAAATCATCTCTACTGCCGAGTTCACTTTTTCCCTGAGTCTTTCGATAACTATTAACTTCACCTAACAGCGAATTGACCACTAGGGAGGGACGCGTTTCTTGAATCGTCGGTGTGATTACCGTTGTCTGCGGGTTTGTCGATTGAGGTGCAGGTTCACTCGTCGGTTCAGGTAGAGGTGTTGGGATTGGTTTCGTTGTTGGAATCAATGTCGCTGTGGGGTAAATTACTGCTGCTTCACTGGCTTTAGTGACTTCCTCAGAATCACCCGCCATTACAGCCTCTTCTAGTTCAGGTACTTTTGCCAGTGAAATAACGGGAGCACTTTCAACTACTTGTTCTGCCTCTGCCCTTAGTGAATACCCAGGTGAATCACTTTGCAAAAAGTTGGTTTGAGTCAACAGCATTACACTGGTTACCACCACAAAAATAAGTTCAAAGGATATTGCTGCTTGTCCCATGCAAAGGCAGAGTAACACAATCAAAAATAAATAGAAACATCAATCAAAATGTTAAAATCCACAGAAGCATACTTGTACTAACCTCTTGGCTTTAAGTGGGGATTATAATAGGTAGATATGATAAAAATTTTAGCCATCATTAAAATCTATCCACTTCGCTCCCTTGCGCTTCTCCAATCAATCATTGCTACATTAGGTAGTCTTTATTTTTCCGAAGTCTGGCTGTTAGTACCTTGTAAGCTGTGCTGGTTGCAGCGCATTTTTATGTACCCTCTGCCATTTATCTTATCTGCCGGAATTTTAAAAAAAGAAAATAAACTATACCACTACGTGCTACCGTTAAGTTTAGTCGGCTTAGTCATTTCTATTTACCACAACTATTTTTATTATTATGCCAACTACTTCTTGAATGGAGCAAACGAAACCGTTATGGTTGCCTGCAGCGGCGGCGTTTCATGCACCAACGTCCAAATAGAGTGGTTCGGCATCATTACCATCCCCCTCCTCTCACTCATAGCCTTTACTGTAATCACAGTCACAATGCTCTTAGAAAAGATATTCTTAAAATCTGGTCGGGGAGGGGAGAATTGAACTCCCTCTACGCGCACCCCATGCGCGCGTGCTACCGGTGCACTACTCCCCGTGGTTTAGTATTTACAAAAATAACTCACAAATTATAACCTATAAACTAGGTAGTTGTTTATAAATTTTAAGGTTTAGTCATTCAACCTCCACTTCTAAATGTCATCCCGGCTTACCCCGTCCAACGGGGTAACGGCATGAGTTGTACTGGTAAGCATTATCTGGAATCAACACCTCCCAAGTTACCCCAAAGCTTCAGATACCCGCCGAAGTTTATCCCGAGCATGTCGAGGGGCAGGAATGATAAAACAGGCTATTTCCCTTAATACTCTATACCTAATTCTTATGCATATTTTCATAAAGACCACCTTGCATCGGGCTAATAGGTATGTTTGAATGACCCTAAGTTAATCCAAACATATAGTAAGTAATTGACAAAGGAGTTGCATATGGCGCGTCCCAAAAAATCTGAGGGCAATAGTGTGGTTCCTCCTACCCCCGCACCCGAAAACGAAAAATTGCAGGCTGTAAAAATTGCCATGGAACAAATCACCAAGCAGTTTGGAACCGGCTCTATCATGCGTCTTGGTGACTCAGTAAGAAACGATATGAAAATTGACACCATTCCCACCGGCTCTATTGCCTTAGACATCGCCCTAGGTGCCGGCGGTATTCCTCGTGGCCGAATTTCCGAAATTTACGGCCCCGAAGCTTCGGGTAAAACCACCTTATGTTTGCATGTTATCGCTCAAGCTCAAAAACGTGGAGGTACCGCTGCTTTTATCGATGCCGAACATGCGCTTGATCCGGTCCGAGCCGAGTCTATTGGGGTGAACCTCGATGAATTGGTGATCTCCCAGCCCGACACTGGCGAGCAGGGATTAGAAATTGCCGAAACCCTAATTCGTTCTGGCGGCATCGACGTGCTTGTCATTGATTCCGTTGCTGCCCTAGTTCCAAAAGCCGAAATCGAGGGTGAAATGGGTGATTCTGTTATGGGTTTACAGGCGCGTCTTATGAGCCAAGCCATGCGTAAATTAGCAGGTGCCATAAATAAAAGTAAAACTGCGCTCATCTTTACCAATCAATTACGCATGAAGATCGGCGTTATGTTCGGTAATCCCGAAACCACTCCGGGAGGTCAAGCCTTAAAATTTTATGCCTCAGTTCGCATAGATATGCGTAAAATCGGCAATATCCAAGATGGCGATAAAATTATTGGCTCACAACACCGGGCAAAAGTAGTTAAAAATAAATTAGCTCCGCCATTCAGAAAAGCCGAATTCGATATTATGAATATTGGTGGGATTTCTCAGTCTGGCGGACTTATTGATGTTGGTGTTGAGATGGGGATCGTCCAGAAAGCGGGATCATTCTTTAAACACCAGGATAAAATGCTTGGTCAAGGTCGTGAAGCGGCCAAATTAACTCTCGACGAAGATAATAAGCTCGCCCAGACAATTCGCAACGCAATCTGGGAAAAAGTTAAAGGTGGTACTACTGTTCCCATCGAAATCGGTGAACATCTTGAATCTTAAATGACTATGGGTAATCAAAACCCATTTGTAGCCATTGCACTTCGCTATTTAGGGCGTCGCATTCGTACACAATTCCAAGTTAAACAATACCTTCAAAAAAGAGGGGCTAATTCGCAACAATTAGACGAAACCATGCATAAATTAGCGGACTTTAATGTATTAAATGATGGTGAGTACGCTCAGGTTTTAGTTCGTTCATATCTCAAAAAAGGTAAAGGGGTTAATTTTATAAACCAAACTCTAAAGCGACATGGGATTGATCAGAATACTATCGATTCTGTCATATCCGAAATTAGCCAAACTTCACTCACGGAATCTGCTATCCAACTTGCCCGTAGGTATGCTCAAAACCGTCGCTTAACCAATACTCTCAAAGACAAAGCCAAAATCTACCGATTTTTAGCTTCTCGAGGTTTCTCATCGAGCCAAATACGTCAAGCAATTGACTCTATACCCCACTTATAAGTAAAATACCCCTAAGCTTATTAGTAAACCTTTAATTAATCGAGTAAATCAATCACTCAAGAAGCATGATAGATACAAGAGATTATTTTTGTACGGCTTCTGCCTAAACCTTTACGGGTACGGCGAGTTTTTCAGGTTTCTATAAAGCGGCTATCTAAATAAGTATTCTTTGGTATGTGTATGACGGTCAAATCAGTCACACTCACAAGATTCATGCATTCTGTGCTAGGAAGGAGCACTTTGTATGTCGTTATTTTCAAAATTAACTCAAGTATTTCGCACTCAACCCCCGGATCAACCTCATAAAAAAAGTAGCGTACCTAAAACCCCATCCGGCATACATCCAAAAAGCAAACAACCCAAAAAACAATCACCTTCTTGGGGGGGGTTTGCCTCCCGTCCGTTGGTAACCGAACCAAACCCGATCGGTAAAATTAGTGCCGATTCGGTTGTCCGTGAAGCTCAAGCGAAAGCTCGTGAAATTATTCTCGAAGCCAAAGACGAGGCGTTAAAAGTCCGTGAGCAAGCCGAAGAAAAAGCCCGGCAGCTACAAAGTCGGTTTACCCAACTTCAAACTGAATTCGATAAAAAAAGCCACGAGCTCGATCGCAAAGAAGCGGTCATTAATGAAAAAGAGCGCTATGTAACTAAAATGGAGGGGGATACAACAAAAGAAAAGGAAGAAGTTGAGAAATTAAAATCCCGCCTTATCCAAAAATTAGAGGATGTTGCCACCATAACCAGGGAAGAGGCACGCGAACAAATTCTAAAAGCAGTCGAACAGCGTTCAATTAAGGATATTGCCAAAAAAATTAAAGAAGCCGAGGAGAAAGCCAAAATCGAGGCTGATGCCAAAGCACAGGATATTTTAATTGAAACAATGCAGCACGCTGCCACTGATTATGTTGCAGAATTTACTGTTTCAACAGTTGAACTTCCCAGCGAAGACATTAAAGGCCGTTTAATTGGAAAAGAAGGTCGTAACATTCGAGCTTTTGAGCGTGCTACCGGAGTAGATCTGGACCTAGATGAAACTCCCGGCATTGTCCGCCTCTCTTCATTTGATTCGGTTCGCCGTGAAATTGCTCGTCAGACACTAAAACGGCTCATTACCGATGGGCGAATTCAGCCATCGCGAATTGAGGAATATGTAGAGAGGGCAAAAAAAGACATCGAAAAAGTCATGTATGAAGAAGGTCGTAAACTCTGCCATGCCGTCGGTGCCTATAATGTCCCCCACGATTTAATGGCATTTTTAGGTCGATTTAAGTATCGCTCCTCCTATGGTCAAAACATGATCGCTCATACCTTAGAAGAAACTAAAATCGGCATTGCTTTAGCCCAAGAAGTTAAAGCCGATGTCGATATAGTCAGATTAGGCTGTTTGTTCCACGATATTGGTAAAGTTGTTACCGACGAAGAAGGTTCACACGTCGATTTAGGAGTCAAACTTCTTAAAAAGTACAATATGCCCCAACCAGTCATTGATTGTGTTGCCCAACACCATGAAGACACAGCCTTTACCAGTAACGAAGCGGTCTTGGTCTATATTGCCGATGCTATCTCGGGAGCCCGTCCAGGCGCCCGCTATGAAAACTACGAAGAGTATGTAAAACGTCTTAGTACTATGGAAGAAATTGCCAAAAGTTTCAAAGGTGTTGAAGAAACGTATGCCATTCAGGCAGGACGTGAACTTAGAGTCTTAGTCAATCACAAAGACTTAAATGATGACGAGGCAGTTGTGTTAGCCTAAAAAATTCGCGACCGGATTAAAAATGAAATGACGTATCCCGGTACAGTTACTGTTAACGTCATCCGCGAGGTTCGCGCTAGCGCAGTTGCTACATAAAAATTCTACCTCCAGAACTAAGCCGACACTCAACCATCACAAATGTATACTTCCCCGTGTCAATAAAGTCGAATAGCCTGAATTCTTATTGATTAGTCTCCAAAAAGGATTTAAACCAAGCAAAAGTTGTATCAACCTTTTTCAAAACCATTGGTTGGGATTCTTGAAAACTTCTATGAATATTATCTAGTTTCTCATTCTCATCCAGTTTAAAAGTTGCTAACGCACAGCGAACGAACCAGTAGCTGACACCTTCAGGCAACTGTTCGGTATCAAGAAGCTTTTGTATCTCAGCTAATTTAATCTCATTATAGGCCATATATGATTACTTCTCGAACAAAATAAAACTCACACCTTCTCTGTAACTCTGTATTCAATGTATCTGCCTAAAAGTAGGCGAGTGTGAGCATCTATCCCCGGTAATGCCGAAAAGAAAAAGCCAACCACCGGTAATAAAATATATTCAAACGGCTGAATAATTCTGCTGGCAATCGACACTTTGTGTGGCCGAGGTGGGCGATTGGCTCTATCGATTAAAAACATCACAAATAAACTTACGAGTGATATGGTCAAAATAGCACTCGAGAGTTGCGGCAGCGTCTTACCCAAAACGGTTCGGCTAAACTGTTCATTCAAAAGCGGCGGTAACAAAGCACCCACAGTTATGGCAAACCAGTTTACCGGCCACAAAAAGTGGCTTTCTAATACATGTAGTACTCGCATCGTTTTATCAAAAAACGGCATATTGGGTACCGTTAACCACTTTTTAATAAAATATGCGTCGTCACTCACTCCCCAAGCCCAACGTTTAATTTGCTCATATTGATTAATCATAGTCTGCCAAAAACCATTCGCCTCGGCCGCATCGTTATAAATTGGTATAAACAATGGCTCTACTTCTACCTTCCCGCCCAGGGCAAAATAAGCCTTAAAAAAGATCCGGTAATCTTCCGGTATCACATCCGTATCCCAGTATCCTATCTCATCAATCATTTTTAGGCTCGTTGAATACGTTGAAAAGTTAACTAAATTATCCGGTCGCATTAATATATACATCTGAAACACCGAGAATAGCGATGCCAAGACCCGTATCGGAGCGGGAACTCTCCAAATATTGTTGTAAAACAAAATACCACCTTGCCAAAACCGGTGATAACGATTTGGGTTATCTAAAAAGTGAAAGGTTAAGCAGGCATAATATTCTTTATGCATCACTGCATCAGCATCAAGGCTGGTGATCGTGGCATATTCAATCGGGTGCTTGATTGTATCAATCAGTAGTTTTTTAGCCTTCTTTGCCCCCCAACTCGTATTAGCTGACTTACCTTTAACTTCGCCTTTAATATCTGGGTGAAAAGTAGCCCATATATGGCCGAAATCATTCTTAAAAGCTTTGGTTAAAAAATCCGCTTTTTCTTTAGCTGCTTCTCCTTCACGTTCTTCAAATGAGAGCATTACCGAAAATTGTTTACTCGGAAAAGTTTGATTTTTTAAGGCATTTAGGGTCCGCTCGAGTGTGTGTTTTGGCTCCTTGTACGTTGGAATTACTACCACGTGACTCATATTCACCCAGTCCGGAAAACCCTTAACGTCTTTCATCCAATCGTATGCTTGGGATGCTTTAATTCTATAATGTGCCATTATTGCCAGGGTTGCAGCCGTAAGTGAGCGATACAACCAATAGACATTAAAAGTAATAATGTAATACGCCACCACTGTTGGAATTAAGAACGATCCCCAAATCGGAAATAAAATTAAGAACCACGAAAAGAACCCCGGTAAAATCTCCAATGCGCGTTGAGTTTTAACCGGGTGTCTTTCAACCCAGTGAGCAACTCTTGTAGACATACAATTTATCCTTAACCTATTATCTCAAATCCTTAGCAGGATAGGAAACGGTAGCGGAGATTTTAATAGTTATGTTCTTTAGTATTAAACCGAAAACAGCTTCCGCGCATTATAGGTTGTATGCTGTATGACTTGATCTAATGATATATTTCGGACTTGGGCATGTTTTTTAGCCACCTCCATCACATTTTTTGGTTCGTTCCGCTCGCCTCTAAAAGGCTGTGGGGACATGTACGGACAATCCGTTTCTAACAATAATTTATCCAAAGGTACGAGCGTGCTCACTTCTGCCCTGTCGGGTATAAAGGTAATGTTGCCTGTAAAACTAACATAAAAACCCGCTTCTAAGACACTTTTTAAATACTTTTTCGAGCCTTCAAAACAATGGAAAACGCCTTTAATTTGTGACGTACTACTTGTTTTGAATATCGAAATTAAATCCAGCACTTCGCCCCCAGCCTCGCGACTATGAATAATCACCGGTTTATCTACTTTTTGGGCAAGTAACAATTGTTGTGAAAATAATTCCCTCTGAACCTCTAAGAGTATTTCCATTTTGTCTTCTAAGACAGCATCGTATTTAGATTTTTTGTATTCATGGTAGTCAATCCCTATCTCGCCAACAGCCAACACCTTTTCTTCGTTCAGTAAGTCAGTTAACCCGTGTATTAAATCTAACATTTGAGTTTTGACATTTGAGTTTGGAAGCAACGCTTTACAGTGGTGCGGATGGATTCCAACGGCGGCATACAACGCGTCATGCTCCTGCGCCATTTCGACCGCCCTTTTGCTTGTAGCCAAATCCGTCCCCACCACCATCATCTTATCCACGCCCGCAGCAATCGCTCGGTCTGCCACCTCTTTCCAATCATCGGTAAAGGCTGCAAAGTTTAAGTGCGAATGCGTATCCCACATGGCAATATTGTACAATCAGTACACAGGCCAATCAAGATGGTGATTGGATAGGTACTTTCAATCTCTGGATAGTGCAATCACAACCAGTTCCTGCCATTGTGTATCAATTGCGCAGCAGCAACTCACTCTGGGCACCAGAAAAGCTTGATGTCACTGCAGGGGGTCACTATAAAGCGGGTGAGTCGGTAGTAGATGGACTACGAGAAGTGCGGGAAGAGATTGGTAAGGACTATGACTTTAATCGCCTCACGTATTTAGGTCATAAATTAAATATTAACTATGATGTCCACAGGGTGCTCAAGCACCACGTTGTCGATATTTTTATGGTAGAAGATAATAATCAACTTGAAACGTATCGGTTAGAAGCAACAGAAGTCAGTGCACTATATATTTGTCCGATTAACGACCTATTGGCAGTTCATCAAAGTAACAGCACCTTTGAGGCTAATGGAATAACCGCGACTGGCGAAAAGAAATCCATTCAGGTCACCAAGGACAGCTTTCCAGTAAACTGGGACCCATATCATTACAAAATCATCTTAATTGCTAAAAGATTTTTGGCAGGCGAAAAAAATTTAATTTATTAAGGAGAAACATGAAATTTGATCAGTTACTTAAAGCTATACTAAACAAACCTTCAAGTATAAAAATAAAAATCCATAACAAAAACACGACCATTAAAGGAATGTCGCGTTATACATCAAAAAACTCGTATAGTGATGAATATATCAAAATTGCTTTATCAGACAAATCTCAACTTATTGTTATTTTACCTGCCAAAGAGCTCTTTTATGCACCAAAACCAATTAAAAGGATAAAAATAATTACTGATAAAGAAATAGGCAAAAAGACAATTGTCGAATTTAATAACTTCAAATTCAGATTGGTAAATAGAAATGATTACCAATATTGCCTCGAACATTACGTTGGTAGGGCTGGAAAGAATATCGAAGGCGAATGTCGTTTTTCCGACTATGTATCGAGTGATGGGAATCAAATGCTCAGTTTAGGGTGGTTAAGCGATACCGGCAAACGTGCCGATGTCTACGCAGTCAGGCTCAACCTTACAGACATTTTGATTAGCTAACCCGGGGGAATAGGGGAATGGCCGCAGAAATTTTTGGCCCTTTAAATATTTGCAGCATTTTTTCCGCCGTTACCGGCAAAAATGGTTGAAGTTCAAATCCTACCTGGCGCAAGTGTGCCACCATTTCCATTAAAAATACTTGCAACGGTTTACCTTCAAGAGTCCAGGGTTTAGTTTCGTCAATTCGCTGTTCAATAAATTGAATTCGCTTCCAAATCTCTTCTAAGGCTAAATCGAATCGATAGTCAGCCAATTTATCTTTCACCTCACTTCTGTATCCAGGTGGATTGTCTTGAGCATAAAAAGCTCCAGACTTCTCACATAACTTAGCTATTCGCGATACCGTATTCCCTAAAGTATTGGCCAAATCACTATTAAACCTCGCCGTCAACTTTTCCCAATTCAAATCAATATCATCATGGACCGGGCCCATATTAAGTAATAAATACCGTGCGCCATCGACGCCAAATTTTTCTACCAGTTCCGCCGGGGATATTACATTGCCTAGCGACTTACTCATCTTTTTGCCATCGATACTAATAAAACCATTTATCAATATTTGAGTTGAGTTAGGTAAGCCTGCCGACATCAGCATAGCTTGCCACATAGCTGACTGTTGTCTCAGGTTGTCTTTACCCGCTATCTGCAATCCCGGCCAATATTCTTCAAATGTCATTTTGTCTTTTGGCCACCCGATAGTCGAAATGTAATACACTAGCGCATCAAACCACACATACATCACATGACTAGCGTCCCCAGGTACATCCACTCCCCAAGGCAATTTCGATTGTAAACGCGAAATACTAAAATCTTGCAACCCACGCTTCACAAAGTTCACAATCTCTTTGTATTTACTATCAGGCACTACATACTGGGGATTAGCTTCGTATAATTTGAGGAGAGCATCCTGATACTTAGAAAACTTAAAAAAGTAATTTTCTTCTTCATAAGTCTGCAAATCTCTATTTGGGTGTAAGGGGCACTTACCGTCTTCCAATTCTGAATCGGTTTTTTCTAACTCGCAGCCAACGCAGTACTTAATCTTATAGAGCTTTTTGTAAATGTCTCCATTTTTGTCACATAAACGCCAGAATTCCTGTGCAGCCTCAATGTGATTTTTATCTGTCGTCCTGCCAAAATGCGTTACACTCAAATTAAGAAGTGGAATTAAACCTTTAAACTTCACCGCATTGGAATCTACATATTCTTGTGGTGTTATGCCCAATTCCTGTGCTTTTTCATACATCTTTAAACCGTGTTCGTCCGTGCCGGTGTTAAAAATCACGTCATCTCCAAGAAGTTTGTGGTACCGGGCTAGTACATCTGCTGTCACAATCTCGAGAGCAAATCCTATATGAGGTTCGGCGTTCACGTAGGGTGCAGTGGTTGTAATGTAGAATTTTCCCATAACTCTATCTGGTATTTTAACAAATTCACAGCACGCGCTCTACAACAATACTGAAACTCAATCACAATGATCCAAAATACACAATGATCCAAAATATTTGACAAAAAATAATTAACTAATCCCGCAGAACCAATCTTTGAAGTTTATTTCGAAGGTAGGATTTTTCCCACAATGCCACTTATTCTGCTTGCCCATTGGTCTGCCCATTCTTCGGCTTTTACCTTATTTAAGGCTATCTGCATGCCTGTATTACCCATCGATTCTTGCACACTGGCTATGGTGGCCGATGATACCTTAAGCGTATTTTTAATATTCTCGTAACTTCGTCCTTTATCTAAAAACAAGGCTATGGCAACCCTCTTCGCAATTACTTGTAGTTCCGTTTTCGTAAATAAATCGCTAAATAATTGCTTTGCTTCGTTAGTAGTTTTTAAATCTACAATTAACTGAAAAAAAATATCGTAAACTTGTTTTTCAATTGTTTTATTCAATTTATGTTTGGATACCTGCATAATCCCCAAAAAAACCACTCTAATCAATTAAACTATTCGCTTAGACTATGGCAGTTTGCTCAAGAATTGTCAAGTTTTTTCGCGCTAGCATCGACTTTTTCGTTTGATATTCTCCATAAATATTCTGCTGTTATTAAAATCGATAAAAGGAGAGTTAAATTAATCCAATTACCTAATCCCCATAACCGCATTATCAGAGCTAGGGTTATCAATAATCCCCACACCATAGCTCTATAAAACTGTAAAGTAAACATCATCACTGCGGCACTCACTCCCATAAACACCACCACATGTAAGGGTAAGTACGACTTGTGTATGCCAATATCACGCACTACTATCGGATCAACTTTAAAAATGAGAAAGAGCGCAACTATCAACCAAAATAAGGATAACAGAAACCAGGGGAAGCGGTGTTTGCGTTGAGATATGCGAGTATTAAGGGCATGAGATGACATAAACTAATCGTAGCAGCATCGATATATAATATCTGTATATGCCCAACGACACTATCACTTTAGGCGCCCTTATCATAGCCGGCTTTTTAAGCCTGCTGTGGTATATAAACCGGCAATTTTCATCACACGCCAAAAACGACTCTCAAGTTACCATCATCGAATGGATTAAGGCTACCCAAAAAGATTTGCAATTTCTTCAGTCTGCATTAACGCAAACTTTGCAACGATCAGACAAAAACGTCAACGACACCTTGCAACGCAGTTACCAAGAACTCAACACCCGCTTGGATAACGCTGCCAAAGTCATTGGAGAATTGAAGTTGGAAACGGGAAAATTTACCGAAATCGGACGATCAATGAAAGCCCTTGAAGATTTTCTTTCATCACCAAAATTACGTGGTACCGTTGGGGAGCAGATCTTGAATGATTTACTATCTCAAGTTTTGCCTCAACAAACTTTTACCTTGCAACATCGCTTTAACAGTGGTGACATCGTTGATGCCTTAATTAAGACTCATGCGGGGTTTATACCCATTGACGCCAAGTTTCCCATGGAAAATTACACCAAAATGACACAAGCCCAAACAAAAAAAGAACAGGAAGTGATTAAAAAAGTCTTCATAACAGACGTCAAAAAGCACATCAAAAGCATCTCGCAAAAATATATAAAACCAGATGAAAACACAACTGATTTTGCCCTAATGTATCTTCCTGCCGAATCGATATATTACGAAATCACCGCCAACTCAATTTCTCTTGATGACTACTCCCGACACCATCGTGTTCTAAGTGTCTCGCCGGCCACATTATATGCTTTTCTACGTACGATTCTGGTCAGTTTCGAAGGTCAAAGGTTGCAAGAGGAGGCTTCGAAAATACTCCGTTCTCTCCGCTCCATTCAACATGAGGCGAGCGATTTTAGTTCCAAACTTGATACTCTTTCCCGACATCTAACCAACGCCTACAATAACATGAACACTGTCAGCACTGACTTTACACGTCTTAAAAGCAAAATAGATAACACACGCGAACTTGGGTCCGGTATTAAAGATAAACCGCCAATTAGGCCTGGTCCCGATAAAAAGCATTTAGTCTAATGCTATGTTTTCCATCACATCCAGATCAGGTCGTACTATTATTCTCCGCCCATTACAGGATGGTGATCAACAAATACTCTTCGACTATGCCAAGTTAATTGAATCCGAGGATACATATATTCTTTTAAATCCAGCTGAACCAGTAACCTGGAGTGAAGAAAGTGATTATCTTCAGACCTGTATTAATAAAATCTCAGCAGGGTGGCAATTATTTTTTTTAGCGTTTCATCAGAATCGGCTCATTGGAAGTGCCCAGCTTACCAAACAGGGGCGGCGAAAAATGCACTGCGCCTCATTTGGCATCAGTCTATTGCCTGACTATCGCAGAGATGGTATTGGCAAAGCAATTGCTCATTTTATGCTTGAGAAGGCCAAAGAATTAAACCTTACCCTTATTACTCTCGAGGTATTTGCCAAGAATGAAACCGCCATAAAACTGTACCAATCCCTAGGCTTTGTTGAATATGGTCGTCTTCCAAAAGGTTTGCTTCACTCAAACGGTCATCAAGACGCAATCTATATGTTTAAACCTTTAAAGTGAGATGGTGAGGCCTTCATAAAGAAATTTGATTTGGTAGTTAAAACTGTTACACTCACGCTAACAAAGTTTCGGGATTACTATGGATTTAAATGTATCTCAACAGCAAGCCGTTATCCACAATAAAGGCCCTCTGTTAATTGTTGCCGGGGCAGGTACGGGAAAAACAACAGTCATCATTAAACGCATTGAATGGTTAATCAAAAATCAAAAGATCGATCCGCACCGAATTTTTGCCGCTACGTATACCCAAAAAGCCGCCGAAGAAATGCTATCCCGCTTAGACGTAATTATGCCATTGTCATACCAAGAACCGTGGATTGGTACCTTTCATTCGATTGCTGACAAAATCTTGCGAGACCAAGGCTTAGAAATTGGCCTAAATCCCAATTACCGGATTCTCACCCAAACCGACCAATGGCTCTTTATTAAGGCCAATCTTAATGCGCTAAACCTTAAGTATTACGCCCCCTTGGGGAATCCTAATAAATTCATCTCAGCTCTCCTTAAATTTTTCTCCCGACTTCAGGATGAGGACGTAGGATCTGAAGAGTTTTTTACTTTAGTCGATAAAAAAAGCTCTCTAATAAATGTAGAATCATCATCTGATTTGCCTAAGGAATATGAACGGCTCAATGAACTCGCCCATGCCTATAAAGCGTACGAAATACTCAAACATCAAGAGTCGGTGTTAGACTTTGGTGACTTAATTCGTCTTAGTTTAAAACTCTTTCGTAATCGTCCCAACATATTAAAAAAATTCCAAGAATTGTTTTCTCATATCTTGGTCGATGAATTTCAAGATACTAACTTTGCCCAATTTGAGTTAATCAAGCTTTTAGCTCCACCCACAGCAACTACCCAACTTACAGTCGTTGGCGATGATAACCAATCCATATATAAATTTCGCGGGGCTTCAGTATCCAATATTCTTCAATTTATGGACCTGTATCCCCAAGCCACGAGAGTCATTTTAAATGACAACTATCGTTCGACCCAAGCCATTCTTGATGCCTCATACAAACTTATCCAAAATAATAACCCCGACACATTAGAAGCAAAGCTGAAAATTAATAAGCGGCTCATCAGCCGTTCTCAATTATCTTCAGTAAAACCCATGCCACCGAAGGCCATCGAGTTTCCTACCCTCGAAGAAGAAACTCGATGGACCGCCCAAGAAATTGTCAAACTTGTAACTAAACATACAATCTCCTACAAAGATATCGCAATTCTTACCAGGACTAATAGCGCCCTCGAAAATTATGCCCTTACTCTTAAGCGTTACGGTATTCCGTATCAGTTAGTGGCCAATCGAGGGTTGTTTGATCAAGACGAAGTCAAGAATTTAATCTATTTTCTTCGTGTTCTTTTCGATCCCACAGATACTCAGAGTCTTTTTCCGCTAACCCAAATCCCGCAATTTTCTATCCCTGCAAACGAAATTTTTTCGCTTATTGCCATTAGTAAGCGTAAAAGTACTTCCCTTTGGCATGAACTCTCCCAATACCCACACCCGAATGCAGCCAACTTAGTTAATAGTATTACCCAATACCAACAACTAGCTTCCAGCCAGATAGTTTCCCGCGTCTTGTATCAATTTGTCCTTGACTCAGGCTATATCAATCAATTTGTAAAAGTTGAGAGTGTTGAAAATCAATTAAAAATTAAAAATATAAACCTCTTTTTTAATAAAGTAAAACAGTTTGAACACGTTTCCGACCAAAAAAATATCCTTAGCTTTTTAACCACCTTAGACCAATGGCTGGAGGCTGGTGAAGATCCGGGTCAAGCGCAAATCGAAGATATCGATACAGTCCATCTTATGACCGTGCATGCAGCCAAAGGTCTCGAGTTTGACTCCGTTTTTATTGGTGGTTTGGTAGCTAATCGTTTCCCTTCGAATAACCGTACCGATTTAATCGAAGTACCAGAAGAGCTTATTAAAGCTATGCTCCCAACCGGCAACAGCCATCTTCAAGAAGAACGTCGTCTGATGTACGTTGCTCTCACTCGCGCTAAAAATCATCTTTACCTTACCTATTCACTCGATGTTGGGGGCATACGTAAACGACGTGCCAGCGGCTTTGTGAGTGAAACTGGTTTATTGGTATCCAAAGATAGCATCGACATCAATTCTATTAACCTAATCTCTCCCACTACATCACCCATTATTACCCAGGTTATAAACAATGAATTTGTGCTAAAACAAGTCTCGTATTCACAACTCAACACTTTCAAGAAGTGTCCTTTACAGTATAAATTTCGCTATATTCTCCAAATCCCAGCCAAGCCCCAGCACAGTATTTCTTTTGGCCGCAGCATTCACGCTACCCTTCATTCATTCCATAGCCTCGAAATGAGGGGGACTAAGCCTCCACTATTACAAGACCTACTCAAGCTTTATCAAGCTAACTTTATTGAAGAAGGGTATGAATCACCCTCCCATAAAGCAGCGCGCTACCAACAAGGTATTGAGGACCTGACTCGTTATTTTAAAGAGTATAAAAAATATTTAGGTAAACCAATCATGCTTGAGCAAAGCTTCAAACTAAAAATTGATTCAATAACTGTAGTTGGAAAAATTGATCGGATCGATGAGAATTCTGACGGTACTATCACACTCATCGACTACAAAACGGGTACGCCTAAAAATCAAAAAGAAGTAGACCGAAATCAGCAACTAACCTTGTATGCGTTAGCTGCCTCTCAAAGTTTAAAAATCAATCCTCAAAATTTAGGATTATACTTTCTTGAACCTCCAAGTGGATTAATCAGCACCTCTCGCACTCCTAAACAAACCGAAGCTGCCAAAGATGCCATTCTTAAACAAATAGACGAGATAAAACACTCAAAATTTCCAGCCAAGCCCAGCGATTTTAACTGCAGTAATTGTCCGTATAACCGACTCTGTCCCTTTGCGGCATACAAGAGTTAAGACCACTGTGTCATCCACATGCACCAAATGGTGTGTTATCAGTATTTTTTAATCATATAGTCTTGACAGTATGCGTGCGTACGAGTAAAACGAGTGTATATGAAAAAGATTGGTATCATCATCACAATTTTATTTTATCTGTGCATTCCCGAACCCACGTCAGCTGTTAATCTTTTATCCGATATAGATATTACTTCTGGTACCGCGGGTGTAAATGCAGGGGAGGTAATTAATAACGATTATGTCGGTATTTCCGAAAGTGTGGTTGTGTCAGGTACCGTTAACGGTGACGCTTACCTAACTGGTGGCCAAATTATTGTCGACGGGTCAGTCACCGGCGATGTAATTGCTCTAGGTGGCAGCATCACCATCAACGGGCAAATTGGGGGCAATGTTCGAGCTGTTGGAGGTCAAATCATCATCGGTGCAACCATTGGTCGAAACATAAGCGTTGCAGCTGGTAACGTTGACGTCACTCAAGCGACGGCAATTTCAGGTAACGCCCTTGTAGCTGCTGGCAACACCACCATTTCAGCACCTTTACCAAATAACTTAAAACTTGCGGCTGGAAACGCCACGCTTACAAATACAGTCGGTGGTGATGTTGCGGGTGGTGTGGGAAAACTGTCCCTCACCTCAAAAGCAATCGTCGAAGGTGACCTAACTTACTTAAGCGAACAAGAAGTGCAAATTGCCCCACCCGCAACTGTTTCAGGATTAATTCAGCGAAAATTCCCCCACGAGTATGAGAACGCTTTTTACGACCAGGATCAAGTTACTTCTCAAGTTCGTCAATCGGTTGATCAAGTCTTTAATAAAGCCAGGGCGATTGCATTTTTGAGCTCACTTTTAATCGGCATCCTTTTTATCCGGCTATTACCCAACTTTACCTATCAAGCAATACGCAATATAGAAGATCGCCCATGGGCGGTATTTTTAATTGGTTTGGTCGGATTAATTATTACCCCGATTGCATTTTTATTCTTGCTCGCCACCGTCATCGGCATCCCGTTAGCGTTAATCTTATTGGCGTATTATTTAGCTATCCTTTATCTTGCCGGAATAATTTTCAGTTACTGGTTGGGTGCTCGCATGGTCAATCGACTTGGACGCTTCGCTAATCATTCCGTTACCCTGTTTGTCGGTATGGGAACAATGTACGTACTCACCAGTATCAGTTTTATTGGTCCAATTTTTACGCTTGCTTCTCTCATCTGGGGAGTAGGCACGTTATATTTAACGAAATACGATACCTACCACGAAGCGCGCATTACTAAACTCCTGTAACTAACACAATTCTTTTTCGTTATACTCTCCCTATGGGGAATTCACGTGCGCAGTTTACCATTTTTTTGATCGTCTTTATTGACCTCTTGGGTTTTGGCCTCATCCTTCCGCTATTGCCCTACATTGCCGAGCGTTTCAACGCCAACCCTTTTCAAATTGGCTTACTCACCTCTGTCTACTCATTCTGTCAGTTTATTGCCACCCCCATCTTTGGTCGACTTTCCGATCGTTATGGTCGCAAATCCTTGCTCTTTATTTCACAAATTGGTTCTGGCATAGGTTATCTCTTGCTAGGGTGGGCAACTTCTTTACCTCTGTTATTTTTATCAAGAATTATCGATGGTACCACCGGCGGCAATATTTCAATAGCAACTGCCTATATGGCCGACATTACCAACGAAAAGAATCGTGCTAAAGGAATGGGCATGTTGGGAGCTGCCTTTGGTCTAGGATTTATCTTAGGTCCCGTTACAGGGGGCTTACTCTCACGGTATGGCTTCTGGGCGCCGGCTTACTTATCCTATCGTTTTTACTTATCAACTTAGCGTTTGCGGGCATGCAAGGCACATTTGCTCTATGGACCCAAGATACCTATCAGTGGGGTCCTGAACGTGTCGGCTTACAATTTACTTTTATTGGCATTCTCTCTGTAATAACTCAATTAAAAATCCTTCCCTGGGCAGTTAAACGCTGGGGCGATCACACTCTCTTAGTTAATTCCATTCCCTTACTCGGATTAGGCATTCTCCTAATCCCTTTAGCCATTAACCCGTTCTATATGTTTATTCCCAACATGTTACTGGTATTTGGCAACAGTCTTTCCAACCCCACGCTTCAAGCTGTCGTTTCCGAGAAAATCTCTAAAGAAGAATATGGTGGCGTTCTTGGTTTGCTGCAGTCTGCCGGGAGTTTAGGCCGTATCTTTGGCCCGCTGTTGGGCGGAGAGTTGTACCTTATAGTCTCAAAGGACGCACCCTACTTAGTTTCAGGATTAATTTTATTCGCGACGTATTTCTTACTTCAACGGTATATGCCGCCGCCTCGTCATTGGTTCAGCCGAATTATTGGCAAATGATACAATTACCACATGCACTATGTCATCATCCATGGTTCATTTGGTAATCCACAAGATAATTGGTTCCCGTATTTAAAAACACAGCTCGAGTTAAAGGATCATTCAGTCACAGTCCCGGCTTTTCCAATAGAAGATTGGGATGACCTAACAAGCAGGGGAGAATCGGTGATTGCAAACTATCAAAACGTCAAAAACTGGCTAGATATCCTCGAACCTTTAATCCCCGAATTTAAATCCAAGCCTACCGTTTTTATTGGTCATTCAATCGGGTGTTTATTTATTCTCCATGCTGTCAGTCACTTCTCTTTGCAAACCTCTGGTGCCATATTTATTGCACCATTTCTAACTAAACTGAATAAAGCTTGGCAAATCGACACCGTCAACGCTAGTTTTTATAAAGAAGACTTCGACTTTGAACAATTAAAGAAGCTTATTCCACGGTCTACAGCTTTTTATGCCCTTGATGATCCATATGTCGATCCAGAGTATTCCCAAACTTTTATTCATAAAATAGGCAGCAAAGAAATAAGGCTTTTAACCGGAGGCCATTTAAACGCCCGCTCTGGTTATATTACATTTCCCCAACTGTTAGCAGAATGCCTAGCGTACGCTTAGTCAGAATCTTGTTAGTGTTTTTAGGAAAACACACTGTTTAAATACTCTATTTTTCTTTCTTCTTGTCCAGTTTATCGAGCTTTAAACCCTTAACTCCAAAGTAGACTACTAAAGCGATAATTAAGAAATCTATCAATACACTTAAGAAATTACCATACATTATTCTATTGCCCGCAATTTCTAAGTAAGCATTCTTCAGCCCTTCAGTTGTCCCCAAAATCATACCCAGGAGTGGAGTTATTAAATCATTAACCAGTGAAGTTACTACCTTTGATACCGATCCACCCAAAATAAAACCCACCGCCAGTCCAACAACTCCTTGCTCACGCACAAAATCCATAAAGCCTTTCATGTGCTCCGTTCCTTTCTTGGTAATTTTTCTCACTGCTCGTGTCATAGTTGATATTGTATACCAACCATGCAACCTCAAGCTCTGCCGTTATTGTACCGTATTCCTATATAGCCGCCAATAGATTACCAAAGGAATCGCTTGGGCAATTTGCATAAGCAAAAGGGCTGGCAATGGCCCCAACCAATCGCCCAACATACCTATCCCAACAGACAACACTCCCGTACTAATGCTATTACCCAAAGATATTAGAGATCCCATTGTCGCTCGCTGCTGCGACGAAAACTCTTTTTGTTGTAAAGTGCTGTCAGCAACAGTTATAGTTCCATATAAGAGCGAATGAGACGCTAAAATAAGCGGTGAAAAAAAAGTTGGTATTCCGTAGGCAATCACCGAAGTGACCCGGCCATACACTCGCGACCAAATTAACAATGGATACGCGCCGAATTTTTTAATCAGCTTTCCAGCACTCAGAAAACTTATAGTTGCGCCCGTATTTGCCAATGCCTTCTGAATTCCAACTGCCCAAACCGGCCACAATGATGTAATAAAAGTGGCGTTAAATAAATATATTGCTTCACCCGCCCCCGCACCTATTGCCGCAGCCACAGTTAACCAACGCAATCGTTTATTCTTAATAAATAATTTCCATGCCGTCTTTAGGTGAGTGTACGGGTGAACATAAGGTTCATGACGGATTTTGGGCTCAGTCAGTTGCCAGCTTATCCAAACAGCAATCAATTGAGGAATTACCGAGAGCCAAATAACCCACTCAAACGACCAGTTAGCAATAACACCGCCTAATATTGCTGAAACGGCTAAAGCAGCCTGGAACAACGCGCTTAACTTTCCTAAAATATCTGCAAATTCATCTTTTTTTCCTAAGTCTTCTAGGGTGTCATGTAAAAGTGCATCGTTATTTCCGCTGTAAAAAGCCCGCGATAATCCCTCTAAAATTGCTCCCATTACTAACCACCAATAATTTTCTCCAATGGCATAGCAAATAAGACCTGCACTAATAGCCATGGAACCAAGCAATACTGTTCGTGCGCGGCCAACCAAATCTGAAAAGACTCCAGCCGGCACTTCCAGTAATGCCTGGGTTAACATGGTTATCGAGAAAACACTCATCCCCAACGCAAATGAACCGCTAACCTGGGTAAAATACAAAATAGCCACTGGCGCGTACAACCGAAAGTCGGTTAAAAAATTATGCCAAGCCAATAGTCGAAAGTTTTTTTCTAAACTCATCCACTAATTATAAAGCTTGGGAAATCAATTCAAAAACACTTAGGGATTTCCTGGGGTTGGGGTCGCTTTTGGCACTAAATCAGTCCGATCAATCTTAAAGTTTTCAACTACACTTTGGGAAATCAAATATTTACCATCTCGTGCACTGCTCATTACAATATACTGCTCGTTTTCAAATGGAGAAAAACTTAAAGTAACCTCATTCGTATCTTTTACTTTCACCTTTACTTCAACCTCGGGAGCTCGTACTTCTATATCTTGATCTTCGGCCAATCCTTGGGTAATTAAACTCGCTAACGATGAAGTCATCGCCGAAAATGCTCCCTCATCTAATATCACGTCTTTGCCCTCCTCTCTCCATTCATTATTTGACTGAATTAAGAGAATGGAATTTCTGCCATGGACAATGCTTATTCGTTCTAAGGCGCTTTGCGGTACTTCTACTAAAGTTTTGTCCACCCAATCATTAAGCGTTGCTGAGTCGGCTGTTCCCGGTAGCCCTTTAATTAAATAAACTGAATCATTATTTTCGAACTTTACATATCTTCCAGTTGAAGTCAACGACCCATACAGAACCTTCTGCTCTTTATCACCGGTTTTTATTAAAGCCGAACTTGTCGATGAATCAGAAAAGCCTAATGCTTCATGCCGGGTTTTTGTCGTTGCTATTAATTCTTGTGAGCTCGGTTTTAAAAGGTATGTCACTAAATCATCAACTTTAGCTTTTTCCAAAATCATTCCATTAGCCATCCACTCATTCCCTTCTCTTTTAAGCGCTAGTTGGTCGTTGGCTTTTGTAATTACTACCTCCTGCACCCCGTCCGCTGTATAACCATTCCAGTGTTGGGCAAACGATTGCCCATCGGTATCATTTTTTGGCAAATAATCGCGCAATACCACCAATCCCAACAAGGCGAACAATAGAGTCGCTAAAATTCCAATAATCTTATTTTGTTTCATACTTTCTGTACGATAATTGTCTTCTTCGCCTTAACCACCAAAACCCCCAAGCTGCCACTAAAACCGGAGGAAGTAGCATGCCTCCGTATTGAACCGCCAGTAATTGGGCCTGATCGCTAAAGGAAAATACGCTTCTGCCGGCAGTTCGCTTCGGGATCGATAATAGTATTGGATCAGCCGCGATCCAATCAATTAAATTACTAACAAACGCCTGATTTTCCTGTGTATTCTGTAAAAAGTCATCAGACGCCATGTGAGTATCTGCTACGATTACAATTCTTTGGCTATCTTTTTGAGCAATAATACCAACGTCACGCGTTATTTCTTCCGGTTGCTTCAAAGTATTTAATTGGTCAGGGTTGAGGGTAAAAGATTCTGTCTGGACATTAGTTTGATTCGACGTCCGCAGCAGAGCGTCTACTTGGTAACCTTCTTTACTTGTAATGGCTAAGCTACTGGCCCATCCCATCACCACATTATCTGCCGAACCTGACCACGGCACCACCTCTTTTTCAATTTGAGGTCTTATCCAGAATGGGTAGGCGACAATGTAACGCAAATTACCCGATCCCAAAGTAATAGCCTCATTAAACTGTGCATCATATACCAAATCCCCATTAACCCTTACTCCCACTGATTCAGATAAAACTGGTATCAACTCCGAGCTATTAATGGAACCTGTCAAGGATTGTTGGTCTACATTCACTCCATCAATGAAGACCGCAGCGTTCTTGCCTGCCTTAAGGTGATTAGATAAGTTTGCCGCCGTGGTACTAACAGCCTGACTCCCATCATCCAAGACCAATACACCGGTAAGATTTTCCCAATCCCCTGCCTCACTTTCCTCACTTAGATTTATTACCTCGTACTGCGAACTTATTGTTTCATTCAAGACTGTAAACGGTGATGAAGACATTTGTGCCAACCCAAGTTGTGGCAAAGTTTCCCGGGTCATTTTTAACATCAACCTGGCTAGGTCGTATTCCAGATTTGAGGCGTCGTCAATAAAATCAATAATTTCCGTCTTATCTCCATACCGCATTTCCAAACCCAAATAACCTGTTTGGACCTGAAAACTTCCCGAACCAATTTGGTTAAACTGGACTTCACGAATTCCTTTTGAGCGCGCTTCAATAGCTGTATCACTGTTCGCTGCAACAATAATACTTCGTACCGATAATTTGTCACCGTATCTTCCCAAATCCTTAAGCAGATCACTCGTTTCCCTCAATGTTACTTGCATGGGTCCCGGTAAGTTTGGAGATGTATACAGGCTTATATTGACTCTGTCTGGCAATTCTCGTAAAAGCTGTTTGGTGCCTGCCGAAAGGGTATAGCGTTGAGCTTGTGTTATGTCTAATCGGATGGGGTACTCGTAAAGTAGTACGTTACTTACCAAACCCACTGCTAAAATTAAGCCTAAAATAATATAAAGCTTAGTTCGTTCTTGGGGTTTTTCTACAACTTTTCTCTCCGACAATCTGATTACTGCTGCGCTTAATGCCACTCCAGTTAGTGATCCAAAATATAAAACATCTCGGGCATCAATCACACCTCTACTTATTGAGGTTAAATGTCCCAAGATTGCCAACTCCGATATAACCCTACCAATAATCCCTGGAAACATCAGTACGACAAAATCCATACCGATTAAAATCAACGCAAAACACACTGCAGCACCTAGGAGGAATGCTCCCACGCTTGAACTTACATAGGCCGACATTGCCATTCCCAGTGCCAAAAATGTGCCACCAATTAATAACGCCCCCAAATACTGTCCAAAAAGCAACCCTAAGTCTGGACGGGAAAACAAAATAATTACCAATGGCATTGCCGCCGTAGTCATCAATATCACGCCATAAAACAGCAAAATACCTAAAAATTTTCCCAACACAATATGCCATTCCGACACTGGATGGGCAAATAGCAGTTCGTTTGTTTGACGTTTTTGCTCATCGGCAAAAGTTCGCATCGTTAATGCAGGTGCCAGCACTACCAAAAACCAAGGTAATAGTTCAACAAATGGCCGTAAGTTCGCGTCACCCAAAACCAATGCGGTTCTAAAAAATAAAAAATTACTTATCAGTAAAAACGGCACGATTACCACATAGGCAATCGGCGAATTTACATACATCTTGAATTCTTTCAAAACAATCGCCCAAAACCGTTTCTTCATACATTCTCTCCTTCAGTCAGCTCAGCAAATACATCCTCCAGTTGTCGTGCAATTGGCTTTAAGGTAAGCAAAGTCCATTTTTCCTTAACCGCAGTCTTATATAACACCTCCCGTAAATCGTCTTTCATTCTGCCCGACACTATGTAAGTATGCGCCCCTTGCGTCTCTATTCCATCCACCCCTTTTAATTTTCTTATTTTTTCAGCTACACCCTTACCTTTTAACTCAACCAATACCGTTTGTGCTCCGGGTTTTGTTTTCACCAAATTTTCTGGTGAATCATCACCCACGACCTCACCATGGGCAATTATTACCACTCTTGCAGCCAGTTTTGAAATCTCAGATAACACGTGTGAACTAACAATAACCGTTCGCTTTGATTTTAAATTCGACAATAATTTTTGAATATCTCTTCGTTGATTGGGGTCTAATCCTTCGGTTGGCTCATCTAACAATAAAATATCGGGTTGGGCTAGAATTGCTTGTGCTAAACCTACCCGCTGCCTAAAACCTTTAGATAATTCACCAATAATCCGGTAATACACCTCACTTATTCCAGTACTGTCGATGGCAAAATCAATGGCATCTTTGAGTATTTCACCCTCCAAACCTTTCAACTTTCCCCAGAATTGCAAATGCTCTTCCACACTTAATTCTTCATAAAGCGGGTTATTTTCCGGTAAATATCCAATTCTCTGTTTTAGTTCGCTTTCATTTTCTTCATACGATTTTCCGTCAATAGTTACACTCCCTCTCGATGGTGGTAAAACCCCTGCAATCATCCGCAGCGTCGTTGTTTTTCCTGCACCGTTCGGACCCAGTAAACCAACTATTTCTCCAGGCTTAATATCTAAAGATACCGATCGGACAGCCTGTGTTTGTCCAAAGTTTTTACCAACGTTGATGAGTTTTATCATAAAAATTTATCTGCCCTAGTCGATCCCCAACAGTAAAATCTAATCAAATTTACTGTTAATGTCAACGGTATTATGAATGATTTATCACGATTTTCCAGCCTCACTATTACCGGTCTTTATCTATCTATATTTAAGCACTACCAACACGGAAACCAACTAAAACCACTAAACTTATACTTCACTTCATAACCGCCAAAACCAGCCTTAAACACACTGTAACCCAACCATCGTTTATTTGGCACCCGCTCGTCATATATGCCGTCAAAATCAAAATATCGTTTCTTTCTCCGTTTCCCTAAACGCATACCTTCCCACACTGCTAATGTGGGGGCCATATTTTTTCTCCCCATAGCGGTAGAGCCATTTGCACCATAAAAAATTCCATCATCGCTCAACCAGTAGCATGCCACCGCTTGCCAAGACTTAAAATTAATCTGTGCCTTATCGTTTTCTAAATCCTCAATACTCTTCTCATCAGCCACAATTATTATTTCCCCGTTTGTATCAAACGCTTTTAATTGTGCCTTAAGCCATTTTCTAGGAATAGCCCAATAACCAGCCCGCCGCGCATTCACTTCTATCATATCTGCCACTCGCTCAAAAAGTCGTTCCGAAGCGACTACCCTTTTTCCGCTAACAATCCCCGCCCGTAATCCTCTTCGCTTAGCCAGACCCACGTTATATCGGGTCTTCTCTTTCATTTCCTTTAATAGTTTTTGTTCGCTGTGAGTTAGATCAATCTGCCGTGTTGCCGTTGGCAACATCGCGTTTTTAGTCTCAGTCATTCGCAGTTTTTTCTTCAACATGCTCCAAATTTCATGAAGCTTATCATCACAACTCAGCTCACTTTCTAAAGGTTCTACGTAACAACCCCATACTTTATGTTTTTTCGCAATTTTTTTTACCCATTCCCAATCTATATCCAAAATTGACGCCCGCTGGATTTTCATCACACTAACAAACGGCAATATACCTCGAACGTACGCCACTACCCTTTTAGGCGACTGTTCGACATGCCAACCAATGCTGCGCATAAAGTCTGCATGCTCAGGCGATTGGCGTAGTTCAGACATAAATTAAATTGATTAAAAATTATTTTTTTAACCACATAAAGCGCCGCACTGTATGGCCATTAACC
>CAYXRB010000001.1:53976-69859 GCA_964467565.1 uncultured Pseudomonadales bacterium | reverse complement strand
GGGCGCACCCATAACCCAACCTTATCCTCACCATCTAGGTGGGTGTACAACACATATTCTTCCAGCGTTTCACTATGTTTTCCCACTCCAATCACTCGATATAATCCACCTTTAAGAATGTCGATAAATACCATTCTTCATTTTAGTTAATAAAAGGTAGTTTGCTCTTTAGTTTTAGCAATCTCCATCGCCATCTATCGGCAATTCTATACATTGTATACAGCGGTGGGTTTACGATTAAATCATAAGAACCCACAAATTCAGCTAACTCTCCCCCATACCCTTCTTTAAAAGAGTGAAATCCATACCAAGGGTCTTTCGGGTCTGGATTAGGCCCAAGCGCTCCCCACAAGTCAAAAGTCTTTAGCTGTTTTAGTTTTCCGTATCGTATCGCTTCCCACATTAGTAGATTACTGGCCATTACCTCACGATGTTCTCTACTGCTCGCGCCATACGGATAATACAAACGGTTTTTATACACAAAAAGAATCCATACTACCAGAGTTTTATTCTGGTAACTTGCCTTAAGTAAGCGAGCGGTACCAGCTTTGTACATGTGGTCCCACATTTGCCGGTGATACTTTTCGGTATGGGCAAAAAATTGCTGACGTTTCGTTGTCTCCTTTAACAACTGGATGTATTCTTCAAATGCCTGTTCACTATTATCTTCTACAATTTCTACCCCGTGTTTTTGCGCTAACCGCACGTTGTATCGTGTTTTTGCCTTAAGCATTGCCATCAACTCTTCTTCTGGTTTTTGTAGATCTATGACGAAACTGTATTTAGTAAACAGCGGTCTTCCTTCCTCACAACCATTTTTTAGCAAAAAGTCACGAACCTGCTCCACTGATTCCTTTTCACTAGGGGGGTAACTGTAATCAGGTTCAAGTTTTATAAATAGCGCATTCTCACGCTTTCCCAGTTCCATAAGCGCCGCCAACATCGATTCATCAGGTATCGTTCCTTTAGGGAAATATCCAACGGTATAAGGTAATTTTGGAATAGGATGGAAGCTTATCTGCATACATCCTTCTGCCTCAGCTTTATCAAATCCCAGTAATCGTTCCACCCTCACCCCGGTACTCTCTCTAAATTCTCCCCATGCCTGTGATTGTAGCGGGTGCTGCGATAGGCCCTCATACACCGCGGCTTCGTCCAAACGTGGTTTTCTATAAATCATATCTGTATCTTAACCTAACCGTCAGGCTAAAGGGAGAGAAATTAATAGAGCTCGTTATTAAATCCTATTAAATTCCTGTAGTATCCGTTTTTGTTCCCTGCTCAAATCTTTGGGGATTACCACCACCAAGCGTATATACTGATCACCTTTACCAAAACCGCGCAAATGGGGCACGCCCCGTCCTTGTAACCGTATCATCGTATTTGGCTGCGTTCCTGCTCGTATTTTTAACTTCACTGGCTTATCTATACTGGGAACTTCAATTTCCCCTCCGAGAGCCGCCAGCGTGAATGGAATTTCAACATCAACAAAAATATCGTTGCCGTCACGTTTAAATACGGGATCGGGTTTAACGTTAATCGACACGTCGAATTCGTTATACCGTATCCTGGTTCCGTCACTCGCCCCAGGAGGAATCTTGACGGTGTGTTCAGTTCCTTTATGGATTATTGTCCGCTCAGTCCCTTTTATGGCATCCAAAAACTCAATATCCAGTGAGTAGTGTGGTTTAGCTGGGCCTCTGCGGCCAAATGGTGAGGCCCCCCCAAAAAATTGTTCAAAAATCTCGAAAGGATCATTCACGTCAAACCCAAAATTGCCAAATGGATTTCCTCCTCCACCAGTTGAATAGTAGGTATAGGTAAACGGTCCTGCCTGCCCGGCATTCGAAAAACCTCCAAATCCACCCGATCGGGGATCGAAAGCGGCATGGCCGAATTGGTCGTAAGCCTGGCGTTTCTTTTCATCAGACAGCACTTGATAAGCTTCGTTGACTTCTTTGAATTTTTCTTCAGCATCCGCCGATTTATTCCTGTCCGGATGGTATTGTAAAGCCATCTTACGATACGCCGACTTAATCTCGCTTTCCGATGCGCCCTTCTTCAAACCTAATATATCGTAGTAATCTCTCTGCGTAGTCATATATATATGAATTGTATCAACGAGGGCGACCGTTGGTCGCCCTCCAATTAATTCTTAATTCGCTTATTCTTTAATCACTACTCTTCTATCACTTCACCTTCTTCAGCTTTTTTCTTTCCATTCGCAGCTGCATCCTTTTCTTCTTTCTTTTCGTTTTCTTTTACCTCATCTTTTTTTCCCGGATCATCCTTAGCAGAATCTGAAGTTGCCTTATACACTATTTCACCCAGTTTCTGAGCGCTCGTTAAAGTCTCATCTACGGCCTTATTCAGAGTATCGGCATCTGCTTCACCTTTTTCAGCCAGCTCCTTCAATTTACCCACTTGTTCTTCCAACTTTTCTCTGTCGGTTTTATCAAGCTTGTCGCCGTGATCTTTAAGCTGCTTCTCTAATTCGAACACCGTGTTTTGGGCTCTATTTTTCGCCTCCACAACCTCCTTTTTCTTTTTATCTTCCTCAGCGTGTTTTTCGGCATCTGCCTTCATCCGCTCCACTTCATCCTCACTCAAGTTTGTTGCATTCTTTATCGTAATTTTTTGCTCCTTACTAGTGCCTTTATCCTTAGCCGTTACGTTCAAAATTCCGTTAGCATCGATGTCAAACGTCACCTCAATTTGAGGCATACCTCTAGGTGCGGGTGGAATGCCGTCTAGAATAAACCTTCCCAAAGACTTATTATCGTTTGCCATTTCCCGCTCACCCTGTAGTATATGAATTTCTACTTGGGGTTGATTATCGGCAGCAGTCGAGAATACCTGTGACTTACTTGTCGGGACAGTTGTATTTCGTTCTATTACCGGAGTCCTCACTCCACCTAACGTTTCCACCCCTAAAGTTAATGGTGTTACGTCAAGTAGCAGAATATCTTTAACATCACCCATAAGTACTCCACCCTGAATTGCCGCACCAATCGCCACCACCTCATCAGGGTTCACCCCTTTATGTGGTTCACGTCCAAAAAATTCCTTAACCGCTTGTTGGATTTTAGGCATTCGTGTTTGCCCACCCACGAGTACCACTTCGCCAATATCTTTAGCTGATTTCTTAGCATCTTTAAGCGCTGCTTCTACAGGTTTAAAGGTACTTTTTATTAGTTCATCAACTAACTCTTCTAATTTCGCTCGTGTCAATTTCATCGTTAGGTGAAGCGGGTTTCCATCTTTACCTTGTGTTATAAACGGTTGATTTATCTCGGTCTCTTGGCTTGACGACAACTCGATTTTCGCCTTCTCAGCCGCATCACGAATTCTTTGAAGGGCTTGCTTGTCCTGCTTTAAATCGATCCCGTTTTCTTTTTTAAATTCGGCCGTGATCCAATCAATAATCACCGCATCAAAATCATCTCCCCCTAAAAAAGTATCACCATTGGTAGCTTTTACTTCAAACACCCCATCACCCAATTCCAGAACCGAGATATCAAAAGTCCCCCCGCCCAAATCATAAACGGCAATTGTTTTATTTTGCTTTTTATCCAAGCCATAAGCTAATGAGGCTGCTGTGGGTTCATTGATTATTCTTTCAACGGCCAATCCTGCAATTTCTCCTGCTTGCTTGGTGGCTTGTCGTTGTGAATCATCAAAATATGCGGGTACAGTGATAACGGCTTTATCAACTTTTTGTCCCAGGTAAGCCTCTGCATCGGCTTTAGCTTTCATGAGAATTTTTGCGCTGATTTCCTGCGGTGTATATTTTTTGCCTTCTACCAAAACAACTGCCGTATCATCTTTACCAGCCACGATTTCATAGGGCACCATTCCCTGAGTTTTTTTCACTTGGGCATCATCAACTCTCCGGCCCATCAATCGTTTAATTGAATAAACAGTATTCTTCGGGTTTAAAATCATTTGTCGTTTCGCAACGTCGCCTACCAAATTTTTAACCGGTTCTACCACCGATGGAATTAAATTTCGGCCTTCTGCAGTGGGAATTACTTTAGGTTGCCCGCCTTCCATTACTGCCACCACACTATTCGTTGTGCCTAAGTCTATACCAATAATTTTGCTCATTTTTCCTCCTTCGGGTCACTTTAAAAAATAAGTAACCGACGTAACTTAATCAGTTTTTGTTTAACTTATTAGTTTTTTTTCCCGTTCCCAACCCTCACTTTAGCTGGTCGTATCACCGTTTCTCCCAGCAGATACCCATCAATTAATACTTCAGTTACCAAATTCTTTTTCCCATCCACCACTTCTACACATTCCATCGTTTGGGCGTCAAAGGTTTTTCCTAACGCCTCTACTTTTTTCACTCCGTCTTCCTCCATTACTTTATCCAATTGCGTTATTATCATGTCCAATCCGGTATCTTTAATATGCATACTGGCTCTTTTTAAATCATCAAACACCGGTAAAAGTTTTTCAATTAGGCTCAGGTTTGCAATGCGCGCAAACATATGTTGTTGTGTTGCCACCCGTTTTTCCAAATTTTGATAATCAGCCAGTGCCCGCTTCCATTTTTCTTCCAGTTCTTGTACCTGGGCTTTGAGCTGTTTGGTGTCATGTAATTGTTTTGGTTTTGTCATAGCAACCACCCAACTCTAGTATAGTTTATTTAATAACTAACTTTTACAGCGATAAATCGCGAATCAATTGGCCAAAATGGCGTACGAGCGGCACAACATAGGGATAATCTAGGCGTGCTGAGCCAATGATGCCCAGAGAGCCCCGGTGGTGGGCGGTATGAAAGTCGGTATAAACCACACTCACAGGCTCCAAATATTGATTGCCAAAATCATCTCCCAATAGTACATGAATTTCACGGTTATCGTGCGCCCGTCTAAATAAATCTAATAGCTGTTGGGCTTCATCTAACATTGAGAGGACTGTTCGGGTCACGTCAATGTCATAAAACTCAGGTAAATCTAAAATATGAGCATACCCCGCGTGAAATACTTTCATTTCGTCGGTCACGGCTACACCAATACTTCCTGTTCTTCGGGCTAATTCATAAGTAGCCGATCGCAAGACATCCTCTAAATCAGTCCGTTTCTCCCAAATCTTTTCTTTAGCCGATACTTCCTCAGCCACCGTTAAGTTTCGCTCTTTCATTAACTCGTCTATGTATAAACGGATTGCGGCGGGTGAAGGAATTCGACCGGCCGAAGTATGAGGTTGTTTTAAATACCCCAAGTCAACCAAGTAAGCCATTTCATTTCGAATCGTCGCCGGTGAAACACCTAAACCGTATTTTCTGTCTAATGTCTCCGAACCAACGGCCTCTGCAGTTTGTGTATATTCTTCCACCACCGCTTTAAGTATCTGAATTTGTCTGTCAGTTAAATCAGTCATACAAATCCTTCTGTTCGCCCACTTCCGCTTTATGGAAGGACGAACGTACCCTGGCAGAAACATTCATTAAGTGATAAGCAGCAGATTATCAAGACTGCTAAGGCTTGTCAAGGGTTACCCTGCCCAAACGGATCGATAATCGGTATAGTAAGAACACAATGGCCTCACCTCAAACTATTCACAAACGAGCCCTTCATCAATTACTGAGTATGGTAATTCTCTCTGTGGCCATGGTTAGTGTAGTCACAAATATTGGCACCATTCAAACCTATCTTTCTCAGGCATTAGGCGAAGAAGCAGATCTAATCATCGACGCTCAAAATATCACCGGCCCCCTCACAACCCCCTGGCGGTCAATAGCTCAAGGAGGGGAGAGTGCCGCCTATCGTTTTGCCCCCGCATTTTCTGCACTACAACAACTTCAGCCGCAATACCTGCGCCTCGACCATGTCCTGAATATGTACAGTCAGGTAAAAGTTAATCCAAATGGAAGCCTCTCAATCGACTTTAGTCATTTAGATCGTTTACTAGGAGATATCTCAACTGCTACCGCTACCCCGTTTATAGCCTTATCGTATACTCCCCCCTCTTTATCTGGAGCTGATGTTACCGATGTCCCGCAAAACTGGTCTCAGTGGCAAGATCTTATCCGCCAAACTATCGAACACATCAGTGGTGCCAGTAATCTTAATTTTCCGGGCGTATATTACGAAGTCTGGAATGAGCCAGATCTATTCGGAAAATTTAAAACCTATGGACCAAAAAACTACCTCACCCTTTATGAACAAACCGTATTGGCTGCCCAGTCCGCGACCAATACGCAACCATTTTATATTGGTGGCCCTGCCACCACGGACCTCTACGCTAACTGGGTTACAAGCCTAGTAAACCTTGCCAACAGTAAAAACCTCCGCCTCGATTTTTATTCTTGGCACTTATACAGCAAAAACCCCCTTGCATACCAGGAATCACTCAAAAAATACTACAGCATACTCAATAACATTTCCAACAACACGCAGTTTCCAGAGCCAATTATCACCGAATGGGGAATCACACCGGAAGTTGATTCAGACTACGATAACAATATCTCTGCTGCTCACCTTGTTTCCGTTTCTTCGGTCTTAAGTGCTGCCAATATCACTAAAGCCTTCGTTTTTGAATTCCAAGACGGCCTTGACCCAAACAATCAACCACTGTGGGGGCGCTGGGGCTTAGTTACTCATCAAAATTTTAATTCTCAACCAAAACCTCGCTTCTCTGCCATGCAATTTTTAAACCGCCTAGGACCACAAAAACTCCATCTGATTGGAGAAGGTACATGGGTTAGAGCCATCGCCACCAAAAAACTTGATAACTCTATCGCACTTGTCATCACTAACTATGACCACCGTCATCGGCACACCGAAGTCACTCCCATAACCTTTCAAAACCTTATACCTGGCAGGTATTCCTTTACCCTCGAATACCTTGGTCGAGCCCCAATTAACTCACAAATAAATATTGCCAGCACTACCTATGCTACCTCGGTGCCTTTTGCACCAAACGAAATAGTATACATCGAGCTTAAGGCAATGTAGTTTGCTCTATAATCCGTAATTCAAAACCGTACGGCAAATATTCTGGTTCTATAGATTCTGATCCTGGAAAATTATCTAACCATGAAGTTCGTCCGTAAAATTGGTGTTCGCTTGTCGGTTCCCGAACCAAATAGGTTTTATAGTTTTTCTCTAGATTGTAATCAGTTTTTCTGTCCTTATTCGCATCGAAACGTTTTTTATCGTACACATAATCTGGTTGATTAGGCAAATAAGAATAATCCACCGGAATATAGCCGTAGCGGTTATAACCATACCATGAAATTAAATATTGGTAAGGATAATCGTAAACTACAGGCGTATATACATATACTTTAAATGGTTTACCTTCCGCCCGTTCGTACAACTCATCCACCACTTGTTTTTGGGCGCTGTAGTACTGGGCCTGATTTCTATACACCCCGCGGTCAAACTCCCGTCCCCATAATACCCCTATCCAAACTAATACAAAGACCATTAACCACACAGGTTTTATGCGTTTAGAAACCCATAACTCCTCGATTATTATTCCGACTACTACCACCACCATGACGGGAATCATGTACAAATAATAATCTTTTAAAAGTTTGGGAAAGAGTAAAAAGTAAACATATAGGCCAAAAGCGTGAATACCCACTAAACTCAAGAGTTTCATACTATTCTTTGAAATTTTTTGCCACACAAGCCCCTTCCTTACTTTAAAGTAGAGGTAGAATGAACAAGCTCCTAAGGCACTCCAAAAAACCCACCTATTTCGCAAGAATAAAACATCCGCCACTAAATTACTCATTAAACGAAAGCGGTCACCAAATCGAAACCACAGGGGAATCGTATCTCCATAACTAGTGTCCGTACCAGTCAGTAAAGTATAAAAGCCCTTTAACTGTATCCAGTCATTCCGAACATCAAAAATAATATTCGGGGCCATCGAAAGTACTAATCCAAGAAGTGCCGCAACCACAAAGCCTGCCCAAAGTGTTATCGGCTTTTTCCACAAATAAAGCAAACCCAATACTCCACTAATTACCACAGCCCACCCTACGTTTACCGGTTCAAAATTCCATCCCAACCCCACAAACATCCATAAAATAAACCAATGAAACACTATTGGTTTTGTTAAAAACCACCACTGAACAATCAAAAATCCCAAATACCACAGCGGTATTATGTGTTGCGGAAATGAATAGAGCGAAACAAATGAAAACCACGGCAATAGGGCAAATCCAACCGCCCAAATTATCGCGGCCTTCATCATCCTAATCTGGCGTCCCCATAGATAAGCCAACGGAACTAAAGCAGTTGTAAGAGCAGTCACCATTCCCACCGCTGACCGAGGGTCACCTTTAAATAATAAAAGTACCGGGGCAAGCATATAAAAATAAAGCGGACCAAAAAAAGTTCCCTGCAACGAGCCCCAAGCACCCACGAGCATTGGTTCAAAATCAATTGTTAATTTTCTAACCCAGAGCATATCGCGGGCAAAATCCCAGGTAAAAGGAAAAAAACCTCTATATGCCCAATAAAATCGCCAAACCAAAGCTATGAAACTCAGCAAACCCACCCACAACCATTCATGTCTTATCCGAACCAACTTAGCTTTCATTTTTTTTGACAAATGTAATTATGCTTTATCTCTACACTCCCGTTGTTTATTCGCATCATATCTCTTTTATTCAGATCATTTTTAATTGCACTATCTGTCGTTGGTACCCGTTCATAGTAACTGGTTTTTCTATCATCATATAGACTTACATCAATAAAGTCGCAGGTTTAAGATATTTTTTTCCAAGTAAATTTTCGGGTAGGGAACAAAGCTCAATCCGTTGCTTAAAACCAAAGCTATTTATCTGCCAATAAACAGGTAGGTATCAACATAATTCAAATTCAATAATTGGTTAAAAATGTAAATCCTTCCTTCATCCAACCACGATTGTCAATTACGTAGTCAATAAGATATCCAGCAACCACCACCACCACATAAAATTATGATCAGTGGTAATAGTAAATGCTATTCTTTCTTCAACACTTCCATAAAAGCTTCTTGGGGTATTTCTACTTTACCAAATTGAGCCCTCCGTTTTTTACCCTTTTTCTGTTTTTCCAACAGTTTGCGGTTACGGCTCATGTCCCCACCGTGCAGCTTAGCCTCCACATCCTTGCGAAACGCCTTTACTGTATCTCTGGCCAAAATGGTTCCTCCAACCGCTGCCTGGATCGGAATAGGAAACAGTTGCCTTGGAATGACATCGGCCAACTTTGCCACTAGTTGCTTACCAATTTGCATCGCCTTATCTTTAACCACAATTTGTGAGAAAGCTTCCACCAGCTCTCGGTTAATAAGTATTGCCAGCTTAACCGCCTCTACGCTCATATAACCCCGCACTTCGTAATCAAGACTTGCATAACCCTGTGAAACCGACTTCAATTCATCAAAGAAAGTCACAATTATTTCTGCTAAAGGTAAATCGTACGTAATCTTATTTCGGTCTCCAACGTACTCCATGGTTACCAGTTTCCCTCGATGGTCTTCGGCTAGCTGGACAACCGCCCCCAAATATTCTTTTGGGGAATATATATGAACTCTGGCAATAGGTTCTTTTATTTCTTTAATTAAACTTGGGTCTGGTAATTCACCCGCATTATTTACCGACTTTTCTGTCCCATCTGTCATGGTTACTTTGTATAAGACCGAAGGGGCTGTGGTTACCATTGCGATGTCGTATTCCCGGCTCAACCGTTCCCGCACTATCTCTGCATGTAGTACACCCAGAAATCCCACCCGAAAACCATTACCTAATGCAGGGGAGTGAGTTGGGATGTATTGCAGTGCGGCATCATTTAAGCTTAATTTCTCTAAAGCTTTTTTTAAGGCCTCAAACTCACCCCCATCAATCGGATAAAAATCCATGTACACCATCAGTTGTGGTGGCTTATACCCCGGCAACGCCAAAGCCGGTGCCGTCGCGTCCACAATTGTGTCACCCACATGTGCGAAGTGAATGTCTTTTAATCCGGTGGCGATATATCCCACTTCCTGCGCTTCAAGGGTTCGTTGCGGGTCCATGCCTGGGTCAAACACCCCCACTTCCATTGGCGAGAACTTTGCCTGTGTCGCATGCAACATCAAGGGCTGTTGTGCGCTCAGTCTACCCCCTCGCATTCTCACTGCCACCACCACTCCTTTATTCGGATGGTAAAACGAATTAAAAACTAAACCTTGTACTGGGCTCGTTGCATCTCCCTCCGGCTCCGGTACCCTTTCTACAATAGCATCCAACAGATCGTCTACCCCCTGTCCCGTTTTTGCCGACACTGTCACTATCTCGTCTTCATGGACATTAAACATTTCCATCAGTTCCAAACTCACACCGTCAACATCGGCACTTTGTACATCAACCTTATTAAGCACGGGAATAATCGCTAGTCCGTGTTCCTTAGCCGTATAATAATGAGATAACGTTTGCGCTTGTATGCCCTGGGTCGCATCAATCAACAAAATCACCCCCTCCACCGCCATTAATGACCGGGAAACTTCGTAAGAAAAATCAACATGGCCGGGTGTGTCAATCAAATTTAATATTGCTTCATCTACTCCCCATCGACTTTGCATTCGCTCTGGTAATGCATAAATCATCCGTACCGGCGCCATCTTAATTGTGATGCCGCGCTCTTGTTCAATCGGGTTGCTGTCAAGCAGACGTTCATGAAACTCTCTCTCACTTATCGTCTGTGTTTTGAGCATCAACCGATCAGTTAAGGTCGTTTTTCCGTGGTCGATATGGGCAACAATAGAAAAATTTCTAATCAAGCGAGAATGCATACGGCGAATATTGTATCAATAAACAAACCAAGCAGTTATGATAAAGGCTTAATTTCTTGTCCTTGCGTTGGAGCTGGTTCTAATACTTCTTCTGACTTCGTTAATACCTGTTGCCAATTTCCAAGTTTTCGAATCATCCGGGTATAGGTCATCAACTCGGGCATTTTCTGCCAATAAGCTAAAACAAAATACACTCCCATACCAATTATGCTTACAGTTAAGGTCAATAATACTAAGGGTACTACTCTGGTGGTATCAAAAACGTATTGGTCGAGTAAACGCATTGGCACCCACAAGGCTACTCCCATCAACGCAGTCGACCAAATCATTTTCATAAGTGACTGCAAAATATCTTTAATAGGCAATCCTTTTGCTTCTTTATGCAGTAATGTGAGCAATACCAAAAAATGACCGATGTTTGCCAGAGACATTGCAATGGCTAAAGCACGTACATCCCATCCTAAAATAAAAACAAAAAAGGACGATAGACCCACATTTATCAAAACTGCAAAAAGTGCCACAGTAAACGGAGTTCGGGTGTTGTGTAACGCGTAAAATGCTCTGGTTACTAAGTGCAACGCTCCCTGGGAAAATAATGATATCGATAATAACGCTACCACTCTCCCCGTCATTAGCGTCGCCGCCCAAGGGAATTCTGCGGCGCCGTAAGCTAAACGTACTAACGGAATTCTCAAAATCAACAATAACATTCCAGCCGGAAGCGTTAAAAACAATATTTGATTTAGTGATTGAGCAAAAACAGACTTGAATTCGTTTAACCCTTCTTCATGGGCTTCTTTTGATAAAAATGGCAAACTCGCTTGACCAAGGGGCACCGAAATAATCCGTACTGGCGCACTCATCAGTTGTTGGGCAATGTTTAAAATTGTTAAACTTCCACTCGAAAGGGCAGTAGCAAAGAAGACACTGGCGAAAGGTTCCAATTGATGAACACCAATTGCCATAGCTCTCGGTGGCATGAGAGTAATCATTTCCTTAACACCCCCATAATGGGTATTAATCGATAGTTGATATTTAAATCCCAACGAGCGGGCGATTGGCCACTGTAGTAATAGGTGTAGTAATGCACCTAAAACTACTCCTATTGCAGCACCATAAATCCCCAAATATGGCGTTAAAAACAAAATTCCTGCCATGATACCTAAGTTGTACATAACCGGAGCTATCGCTGGGATCAAAAATCGCTGATGGGCTTGGATCATTCCGGTTAAAAAATTACTTACGGCAAAAAAGAGCTGGGCAACCATCATGATACTCCATAATTGCGCAGCCAAACGTACTTGTTCTGGTGAAAAATTAACCGAAGTAATTAGGTGGATCATTGGTTCTGCCCAAATGAAGATGGCTACGGAAAACAAAATAAAAAATCCCAACACCAAATTCATCATTGATGAGGCCATAGCAAATGCCTCTTCCCGGTCCTTTTTTAGTTGTTTGGTAAACACCGGAATAAAAGCAGCCGAGAGCGCGCCGATAACCAATAACTGAAACACCAATTCGGGTAAGCGAAAAGCCACCCAATACGCATCTAATTGAAGTTGTGTTGTTGTATCACCAAAAAAACGCGCTATTAACATGCGATTACGCCACAAACCTAAAATTGCCGATACCCCACTCATTAAAGTGATAATAAAAGCCGCACTAACAATATTCGTATTTTGGTAACGAATTAACTTCTGACCGGTAATAAACCATTTTTTAACCATCAAAAACCGCAGGTTTTCCTGCGCTCATTGCAAATGACTTAATTCCAATTCTACCAAGAGGCTTAAAATATAAGTACTAGGAAGTCTTTACTTTATTGCGTAATTAACAGCTCAATGAAAACTATAGGGTTTTAGGCCGTGGTTTTATCCAGGTTTAAGCAAATTACATTAATATAGATAACAGAGCAGGATTTTTCGCCCCAAGGTATTTACTAATCAAATACGGCGAATGTAGCCGAGTATGAATCAATTTATATTTCAAACAATTTGTTCTCACCCAACCCCTTAAACGTCTATTTTTTCAAGCTACACCTACCATTCTTTGTTACAATGCAAATTGTTGGGGCAGAATAAGTCTATATGCGTCTGCACCACCTGCTTTTAGCCGGTGTATATGTTAAAAAAAAGAGAATCTCTTTCTCCCATACCCATAAATACGCCATTCTTTAAGACAAAGGCGTATTTTTTAAACTTTATTCTCTTAGGTCTACAATGGCTCACGTTCATCGTTTTTATAAAACGCCTACCTCCGCAGGTACCTTTGTGGTACAGCTTGCCCTCAGGGTCATCTCAATTGGGTAACAAGCAGGACTTAATTTTCATTCCTATTATTGCCACCTTATTTCTGATTACTTCAACCTTTATACTTTTTGCTCACAAATCATCCGTTGCCATGTACACCCATCTCATTGTTTGGCTTACCGTCCTTATCCAAGCCTTGTTTCTGATTGGCCTCCTTAACATTATTAGTTTAGCCCTTTAAAGCATGGAAATTACCCCTTTTTTTCAAATTTTTTTTCTCCCCTTTATGACTGCGGGTATTGCCGCCATGTTAATCGGCCCTTTAACAATTCGTTTGTATAAGCACTTCCACTGGCTCGACGATCCTAATCTTGCACGCCACCCCAAGGTAATCCATTCTTACCCGGTCCCCAGGGGTGGTGGCTTAGTCATCGCAACCAGTGTTTTAATCGGCATGGTGTTATTCTTACCCCTGGATAAGCATACCTTCGGTATCATCTTAAGTATCATCCTCTTAGCATTATTGGGCGTGCTCGATGATCTTCGGGATTTAAACCCGTATCTTAGGCTGGTCTTAGGGCTTTTAGCCAGCGCCTTTGTGGTTATAGTCGGGATTGGCATTGCCTATATTACCAATCCATTCGGCGGGGGAGTGATTAGTCTGAACAATCCGCAAATTCCAATTTATTTCCTTGGAAAATTGCGCACTATCTGGATAATCGCCGATCTTTTCGCCATTGTCTGGATCACCTGGTGCATGAATATGGTCAACTGGTCCAAAGGAGTTGATGGTCAGTTGCCCGGTGTTGTCGGCATTGCTGCCGTTTTTATTGCCTTGCTCTCATTCCGTTTTAATCAAGATGTTGCCCAGTGGCCAGTCACTATCTTGGCTGCAATTACCGCCGGCTCTTTCTTTGGATTTCTCCCTTTCAACATCTATCCTCAAAAAATGATGCCGGGTTATGGCGCTGGAGCTCTGGGAGGTTTTTTACTTGCTGTACTCTCAATTCTATCTGGGGCAAAGCTCGCCACCTTAATACTTGTGCTGGCGGTGCCTATGTTAGATGCACTTTTTGTCATGATCAGTAGGATCGTAAAGGGCAAATCGCCAGTTTGGGGTGATACTAGCCACCTACATCATCGACTCCTAAAACTTGGGTGGAGCAAACGTCAAATTGCTGGCTTTTATTGGCTAGTCACGCTCGCCATGGGGTCAGTTGCACTGCAGTTGAATGCCAGGCAAAAGACCTTTACAATCATCCTCATAACATTGGTATTTTTCGGCGTTCTTTTATGGGTAGACTACTTTATCTCCTCTTCAAGACAGCCCGCCCCAGACAATGGTTAAAAAATTTCGCTCTCTTTCCTGCGTTAGTGTTTTCTGGCCTATTGTTTTCCCCCGGGTATTTTATTCTAGTTTTCCAGGCCTTTTGTGTTTTTTGTGGGCTCGCTTCGGCAGTCTATATCTTTAACGATATTGCCGATGCCGACCAGGATCGTAAGCACCCATTTAAAAAGAAACGTCCTATTGCATCCGGGGAACTACCCATTCCTTTTGCCATCTTTAGTGCGATAACCGTTCTCTTCATCGCTCTATTCTGGGCCTGGACTCTATCATTCTTCTTTTTCCTACTCTGTTTGTTGTATTTAATCCTAAACCTTGCCTATACCAACTACCTCAAGTCACAAACAATTATCGACTTAATGGCCATTGCCTCGTTTTATATTCTGCGTGTCTATTCCGGCGCTATTGTGGTCAATCTCCATATGAATGTCTGGTTTCTCCTTACGGTTATTTCCCTTTCCTTATTTATGGCCATTGGCAAACGTCAAAGCGAACGGACGCTCTTAAAAGGTCTTACGGGTGGCCTTATCGGGCATCGCCAGGTTTTATCATCCTACTCCCAAAGATTACTTGATATTTATACCGGCATGTTCGCCAACGCCACTTGGTTTACCTATGCCCTTTTCGCTTTTGAATACCAGTATCAAATCACCCAAGGCGTATTGCCTACAATTTTTTCCAGGGTCCCGCGAACTCTAATTCTTCAAAAATGGTTAATGGCAACGGTCCCGGTCGTCATTTACGGAGTCATGCGTTATCTTCAACTTGTTTACGAGAAAAACGAAGGTGAAAGTCCCGAACGGGTCCTTCTTTCCGACAAACCACTCCTCATTGCCGTACTCGTCTGGGTAATCATGGTTATTGCCATTATCTACGCAATTGGATGATCGTTTATGAAGGCAGCGTTTATCACGGGTGGTGGAGATAAAAAGTTATGGCTGCAGCCAATCTACAAGCAAGAACCGAATTCGCATCTGCCTTAAACCAGGTGTGTAACGAGCGTGGTTTAAACCCGGAAGTAGTCCTAGAAACCATTAAAGCTGCGATAATCGCCGCATTCAGAAAAGATTACCCTGATCAGGCAGAAGTGTACGATGAAGAAGAGGGCACCGCCACTCTAGAAGTCGAAATCGATTCGGAATCGGGTAGTACCAGGCTTTTTTCCGTCCAAGAAGGCAAACGCACCGATATTACCCCTCCGGGCTTTGGTCGTATAGCCGCTCAAACTGCCAAGCAGGTTATTTTACAACGTATTCGCGAAGCGGAAAAAGACGCTATCATCAGCGAATACCAAGATCGTGTTGGTGCCATGATCACCGGGATGGTCTTACGCTTTGATGGGAAAAATGTCATTTTCGATATTGGCCGTGGTCAGGGGTACATGCCTCCCGAAGAGCAAATGCGGGGAGAGTTCTACAAAATGAACCAACGTATGGCTATCTACATCAAAGATATTCGGGAAACGATGCGCGGCAAGACCATTATCGTCTCTCGTGCCGTTCCAGAA
>CAYXRB010000001.1:48211-53966 GCA_964467565.1 uncultured Pseudomonadales bacterium | reverse complement strand
CCGAACTGGTCATCGAGCTTTTTAAGCGTGAGGTCCCCGAAGTTTCCTCTGGTGCCGTCGAAGTCAAAGCCATCGCCCGAGAAGCCGGCATCCGCACTAAAATCGCCGTCACCTCAACCCAATCTGGTGTTGATCCGGTCGGTTCCTGTGTCGGTCAAAAAGGCGTGCGGGTCCAAGAAGTCATCAATGAACTGAATAACGAAAAAATTGACATTATCCAATGGTCAGATAATGCTACTCAACTTATCTCCGCCGCCCTCGCTCCAGCCGAAAATGTTAGCCTGGATTTAAACGAAAAAAAGAAACTGGCCACTGTTACGGTTCCCGATGACCAATTATCCCTGGCTATAGGCCGTGGAGGTCAAAATGTACGCCTGGCAGCCAAACTTACCGGGTACAAAATTGATCTCAAGGGTAGTAAGGGTACCGCTCTTTCGGTTACTGGCGATGAAGAGTTTGAAATCGACCAATTGTCTTTGAGTGAAAAATCCAGGGAGTTTTTGGTGAGCAACTCTGTTACCACGATTCATGAGCTGGAGAAACGCCGGGAAGCATTGGATAGCCTTGAGGGTGCCACTAAATCTCTCATCAATGAAATAAACAAAAAACTCGATGAATTCCAGGCATTAACCGCCCGTCCTAAAATGGTTGAAGCCCCCAGTACCTCAGAATAATTCGGGCAAGCAATAGTCCTTCAAGACTTGTTAAGTGTAAGGGTCAAACATGAGTAAAAAAAAGTCTGTGACCACTAGTCAAGTAAAACTCAACCGTCCGCCGATCGTGACCATAATGGGTCATGTTGATCATGGGAAGACTACCCTTCTCGATGCTATCCGAAACGCCAATGTTGCTGCCGGGGAGGCAGGGGGGATCACCCAGCATATCGGTGCGTACCAGATCGAATTTCAAGGTCAGCTCATCACTTTCATTGACACACCGGGGCATGCGGCCTTTGCCAAGATGAGGGAACGCGGTGCGCAGGTTACAGATCTGGTAGTTTTAGTCGTTGCCGCCAATGACGGGGTCAAACCCCAGACTATCGAATCAATCAAGCACATCCAAGCCGCGTCTGTCCCGCTTATTGTTGCCATAAACAAAATTGACTTACCAGGATCAAATCCCGATACGGTCAAAGGACAACTCACAGAACATCAGGTATTTGTTGAAGGGTTTGGTGGTCAGGTTCCGGCCGTTGAGGTTTCTGCCAAAAACAAGACAGGATTAGAAAATTTACTCGAGACAATTCTCCTGTTAGCAGAATTAGAAGAAATCAAGGCTGATGCTCAGGCGCCTCTGGAAGCCATAATCATTGAGTCCAATCTGGATAAATCCAGAGGGGCAGTTGGTACAGTCATAGTCAAGAATGGTACGCTCAAGGCTGGGCAAACAGTTTTTTTGGGCGAACAGGGTCTTAAAATCCGTTCTCTGGTGGATGATAAAGGTATACAAGTCCTAGAGGCAAAGCCAGGTAAACCAGTCCAGGTACTTGGTTTTAAAAAAGTTCCCCCGGTAGGCGGAATTGTCACAGATGCCCCTATAGCAGCAAAACCTATCGAGATATCCAAGGTTAAGTCAGAGGTATCCGAAGCTACCCAAGATGAGTCTTTAGATATTGAAGGCCAAGAAACACCTGAGCCAGAAGAAAAACCGTCGTTTAATCTAATCCTTAAAGCCGATACTGCCGGTACTCTAGAGGCAATCGTAAACACTGGCTTACACGAGGAAATCACCCTTATTCATAAAGGGGTGGGTGAAATTAACGAATCCGATGTCCTGTTAGCGCAGTCTACCAAATCAATTATTATAGGATTTCATGTACCCACCTCCCCATCAGCTAAAAAATTGGCTAAAATCGAAAAAGTTAAAATATTTAGTTACACCATAATTTATGAACTACTCGAGTTCTTAGAAAAAGAAGTGCTCAAAATCCTCGAGCCGAGCATCTACGAAGAAGAGCTTGGGGTTGCTGAAGTGACCCTCACCTTTACCATAAGAGGTGAATATATCGCAGGATGCAAGGTTAACTCTGGGAGAATTGCCAAAAACGCCCTAGTTCATGTCACCCGAGGAGATCGTTTTATGAGGGATGTAAAAATCAAATCGCTTAAGCAAGGTAAAACCGATGTTCCCTCTGTCAGTGCTCCCGATGAATGCGGCGTCGTTGCCGATCCTATGTTTGACTTTAGAGCGGGTGACGTGCTAAAATCCTATAGGATTGTTGAAAAGTAACTATTGTCCATCATTTCCACTTAAATAATCGAAATAATTAATAATTATAAGGATAGTCATGGCCATACAACACGATATCATTTCTCCCTTAAAATCTGTTTTGGAAAAAGCGGAAACAGTCTTTGTCATGTTGCCTCAAAATGCCGGTACTGAGCATATCGCCGCCGGTTTGGGCTTGTTTCATACTCTCAGCTCGATTGGTAAAAACGTAACCATAGCTACTCCCAACAAACTATCGCAGTCTGCTATGGCTTTACCAGGCTCAGATCAAGTCACTAACTCTATTGGCAATAGAAACTTGGTCATTACCCTCAAAGTTGAAAACCGAGAGAGTATTGACAAGGTCAGTTACAACCTTGACGAAGAAGCCAAGGTCTTTAACCTCATTATTCAACCTAAAAAAGGCCACCTTCCTCTCAAGCAATCCGACGTAAATTATACTTATTCCGGTGCGCAAGCCGACATACTCTTTATTGTCGGTGCCAATCGTCTCGAAGACCTAAACCCTTTTTATCAAGAAGAGCGCACCCTTTTTACCGATGCAAAAATGGTTGCGATAAATCGGTTTGATGGTACTGCCTTTGCCGACTTTCACATTTCAGACCAAACAGTCAGCGGCAATTCCGAATTGACCTATCAGCTGATTAAAGCCTTAGATTTAAGCCTTAATCCCTTATCTGCTAACTCATTATTAGCCGGTATCGACCAAGCTACCAATCGTTTACAATCTCCGACCCTAAAAGCCGATACATTTGAAGCAGTTGCTCAATTATTGCGGGCTGGTGGTTCACGCACTGCCGGTGTGCCGGTAAATCAGACTACGGCCATGCCTTCAACGCCAACCTCACCAACGCCAAATAATTCCGTCGTAGCCCAACAAACTCAATCGGTTACAGATTCAACTAACCAAGTACCCGATGAATGGTTGCAACCAAAGATTTTTAAAGGCGTCCCCGGTCAGAGTAAATAAATTTGATTTTTTCAGTCGAATCTTACACTAAGGCCTCAATTGAGTAAGATTATCTAGTTCCGGTTTGGTTTTTCTTTAAGGTGTATGGTACAATCCCACCTGTAGCAAACGATCAAGACGACTACATAGCAATTAGATAATAAGAAAAATAATTCAATATGTTAGACAAAGATATAAAAAGTCAAATAATGCAGAAATTTGCCATTAAAAGTGGCGACACCGGCTCCCCCGAAGTTCAAGTCGCACTTCTTTCGGAAAAAATTAAACAATTAACCGATCACTTAAAAATTCACAAAAAAGACAATCATTCACGCCGAGGTCTTTTGAAAATGGTCTCGAAGCGTCGTCGTTTGCTTCGCTATCTAATGAGCCGAAACGAAAATCGTTATCGGGAATTAATCGCAACCGTTGGGTTGCCCAAATAAGTTTTTAATATTTATAAATTATTGGCGGCATGAGCCCAAAGCGTAAAGATTTCAGTTCTCTTCGTGGTTTAATTCGCGAGCAGGCCTGAACTCTTTAGCTTTTTTCAAAGCTTCTCCGTCAAGAAAGTTATGTGTATGAAAAACCTTGTCAAAAAGGTTACTGTTGGTGAAGTCGAGTTAGTTTTAGAAACAGGGAAGTATGCCCAACAAGCGAGTGCTGCAGTCACCGCCACCTATGGCGAGACCGTGGTTTTAGCCACCGTTGTTATGGGTCGCGTCAACGAAAGTTTAGGGTATTTTCCTCTTCAAGTTGAGTACCAAGAACGCCTCTATGCCGGCGGTAAAATTAAAGGTTCTCGCTGGGTAAAGCGTGAAGGTCGTCCCTCCGATGAGGCTGTATTAAAGGCTCGTCTAATCGATCGCACTATCCGCCCCTTATTCCCTAAAGGCTTTGTCAACGAAATCCAAGTTATCGTCACTGTTCTCTCAGCCGATGGCGTCCACGATGCCGATATGCCGGCTATGTATGCCGTTTCTGCTGCCTTAGCCATCTCTAACATTCCCTGGGAAGGGCCTGTAAGCGCCGTCCGCCTCGGCTTGAACCGGGAATCACAAGAATTAATCGTTAACCCCACCTTTGAACAACGAGAAACCAGCCAACTTGAACTCGTAGTCAGTGGTTCATCTGAAGCCATTGTCATGGTCGAAGCCGGTGCCGACGAAGTCTCTGAAGAATTATTACTCAAAGCTTTTGAACTCGCTCAATCCGAAATCAAAAACGTCACTTCGGTCATTAATGACATGGTTAAAGAAATGGGTACCATAAAAGCTGATTACACTCCAAAAAAAGTCGCCGATGAAGTTGCCAAAGCCATTAGTGCAGCCATACCACAAGCCGACTTAACCCGCATGGTTAAAAAGATGGCTGCTTTAGAACCAGCGGGCACCGATGAGTACGCTAAGACTTTACTCGAAAAATTCCCCGATTACACCCTTACAGACATTAAGAGTGTTATGGATGACTTGCTAAAACATGAAGCCCGTCGTCAGACATTTGAAGACGGTGTTCGCCCCGATGGCCGCAAAACCGACGAGATTCGTACCTTAAGCTCAATGGTTGGTATTTTACCTCGCACACACGGATCTGCCATGTTTCAGCGTGGTGCAACCCAAGCCCTGACCATTACCACCTTAGGTTCTCCTGCCATGTCGCAACTTATCGAAAACATGGAGGGTGAAGAGAACAAACGCTATATCCACCATTATTCTATGCCTCCATTTTCTAGCGGCGAAACTGGGCGGGTCGGATACCCGTCCCGACGTGAAATTGGTCACGGTGCCTTAGCTGAACGCGCCATCGAGCCCATGATCCCCGCCGAAGCTGATTTTCCCTACACCATCCGGATTGTCTCAGAAATCCTTTCCTCCAACGGTTCGACCAGTATGGCTAGTGTTTGTGGTTCCACTTTGTCATTAATGGACGCGGGCGTGCCCCTTAAAAAACCGGTCGCCGGTATTGCTATGGGTCTACTCATTGAAAATGGTGAATTCAAGGTTCTCTCCGACATTATGGGTATGGAAGACCACACCGGCGACATGGACTTTAAAGTGGCCGGCACGGCCGATGGAGTCACCGCCATGCAAATGGATATAAAAGTAAAGGGTATTTCGCTCGAAATTTTACGCACTGCACTTACGCAAGCCAAAACTGGCCGGTTACATATCTTAAACCACATGTTAAAAACCATCGATAAACCCCGGCCGCAACTTTCTGTCTACGCTCCCAAGATCGTGACCATTACCATTCCGGTCGAAAGTATTGGCGAAATAATCGGTCCCGGTGGCAAGATCATCAAACACATCCTCGCTACTACCGGCGCCCAGGTTGACATCGAAGATGATGGCCGCGTGTTTATTACCTCTACCGATGAAGAGGCCATTCGTAAAGCTAAAGCCATTATCGAGGGAATTTTGCGAGAAGTCCAACCCGGAGAGGAATTCGAGGGTACCGTGACCCGCATCGAGTCCTTTGGAGCCTTTGTCGAGATCTTGCCGAACAAAAGCGGTTTGGTCCACGTGTCTAACTTAGGAGCCGGTTTTATCCAAGACGCCCACGATGTGGTAAGTATCG
>CAYXRB010000001.1:46225-48184 GCA_964467565.1 uncultured Pseudomonadales bacterium | reverse complement strand
CCTTAAAAGTCCGCGTCATTAAAATCGATGACATGGGGCGAATTGACTTAACCGCGTTAACTCCTCAAGAACAGGCAGCCAAAGACGAATCCAGAGGCAGTCGGGGCGGCGGCGGGGGAGATAGAGGTGGCAACCGAGGTGGTGGATACGGTGGGGGTAACCGAGGTGGTGGCAGCTTCAGGGATCGTCGCGGCGGCGGCGGAGATCGTGGTGGTGCTCGGGGACGCACGCCGTACCGCGACCGCTAAGTTTTAGGAGCTGAATCACCACTCATCCAAATGCAAACGGCCAATTTTTTGCCATTCTCAGGAAAAGGTTAACTACCATACGTTTCAGTTAATTTGATCAATAAGCCCCTTTATTCGGAAACCTTGACTACGATCTTTTACCGGGAGAATGGTTGCTTGCGTACGCCAAAGCTAACCTGCTTTGCTGCTTTTGACTCTGAGCTACTCTTGCTACCATAAAGGTTAATATGGATCCACAATCTGCCCCACAAACTCCAAGCGACATTGCCGAGTTGAAAAGTAAGCTCGAATCGGCCCAACTTCCATTCGATTTAAAAGAAAAAGTGGTCAAACAGTTAAGCCGGCTTGAGCGAGCGTACAATACGAGCTCTGCTTTCGAAGAGCTAGAAAGGACCAGTCATTACCTAAATTGGATAGTCTCATTACCCTGGAATCAAAGCTCGGTCGATACCCTTGATTTACACAAAGCCAAAGAAATTTTAGACAAGCACCACTTCGGTCTTGACGATGTCAAAGAACGATTATTGGAATACCTAGCCGTTTTAAAACTAAACAAAGAGAGTGGTAAAGCCGGTCATCTTGCTCGTGCACCGATTATTCTCCTCGTTGGCTTAGTCGGCACTGGAAAAACTACTTTTGCCTACTCATTAGGTGAAGCCTTAAACCGGCAAGTGGTGCGCATCCCGTTTGGGGGTATGGGCGCTGCCAGGGATCTACGTGGGCAGTCACGCCTACATCTCGAAGCCGAGCCGGGGTATGTGATTAAAGCTTTAGCCCGTGCCAAAACCAATAATCCAATCATTTTACTCGACGAAATAGACCGTATCTCCGATGATGCCCGCGCTGATGTTATGGGCGTTTTGGTAGAGTTGCTCGATCCCGAACAGAACCGTTTTTTTATCGATCATTACATTGATTACCCCTTTGACTTATCTCAAGTCTTATTCTTAGCAACTGCTAACGGTACCAGCCACATCGCCACTGCTGTTCTCGATCGTCTAGAACCAATTAGCATGCCGTCATATTCTGACGAAGAAAAAATTAATATTGCCAAAAATTATTTATTCCCTAAAACCCTCGAAGCAACCTCTCTCCCTCAAGGTGTTTTAACCATAAACGAAGACGTCTGGCATGATATTGTCCGGCCACTTGGGTATGACTCAGGCATCCGTACCCTCCAACGCACCATTCAAGGTATTGTTCGCAAGGTCGCCAAAGAATATGTTCAAGGGCAATCGCAACAAGTAACGCTCAGCCTCGAAAACGTCAAACACTACCTCCCCTCCTTTCAAAACGAACTATTAATGTAAAGTTTTTAATATCCCCCAGCAACATCGGTTTTTATTCAAACTTACCTAACCTAAATATTTGTAAATCAGTCATTTTCCATACATCTTGGTATTTTTATCTATTTTAAGTCGGGATATAATTGACCCACCCATCAAAATTAATATGAAATCATCAGAAACTACTCTAAAAATCCTTCCCTTAGGCGGCATTGGTAATGTCACCAAAAACATGTACCTCTACGAATACCAGGATTCAATCTTAATAGTCGATTGTGGTATTGGTTTTCCCGATCCCTCAATGCTGGGAGTTGACCTTCTCATACCCGATGTCACCTATCTGAAAGACAAAACCGAAAAAATTGTCGGTATGATTCTAACCCACGGACATGACGATCATATTGGTGGCCTACCCTATATACTCC
>CAYXRB010000001.1:43591-46215 GCA_964467565.1 uncultured Pseudomonadales bacterium | reverse complement strand
GCAAATTGGAACACACTTTCCCATATTTGGTTCCAAACTCACCATTGGCTTTGCACATGACCGTTTAGAAGAGTTTGATATCACCCCACAATTGTACGAATTCCCCGAGAATAGTGATGTAAACCTTGGTCCATTTACCATCACACCTATTCGAATGACCCACTCGGTCCCCGACACCCGCCATATCGTCGTAAAAACTCCAGCTTCCAGCGTCTACCACGGGTCAGACTTTAAGTTTGATTTAAACCCGATCGATGGAAAAATTCCCGACTTTCAAGCTATTGCTACCTTAGGAAAGCAGGGGATTACCGCCCTTTTATGTGATTCCCTTAATTCTGAGCAACAGCAATTTTCTTCGAGTGAATCCACCCTCACCGACACCTTTGAAAGAGAGTTTAGAGGGGTTTCTGGCAAAATCATTGTTACCGTCATGAGCAGCAACCTCCACCGCATTCAACAAGCCGTTCAAGTGGCCATTAGCCATAACCGAAAGGTAGCTTTTATAGGCCGTTCCATTGAACGTAATGTGCAAACAGCCACCCGTTTAGGCTTTATGCGCTTACCCCATAAACACATCTTAAACAAACGACGCATCAAAGATTTTCCCGGTAATAAAGTCTGTATCATCATCGCTGGTTCACAAGGTCAAACTGGCTCTTCTCTTACCCGTGCAGCCGAAGGCGAGCACGATTTCGTCCAGATTCATCCCGAAGACAAAGTTATCTTCGCTTCAGAGCCCATACCGGGAAACGAAGCTAATGTCTACGGTACTATCGACACCCTTTCTCGCACCGGCGCTACCGTTCGCTACTCCGACATCGAAGAGTCAGTACACGTATCCGGCCATTCCTCTAGTATCGAGCAGAAGCTCTTGATAGCCATGGTCAAACCCCAACACCTCATCCCCATTGGTGGTACCTACCATCACATGATCCAATTTCGTGAACTTTCCCGCTCCCTTGGCTACTCTAATGAGCAAATTCATTTACTGGAAAACGGACAACAAATTGCCTTTAGTCAAAAACAAGCCTGGATCGAACAAACTATCGACATAAAAAACGTTATGGTCGATGGTTTGGGAATTGGTGATGTTGGACATGTGGTTTTGCGTGACCGTCTGCAAATGTCGGGAGACGGCATGGTTGTCATCGTCGTTCCGGTCAATGGTCAAACGGGGCAAGTCTTGGGCGAAATCGAAGTTATCTCTCGCGGTTTTGTCTACGTCAAGGAAAATCAGGCACTAATGGGCAAGATTCAAGAAACCACCAAACAGAGCTTAGCGCACCACCAGGGCATGGTCACCGATTGGCACTCCATTCGGCGAAAAATCGAAGATCGGGTCCAAACCTTACTCTACGAAACTACCAAACGCCAACCCCTCACCCTCGCCGTCGTCATGGAAGTTTAGTAAAACCTCCAAAGCTAATTAAACTAAACTTATCTCTATCAAACTTCGATTTTTAAGCTAAACTTCCCAAAAATCGCTAATTTCAGTAAACATGTATTTTCTCCTGAAACTAAGAAATTTACCACTGATCCAACTTCAGGTGTAAAAAAATAGTGGTTATTGCTGCAAGACAAGTGCTCTAAATTGCGATACCACAATCATAAAATATTTTAATACCAGATGATCAACTTCATTATGTTGTCATAAAAATACCGTTCGAGGAAAGATTAACTAACTATTATTGATGTCTGACTTGGCTTTTTTGTGGTACCATTGCCTTGATTATGGGTCGAAAACGCGGCCGCGCTCGTTCGCCGTTTAAACTAAAACTCAAAAAAGAAACTGCCTATACTCTAGCCGCGGTTTTCTTTGTCATTTGCGGGTTATTAGTCGCTGTCTCCTTTGCCGGGCAAGGCACCATCCTTCAGTCACTCCAAGAATATATTCAAACCCAGTTCGGCATCGCTGCCTATATTATTCCCTATTTGCTGGTCTCCGCCGGCTTAATGTTTTTACAAGTTAAACTTCGCTTCACTAAACCTAACATATTCTTAGGTGCAGTCCTCATTTTCATTGGTTTTATGGGCACTTTTAAATCCGGTGCTGTCGGGCAAGACCTGTTCGCCAATTTGGCCGTACTTATCCAGCCTGTTGGTGCCGTTATTCTGCTACTAGGGGTTGTGTTGGCCGGCTTTTTTATCCTTACCGAAACATCTCTAGATGATTTTATTTTATTTCTTGCCGGTTTAAATCAGCGCCTTCAGAAAACTAATAAGTTATTAGCCAGCGATGCAAAGACCGGCACTACCATAAAATTCCCTTTATCTAAGTCAGATTTCAAAATAAAGGGAGGCACCCAACCGTCAACGCCACCAAAAGCCGCATCGGCAAAGGAAAAATTATCTGCATCATTAGAAAGCAATCATCCAGAATTAAGCAAGGCAGTCATCCAAAACAATCCCGGAGCTACCCCGATAGTTTATGAACCACCTTCACTCGATTTTCTCGAGGAGAAAATTGGCGGTGAAGCCGACCGGGGTGATATTAAACATAACGCCAACGTTATCGAAAAAACCCTCGAATCATTTGGCATAAGGGCTCATGTGGTTGAGGTAAATCTAGGACCTGCGGTGACGCAGTATGCGTTGCAAATTGCCCTGGGTACCACGCTTTCACG
>CAYXRB010000001.1:31671-43581 GCA_964467565.1 uncultured Pseudomonadales bacterium | reverse complement strand
CATCACCACTTTACAAAATGACCTCGCTCTTGCCTTGGCTGCCCCTACCGGACAAATTCGTATCGAAGCCCCCATTCCCGGTCGTTCCATGGTTGGTATTGAAATTCCGAATCGCAGCTCTGAATTTGTTGGTTTAAAACGCATCCTAACCTCGGAACCCATGCGCAAAAACAAACACAAACTTGCAGTTGGATTGGGGTTAAATGTGTCCGGCGAAGTAGTGGTTACTGATATTACCAAAATGCCGCATGTCCTAATTGCCGGGGCTACCGGCTCAGGAAAATCGGTTTCTGTTAATGCCTTCATCTTGCAGCTCGTATACCGGGCAAGTCCAGATGAAGTTAAATTTATACTGGTTGACCCCAAACGGGTCGAGTTAACTCAATATAATGGCATCCCGCACCTGCTCACTCCGGTAATTGTCGAACCAGAAAAAGTACTGGCAGCTTTAGATTGGGCAGTCAGTGAGATGGAAAAACGGTACCGTGTTTTCGCCGAAGTTGGAGTTAAAAACATCGCCGGGTACAACGAAAGCTCCGGCTTCCAATCCATGCCCTACATTATCATTATCATTGACGAATTAGCCGATATCATGTTGTTTGCTCCCAATAAAGTTGAAGACGACATCACCCGTTTAGCCCAGATGGCGCGCGCTACCGGCATCCACCTTATGCTCGCCACCCAACGCCCCTCAGTCGACGTACTCACCGGATTAATCAAGGCAAACATTCCTTGTCGTATTGCATTTAATGTTACCTCCATGATCGATTCACGCGTGATTATCGACGGGCCAGGCGCCGAAAAATTATTAGGCCGCGGAGATATGTTGTATATTCCTTCCGATCAACCAAAACCGACTCGTATCCAGGGGACCTTTGTTTCTGACGCCGAAACCAGGCGAATCGTCGAATATTTGAAAACCTCTGTTACAGAAGTTCATTATACCGACGAAGTCACTACCAAATTTGCTACCAAGAAAATCGGTGGTGCCAACGGCGAAGCTGCCACCGATGTCGATGATTTGTTCGAAGATGCCGTGCGGGTCATCACAACCCAAGATAAAGCTTCAGCATCACTACTCCAAAGAAAATTATCTTTAGGGTACGCTCGTGCTGCACGTATCCTCGACCAACTCGAAAAAGCTGGCATTGTTGGACCGCAAGATGGTTCCAAACCTCGCGAAGTCCTGGTTAAAGATGCCGATGCCTATTTTGCCAAGCAAGATGACGCAACGTAAATCATTTTTTAAAGAATAAGCTACGCTATAAACGAATCCTCTAAGGTAGAATACAGTCATGAAGGCCGTTGGCGAAATATTAAAAAAATCACGATTAGAAAAAAACGTTACTCTTGAATCGATAAGTGCCGAAACTAAAATCAATCTTAAGTACTTAAAAGCTATTGAAGAAAATAATTTTGACGCCCTTCCCCCCGCAGCCTTTACTAAAGGTTTCCTGCAAAACTACGCCAAAACAATCGGGGTTGATCCTGCTACGGTCTTAGCGGTATTCCGACGCGATTACGACCAAGACGAGCGGGGACGTATTATCCCACGCGGGCTTGCTGAACCAGTCAGTAGTCGTATCAATTTTATAACCCCACACAGCATCACCATTGGCATCTCTGTACTGGTAGCCGTTGTAATCATTGGTTTTTTTGTCCGGCAAGCCATCCTTTTTAATTCCGCCCCCCCGGTTACTGTCTATGAACCCACCGAAAATGCCCAAGTCAATAACCCTGTTTCCGTCACCGGGAAAACCAATCCCGAAGCGTCACTAACCGTCAACAACGAACCGGTATCACTCGACCCTCAAGGCAATTTTACCAAGTCGCTTGAGTTAACCCAAGGCGAACACATAATTGTAGTCATCGCTACTTCCAGATCTGGAAAATCCCGTTCAGTTCAAAGGGCAGTTAGGGTTAATCCACCCCTTCCATCCCTTGTTCCACAATAAATTAAAATTCAACTTTTCGTTTAAATACTGCCGCGTATCCAATGTTGGTATCAATCCGATAGCGCTCCTCGAGCCAATCAAAAAACTCACTAAACCCCCCTCGGTCATTTCGGGTAACCACAATATAGCGGGGCGGGAATTTATCTAGATTTTGCATAGTTTCGCTCTTGGCCCCCTCAAAGGACTCAATGTGAACGATAAACCTTCCCAAAGGTGGTCTTCTAGAGAGAGCATATACCATTGGTTCATTTCCCCAAATAAACACGCGTTCACCAAATTCTGTTTTATTCCTTAAGTATTCGGACAACTCGTATACGGTTGGGATTTTTTTATCAAACCAAAGCCGGTATTCTTCTTCTGGTTTTATTCCGACTACAAGCTGGGCAAAATTTTCGTAATACGCATACGTTGGGTAAGGCCGAAATCCTAATACAATCCACAAACCGTAACTCATCATTAGCAGTGTCAGTATGCCCGCTCTGATTATAAATCTTGTTGAAGCAAAATAACCCATAAGTAACGCAGCTGGTGGTACAAGCTGCAACGCGTAGTGGGGGTAAGGCCTGAGCGATAATAATGCTGCAAACAATGTTAATCCAAACCAAATTAAAATAAACTGTAATTGCACCGAAATGTGATTTTTAATTATTATTAGCCCTGCAATAAATAATGTTAGTAATATCAGTCTTCCTTGCATGCTAACTAACCACTGCAGTAATGGGTGGTTAAAAGGTAAACCCCAGGATTGGATATACCTAAAGTTATATAGCAGTCCAAAATCTAAATAAGCATTTAAATCGCCTAAAAGCGCAAAGTATACGACGCTCAACAGCAGCGGAATTACAAACCCTCCAATTAAAAGTAACCCTTGTTTAATATATTTTGGCCATAATCTCTTGGGCTTCCCTAAAACATACAAAATATAAAATATTCCAATCGCCACAAAGTCAAACCCCGAGGGTACTTTGGTCAATACCGCTAATCCAAAAAAACTTCCGGTTAGTAGCCAATGCCATCCTGTTGTCTTGCGGGCTTGAAGTAAATGCCAGAACCACAATACTCCCATTAATATAAATGGCATAAGTAACAGTTCACCATTAAAAATGTTTCCCTCTAAAGCTGGTAAGGTAGTCAGCAGGGAAAACGCTAAAAAGCTAATTCTAAAAAACCAAGGATTATTCTTCTCAAATAGCTTTAGACTTAAAAAATAAAATAAAGTCACCACAGTTACCGACACCAAAACCAATAGTAGCTTTAGATTAGTAAGAGTGTAAGCCACTTCCGAAACCCAGTATATGAATGGGGTCTTGTGGTCAATAATCTCACTGTAGAGTCTCATCCCATTTTTCAAAGACTGGCCAACTGTTAAATAAATGCCTTCATCACCGTACCAATATGGTTCCCATAAATTAGGCACCCGCAACATTAACACTCCGATTAAGACAAAAAACAACAATTCGTGACTGTGAATTATTCTCCACCATCGGCGCATATACAACCAGAGTAAACTAACCAGGCAATCCACTCAATAAGCATTAATTCATGAACAACGTTTTCGGAGCTTTGGGTGTGGCTTGGTTAACCACCAATGTTCTTCCATTCAAGTCGTAACCATTGAACTTCTGCACCGCTTGTTTTGCCAATTCTTCAGTAGCCATTTCTACAAAACCGTACCCTTTTGATCGACCGTCTTGCTTATCCATCATCACCACACTATCCTTCACCTCACCGACCCGCTCAAACAGTTCCCGCAATTGCTCACTCGTTACCGACCATGGCAGTGATCCAACAAAGAGGCGGCATGCCCGAGCATTCATATTAAAAATCCTTTAATAGTGGACCATGAGTAGTATCTGGAAACGTGGGTAGTATAGCAAATTGCACATTATTCTCCAAGCAGAACAAAGATGATACTCAATCGAGGATATTTAATACTCTCTTTATTCTCTCAAGCACTAGTTGCTTGCCAAACACTTCCATAATCTCAAAAAGCGGCGGGGTTGCTTCTTGGCCAGTCAGGACCAATCGCAGTGTCATAAAGGCGGGTTTCGGTTTTAATCCTTTACCTTCCTGCAATTCTCGCATTTTCAGCTCCAATGTTGCTGCGCTAAACTCAGTCAACCTCTCCAACATTCCTGACACATCTGTTAAATACTGCTTAATTTCGGTTTCGTTCATTTTGCTCATTTTTAGTAACGGTGTGACTGCAATATCAGGATCAGTAAAGAAGTAGCGTGTTAACGGCTCAATCTGGCTAAGTGTTACCAAACGTTCCTTTACAAGAGGCAACACTCGTTTGAGTGACTCATCGTTTACTTGGTATTTCATAAACGGCTTTACTCTTTCCAACAATTCTGCTTCGGTAAGTCTGCGTATCCACTGGCCGTTCAGCCAGTTCAATTTGTCTAGATCAACCACCGGCCCTTGAATATGCATATCCTTCCAATCAAAAAGTAAAATTAATTCTTCTAAGCCATACACCTCTTTATCTTCAGGGTGATTCCATACTCTGCTTGCCAAAAAATTAATTACAGCTTCGGGTAGGTAACCTTGTTCTTGGTACCAACTAACACTCGCATGGCCATGGCGTTTTGATAATTTTGAGCGATCCAAATTGCGTAGTAGGGGAGTATGGAAAATTTTTGGCATTTCCCAATCAAGAAATTCAAATAATAGCACGTGCTTTGGCGCCGACGAGAGCCACTCTTCCCCCCGAATAATATGACTTATTTCCATGAGGTGATCATCAACCACCACTGCGAGGTGATAGGTAGGAAAACCATCTGACTTAAGTAATACTTGATCATCAACAATATCACTTAAGAAGTGAATCTCACCCCTCACTAAATCTTTTACAGTTATCTGTTTCCCCTTAGGAACACGCAGTCGGATTACATGAGGTTCTTTTTGAGCTCTTGTTTGTGCTTCGGCTTTATCCAAAGTTCGGCAGTGTTGATCATACATCGGTGGATTTCCATTTTTTTGTTGCTCTTGCCGTATTTGATCTAACCTTTCTTGGCTGCAAAAACAGTAATACGCATGGTCTGTATCAACCAGTTGCTGTGCATATTTTGCATACAATTCCAATCTTTCGGATTGACGATAAGGTCCAAAACTCCCCCCATATTTTGGTCCTTCATCTGGTGTAATTCCTAACCATTCGAAAGCTGCGTACAATTTATCTTCAGCATCCGCCACAAACCGGGTCCGGTCGGTATCTTCAATGCGAATGATAAAACGGCCTGAATGTTTACGGGCATAAACATAGTCAAATAAACCTTGGAAAAGTGTCCCGATATGTGGATAACCGGTGGGCGAGGGGGCAATTCGAGTTCTTACCATATGGAAATAAAATATTATGGCTGTTATTGCATTCTACCAGAGGTAAACAGTATACTCAAACTAAATCAAACCCCGCGCACAAGAAACACTACGCTATCTCAAGCTGGAATACCTATGTCATCTCTTTACGTTACCGCTTATTATGCCCGCAACGTCATCCTCTACGGAGGCATGGGTTTACTTCTACTAATAATTGGTCGTTTCCTCTTAAATCTGGGTATTAACTACTACAACACCATCAACCCTCCAGATCCCGATCCACCCACCATTGCTTTTGGCATCATTCCTGCCATAATCTTTCCCAGTAAACCCAGTCAAACCCTCACTTATAGGCTTCAGACTCCCGATGGCACAGTTCCCTTCTTTTCAGACCGTGCTTCGGTCTTTGTTATGCCCGAGCGACGCTCACGTTTTCTTGCTTTAGATCAAGCTTCGGAAGATGCAAAAACCATGGGTTTTGCCAATACGCCGCAACAGCGCAGTGAAACGCTCTATCGCTGGAGCCGCGAAGGTACTGTCCCAGCCATACTGGACTTTTATATTTATCAAGGAAGGTTCAACATTACTCTAGACTGGACAAAGGATCCAACCTTTCTTGGTAATCGGCAACTAGGTAACGAGCAGCAAGCCACTAATGACATCTTTAATTTTTTGCGCAAGAGCAAGATGGTACCAGAAGATCTGCAACAAGGAGAAACAAGAGTGTCTTTCTTAAAAGCCAGTGGCGGGGCGTATGCTCCCACCATAAGCCTATCAGAAGCCGATTTCATTCAAGTCGACATATTCAGAAGCCCTATCGAAGAAAAGTACCAAGTCTATACCCCCGACCCGAATCAAGGCATTGTCCGTGGTATAGTTTCAGGCTCAGCTGGCGAAAACCGAATCGTTAAATTAGAGTATAACTACGCTCCAGTCGATTATCTTTCAACAGGTACGTATCCCCTAAAAGATCCGAACCTTGCCTGGTCAGAGCTTCAAGCAGGGAGCGGCTATATCGCTCGTATCAGTAGTGGGGTAGAGTCAGTAACAGTCAGGCGGATCGAATTGGGTTATTTTGATTCATACGATCCTCAGCCGTTCTTACAACCAATCTACGTTTTTAAAGGTGATGACAATTTTATTGGCTATGTCCAAGCTATTCGTCCACCCATTACCTCTCCTACTCCGCAACCCTAATTCCATCGAAAGCTTGAATAAACCCAATCAATTAGACGTATCGTTTCTTGGTACCGATCTTGGCTTCCAAGTAGCACTATTAAAATCTCGTGACCATTACGTTCTACCAGGGTAACCAAACATTGTCCTGCTTGTTCTGTTGTACCCGTTTTAACTCCCCTTACTCCTTCAACCGAGGTTAATAGTTGGTTTAAGTTTACCAGTCGTTTTTGAGCTCTGGTATTCCTACTGATAATAGTCTTTGTTGGAGTGGCAACTATCGTGCTAAACAACTCATTTTTTAATGCCTCTTTTGTTATCACCGCTAAGTCATTGGCCGAAGTGTAATGGAATGGGCTTTCTAAACCCGAGACATTAGCAAATTGCGTGTGCTGTAAACCCAAATCAGCAGCTTTTTTATTCATCTGATCCACAAAAAAAGCGTAACCCTCTGAATCGTGCGAGGCTAAATTTAATGCCGCGTCATTACCGGAATTCAAAAGTAACGCAAACAACAAGTCTTCTACGCTAAATTGTTCGCCGGGTATTAACGATGAAGTTTGACCAATCGTTCTGTCGGAGCGGGTAATTTCAACAATTTCCTGCGTGCTAAATCTTTCTAAAGCTACCAGAGCGGTCATTATTTTTGTCGTTGAAGCCGGCAATAATTCAGCCGTTTCGTTTTTTCCATACAATAAAGACCAAGAAGTTAAATCATAAATTGCTACTCCTCGCGCAGTCACCCAAGCCGGATTTGTCTGAGACACCCGCTCCACAGACGCTGCTGCAATTTCTGTCTCGGTCACCCCTTTTAAATCCGGCGTAGTACTCGCAGACAAAACACTCTCTCGCTGCACTTGGCTCGATAAAATGAGCATTAACATCAGCAACACCGAGGGCACCGTTTTCGTGTACACTTCCCATAAAGTGAACCAATCACCAATTCGCGCTCCAACACTTTTTTTCTGTATTGCTTTTTTTACCCCCGGCCGGCGTTTCTTACTGGTAAATTGCTTTTTCTTTTTTGGCACGCTTTATCCTATATCAATCACTTGTGGTTTTTCTAGCCTAACCAAATCTTGATACATCATTTTGATCGACCGGTCGTGCCGTCCAGCATTAAACACAATCTCTTTATTTTCAGCAAGTGATGGGCTGACATACGTTTTTAAACCCATAGTCGAACCAAACGGCGGCAATGCGCCTGCCTCTAAACCGGTTTTTGACATTACCGTATCTTTTGAAGCCATAGCCACCCTTTTCACTTTTAAATATTTCTTTACAGCATTTAGATCAGCCCTCTCGTCAGCAGGTACCACGTACAGCACCAATTCTTTATCTGTCTGTAATACCAGGGCTTTAGCCCCCTGGTGCAGACTCGTCCCTCTTGCTTTTGCCGCCTCTTCGCTAGTAAATACACTCTCGTGTACGTATTGTTGGTATTTAATTTTGTTTTCCTTGAGCAGATCTATTATATGTTCGTACACCGAGGCATACGTTTTGCGCACCACGCTAATAGAAAGTTCGCGCAATTGCTCCTCGGTCGCATCCGAGGGCGCTTCCACAACCGCTGTTCTTCCCGAGGCCATAGTGGGGTAGGCAATCACCTCGCGCACACTCGGTTCACCCAAAATTGTCATCAGCAATCTATCTATACCCGGTGCAATGCCCCCGTGGGGAGGTACGCCATAGCTAAATGCGTTCAACATATGCGCAAATTGAGTTTTTTGCGCCTCACTAAACCCGATTAAGTCAAATACCTTATTTTGCACCCTCGGGTCATGGATCCGAATACTGCCGCCGCCCACCTCAAACCCATTTAGGACCAAATCGTGTTGCAAACCCCGTACTCTCATGGGATCAGTCTCAAGCAATGGAATATCATCTAAATGCGGCGAGGTAAACATGTGGTGTGAGGGTGCAAATTTTGCCTTGCCCGAACCATGGAAATAGTCTTCTTCACTTTGCTTCGTAAACAACGGAAAATCGACTGTCCAGGAAAAGGCCAGTTCATTCGGGTCTGCTGTATCTTTTCTCAAATCGGGCTTGTCGGTACCGTATGTTTCAACCGCCACTTCATGAGGAATCCTTGGCCAAGGAGACGTAGTGATGTGTTTTTCGGGAAACAACTCTTCTACCAAACGGGTAAACATGTGTTCGACCAATTGCAATATATCTTCTTGGGTCACAAATGACAGTTCCATGTCCAGTTGGGTAAACTCTCCATACGCCCTGTCTTTTCTGGGATCTTCATCTCTAAAACAGCGCGCAATTTGAAAATACCGCTCAAACCCGGCCACCATCAGCAATTGTTTATATTGCTGGGGGCTTTGCGGCAAAGCGTAAAAATTTCCAGGCTGCAATCGCGATGGCACGATAAAATCGCGTGCTCCCTCAGGTGTAGTTTTAGTCAGTATCGGTGTTTCAATTTCAACAAACCCTACATTCATTAAATAGTTGCGGATAAACTGCAGCGTTTCAAATCTTACTCGCATGTTTCGCGTCATCCTCTCTCTCCGTAAGTCTAGGTAACGATATTTAAGCCGTAGTTCTTCTTCAATGTCGTAACCATCAGTATTAATAGGGAAGGGGAGAGTGGTAGCAGAACTTATGACCTTAACTTCCTGCGCTTGAATTTCAATCGAACCCGTTTCTAATTCCTTATTTTCCGTTCCCTCTAACCGCTTCACTACTGTTCCCGTTACCGACACGACATCTTCGGCCTTTAAGCCCTTAAGCTCCTTACCACCCACTACCTGCACCACGCCGCTTCTGTCCCGAACATCGATAAACGTAAGCTTTCCGTGGTCACGTTTGGTATCTACCCAACCATTAAGCATTACCTCTTTACCAATATAATTCATTGTTTCTTTTGCAAGGATCCGTTTCATAACTTCCTTTCTACATACAAAAAAAGCACCCCTAAAACCTAATTAATAAGGCCCTGCCTACGCAGAGAGGTGCCACCTTTATTTATTCTCAAAGCCAGCTATCACGGGCGTACCCGTTGCGGTTATTACTCCGCACAACATTGTTGGGTGTCAGCCAACTCAATCGTTTTTTAAATCTCTTGCCATATTCTAAGCCCATCCCTAGGTACTGTCAAAGCAATTATTCTTTTTTTAACCACCTTTACTTTTGTCGCCAAATCATAGTAAAGGTTGACACACCTGCTACACATTAGGTACAATCTACAAGGTTTAATTAAATAAAACTATGGCATCAAAATTTAACAAATCTCTTCGCCAAACCCTTATTCACAAGGGGGTAGTTGTTGTGTGTTCTACAATTCTCCGCACAGCACTAGGGAGGTAGACGGTTTAAACAATAGTATGTAAACCAACACCTCCCAAACGGGAGGTTTTTTTTGGGGCAAAATGACTGCTGTATTATCACCAAAACACCGCGAACGAATAGAAATGTTCACTGCACTTCGAAATGAAGCTGTATATAATTCATTGTCAATTTATGCCAACTTTCTTAGAGATTTTGATTTACCGGAAGAATCTATTTCAAAGGCAATTGATAGACAGAGGAGATATTTAGAACAAGAAGCAACTAGATCAGAGGTGGCAGAATTTGTATCATTTATGCTATCAACACCACATTCAAAAGATCAAATAGAGCAATTTGAAAATATGGATTTAATTTATCGGGCACTATTAGAGGTATTAGGTGATCCTTCAGTTAAATAACAGTATTTTGGAATAATTTGATTGAACTTCCTACAAAAAATAGAAATGCTAGCATAACTAATAACCGTACAATTCAATGCAAAAATTAACTAAACAACAAAGTTATGTGATGTCTAGCTTAGACATTTATATCCTTCACCTTTAACTGTAACTCACGCTGTCCGTTCCACACATTTTCATCAATTACCCCTGCCACCGAGCAAGTACCGGCAGCGGTTAACTGTTCATACACGCTGGCTTGATTAAACGCCAGCGCTGTCACCATTCTCATCAACTCGGGATCTTTTAACTTTAGCTTTAAGTGCTGCATCTCCCGTCCCAAAATCCGCGCGTCAGCAACCTCAACATTGTTAAATGCAAACACGGGTTGCGGGTTGCCAATACCAAACGGCTTCAACTCGTCTAATTTTTGCCATAGCTCATCGGTCACATCGCCTAAGTAAATTTCACAATCTACCCCTAAGCTTGGTATTAATAACTCTTTTGCAATTGTATCTCGAGCATGCGTCTGAATTTTTTCTCTAAACACTTCAATTTTTTCCGTCTCAATCGTAAATCCTGCCGCCATCGGATGTCCGCCGGCATTCACCAAATGCGCTTCAAAAGTTCTAATTAATTCAATTATATTTACCCCAAGCACCGACCTGGCCGAAGCTTTCGATACCCCCTCGTCTCGCTTAATAACAATGCTCGGCCGTGAATACGCCTCCGTCAACTTCCCCGCTACTAACCCTATGACGCCTTCATGAAATTCCTCATCAGCTAAAACCAACACGTGTTCCTGTTGGAACGTCTCTCCAACCAGTAGTTTTGCTTTTTCAATATAGGTACTTGTTAAATCCTGCCGTAGTCTGTTCGTTTCTCCCAGCGTGTGGGCCAAACTGTGTGCCCGTTCGTTATTCTTAGTACACAATAGTCGTAAACTGTCGATCGCGTGCGTTAACCTTCCCATGGCATTTATCCGTGGCGCCAACAAAAAGCTTATATGGTAAGTCGATAATTCGGTTCCGGGTAGAATACCGCTTTCGCTAAGCAGGGCTTGAATGCCCGGTCTTGAGCTGGTGGGCAAAAGCTCCAACCCCTTTTTTACGATGCTTCTGTTCGCGTCCTTTAGCGGCAGCATATCGGCTACGGTGCCGATTGCCGCCAACTCGATCGTTTTAAGAGCGTGCTCTGGTAATAATTCCTTGGCCAGCATCCATGCCACCCCGGAACCCGATAGTTGCGTCGTATGGATTAGCGCCAAGCAATCAGGCTCGGTTTTCCCTTTTATGTGGTGATCGGTCACGATCAGTTCCAATCCAAGGGATTGAACGTGTTCTATCGCCGGATAGGCTACAATGCCGTTGTCTACCGTTACTAGTAATGGCGCTTTACTTCCAAATCCATTTTTGTATAACTCTAACGCTGCCGTTATCCCTTTTACGCTCAAACCATACCCGTGTTCCTCGCGCGAAGGAATGAATGGAAATACTTTTCCACCCATAGCGTGCAAAGTTTCCCACAAAATTGCCGTGGCGGTTACCCCGTCCGCATCATAATCACCAAAAATAAGTATTGGTTGGCTTTCTCCTACGGCACGCTTTAATCGCCGTACTCCCTCCTCTGCTGCGGTTTTTTCAATACCCACTTCTTTAAGCGTGAGTTTTGCCGGATCTTTAGGCCGTAAGAATGCTTCCTTTTGCTTGGCATTCATCAGGCCGCGATTGGCCAGCACACAAGCTACGATCTGTTCAGCTCTACTACCATTAACAGCTTCGTCA
>CAYXRB010000001.1:21679-31661 GCA_964467565.1 uncultured Pseudomonadales bacterium | reverse complement strand
ATTTTTGCCTGGATTTTCCACTGCATATACCATGCTCATTTTTCACTACACCACTGTTAGGGGATTGCGTCTTATGGCGGTAAAATATCCCTATGATAAATCTCGATGTTACCTTACCACAACCGGTCTTATTTGTTCTACACACTCTTCATAAGGCTAGCCTGGATGCCTTTGTGGTGGGTGGTGCCGTCCGTGATGTTTTACTTAACCGAAGCGTCAAAGACTGGGACTTTACCACCAATGCCTCGCCCCAGCAGATTCAATCACTATTTCCCGCTAGTTTTTATGACAATACCTTTGGCACAGTAGGAATAACGGTTTCACAGCTCTACACCCATATGAAGGAGCAAGGATGGAAGCTAGATTCAGCCGATTTGGAAGACGAATCATGGGCCCAACAAATCTTTGATATTACTACCTATCGAACCGAAACCGGGTACTCCGATCGGCGTCGGCCAGACACTGTCATTTGGGGAAAAACTCTAAAAGAAGACGTATCTCGCCGCGACTTCACAGTCAATGCCATGGCACTCAAAGTAGGTAGCCCCATCACCCCTCTGGCCAAACATGATGGTTTGAATGGACAACTCGCCCTCTCAATGCACTCATCAAGACTGCTCGTCCGGGTTATGTTAATCGATTATTTCTCTGGAAAAACCGATCTTGATCAAAAAATTATTCGCACAGTTCGAGATCCCAACGAAAGATTCCAAGAAGACGCATTGCGTATGTTGCGCGCCATTCGGCTTGCGGCTCAATTACACTTTAGCATTCACGAAGACACCTTTAATGCAATAAAAAATAATTCACAGTTACTAAAACACATCAGCTGGGAACGCATCCGTGACGAGCTGTTAAAAATTATTGCCTCCGAATTCCCCAAAGAAGGCATTGTCATGCTGCATAACACCGATATGTTGCGTTTTATCATCCCCGAACTTCTCGACACAATTGGAGTTAAGCAGGCGGGTCGGCACGAGTATGACGTCTGGAACCACAGTCTGGAATCACTTGCTCATTGTCCCAGCACCGATCCTATAGTGCGGTTAGCCACCCTATTACACGATATTGGTAAACCGGCCACGTACCGTGAGCAAGGGCCCCGAGGCGTAACCTTCTACGGCCACGAAGTTGTGGGTTCTCGTATCGCCCGTTTAATTGCCAAAAGGTTACGGTTATCCAACAAAGAAATCGACAGAATTTTTACTATGGTCCGCTGGCATATGTTCACCTATAGTCCAGAAATGACTGACGCCGCCATCAGGCGCTTTATTCGCCGTGTTGGTTTAGAAAACATCAACGATATTCTGCTATTGCGTATTGGTGACCGTAAGGGTGGTGGAAGTAAGGCCACCAGCTGGCGATTGCGTGAATTACAGGAACGCATTGGTGAGCAATTATACCAACCCATGAGCTTAAAAGATTTAAAAATCAACGGCTCCGATCTTATGCGGGAACTTAACCTTAAACCCGGCCCGATTATTGGTAAAATCTTAAATGCCTTATTCGATGAAGTCTTAGACGATACCGACAAAAATGCTCAAGATTACTTAATTACTCGCGCTAAAGAATTGTATTCCCAACTTCAGTAATGGTTATTTTTTTAAAAACGTTTGCCTTAAGCCTCTTAACTTATCCCATTCCAGCAAGAGAGGTACTGCCACAAATGCCGAAGAATAAGTGCCCGATATCGTTCCAATCAAAAGCGCCACTACAAACCAACGTACTGTCTCGCCGCCAAAAAGTACTAAAGCCAACAACATAAATACTATGGTCATCGAATTATTTATAGACCGGGCCATAGTTTCGGCTAACGCCACGTTCGCAACATCAGCCATCGGGGCACTCGGGTGTTTTTTACGATCTTCCCGAATCTTGTTATAGACCACGATCGTATCGTGAACCGAAAAAGAAAGCGTAGTCAGTACCGCTGTTACAAACAATGTATCTACTTCTACCCCCTTCCATACTCCTAAAAGCGAAAAGATGCCTAAAACTACCAGCGAATCATGAAACATTGCCAAAATTGCCGACAATCCATACTTTAAATCTTTAAAGCGATAGGCAATATACAACGTTATTCCCATAGCAGCAATGGCTACTGCAGTTAACGTTTTTCGAATGAGTTCAGCCCCCAAAGTTGGACCAACAGTTTCGAAGCGCAGTTCTTCTATCAAGGTTGCGGGATTGATATTTGCCGACGCTGTTGCCAATAATCCTGCTGCCGATGCAATGTTATATTTATATTCTTCATTAACGTCTTTGCCAAAGGCTTTAGCTCGGATTAAAAATGTATTTTCACCGGCCACTTGCACCGACCCTATCTCGACTTCTTCAGGAGCACTATCTCGTACCAACTCTTCGGTTACAAGTACACCTGGTGGTAATTGGATTTCTAATAAACTTCCTCCGGTAAAGTCAATAGAAGGCTTAAGACCAAAACGCATTAACGAAAACAATCCTGGTACAATCACGAGCAATGACAAGAAATAGTAGAACAGCCTAAACCGCATAAAATCTAACAGTCCGGTATTCTTCACAGTATTCATATTTACGAATTTCTCTTTCTAAATAATGTACCTAACCCAAATTTCGATCCGCTAGTCATCATGCCTTTCGTCGGTTTTTCCTTAGTCAGTGTGTTATCTTCCGGACGGTAAAATACTCTTAGTAGCGTTCGGGTCACTACGATCCCGGTAAACATACTTATCAAGATCCCCAAAGCCAGCGTTAATGCAAAACCTCTCACCATTCCCGAAGTATTTAAAAATGGCCAATCAAAAGGGTTGAACAATATAAAAGCGGTCATTAACATTACCACGTTTGCATCTTTAATACTGTCCCATGCTCGTCCAAAACCTAATTCCATCGCTAATTTCCATGGTTTACCCAAACGTAATTCCTCTTTCATCCGCTCAAAAATCAGAATGTTACTATCTACTGCCATACCCACCGAAAGTATAAAACCGGTAAGCCCGGGAAGTGTTAAAGTAACAGGAATTAATTTATAAAGTGCCAGGGTTATCGATGCATATATTACCAAAGCGATGCTCGCCAGAAATCCCTGCCAGCCATAATAAAGAATCATAAACAGCATCACCATTTCAAGACCAATGAAACCAGCTTGAACACTTTTTTGCACGCTTTCATTTCCTAATGTTGCTCCAATATTTCGCTGTTCAATTATTTGAATCGGTACCGGTAAAGCTCCGCTATTTAATTGAATCGATAAATTTCTTGCCTGTTCCAAAGTAAAATCACCGGTAATTACCGCTTGACCTGTCGGAATATGAGTTGATACCGTCGGTATCGTCACCGGAAATTCGTCTACAAATACCGCTAACGGTTTTTCAATATTTCTTTTTGTAATCTCGTCAAAAAGTTTCGTACCTTCTTCATCAAAAGTAATCCCGACTTCTGGAACACCGGTTTGACCATATTGCACCATAGCTTTCGCCAAATGCTTGCCGGTCAAGGGTGTGTCAATAAAATCAGCTAGTGTCGCTGCTTCTGTTGCTTCGGGAGAAAGTTCTCTAAATTGTAGTTGGGCTGTTTGTCCTATCAAATCAAGCGCTTGAGAAACATTGTTTAATCCCGGCAGTTCTACAATGATCCGGTAGGTGTTATTCAGTTCACTTGTTTGGACCACCGGTTCAGATATTCCAAATAGGTCTACCCGCCGGGTTATTATATTTTTTGCACTCTCAAGCGCATCTTTCCTGTCTTGCGGCTCAATTGCAGCCATATCTGCTTCTAAAACTATGTGGGTACCACCTTGCAAATCAAGCCCTTGCTTAATATCTAGGTCCTTTTGGAAACGTCGTCCCATAATCTCAAAATCAATAACCGGCCTATAAAAGGTGCTGTTGAACGCTATACCCATCCCGTTTAAATTCACGGGTACGCTCGAAGGCATTGCAATTACTCCGGCAATCACCGTGAGTGCAATGATCAAAATTAACAATCTTTTCGGCTGCATAAGTATTTTTCACAATCCTTAGCCAGAAGGTAGTATACACACTCCGGTAAAAATTACACTAGAGTCAGTTGACGCATATTCACAAACGTATAAGTTGCTTTACCTGTATTCATATCGTAAACAACTTTGGCTGTATCACCGCTTTTTATCCCCATGACCCTGACCAGCGCTGCCGGAATTACTACACATAAAGAATTTCCCGACTTTGTCACTTTAGTCGTTTTTCGGTAACCATTCATGACTTCTCATTAGTAGCGGTTTTATCTACTAACCCTTCTTCATCGCCAATAATCATCATCCGGCTCTTCGAAAGGATCGACAGTAAAAATGGATCTCTTCGACTTTTTCGAAACATAAATTCATTTTCCGTCATTACCGTGTAGTTGATTTCTGTTTTTAATCGTTCTTGCTCTTTCTGGATCAATACCGATAGCTCGGGGAGTACCACGTCTCCCACCACCAATAAATCTACGTCATTTGGGTCCCTTTCCTTTCTTCTCACATACTTACCCGAAAACATGGCAAACTTAATCTTTCCCAATTTCATTCGATTTTGTCTCAAACCCAAGCCTAACCCTGTAGACTTAGCCACCAAACCTAACAAATCCTCAAAAAAGTCGTACCCTGGGTGAACAAAATAGTATATTCGATTTCCTCTTTTTTCCTTCTTAACAATTCCGGCTTGGTCCATGCGAGTTAATTCTCGCCTCACTGCATTAATTTCCTCAGTTGTCATTCGCGTCAATTGACGCACGTAATACATCTCTTGGGGGTTATCAAAAAAAATTTTGAGTAATTTTACTCTTACTCTCGAAATGATGAAGTCTTTGAGGGTTACCATGCCACTTTTCCTTCCTGGCAGGTGTACCTGCCTACTTTTTGGCAGGCATACCCCACCGTAATCATAAGCAGTAGGGCCTCAATCAATATCGTTTAATTGTATAGCAAATGTATACTTTTTCCATCACCAAATAGCAATAACCCGTCATTATGCACCACTGCCTCATTTTCCTGAAATTTCCACAAAACTATTGAGTTGCCACTTGGGTATTCAAACCCACAATCGAAATCCAAACTCTTCCTGGGTTAAATGAAACCTCAGTACCTTGTTTGGTAGCAAAACTTGTTCTTCCCACTCTGCTCTCTTTCTTCCAAGTTCCTTCGATTTGTTTTCCATCCTGAAAAATCAAAGCCTTACCCGTTCCGATTGTGGTATATAAGATGTGCTTCAATTCATCAACACTATCTTGTTCTTTGGTAAAGAGGATTACTACGTTTTTAGCCGTCAATTGATTACCTGTTTCCAAATCGTTGTGCGGTTCTCCACCCGTTAGGCGTTTATACTCGTTTGTTTCCGGGTTGTATTCCCAACGTACATCAAATTGTTTATACCCTGTCCAAAAATCATGGCTAATACTTGCTATGGTACCCCGCTCGCCTGCTTGGGCTTCTTCTTTAAACTTCCACTCTCTAAAATTGTCTTGCCAATCTTCACCTTCGGGGTCTAAATTACTCCATCCTCTACGCTCTCCTTCTTTCCACAATAATTCTGTCCTCCCCACCACGCTGTGCTCAGTTTCTACATTCACACCTTTTAAAGCAAATAATCGTCCTTCATTACGTACATATATCGGCGCTCCCAGTGCAGATTGGTCTAAGTCATTACCCCTTGAATGCCTCCAACCAAATTTAGCTAATTGCTCCAAAGCTTGGGCTCGAGGATCTGTTTTACACGGGCCTGTCCCACCACCGGGTAGTTTATCGGCGCTGCAATTCGCACCCAAGACATGACCAAATAGGGGAGTTTCACCATATTCAGAAGCCCAATCAATAAAATAAGTACGCACACTCCGTACCGGAGCCACACTCACATCACTTCGTTGGGCATCACACAAAAAAACCGGCATAAAACGGGTCACTCCGCCTTCAGCCACGGCTTCATACATCACATCAGACCGGATAATACCAGACTGAGGCCGTGCGTCTGGGCTATTTTCTACAATTACGGCCAGCGGTCTTCGTTTTTCCCATGCCTCACGTTCTTTAACGGTGTAAAGCTTACCATTAAGAGGGCATGCTTCTGTACGCGGTTCATTTGGCCCAATCTGGATTAAGTCGGTTGGGTTCACACTTCCTTCTGACACACCCTCCGAAGGGTTTTGAGTCAGCGGAGCTTGAGTTAAATTAAACACTCCATAGCTTGCCGCTGTACTGAGTACATACAATAGTAAAACCGAAAGAACAGTTTTTTGTTTCATATACTAGGTATTACTTTGTAGCTAATAGTGAGCACCCATAAATATATATTACACTTTGTTAATATCAAATTACGGCTTATTAAGCAGAGGGTTCCACTTAACATGCTAAGCACTCACCCTACATAGTGTAATCAAACACCCAGTAGCGTAGCAAATAACCCCGATCAATTAAAGCGCTAAAAAAAGTATATCGCCAGGCAGTAGTTTAACGCTTCTTCGATAGCTTTAACGCCTCGACTTCTTCCTTAGAAAATTCTATACTTTCTGTTTGGCCATTCACAATTGGTTTTGCGTAAATTCTAGTTTGTTCCCGACTGTGTAAAGAAGTAATCATAATCCCGTCGTCTTTTTCGTCTAGTAAACATAAGACAAAACTTTGATTACCCCCTGTATCAGAATAAGGATTAAATCGTACAAACCCAATCTTTTGTATATGCCTTCTATTATCCTGGATAATTGATTTTATTGACGCCTCTATCGTTGTTTGTTCTACATTAACCTTTTTTAAATTTGAGGCAATTGCTTGAAGCACGCTTTTTAAATCTTTCTTTTGTACTCCTTTGGTAAATGCGCTAAAAAACTGATTTTGTTTTAAAATCAAAAAAGTCAAAATTAATAACCAAACCGATAACAAAGTGGTAATACCTGCGATTAGCGTTAGTAGACTCGTTGTATTCATGAAAAATTTAATTAGTGTATTTCAAAGATATGCTATCATACCCTCAACATTACGCGCACACCTAAAAAATCACTTCAATTAATTAGAACAGCATTAAGCTCTATGGCAAAAAGACGAACACGCTCTCAGAAAGTGGCAGCTAAACATACCTATTCATACTCTTTAAAAAGCACTAGTCATTCCGCTCCTGTTAGCCGCCCTCCCACCCCTTTATCGCAAGCATCCCCCTCGGGCGCTATCTCCATACAATTCCCTAAGTTAATCGCCTTTGACTTGGTAAAAACCGTAATCATCTCCGGATTGATCATCACGATTCAATTAAGCTTGTATATTTTTTGGCACTAAGGTACTCTACCACCAGTCTTTATGCGATTTTATTGTCCCAATTGTCAAAAAGAATACGAGGTTGAACCGGCGTCAACAATTACGACCAAATCTAATCGAGTCGCTTATAAAGCAATTTGTCCGGTCTGTGGACAAGATATGGCCGAATTTATTCCCCCTCAACCTGTACCGGTTTCCAACTTACCCTCACCTAATCCTAACGACTCCTCCAACTCGCATTCATAAATGACCTATACACTTTATAGACAATGGTAAACGCGTACACACCAACCCCCACTATTTTAGAAAAATATGCCTCAGTCTTGGTCAATTTTGCCCTCAATTCGGGTAAGGGAATAAATCCGGGTGAGGTGGTTTGGGCGGTCATTCCTGATACAGCCAAACCTTTCTATGGTGCTTTGCAAAAAGTTATCCTAAAAAGTGGTGGTCAACCCATGCTGCACTTATTAGCCACCGGTTTTGACCGTCAGTTTTATGAGCTTGCTTCCGATTCCCAATTAACTTTTTTCCCCACTAAGTATCTTAGAGAAAGAATTAACTTAATTGACCACGCTATAGGTATCATCGCCGATCACGACTTAAATGAGTTAAAAGGGGTTAATCCTCAAAAAATGATGCTCGCTGCCGAGTCCAAAAAACCCTACCGTGATTGGCAAAGTGAAAAAGAATATAAGGGTAAATTTACTTGGACATTAGGCTTATATGCAACCCCGGCATTAGCCCAAGAAGCCGGGCTCACACTAAAGCAGTATTGGCAGCAAATCATACAGGCTTGTTATCTAAGTGATGACGATCCCATAAGCTCTTGGAAAAACATGTTTAAATCGCAACAAAAAATAATGCGGCAACTTAACACCATGCCCATTAATATCCTTCATGTAGAAGCTCCAGACATTGATCTCAAGATTACGTTGGGTGAAAAAAGAAAGTTCGTCGGTGGTTCGGGTCGTAATGTCCCCAGCTACGAGTTGTTTACTAGCCCTGATTGGCGCGGAACAAATGGGTATATCGCCTTTAATCAACCACTCTACCGTTATGGTAATCTCATTAAAAATATTCGCTTAGAATTCAATAACGGCATCGTTACTAAAGCCACTGCAACCCAGAATCAAAATGTTCTTCGCAGTTTTTTAAAACGGCCTAATGCCAACAAGGTAGGTGAATTTAGCCTAACCGATAGCCGCTTTTCGCGTATTACCCGATTTATGGCAAACACGTTGTACGACGAAAATCGCGGTGGAAAATATGGTAATACGCATATTGCTGTTGGCATGTCCTATAAAGATGCGTACGATGGCGATCCAAACACCGTTACCAAAGACAAGTGGGAAGAACTTGGTTTTGTCGATTCGGGCGAACACACCGATATTATCAGCACAACCAATCGTACGGTAACAGCGACTATGCATGACGGTTCTGAAAAAGTGATTTACGCATCAGGTCGATTTGTCGTCTAACCTCATAATTTTGTCTTGTTAAGTCCTGGACAGCTTTCTCAGCAATCATTATGCTAGTAGTATGTTTAAAGTTGTATTCAATGCCTTTGTTTTTACCTGTTTGGCTATCGCGGTGTATGTGTTTATTAACCGCATCCCCACCATTCGTGACTTTCGTGATTGCTACACCAAAGCGTATACGATTATCAATGAAGCCCAAAGTATTACGCGCAGCTCTTACGTAACCGAGCAAGAAGTCTGTTTAGAACATAAAAAAGTATTAATTGATGCTGCAACTTGTGAACAAGACGTCGATAGCACAGCCGATCTAAGTCCTAAAGAATGGACTATTCTTAACAATCTTGGACACTTAGCCGCCTACGGTACCCTCACTATGCCAGAACTTATCAAGACTCACAATCAAACATGCCCTGGACATCCCTATCAGATTCAGTACGACCACCGCAGTCAAACTTGGTTTTAAAGATATCATTGTGCCTTAATCAACCAATCACGTAATTTGCCAAAAGCGCGTCGTCGGTGACTCACTTCATTTTTTTGGGTCATAGTCATTTGCGCAAAAGTTTTCTTAAGCGGGGGGTAATAAAACACAGGGTCAAATCCAAAACCTCTGTCACCTTCCAAACTAACAGTGATATAGCCTTTCACACTCCCCTCAAAAGACTTTTCTATCCCCTTTATATAATTTACATACGCAGCAACACACACAAATCGCGCCGCTCTTTCTTCTTTAAGCCCATAGTCTTTCATCTCTTCCAATAATCGCTTGTTACGCAGTAAGTCAGTTGCAGCATAGCGCGCAGAAAAAACCCCAGGCTTGTTACCCAGCGCCTTCACTTCCAGCCCAGAATCATCGGCTATTGTAGGGAGGGCGTAAAATGCACTATACTCACGTGCTTTTTTTAATGCATTTTCTTCAAAAGTAACTCCATCTTCCTCCACTGCCGGTACCTTCTTATCCATTTGTCCTAAATTAACCAACTCAAATCCACTCCCTTCAAGCAATTCTTGTAACTCAGACATTTTGCCGGTGTTTGTCGTTGCCACTAGAATTCGATTCATACGACCACTTTATCATACAGCTCATATGGTACACTCAAGCTGCTAATTAGCTACAAAGTAGTAGTAAGGACTCTCTTCATGTTACTTGGGGCTCATGTGTCATCTGCTGGTGGATTGTCACAAGCCCTTGTTCGGGGTCAAAAACTGAATATTAATTGTATACAATCATTTGCTGGTTCCCCCAGGTCAATTCACACCTCAA
>CAYXRB010000001.1:1159-21669 GCA_964467565.1 uncultured Pseudomonadales bacterium | reverse complement strand
AAAATATAACCTCTATAAGTCAGCCACAGGTGTTGAGTTCCATGTCTTTCATGGTGTGTATCTCATTAACTTAGCCCACGAAAACCCAGAGTATGTGGATGTATGCGTTAAAAGTTTAATCGAATATCAGCGGGTATCACATACCATTGGTGGTTTTGGCACCGTCTTTCATGTTGGCAGCCACAAAGGACGTGGTCTCGATTCATGCCTGAATTCTGTTGCTCAAGCCATTGGTAATATCACCCAAGCAATGGCCCAAGACGTTTGGTTACTCCTTGAAATGGCTGCCGGGCAAAATGGTGTTATCGGTCAAAATCTTGATCAACTTGCTCAAATCATTACTACTGTTTCAAAATTAGGGTACCCGACTCATCATTTAGGTGTGGGTTTGGATACCCAACACGCATTCGCATCCGGGTACGATTTACGGCAATCAAGTGGCCTTCAGCAATTAATATCAGATCTTGAAACTACGGTAGGGTTAGAAAAAGTACAACTTGCCCATATTAATGATTCCATCACCCCGTTTAACAGTCATCGAGATCGTCATGCCAATATCGGTACTGGTCAGATTGGTTCCGAGGGTTTAGCAGCCTTTATCAATCACCCCAAGCTAAAACACTTACCATTTATCCTCGAAGTTCCAGGCAGGAACAAATCAGGCCCGACCCAAGAAGATGTCGACCGGTTAAAAAAACTAGTCAAGCTCAAATAATATGCTTTCTAACTCACCTCCCTGGACTAAGAAAAAAAGGTTCCACACCAGCGTAAAAATGGCCAGCCTCATTGGTGGGAGCGCCTTCGCATTAGGCTCCGTCGTGTTTGCAGCTCTCGTATTCATGGGCATTGTTAAGCCATTCTCCCTTAAAGGAGCTGTCGAAGCCGAAGTTGCAAAAAATCCTTCGTTGGTAAATGCCTTTTATTCCCAATTAAGTGATTCTATCTGTTTTAATACCACGCTAAATTTTAAAGTTATTTTTAATCACCCGTTAAAAGCTTCTATTGGTAATGAAAACAATCAGTGTACGGAATTTGTGGTGACGAACTCAGGAGGCCACATATCGTACATTAAAATTGAACATAAAACCCTTGAAAAAGAGAAAATAATTAACTCATTAATTGAAAATCTCCAAAATGTTGAAAGTAACGCCTTTAATCATCCTCTCTATGAAGCGAGTATCATCAGCGGGTACTCAAACAATCTCTATCTAAATGCTATAGTAATTGCACCCTCAGCCAATCAAAGTGTTACGCTCCTGTTTTACCCGGCCGATCCCAACGGCAGCAACGCTTTTAAAAAACTGGCAGCTTCATATCAATTACTTTAAATATTCCATATGAAGAAAACGCGCATTAGCCAAACATTAGAAGAATTAAAAGCCAGTCAAACCGATCTACATCAGATCCTTAATTCCGATTCACTCACCAGTACCACTATCGACAGTTCTTCAACAATTGATAAAGTCAAAAAATTGATGCGCAAGACTGATTGGGATTTAAAGATTGAATGTCAGGCAACCGCAACCATTAATCAATCGACGCTTTCTCGAAATTTAGTTGCGGTAGCTCATCTCGATTTAAGAGCAATCATGTCTCATCCAGACCTTCAGCAAGAATCCCCAACAAGCCCTGATAATACATTTCCAGTAAACGATAACAATCCTTTATCCGTAATTAACGAAGCCTTATTACCTCACGGGTACGGCATCATCATTTCGTCTACCCCCGAACTACCCGAAGCCTTAAGGTTTGTTGAGTGTTATTTAGACAAAGGCCTTATCCGTTTTGATTGTGCACACCTGTTTTCTCATCTGCTTTCACCCCACCTCATTGTTAATCAGCAAAAAACTGTACGCTATCTCTGCGCGCCCCTAGAAATTGTACGTACCAAACATACCTTCCAGCAGGATTTCACATGGCAGGAGCCGGACAATTCGAATTTAAGCCTCACCGTTAAACTTAATCTTGCAAGAATGTAACCGGCACCTCTAACACCATCTCATTTTCTTTTAGTCCCGAGGGATTGGCCTTTTTTAACCTTAAAGTTCCGGTATTGGTTAAGGGTTGATTAAATTCAAGCATTGCCTCAAACGGGACAAATTCTTCCGTCATCCACTCTTCCAACGCTTGTGCTACTCCTATTCCTAATTGTTTCCCTGTCTCGTCGACCAACTCAACAGAAAAGTTCGCTTCAAAATACCAAGGCCCACGTGCTCTACCAGTAACCTGCATCGGGCTGGAAATCTCCTGGTTTGGTCTAGGCGTATTTACCTGTATCAAATCAATCAAGGCCAACTCATTACCAATATCTTGCGTAAAAGTTTGTCCGTCAGCGGTCCGGCACTGCGCCGGGTAGCTTTCTGTTATGGGGTTACCAGCTGTAACACACTCCTCAAATTTGGTTATCTCAAAAGACTGAGTCACAGTCGGGATAACCAGCACGGTCGGTTCAGTGGTAATTTCAATTATTTACCCAAGTGAATTAAAACCAAAATAAAGCGCTATACCGCCCGCTACCGCTAAGAGCAACACCGTCGCTATAATCCATTTTAAAAAATGCGCCATATTAACAAACGCTACCCCTTATATATGACAATTGCGTCAAATGGATGACAGAGGAAGGATAATGTTGTGGTAGCCCTTGTGCGTAATTACCCCATCATTTTCCACCGTTTCCAACTCCATTATGTATGCATCATCAAAACCTTCACGTCCTTTCACTTCTGGGAAGAACATCTGCGAAGTAATTAACTCTCGATCGTTATAATGAACTTTAAAGTGAATATGCGGTGGCCTATATCCTGTTCCTTCGCCGTATCCTTTTGGCACTACCGTGGTAAAAGTGTAGTTGCCCTCTTCATCAGCAGTCACCTTACCTCTATACCACTCATCTTCGTAATTTCCCTCGGCATTAGCTTGCCAAATATCAAGCACAGCGTTGTCTAAAGGTGTCTCGCAGTCATAGAATAGCACTTTTCCTGTAACCGTTAATATCTCGCCTTCAGCATTAGTATCAGCAATTAATTCTCTAAACGGTGCGTCTGGTTTATAGTACGGTCCTCCTCCATCAACAAATGTGGCAACGCACTTGGTGGCCTCCTCTAAAGGTAACTTGTCTGCAATTAATAACGATTCGTAATTCTCAGCTCTTTGTTTCCATTTCCAACCTACAAATCCCAAAATCACTATGACGCCCACACATGACAAAATTACGAATTTAGTATTCATCTTTCTAATCAAACCTACCTAATCCTAAATTCCGACTATAATCAAAACTTCTAATAAAAAACCATAAACTTACGCTCAGAAAACCCAAATTTAAAAGAATACTCATCAGCAAATTATTCATTGGCATTACCCCACTAGTTACTAAAGACCGCATGCTTTCAAACACGTATGTAGTGGGAATTGATAGTGATAATGGCTGCATCCATTCCGGTAAACGGTTAACCGGGTAGTAAATGGCGCTAAAGGGCAGTAGAAAACCGGGAAGCGTCCACACTACCGTTTGTACTTTAGGTCCATAGCGGAGCACTATGCCTGCCGATATAAATCCCACCCACCATCCAGTCATAGCCACCAGACCCATAAAAACTAATAACCATGCTCCCATCTGCAGTAAATCCACACGGTAAAGCAGGATTACCACAGGCATTAGCAAGGCAATCGTAATCGAAGTTTTTACTACTGACAACGACAAAACCCCAATAATCCATTCTTTGAGCGTCAGCGGTGTCGAAAATAAATTCACCAAATTATTATTCCAAATTTCGTCCATTAAATTCCGGGCTACTTCCGCTTGGGCACGCCAAATCACATTCCATAACACCAAGCCCGTAAGCATCGTTGCCACCAGCGTTGTTACCCCTGACGAATCCACCAGCCATTGGCTCGTTATCCCCCACAAAAGCGTATCAATCACCGGCCAATACAGCATGTCCGACAGCAAGTCAAAATCACGATGAAGTGGATATAAGTGGCGTAAAAAAAATGCCACTAAGCGTCGTTTCATTGTTTACCTGCTTAAGTGTAAAAAATAATCCTCAAGTGTTGGTTTGTTTATAGTTACTTGGGTGTAATCAATTCTCTGTTCGGCAAGAGTTTTGAATAGGGTTGAAACTTTAGTCTCTTCTAAGGTTACCGATACCTCAGGTTCTTGCACTTCGATTTTCTTTGCTACACTTGCCAATAAATCCATTTTAAGATTAGAGGTTTTTTTCAATAGTAGTGTAACCGTAACATCTTTTATGGTTCGCACTAGATTTGATGGGGTATCCACCGCTACGATTTTCCCTTGTTTTAAAAACATCACTCGATCGCATACGTCGGCAACCTCGTCCATATTGTGCGATGTGTATAAAATGGTCGTATTAAATTCTTTTTGTTGTTGTTTTACAAATCCGCGTATTTGATGCGCGATTTCTGGATCCAATGAAGCGGTGGGCTCATCAAGTAGTGCTACTTTTGGGTGTGGGATAAATGCTTTCGCCAACATTACCCGCGTTACTTGTCCGGCCGATAAATTATTCATCGTTTTATTGCGCTGTTCCCACACCCCAAAACGTATCAAGAATTTTTCCACCCTTCGCTCAAATTGTTCTCTGCTCAGTCCGTATAAAAAACCATAAACCCGCAAATTTTCCATAACCGATAACCGCCAAGGCATTTTTATATATGTCGAGGCAAAAGTCACCTGTTCCATAATCTCACTTCGATGAGTCTCAAAGTCTTTACCAAAATATCGCACCGTTCCTCTGGTAGGTGTAAGTGATCCCAGCAACATTGCAATCGTAGTCGATTTACCCGCCCCATTCGGACCAAGTAAACCCAATACCTCACCTTCGGCCATCACAAAAGAAATATCATCTACTGCCACAAAAGGCTTTTGCTTTTTGCCCGTAGGATATTCTTTCCGTAAATTGGTCACGTGTACCACATCATCAGCCATAGCTTCTCGAATATAGCACCACCAAATCGGTAATCGATACTGGCAAAGGCAGCAAAATCATATATACATACAGTATGAAATTGGTCCAAGGCATCCATCACATCACCGCCATTGGCTCTAATGCTCAGGAACTAGTTGATTTCTATACCAAAGTCTTAGGCCTCAGGTTTGTTAAAAAAACCGTAAACCAAGATGATACCGCCACCTACCACCTATTTTTTGGTGATCGTTTTGGTGAACCGGGTATGGATTTAACCTTCTTTACCTTCACTCCTCCCCTAAAGGGAATTAGTGGCGTTGGCTTAGTCACGACTATTTCTCTTGCTATTGAGCAAACGGCTCTAAACTTTTGGCTTAAACGCTTTGAAAAACTCAACATTAATCACGAACGAGTTTAACTATAAGCTATTGCGTTTTTATGGCCCCGATAATTTAAAGCTTGAGCTGGTCGGAGTATCAGCTTCGAAGATTCATAAAAACCAGTCTCATATATGGTCCACTCCACACATCAGTACCAATAACGCCATCAGGCATTTTCACTCAGCCACTCTTACCGTATCGAGTCTAGAGCTTATCGAACCCGTGCTGACCAAAGTCCTGGGATATAAGAAAATCAACACCCAGCATCAAAGCGTCCTCTATCAAGCATCAGGTAATCACCGCGCCATTTTTTTAAAAGTCGAAGTCATGCCCCAACTAGAACCGGGGTTTAATGCCTCCGGTACTGTCCATCATATCGCCTTTGGTGTGAATAATGAGGCAGAACAGTTAAAAGTGCGCTCTCTGGCCATTAAAGCCGGAATGTTTCCCACTCCGGTTATCAATCGCTACTACTTCAAATCCGTTTACTTTCGTACACCAGCCGGCATTTTATTTGAAATTGCTACAAACGGACCAGGCTTTTTAGTTGACCAGACCGAAGCGGAATTAGGCCACAAACTTGCCCTTCCTCCATTTCTGGAACCTCAGCGACGAATAATTGAATCCCGACTCAAACCCATCTAAATAAAAAATGGACCCTCTTCAATTTTTTCACCATCTTTACATCAACAACAATGCCTCTCGCACCCTTTTTTTATTACATGGCACTGGCGGTGATGAGCACGACCTAATTCCCTTAGTCCAAAACTTAAAACATCGATTTAACTTTTTAAGTCTTCGCGGTAACGTGGTCGAACAAGGAATGGCACGGTTTTTCGCTCGCTCGAGTCCAGGTGTGTTCGATCAAGAAAGCATCAGCCAGGAATCAGCCAAACTATCCCGGTATGTTAACGCTTGGTATCGAGCTAATCCCAAATCAAGTAACCACCCGGTTTTCCTCGGGTATTCCAACGGCGCAAATATGATTTTAGCCACCCTCTTTAAATATCCAGACTTAATTAAAACTGCGGTGTTACTTCATCCAATGCTGCCATTCACACCGGGCGATTTAATACTTTCCTCACATCACTTCTTAATTACTTATGGTAATAACGATGTGCTCATTCCTCAAACCTTAAGTCGTAAAGTAATTAAAACTCTCAAACAACGCCATGCCCAAGTCCAGGTTTTTAGTCACAGTGGTGGCCATGAAATAAGTTTTGCAGAAGTTAACGCCATTGAGACTTTCTTAGGTCAGTAACTTACTGGTTTTTTACTTCCTTTAAGCACAGCTGTTGCCCAATCCTGTCAAAATTCTCATCATGGTTCAGTTTAAGAAGGTCAATTTCATTATCAATCCTGCATCAGGCACACCCGAGCCGATTTTGTATTACATTAACCGCGAGTTAAAAAATAAAGGTATCCAATGGACTCTAGACGTCACCCAAAAGTTAAAAGATGTCGACAAGTTTACCAGAAAAGCAATCGAAAATTGTGTTGATTTAGTTGCGGTCTATGGCGGGGATGGGACTGTCATGAAAGTAGCCAATACTCTTTATACCTCTAAAATACCCCTCGCCATTATTCCCGGTGGAACGGCAAATGTGTTGGCGCATGACCTTGGTATTCCTCTAAATTCTCAAGATGCACTCCACCAACTTATCAAAGGCAATCTGGGTTTGCGTGCTATCGATGCGGGACTTTTAAATAACAGTCCCTTTTGGATACGATTAAGCACCGGTAGTTTTGCCGACATGGTTACCCAAACTTCAAGAGCGGCTAAAAATGCCGTAGGAAAAATTGACTATTCGATCAATGCAGTAAAAAAATTGAATGCTCCAGACTCTTTTTCAACCTATACAATACACAGCAGAGGGAAAAAAATAAAAATGAAAGGAGTTGCGTTAATGGTGGCAAATTCAGGTCATACTGGCCTACCCAATCTATCCTTTACCAACCCAAAAAGTCTCAGTGATGGATTGTTAGATATCATTCTGTTTCGCCGGTTCGGCTTCTCCTCCCTCACTGCTTTTGCCGCAAAATTACTTTCCACTCAAAGTTCAAGTAATTCGGTGGTAAAACATTGGCGCATTAAACAAGCTACTATTCACATCGAGCCCAAAACTTCCCTTCTTCACGATGATCTTCCCAGCACTGCCACTACTTTAAATATTGGTGTTAAACCTAAGGCGTTAAACATTCTTGCTCCAAAAATCCATGTTTAGACTATTTGAAAGCTTCTATAAGGCCATGTATATCGAAGCCATTCGTTGGGTAGATTACGTAAAGCGACGAGTAACTGGTTTACCTACCGCTAAGCACAGCCAAATTACTCATCAACTCTACGTTGGGGGGCAGTATGGTTTAAAAATGACCCCCAAACTTAAACAATTTGGTATCACTGCTATTGTCAATATGCGTAAAAAATCAATACATCCAAAAAATTTCGTCGATGGTTTTGCCTACCTACATCTTCCCACTTCCGATTGGCACGCACCCACTCTCGAAAATTTAGAAAAAGGCGTTACCTTCATTAAAAATAGCCTCGACCAAGGTGGTAAGGTGTATATTCACTGCCGTTTGGGCGAGGGGAGGGGGCCAACCATGGCTTTGGCGTATTTGGTATCTACCGGCCTTACTTTCGAAGATGCCTTCTTAAGCGTTAAAAAAGTACGACCGTTTATACGTCTTACCCGTTCACAGGTGGCTCAGATAAAATACTATGCCACTCTAAAAGCAAAGCAGTCATAGCATGGAAAACGAAGTATTTGAGCAGTTAGTCACCCAAGCGGTGGAATCTTTGCCATCCGAATTTAAAGAAAAATTGGATAATATTGATATAGTTATCGAGGACATCGCCACCCCTGCGCAGTTAGCCGCAGTCAAAGTCCGTCATCCGCTGGCTCTTTTTGGATTGTATCAAGGCATTCCTCAAACTAAACGTGGTTTAAATTATTCCTTCGTTGCCCCCGACAAAATAAGCATCTTTAAAATTCCCATTCTTTATGCATACAAAACCCCAAGTGCCATTAAACGCAAAGTTCGGGCCGTTGTTTTGCACGAAATCGGCCACCATTTTGGCTTATCAGAAGCCGATTTAGCCAAACACGCATCTGGTTAAAAAACGCTAGAGCAAATCCTCTCTTGTGCTTTTTGCTGATCGGTTAGCAGCGGAAACCGTGGATTCAGCCATTTTAAGTATCGCTCAATCAAAGTGACAGGTACCATAGTTTGTCTACTAACTATTGCATAACAGTCACGCAGTGATTCATTCTGGTTGCCCAACTTAGCACACAGCACCGTTTTGTTTAAACCACTTTGAGCGTGAAATTCTAAGTCAGTGTTAATGTGTGCCGTGGCTTGGTCTAAACAAACACCCACCCCCACCACCGCCCGCTGCCACAGCTGGCTGGCGTTAATCACCAGCAAAGTCATAAAAACACTCAAACTTAAGAGTAATATTTTCATTCGCATAACCTAAGTCTAGATCTCTTGGATTTACATAGTCAAACAATCCTCACTACACTTTTGGTGTGATAGACTTTTTGCATGAATCGCTCCGAAGTAGAAAATGATCAGTCAAGGGAAGCAATTCGCGCGGCACTTTTATCTCTCGAAATAGGTGGGTTACCCCCAACCCCAGAATTTGCCCCAGGATCTGAAAAATTAAAGTTTTGGTTTGAAATGGCTATACTTATCGGAGGTTGGGGAACATTGGTTCCATCGCAAAAAATTATTTCAGTACTTTATGAACATGGTGGTATTTCCAATCTGCAGGCAATGCAGTTAAAGGAACTTGGCTTTAACGGCGGCTATCGTTTCAATTCAAGCGTAGAAATCGAATCACCGCTGGTCCAAGAATACCAAGCGAATTATGCAGCCCAGTTAGCACAGGGGGTCGCGAATGCCCGAGGATGGGATTCCCTAGATGCTTTATATATTGGCACTTCCACCATGACCAGAGACGCGATTTTGGAAACTGCGGATATACTCAGAAAAAAAGGTATTCCTGTCCATTACCTTCAACACCATAACCTTGCCTGCCAAAGCCCGACATCGGCCAGCGTTCACGCCCTCCAACACCCCGATTTACAGAATCGTCGGGTCGTCGTCGTCGGCCTTGATACACTTACCGGCAATTTAGCCAACCTTTACGATCCGGTGCCGTTTACCCTGTTTGGGAATGGCGGTGGAGCCTGGGCTTTTATCCCCGGGGTAGATCTTATGTATCTAGGAGGGGCAACCTATTTTGAACACGATTCACTGGGAATTACTCAGTCGATCCCATTTCGCGACTTACCCCCCCTTCACGAACGACGACCCTTGCCTCCAAATTACCTATTAGTCAACTCTCAAACCGCCGACTACGTTGCTTACACGGATGAGGGCTTATTTATGGCTATTGATCCACCCCCCAGTCGGGCAATCACCATGAATGGTCGGCAAACATTTATTCATTTTGTTAAGCGCGCAAACACACCTGGACTCATTTATGAGGCATACCAGCAATACGAACAAAGTCCTTTTAGGGATAAATACGGGCCAATCAATAAAGTGATCGGTCACCAACCCAGTCGTGCCGTAATCGATGGCATCAATCACTCGGCTCAGAAAAGATTCAATGTACAGGAAATACCCGGTAACCCCCTATACTTTCAGTGGGTTATGGAAGAAACGGGATTTAACAACATTAGCGCCGGTACCAGCTTAGTGGCATTAGTCGAACTCGCTTCTCGCGGTCTGCTGGATGCAGAGCCGACCATGCTGGTGGGATTGGGAATTGGCAATACAGTTGGTATCCATAAACTAAAAGCGCTACACACACTCTAAGGATCTTACCGGTTATTTACTTTTTAATTCAAAGACACATCACTGATGATCTCGTGCGCGTGTTTAAGCGGATTTACTTTTTCATAAGCCTTATGAATCTTACCCTTTGGATCAATTAAATAAGTAATCCTTAAAATTCCTTCAAATTCACGTCCCATAAATTTCTTTTTTCCCCATGCTTCATATAATTGAATTACCTTTTTATCCACATCCGCCAATAGGGGAAAGGGGAGCGAATATTTTTGCGCAAATTTTTTATGAGATTGCACCGAATCCTTTGAGACTCCTAAAATTACAACTTCTTTACCTAACAATCCTTTGTAGCTATCCCTAAACCCACAAGCTTCTCTAGTACACCCCGGCGTATTGTCTTTGGGGTAAAAGTACAACACCACCCACTTGCCACGATAATCACTCAGCCGCCGCGGCTCATTGTTTTGGTCAGGTAGTTCAAATTCAGGCGCCTTGGTTTTTAGAGGTAACATTCATTTAACTCTGAGATTTATCTGCTATATCTCGAATTAGTTCATACAAAGCAGGACCCACAGAAATTTCACCATTTATAATCGACAAAAAAGCAAGACCAACTGATTCAGGACTTCCGCTAAGAATTAAATTTCTAAAATCAGCTGGTAATGCTTCCCATCCCAACTCAGAAGGTGATGGCTGGCCTGCAAATTTGCCTATTCGATCTAACATATAGCAGAGTAGCTTATATTAAGTGCATTAACATTAATTATAAAATTTAAGCATCAACGACTATTCAGGATTTTGGAGTATAGCTAAGCCGGTTTCCCTGTCCGTCATAAAAGAAACCTCATTTCCCACACTGTACCCACCGACATACATTGCATATAAAGCATCCAAAACAAGAAACACCTTCCCAGTACCATGCATTTTTATTGCGAATTCGGGATTTTCATTTTCATCTAGACCAGTAAAAATGATTTCACCCTTCATAGGTGCCAATTATACACATCAAAAAAACTAAAATAAATGTAGTTTTTAAACCTCTAAAGCGTACGGTAAAGTAAGGCTATTATCTTCAATAAACACCTGGTCGACAGCAAAAGTACTATCACCTTCAATTCGCTCTTTTCGCTCCGCCATTTCATTCACAATACTTTGAATTAGCTCGTGTGACTTTTGTTTATTGAGTGCCTTTGTTTCATCCCAATCCAACCCAGGGCCAATATTTCCCTCTAAAAAGTACACCTTGCCTTGATCACTAATAACAAAATCAAGCGAAAACAGTGAATTATTCTGGGCTAAATTTGTCACAATATCATCCGCCATCACAATCACTTCCGAAGGAATATCCTCTAAATCCACATAAATTAGTGTCCCACCCTGATGTTCATTGCACCTAAAATCATTTTCTTTTGCCATCCGAATATACGTCTGAATCACTTCATTATTTTGGTAGATCAGTCTAATATCAGTAGCCCTGCTGGTATTATTGTAGGTAAAGCCTCGTTTAAATTGCAAAAAAGGCTGTAACACAAAACCTACCTTTGGGTGTTTTTTTTGTAAATCAAAAATATTTTTTTCATAATCAGTGTCTACTTTAAAAACTAAATTACCCCCAGCCCCATTACGGTCTTTTATAATTATCGATCGAGTAAAATCACCCCTATCTAATCCTACTTTTGATTTTGCCCGTAAATCAGACACCGATTCAGCCACTGCCTTAGGATTGCTGCCTCGTAGCTCCACCGTGGGAATTGCATACTCACTCAGTCTGGTGTAGGTAGCCAGTTTGTCAAAAAATAACCCTAATAAAAAGGGGTTATTAAACGGTACAATTTTAGGATTAGAAAAAAGTAATTCACGCTCGTTTATTCTCTTCTCATTTATTGGTGAAAACTTATCAAAAATTTGCCGAGCGTAGCCTTGGCGTTTTACCGTTGCCCATTTCCCCTCAGAATAAACCCAGTACCCTAAACACAAACCCGCCCCGATAATATCCCCCGAAGTCGTAAACGCTGCCTTTAAACCATACTTTTTACACGATTCTAAAAAATATGCGTACGCATCGTTATAGTTTAAACACCTTGATTTAGCCGAAAATGGCGCGGTCTGCTCTTTTGGTGCCTTTCGAGCACTCGTTGCCACTCCGTTGGTATACACCACTAAAACATCAAAAATATCTGCTTTTTTCATGACCACAGCCCCCTAGTAAGCGTCTAACCTTAAAACGTATACTCGTTAAGGAAAGATCTAATCCAATTTGTTACAAAGAAGACAAAATCTATCGAAAGATGGGAACGATTCAATTTCCCGATTCTAAGACCTTCATTATATCCTGTATTGCCTTATTTGTCTGTAGTAAAAAGCTTTTTTGCTACACTAAGAGTAATATCTAATTTATTGGAGGTTGTATGGCCAAAAAGGATTCTCTTCTCAAAAATCCCGGAATTGTCATAGTCGCAAGTTACGTTGCTTTATTCCTGGTTAACTCCCTGGTTCTATGGCTTGCCAATGCCCTCTTTCCCAATCACGTGGTCTTGGGTACGTTCACCATCCCAGTGGGCTGGGCCATTCTCCATTCCGCTGGAAAATTAGCGCTCGTGGGTACGTTACTCATCCCGTTTATAAACGAATACGAATCCCGCCGGGGTAAACCCTACACTCCCCGCGATTGGATGGTTATATATTTTGGTATTAACTTTATTACCCTCTGGCTTATTTCCCGCGTTCCCGATCAATATGGTGTAGGTGTCAGTTCCTGGTTGGTGGCTGCCCTTGTAGCGGTCGTGCTCGATTTTGCCCAAGGCATTGCCATGATGAAGCTCGAGGCAGTACGCAAGAGTCGCGCTTAAAATGCCACTTAGACTCAATTCTCACGCCTATTCATTAAGACTTGGTGCTGGTATAAGTAAACAATGCAATTAAAATTCCTTGGTGCAGCCGGCACCGTTACGGGCTCCGGCTATGTCCTCACCTCAAAATCAGGTCAGTCAATCATTGTCGATTTAGGCATGTTTCAAGGCCTTCCCGAAATCGAAGTTCTAAACTTTAAACCCATCGACTGCGACTTTTCTAAAATCACAGGTATCGTCCTCACCCACGCCCACCTCGATCATGTCGGCCGTTTGCCCCTGGCTTTTATTGGCGGCTTTAAGGGCATTGTCTGGTCCACTCCGGCAACCAGAGATTTAGCCCAGCTGGTATTGCTTGATAGCGCCAAAATTGGCCGCGATGATGATCACGCCCTCTACGATCGAGAGCACGTTGAACAATCATTCTCGTGGTTTAAAACTGCCAACTATAATACGCAATTTAAAATCAGCGATTTTAGCGTTCAGTTTTACGATGCTGGTCACATTTTAGGTTCCAGTAGTGTCGAAGTTACCGACACGGGCACAGGCGAAACAATTATTTTTAGTGGCGATTTAGGTAATCCGGCTATGGACTTATTGCCGCCTGCTGCGCATATTCCTGCAGCCGATTATGTGGTTATGGAATCTACGTATGGTGACCGGCTCCACCCCCCAGGGGTAGCTATCGATGCTTTAGCTCAAGAGATTAAAGCTATCGAAAGTAATGGTGGCACGCTTCTCATCCCTGCCTTTGCTTTAGAAAAAACTCAAGAATTACTCCATTGGATAAAAATACTAAAGCTGGAACGTAAAATCGAACGCGAAACCCCAGTCTTTTTAGATAGCCCCATGGCTATTCGGGCTACAAATCTGTACCACACATACCCCCATTTATTTACCCCCCAACTGCAGCAAGAAATGAAACAATCCGACCCTTTTGACTTTCCCGGTCGGGAAATAACCATGTCGCCAAAACGCGCTAAAGTCATCGATAAATATTCCGGGCCTAAGGTAATAATTGCCGGCAGCGGTATGATGATGGGGGGGAGGATTCTAAAACATGCTGCTACCTATTTACCCATCGGGTCAACCCGGCTCTTCTTAGTCGGTTACCAAGGCGAGGGCACTTTAGGTCGCGAAATCGATGAGGGTACCAAAAAAATTGAAATAAATGACAAAATTGTTACTATTCGCTGCCATGTTAACCGTACCCAAACTATGAGTTCTCATGCCGACCAAAGCCAACTTCTGGATTGGCTCAAAAACATTAAGGGCGTCAAATCAGTAGTCCTTACCCACGGCGAAGACGATTCTCGTAAAACCTTAGCCCAAAAAATCCAAACAGACTTCGGCATTGGTCAAATCCACCGCCCACTTTTAAATGAGGAAATTACACTAACCAATTAAGGTGTAAAAGCCTTCCTAAATATTGGAAAGCCCTCATGGATTTCACCCGTAGGCTCGTATCCGGGAGTTCGAACAGCTAATGCTATCGCCCTATGATTAGAAGGAGTCATCTCATGTATAACGGTGCAACCTCTAACAGTTGCCAGGTGCTGAAGTTCCCGACCAACCATACCTATTATCAAATCTTCTTTCCCAACACCTTGAATATAAGCTTGTGCAATTAGACCACTTGAGTCAGAAGACACCCAAACATAAGCGAAAACTTCTTCGTCATCAGTCTGAATTTCTAAATATTCGGCCATACACGAAATAATTCACGTCAGATTTCTAGTTGTTTTTTTCGTATTAATTTTAAATAGTAAGCGGCTGATACATAATTGCCCACACAGCCTATTCAATCCTTTAATTGCATACAATCCAACTCAAGCATATAATACACCCATGGCTGACAACGATTCAGATTCAGACAATAAAGAAGTATCTCCATCTCCCAAAAGCCCGTCTAAACTTAAAAAATTGCGCTACAATCGCAACTTTCGCATTGGCCTAATCCTCGTGCTCATGCTTATTGTTGCTATCCTCTTTTTCGTCTGGGAAAAAGCCCGCATTGCGCTCGTCGTTGCCTTTATTGCCCTGTTGGCTGCCTTGGGTTTAGAAGTCTCTCAAACAGACTTCGATTTAGGCAAGTTGTTGCAAACCGGATCGCTCCAAGAATCTAAAATTGCGCGCGACGAATCAGGAAATATTTTATTTGACGAATTTGGTGAAATTACCACCGATGCCACCAAAGGCAAAGGGGCCGACGAATACAATTGCGAAGATTTTGACACTCAACCTAAAGCTCAAAATTTCTACCAAAAAGTTGGCGGCTTAGGCAATGACGTTAACCGCTTAGATGGCGACAAAGACGGTGAAGCCTGCGAAAGCTTACCCGTTGGTGGCAACTAACCTATTTTCTCCAATAAATTTTTCACTCAATTCAGCCTCGGTTGGCCGGTGCATTTTTGATTCCATTAGTTCATACTTACATGTAGAATGAAGCATCTGCCCAAACTCGTTATTTCAATTATCGGCTGCGAACTCGTTGGCCTAGCCGGCACGCCGTTTACACTTACCGCCATTCCCACTTGGTATGCCACTTTAAACAAACCCTTCTTCGCCCCTCCCAATTGGCTTTTCGGTCCAGCCTGGACGCTACTCTATTTTCTTATGGGGGTAGCAATCTACCTAGTCTGGACCAAAGACGTATCTAAAAAAAGTGCAAAGAAACAAGCCATTAACACTTTTCTCATCCAACTTGCCTTAAACTTTATATGGTCCCCAGTCTTTTTTGGCCTTCGTTCTCCCGAACTCGGCCTCATCATCATAATCGCCATGTGGATAGCCATTCTTGTAACCATCAAACATTTTTACAAACTCTCCCGCACCGCTGCCTACTTGCTTATCCCGTATATACTCTGGGTCTCCTTTGCCACGCTATTAAACCTCTCAATTGCGTTGCTAAATTAAAGTAAGCTCCAAATGCAACCTCTAGCAAAAATTCCTTGAAAATTCTCTTCATTATAAAAAAACAGGGGATTGTAAAGCCCCCCGTTTTTATCAAAATCAATTTACTACCTATGGCAATTCGTAAATCATCACTGTTAAATTACCGGAGTTATCACCATACCACCCAATTTCTTGAGTGTTGGTATTTGAATTACCGTCAAATACCCTAAAGGTAACGGTGCTATCAGCTCCAGCTTGTTCGAGTGTGTATTCATTGGTGGCACTATACGCACCCCAATCAACGAACGCGCTATCAACTTGAAGGTCAAAAGCCCCTTCTCCTAAAAAGTAAGGGTCAATGTCGTAGCCGTTCATATAATTAGCCCAAGCGTCAATGCTGGTGTATTCGGCATCAGCCACGTTGGCGCTGTTCGTCCAGGTACCCGATACCACAAAGCGATACTGCTTGGTGCTATCTAGCACTACTGTAGAAGAAGCTCCCGCCGGATCTGCCGAATCCACAATTACCGTATCCACTAAAACCGGTGTCGGTTCTGGTGTTGGTGTTGCGGTCGGTTCAGGTGTAGGAGTTGCCACCGGTCCGTGCGGATCACAATAGGTTTCCACCCATGCGCGCCGTTCTTCGCCCACGTCATTCGGGAATGACTGCTTTATATCCATGTTTTCTGGGAAGAATTTTTGACTGGCATAGAAAGAGCGGTCCATACCCCAACACGCATTGGCGTTTGCATTTTCATTTTTAACTGCTGCCCCAGGCAATTTTGCAGCTACAGGAGATACAGCCAATAAAACTAACGCAAAAGCAATTAAATATTGTTTCATGTAATCTTCACCCCCTTTCGTGTTAGAAATTCAAATATCAATGGCGTTAACACAACAAAATAGTTTTTACGGCATTAATAACACTATACGAAAAGACAAAAAAGTAAAGCTCTTCCATATCAACGCTTGAATATTAGGGTCGTATGTTATGTAAACCACTCTGGGGTTCAAACACCCCGGGGGTGAAATACCGGGGGTGGAATATTCTGCATTTTGCTTGTAATTTGTTATAATTGCCACAATAATTTTCCCTGTCCCAGTAAAAATATTTAAGGAGTGGCTATGAGTCGTGCAGAAAACCCTTTTCAGTCAGGAGTTCGGTGGGTAAAAAAAATATTTACAGGTGGAAGAATCGAAGAGGAAGTAAAAATACCTACTATCGCAGAGGCCGCCAGTTGGTCAATGCGGCAAGATGTGTGGCTTGGAAGTGTTGGAGAGAAAGCCAAGTTAGGTAGTGCAAGTGAAGTTCCTATCGCTACCTTTATGGAATCGTTATCAACTCCCGATAGAGCCAATGTCACGGCGTTTGTGCAATTTATGTATGGTCTATCCAGTCCTCTACCCTATGACCTAGCTGTAACTGCCGTTGGAAGTGCGACAAAAGGAGTAGATACCCTATCTCGCACGTTCAATGATATTGACCTTCGAGTCTTGCATTCCGTAAAAGGAGTGGCAGCAAGAGAGGTGGTGGTAGAACAATTACGTGACTCTATTAGAACCCATTTAATCGAACACGGCTTGGAGTTTGAAGAGAATGAAAATACGCTGAGTACTATTATTACGAAGAGTGGTTCACGTTTTGCCGATTTTTATAACCGCGACCCGTCGTTTATTGTAAACTTTGGACAAGGACATCCGCTCCACGTGTCCTTATCGGGTGCTGATAATCCACCCCTTGAGAAATACCTGACTTATGAAGTTGACCGAGCCCGGCCATTTAGTCTATTATTCCGATCATAAATTGGGGTGTTACTTTATTTAAAGTAATATTAGGCTACGCTCGAGCTAGCAATAACCTAGCCTGGATTGGGTTTAGCGTCGCAAGAAATTACACAAGCTCTGTACAAAGTGACCGAAAGTTGCAGACCGGGTGAATACACGGCTAAAATCTACCTCATATTGGCTTCGTATTCGTTGGTAAGTTTCGATATCCAATTCACCATCTAAGTAACTTCGGTCAATCGCTGACAATATAGGCCCTCGTTGTTCAGGACTAATTTGGCTAGGGTCTTGGTTAAATTGTGGTACTTCAGTAGTCATGCGGTATCTTGTCCTTGTTGCTATCTCCAAAAATACAGTTGGAGAGAGTATATCATCACGGGCATGCTCAAAAAATAACAATTCTCTAATGCTTTAATTGAGCACCGTAAATATCACCATTACCCGTATGCCAACTCATCCACACTACCGTATCACTATATAAATCGGGGACAGTAGGCGAGGCTTGTTGACTTCCAAAATTACTCAGGCGCACGACTTGCCCACTCTGCCGGCTATACACAAAAATATCGTGGGCATCGGTACCCATATCATCCACCCAAGAAATATATTTTCCCGAAACACTGGGGCTGCTTAACCTGGTACCTTCTTCCTCAACAACAATTGATTCTTCACCTGCTAACAAATCTTTTTGCCAAACCCTTCGCTTCCCTTCGCTTGCGTCCAACCACACAACGGTTTGTTTATGAATTTGAGGACTGCTTTGATACCCATCATTTACAGCCGAAATATCAAAGAACTCTTCTTTTAGTAGTTCATACCCTCTAATTCCATAGAGACCACTACCCATTCCATACGTCCACACTACGGTGTTATCCCAAATAGAGGGAAGATTCACATTACTCGAAATAAACTTTCTTTCTTTTGAATCCAAGTTATAAACATACAAATCACCAAAACCTCTACCTTCTACATACAGAACCCTATTGCCAAAGATAGCTGCTTGGCCATAAGTCGTATTACTTACTACTTCCGTTTCCAAGCCAGTGGTAATATCAAATACCCTTAAAGCCGGTGGGTACACACTTTCGTCGCTGTAAACAATTTTGTTCCCCCACAGGCCATATACCACTTGATGACCAGAACCCGATTTGAGCAAACTCTCTTGCTGGTTGATTAAGTCATATTTCCAAATTTCGATGCCTTCATTACCCCGCCAGTCATTCCACACAACTGTATTATCCCAAATCAAAGGGCTATTTTGTTGCGCACCATTTGTCGATATCTGAAATACATTTGCGCTAAGAGATGGTTTTTTCATCCCAGCATTTAAAGCACTTAAACACTCACCTTGGTTTTTAAACAGAGGATTAGTAAACACACTCCAACCGCCTTTTAAACATTGATCCTTAGTCGTTAATGGCTCAAAAGACGCGGCAACAAAATTATCAAAACTACCCCCGGCATTACCGCTTGTAAAGCCCGACAATCCACTCCGTTTAATATTAGACCCAACCGTGTGCGTAAATAAATACTGACCATCTAAGTAGGCTTTAATTTCTCCGGTCACACTGTTCGCTTCAAGTTTAAACGTTTGCCAAATCCGGTTATAAATAATGTTTGGATACACCACCCATGAAACATTTTCATCTCTACCGCATACAGCTTGCTCGCACCATTTCTCCTTTACCCTAAGACCACTTCCGTCTGCCGGATAGGATACAACCACCCAATTATCATCGTTATACCGCCAAACAGTTAAACCAGCATAACCGTTGTCATGCCAAAGAATATCTGCCTGAATTGTCTGGCTCGATAAAGTTAAGCTATCTTTTACAAACATATAATCGTCACTACCTTGGTCCTGTACAACTTTACTCGATTCAACCCGCCAGTTACCCACCCCGCACCAACTTGGTGAGCCGCATGGTGCGCCTGCAATCCACCCATCAGCTACACCATCATCAAAATTATCGCTAAACGTTATGGCAAAAGCAGGAGATGATACAAATCCAAACAATAATAAACTTAGGAAAGTCAGCACTATTTTCATAAACCACTCCAAATGAAAATTTTATTAACACCACCAATAAGCTCTACTATAACAGAATGAAGCAATTCGCCACTAAGATAGGAAAATTTGTAGCCAACGCCAGGGATTATGGAGTGGGCGGGGGAGTAAAGTTCAAATCTAAAAACCCGGCGTGTCTAATCGTCCGCCTATAACTTTAGTGAAGGAGGAGACCAGACTACCTCGAAGGTAGGATAAATTTTCATAACATAACCGTCCCGCACATTACCCAGTATTGCCTTCAGAAGGTTGTTGGTTTAAAGAAAGTTTAGCTAACATATTGGCAAATGCAGCAAACACCGCATACAAAACAATTAGTTAAGCAACCCTAAGTTCGCCTCGTCACTTGGCCAGTTCACTCCCTCAAATTCGAGTCGTTCGTTTAGTAGAAAAAAGTTTCCGGGTCTGTATAATGCCGAATGTGTCGACTTTTCGTCTACAGGAAACTGTAATCCTTGCATTATCACTGGTAACTCTTCATCAGTTACCGTTGCCTTAATCGGCACTGCCACATCAAAAAATTCTTTACCCTTATTAACATACCGTGGTACCACCAGTACGTTGTACCAAGTGGGCTCAACAATCAGTTCATAAAATGATTGGTGTCGATTAGTTGGCGAATACTCTACCGTCGACGGCTTCCACATCTCTTTAGTATGTGGAATTAAGTGATCTAGGTGTACCTCTAACAAGTACGGTTCCAGTTCAGACCGCGACACTTGCTTATATTTTTCTACTGTCCTATTAAACAAACTCGGAATAGAAGCAGCATACGCTACCTCGGTTACCAGCTCGTCCCACG
>CAYXRB010000001.1:553-1024 GCA_964467565.1 uncultured Pseudomonadales bacterium | reverse complement strand
TCATTAAGTAGCTTAACTATATACCAAATCCACCAACCTAACGTGTTAGTAGAGTAGGGGAGAGTAAAACATAAAAGACTCCAATAATTATTAAATTTGTCCGATCCAATTTTCTTTAAAGCTTTCATGGGCACGATAGACGCATGTCTGATTTTGGTCATAAACTCGCACGTCATAACCGCCATCGCAATCGTTCATTTCGCTCAAACTTTCCCATTTGTAATTTTTTACCACAAACAGCGCATCGGCAATTGCCTTTGCTTTGTCTAAATTGTCCTCCCTGTCAAAAATCTCTGGTTTACCGCCAAAATCCGCGTAGTAATAGCAATCCAACATGTCCCACACAATAATGGTATACATGCCGCTCACCTCCTTTAAAAACAAAAAGAAGCAGCTCAAATTTTTAATTGGCTGCAATGGACGTGGGAAGAAGATGTTTTTGGTTTGAGTTCCCACCGCTCAAGCCACCTT
>CAYXRB010000001.1:0-537 GCA_964467565.1 uncultured Pseudomonadales bacterium | reverse complement strand
GTATAAGTCAAATTCCCAAATTATTCCAGTGCTACCGGTAAAATCTGCACACCGTTTTCTTCGGTATACCCGTTGTCCATTTTCTTACTCGTTGCCGCTTTAATAAAATTTATTACATAGCCGGTATGATGCACTAACTCCCCCGGCTTTACTTGCTTCCTAAGTTCCTTAATATACCGCTGCACTTGCACTTCAAAATCTTCTTTCATCCCCGCATCTGCCTTTAAATCCACCACCACTGCCACCTTCTTGCCATCTTCCAATCCCCATATCACCAAATCCGGAATACTTTCGCCAATCACATGATGATTAAAAGTAATCGGTAAAATTCGCTGATTTTCGTACTGCAACCCATGCTGCCGCAATCCCACCTCCATCGCTTTTTGATAAATCTCTTCCTTCCATCCCGTTCCCAGCTCTTCCATCACCTGCTCGGCAGTTTGTTTTACTATAGTAAAAATTTCATGTATCCCCGCAGGCATGTATTAAGCATGAGTTAAATTCCCAACCCTGTCAAGCAAACTTAATATATAACCA